>NZ_JBGNUW010000026.1:0-174320 GCF_041950495.1 Nonomuraea sp. MTCD27 | reverse complement strand
CGCCGCCCATCCGAGCGCCTCGGGCGGCACACTACGGCACACCGAGCGAACGAACAGGATGATCAGGCGGAAACCTCCGCCACACCGAACCCATTACTCAGGACGATCAAGGCGTGAGTCATCGAGGCCAAGATAGCAACTTCAAGGTGCCGGAGCTCTGCGTGTGAATGCTCCCTCTGATCATCGCTGAAAACGGCGCAGCGCGCCGTCTTCCCACGGCCCCAGTCCGCTCCGCCATCCGGGCGCGCAGCCTTGCCGACCGGCTTCGGAGGGTTCGCGGCTGAAGCCGCCGCCCAGCACGGATACCCGATGCCAAAACGAGAGAGCGGACCCAGCAGGACCCCAGCGCCTCGCCGCCGCGCAAATGCAGTCCCACAATCGCCCTTGCATGGCTGACTTCAGAGGTGGCTGGGAGCGATCGACCAGAAGTCAACCGAGCTGAGTCCCTTTCCTAGACTGTACACAAATAGTGATCAAGGTATAATTAAGGTGAATGCTGGATTGTAGTGACAAATGTGACAGGAGTGATACAGGGGGAAATTGCGAGTCTATGCGCCGTTAGGCGAAGAGAGGGGGAGGGGTTAATGGCCACCGGAATCGTTAAGTACTACAACAACGATAAAGGCTTCGGATTTATCGCGCGAGATGACGACGGGGAAGACATATTTGTCCATCATAGCGATATTGAGGGTGGAGGTTATAGGTATCTCCTTCGGGGAGAGCCAGTAGAATTTGCCGACTATGAGGACCAGAAGACCGGAAAAATAAAGGCCGTCAAGGTCCGCCCTCGCACGGGTCGCCAATTTGGGGTTGTTGCGAACTTTGATCACCAAAAGGGCTTCGGCTTCATAAGGCCCGACGACGAGAGCGAAAATGTCTTTTTCCACCATAGCGATATTCTCTCGTCTGGTGCAGGAAGGACTACTGCCGAAGAGGGCGAGCGAGTTCAATACGATCTCGGACCTGGATCTGACGGGCGAGTACGTGCGATTCGAATTAAACGTGAGGATTCGCGTCCTCCTCTCCTTCGATTCGCCGATCTCGGGCCTGAAGAAAGATGGCTCAATTCCCTTTCATCAAAGGCAGAAACTGAACCGTGGAATTATCTTGCGAACCCCCTCCCGCAGAGTTCATATCCCGTTCTAAAGAATTATCTGCTTCACACCTTTGGGCGCCTCGAAAGTGAAGATGCCGACCAGCCAGGAAAGAAGATTGCAGTGGGGAGAGCGGGCAATGTACCGTATTCTTGCTTCAACACCGGTCTAGTTACACCAAACCAAGAGGAGATCTATGCCCTCTTCGTCGGCAAGGATACAGGGAAAGACGGTCGCCGTTGGCGGCTTAGCGGGTTCCATGCAGAAAGCGATCATGAAATGCTCAGCAAATTCGAGAGCTTTCCCGAGCTTGCGAACTATTTCGATGATCCAGCAGTTCTTCTATACGACCGTCGCTGCGAGCTATACATGGATATTGACCACATCATTAACGACAACATAGCACGGTTTCCCGGCGAGCTGCGCGAAAATCGACATCTAGCGCGACAGGCACTAATTGCCGCTCGCGCCGAGACCCAGAAAAGAGTATTCAGAAACTATAAGACTGCTGTTCCGCAATTTCATCGAGGGTCTGTCCAACTGCTTCTTCCTCTATGCTTGGTGCAACCAGGCAAGGCAGACTTGGCTTTGGTCGTAAGCAGAAAGTCAAGCCAAGATCGTCAATATAGAGGAGAAACCGTCCTCACGCTCGATATGGCCTACAATAATGCCCGATTGCTGTGCAGGCCGGATAGTGATTGGCTGCGACCATAAACGCCTTTTAAACAGTTATTGGACAGAGGCCACCAGCAATTGAGTATCGTACACTCGGCTCAAGAGTTGCTTGGCGTTAGGGCTCTTGTTCCGTCGCCTCGGAGGTTTGGCGAGGAGAGGCTGAGCGTGCATCACTCGAATCACTAATCGCTTGATTTTTCCGCGCTTTGCTCATGAAGCGAGCTGGGTACTTGAGGTAACCTTGAATGATCGCAAACGCTCCTGCTGCCGGGGCGATCAGTTCTTGAGGTGACACTCCGGGATGGACCAAGAGCTGCACCGAGCTACCTAGTAGCACAAGCCACCCGACAAGGCTTACCAGCTGTCGAAGTAGCCCCGCCGTGCCCCCCGCGAGACGAGTTGCAGCCTCTAGGACCTCTGTCGCGGAATCCAAACGCCGCACTAGTCGCGACCGCCTCGGCTTACTCATGGCACGCCCCTCATCATGGATCTGTGGTCCAGGATTCGAATGTGCCAAGATGAAGCGAACTAGACGATCTAGAGTTCGTCCCACCAGCAGACGGGACAGAACTCCGATTTCGTATCCTACCGCAAGCCACAGGATACAGAGCCCGTTGGCCCTCCTCGGGTAAGTGAACGCCTCCCTCCGGGCGCTCCGGCTCTGGGTTGATCGCGAAGGGCAAGGACCAGGATCATGGTTGTGGACCCCACTTGTCCCATCTGCCCACGATCCCGACTGTGGAGTCGGTAGGTGTTAGGTATGGCCGGCGCACTGCCGAATAGTTCTTGTAGGTATCAAGGCGGCGGCGCGGCGCACCGCCGCACCCCCGGCCCTCCGCCCGCCGGCCGTCCGGGCGTGCGGCCTGGGGGCCGGTCCCGGACGGCGGCGGGACACCGGGCCGGGCACCGCACGCCTGCCGCGCCGTCCCGACCGAAAGCTCTGGCCAGAGTTGCCACACCGCCGCACAAATGCAGCCCTTACGATCGCCACATCGTGGCTGGTGGCTATACATGGTTGGGGGCGATCGACGTCTCAGGGTTCGTTCCTCACCCTGAGACACCGAGCAACGTGGCTGGCCGCGAAACATGCCCAATCGGGCCCTACGCAGTCCTACGGCAGCTACCCCAACTAGCAAACTGGTCTCAGCATCGCATCTATTTGCCAGAGCTGCTGCGTTTATATTGTTCAGTACGCACATTGGACATTATTACACTTCGCAAGTCTTCCATCATCTCCAGCACCTCAGCGTGAAGATCGACAAAAGATCCCGATGCAGGAAAATAGTCACGACCATGCGCTATGGAGTTGCGTCCATCGCAGAGAGTCTTATCGATAAGATTATTTTTAGTGGCGAAGTGATCATAAGGGAACCCGATCGCCCTCATTATCTCCACCAGCACGACGTAGCGCAGGTTCGACTTAGTGTCGACAATAGTGTTTTTAGGTATGCGCGCGCGACTTTTTTCTGGCTCGCGAATCGACTCGAAGAGTACCGCCAGCCCTGCTTCGTCTCCGGTAGCCGCGCGCTTCCCGAGAGCCATCATGACGGTGCGCAAGAAACCATCATTCAACTCCGAGTAGAGTAGCCTGCGCTTTGCGACATAATCGACGTATGCCTGGCATGCATCCTTAAAAAAGCCTTCCCAGTGTGCGTATAACAACGCTACGCCACTCCGCGCGAGGGCCCTCGTTAAGGGAGTGTTCGGAGAGCTCCGTTCAGCATCAGCGATCGCCGCACCGAGAGCCTGCAGCTCTACACGCCGCCACGCAAACGAGGAGTCTAGAAGATCCTCGATCTCGTCAACAGTTCTGGGCGCCATGACACTACTTAGTGAAGTACTTCCGAGCGTTAAGTACTAGCTTTGGCACACGTCGGCGAGGGCTTACGCCGGAACCCGAGTTTCCCTTGAACTCTGCAGCTGACCAGATCTCGCGGATTCGATCGGCAAGCTCAGTACTCGTACGCGACTCCCAATAGTCGATATTTGCACCGACCCCAGAAGTGACGAACTCATATGAAGCAATGGAGAAAGGCCCGGAATGACGCTTCCCGTTCCAAGGGCGGAAAGTATCATCAGCTAGGCTCTTCGCGAGCAACTTGAAGGTGCGCTGGAAAATATCAGTTTTTATTTTGTTCCCGGCGGGATTATCGTACATCTCGGCCGCCTCGCGCATCCAGTCCGTGACGTACTCCCCATATTCCATTGGTAGTTCTGAACTACTACCCTTGTAGTCATACTGGCAAAAGAATCTAAGCACAAGCTCTTGATGATATGCCTCGTTTTCCTTCGCTTCCGAGACGAGGCACACTTTTTGGAAATCATTGAGTTTAGAGAGCTCCGTTATCTCGCCGTACATGGCACGATTAACCATCACTAGGAGGCAGTTTCGGGCCTCCTGCTGCGAAAGATGGGTGCCAGCATTGAGGCGTTGAAACATATCATACTTAGCGTTCCGGTCGGATTCTTTCCGGATAATCCGAAACTCAAGTTTGGCGCGCTTTACATCTCGGCGGAGAGCGTCGGTGAATACCTTGCCCGATTGGCCTGCTACTTCCCAGCGGTAACCGTCGAGATCGGGGAGATATTCAGTACCCTTCAAGGTCAAAGGTTCTGCAAGTTCCTCATCCTCATTGCGATAGATGCCAATGAATTGGAATATCGTGGATAGCCGCTGAACTCCGTCAATCACATCCCAGATCCCATCCTCGCGCTGTGAGACGAAGATCGGCGGAATTGGAATGCTAAGCAAGATTGACTCGATCAGGCGCGACTTTTGCTCGTCTGTCCAGCGAAAGATTCGCTGGAACTCCGGATGTATCTCAATATCCTGATCGCGGTATAGAGAAAGAACCTCACCGATGGACATCGCGTAGCCATCGGTATGAATTTCCTTTGCTTTCGCGGCGATTTGTTCGGTAAGGCTCACTTTTATAGTCCAATCGATGTTGGGTAGATACGGCTGAGTCTAGTCAGAAGCAAGGACGACTGTGGCTCTCTTCCATCTGGTTTGCCAAGGGGTCATCTCGAGTGAGGGACAAGCAGGCGCTACACCAGCCTCAGGCCAGCACTCCCGCCAGAGTTCACCTGCCTGTTCCTGGCTCACGACTGGGCCGTCTCTCCTCGCGTTGAATCTGCTTGGGAAGATGCCATCACAACCATCACCGGCTTGCTTCCAGCCTCCTCGCCGCTTGAGTACCCCGGCCAGCACCCTTGAGTCAAGGGCGTCGACAGCGTCGCGCTAGATTTATCTACTTCGCCGGCCTTTGACGGGGGCAGTTCCCTGGGCATCGGCAGTTACAGGCGTAGAGTTGGTGACCGCCCACCGGATTGTTCACGCAGCAGGCCTGGAGCTCTGGCATGGCGCAGAGGGGTGCACACCGCTGGGGATTACTGCCATGATCACGCCGGGAAGGCCGTCATCCTTACCGTGTTCCAGAACGGACCTCCCATGCCCGCTGGCCTGCACTGAACGATCCGGAACGGTTGAACTGGATCTTTAAGCCGCAGGTTCAGGAGTGAATTGCGTTCTCCAGTGCACTTCTGAGGAGAAGCGACGTCGATGGGGAGCATCGGAGGGAGGCTAGACAGCGCCGTCGGCGAAGCCGCGAAACGCCTCCAGCATCTCACCAAGGTTGAGAGGACCGCACGCTCCTTCGAAGTGGGTGCCATCGCTCCAGACGTGTAGCCAATCTTCCTCGGCCCGCTCCACCAGCAGGCGGTCCAGCGCGGTTCCTGCGAGGGGCGTACCAACAAGGTCGATCTTCATACGCCATCCCGGGTTGTCCAGGCTGTCGATCGTCACGCCGTGGCTGTGCTCCCAGTCGTCGTCGCAGCAGGAGGCGTACCAAGACTGAAGGAAGGCAAGTGGATCCGTGATCACCTGGTGAGTCTGTCAGACGTGCCTGTCGTGTGACCGGTAGGACGGGAAACGAGGGGAAACCACAGACGAGGTGCGGGAGTCGGGTGATGTCCCCAAGCGGTGTCCCTAGTGTGAGCAGCCTGCCTGTACTCGTAACGGGTTGCAGTTCGGGTTGCAGTTCACCTCCGTACCAGCCCGTTCTACCTGGACCGCCAGGCTGTGTTGGTCCAGGTGGAACGGATCGGGACGGCCGCGCCCCGAGCTGCTAATGCGGTTTGGGTTTACCGCCCATCCGGGGTTCAAATCCCCGATCCTCCGCAGGTAGGAGGCCCTCTTCCCTTGGTTGGGGAGAGGGCCTCTTTGGTCTTTGAGGGCTTCATAGCTGCCACGGAGCTACGAGTCACCCCAGAACGCTGGAGGTCCGGCGCTCGCCGTCGTTCCGCATGAGGGTGTGGATACGTGGGTGCAGCGCTCTGTGGTCACTCGGGTATGGCCGAGGGTCTCCTGTACGACGCGGTTGTTCACACCCTGTCGATGAGGAGCGTCGCGGAGGTGTGGCGGGCGTCGTGCACGCGATCGCGTATTGCTCTCATGCTCGGTGTCTGGACATCGACCCGTCCGCCCCTGATCCGTGACAATCACTCTGTGCGTCTCTTATGAAGTCGGCCCTACAGCGATTAAAAGTCTGAGGTAACACGGCGTGGTTGCGTGCTCGCGACGGGGTTCGGGAGTATGCCGGTGGGATGCGTTATCCGGATGGTGGTGGTCTGACCCCGGCGGCGCGAGCCAAGCGTGAACAAGTCCGCTTGGAGGCTGCCGGGCTGTTCGCCGCGGGCATGTCGCCGCCTGCGGTGGCCAAGCGTCTGCGGGTCTCCCGCAAGTCGGCCTATGTCTGGCACCAGGCCTGGCGCACGGCAGGAGCCGAGGCGCTGGTGTCGAAGGGGCCTGGCGGGCAGCAGTGCCGGCTGAACGTCGCGCAGGTGGAGCGGTTGGAAGCCGCCTTGGACGCCGGTCCGGCCGTGTGGGGGTGGAGCGAGGATCAGCGGTGGACCCTGGCGCGGGTCACGGTGCTGGTCGGCAGGTTGTTCCACGTCTCCTACACCCCGCGCGGGATCTCCTACCTGCTGCATCGGCTGGGCTGGAGCCCGCAGGTGCCCCAGCGCCGCGCCATCGAGCGTGACGAAGAGGCGATCGCCACCTGGGTGAAGGAACCTGGCCGCTGGCGGAACAACGGCGCGGGACCAGGACGCGTGGCTCTGCTTCGCCGACGAAGCAGGGCAATCGCTGAGGCCACCTGCGGCCCGTACCTGGTCCCGCCGTGGACGCACCCCGACCGTCACCGTCTCCGGCAAGGGCTCCGGGCGCATCAACCTGGCCGGGCTGATCTGCCTCAAGCCGGGGCGGCGGACCCGCCTGATCTACCGCATGCGGATCTACCGGCGCCGCAAGAACGAACGCAAAGGGTTCACCGAGACCGACTACGCCCGCCTGCTGGATGCCGCCCACCAGCAACTCTGCGGGCCGATCGTGCTGCTCTGGGACAACGTCAACACCCACGTCGACGCAGCGATGCGCACTCTGATCGACGCGCGCCCGTGGCTGACAGTGTTCTACTTACCGACCTACGCGCCCGAACTCAACCCGGTGGAGATCGTGTGGTCTCACCTCAAACGCGGGCTGGGCAACCTGGCCCCCTGCACCCTCGACGGCCTCTCCCTCTTGATAGCAGCCCCTGCGGTGACCGGCTTCACGTTCACGGCCCTCCTCTGTGCTCTGCTCTTCGGAAAGACCGTGGGCTCGCCACGAGTAGACGCAGCGTAGAACACATGGAGAAGGCATGGAAGGCCATGTCTTCGCTGCAACAGTTACGCGCTGTAGAGCCGTAACCTATGGCCCTAGACTCAGCTGCCATGGCGATCAATACGTCAGGCCATCTCTGGCGGGGTGATAACTTCGAGGATCTCGCCGACCTTCTCCGCGAGCACCAACCGGGTGGCTACGCCGTCCAGCGAGTGAGTGAGGCAGTGTGCGCCCGATGCACTGGAAAGCACTTCAACGTCATGGCCGATGACGTTGAAGGTTGTGTACAACGGGTCTGCGTCGCATGCGGGGATGCCTCCTATGTTGCAGACAGCGCCGACTACGTGGATGAGGCCGATCTCGGTGAATGTGCCTGCCCATGTGGGGGCGCGGAGTTCGCTGTGGCAGTCGGGTTCGCCTTCCGCAACGACGGTGAAGTGCGCTGGGTCAGCATTGGCTTGCGCTGCATTAGTGACGGAAGCCTAGGTGTATACGCAGACTGGAAGATAGATTACAGTCCCAGCGCTCACCTCCTGAAACTGACCTGATCAATGATGCTCGACTCTCGCACTTGATGAAGTTGAGCATGCGTCGGGCATGAGATCGATGAGGCCATTGCCGGGCTCCCGCTCGCCACCGGGAATGGCGGAGTCGAACAGTACGACCGCCTCGCGTACCTCCCAGCCCAGGTCGTCGTCATCGTCCCGATCCGGCCCTGCCTTGATGACCCGCTTGCCCGAGGGCAACTGGATGACTCTCGGCCAGTTTCGGTCGGCGACCTGAGCTATGTGGGGGCACTTCCTCTCAGCGGGGCATCGCCCGAGCGTGTCGGGCCGAAAGGGCCGCCCATCGCTCGGCGTCGCGTACGTGGCCGCCGCCTGGTGGCCAGGTTGACTCCTTGCTCGCCTGTATGTCCCGCCGACTGCCGTCGTCCGCGCCGGGTGGGGGAAGTTCGGCTCCGGCGCGCTCCACGAGCACCAGGGCCGTCGCTATGAAGCCCTCCATGAGTGAGTGCAGGATCGGGTGGTTCGTACGCTCGTAGCGGTCGATGAGGGCCCCGACGAAGGCGGTGAAGGCGGTCAGGTCGATCTCGCATTCGTCGCTCTCCATGGGGCCGAGACCCGTCGGCAGTCCCGTTTCGGGGGCGAGTGCCTCCGCTGATCGCATGAACAGGCGGGCGACGCCGTTCGACGGATTCCAGAGGACCTGGTCACCGATTCGGAAATATTGGCTCACCGGACGAAGGCTAGTTTCGTCGGGCGGGGTCGGGGCGATTCGACCTTTCTTGTGGAGGTGTCGCCGATCTAGGCTCCATGGTCATGGTCCGCACCACCTCCAGCCCGCCGGTCGACGTCACCCAGCTGTTCCCCGAACTGGGCGCGTACGCCAGAACGGCCGTACGCCTGCATCCGCGACCGGGGAACCCGAGCATGCACGACAGCCACATCGGAGGGCCGCTGATCTGGCCGGCCGCGGAGCCGTGGCCGGTGTGCGACCGGACAGTCTCCGTGAACATCCCCTACACCGAGGAGACCCCGGGAGGTCCCCGGGACCGAACGCCGGAGAGTCCGATACCCATGGTCGGCGTCGCCCAGTTCTACGCGCGCGACATCCCCGAGATCCCCTTTCCCGAGGGCACGGATCTGCTCCAGGTGCTGTGGTGCCCCAATGATCACATCGTGGACGGCAATCCCGTGCCCTTTCCGCTGCTGGTCTGGCGTACCACCTCGGACCTCACCGACGTCCTCGCCGAGCCGCCCATGCGACCCCACGACACGGCGGCCAGCCCTCCTGACGCTCCGGCGGCCGAGCTGAGCATGAACTATTACCTACCGCGCCCCTGCGTGCTGCACCTCGAACGGGTCACTGAATTTCCCTATCCCGAAGAACTACCCGAGGAGCTCGAAGCGGCTCTCGACAAATGGGATGAGGAGACCGAGGCCGAGTACCAGTACCTGCTGTCCATCGCGCCGGGCTGCAAGATCGGTGGCTGGGAGTCCTGGCACCTCACCGACATGTACGAGCTCCCCTGCGAGGTCTGCGGCACCGAGACCGAGCCGCTGCTCCAACTGGACAGCAGCGAATGGGACGGCGGTAGCGAACCCCGATGGCGGCCCCTGGAAGATCGCCACCTCCGATCCGCCACGCCCGAATGCTGGGAGGCGCTCGAACCCACCACGCTCCAACTCGGCCGGTACGCATCCCTGTACATCTTCGTCTGCCCCCGGTCCAGCGAACATGGCTACCGTCTGGCCATCCAATAGCGGGAGGCGGCCCCGCGCTGGGCCGCCTCCCCCTGAGCCGTCAGAGTTCGATGGTGTGGGTGGTCCGGGTACCGAGGAGCCGGTTGTCGCGGTAGAACCAGCACTTGGCCTTGTAAAAGTCAGGGGGAGGTAGGGGAGGAGCGCGGTGGTGTGCGCCCACTCCCTCACGTCCCCGCGGTCCTGGAGCGCCCTAGAGCTGCAGGACCGACAGGATGTTCCCGGCCGGGTCGGTGAACCAGGCGATCGGTGGGCCCTCGCCGCGGGCCACGCCGCGCTCGTCCTGGCCGAGGCCCTCATAGCGTTCGAACCGCACCCCCCGGGCCGTCAGCTCGTCGACCGCCTTGTCGATGTCCTCGACGGGGAAGTTGAGGATCGTGAAGGTGGCCGGTACGTGGCCGTCCCCCTTCGGGTAGGCCAGCACCTCCGTGCCGCCCCCGAGGTGCAGCGTCAGGAGCCCGTTCTCCTCCGTGACCCGGATCCCCAGGGTCTCGCCGTAGAACTTCTTCGCGGCCCCGGTGTCGTTGACCGAGAATCCGCTGAACGCCTTGGTCGTGCCGAGCATCTCTACATCCCCTTGCGGTGTTCCTCGCTGAGCTGAATGATCTGGACGTAGTTGCCGTCCGGGTCGATCGCCGTGGCGAACAGGCTGCCGTCGCGGTCCTCGAGCTCGGCCAGCCACTGCGCGCCGGCCTGCTCCATGCGTGCCGTGACGGCCCGGGCGTCCTCCACGTCGAAGTTGAGGATCATCCTGCCGGGCTCCGGGTTCTTGTCGGCCACGTCCGCCCGCGAGTCGATGAACAGGAAGAACTCCCCGAACTTGAGCACCCGGTATCCGTTGACGTCGGTGTTCTCCTCCGGGTCGAGCGAGGAGACGTACCAGGAGCGCAGCCGGTCGGGGTCGGTGCTGGACAGCAGCAGGCTGCCCAGAACGGGTCTCTTCATGGCGAGGTCCCTTCTCTTTCTGACGGGTCGATGTACAGACCGGCCGGCCCCCGAGAAGTCATCGGCACAGCTCCCAAAATAGGGAAAGCGCGGCGCGCCCGGGGAAGGGCACGCCGCGCCGTCTTCAGGTGGATCAGCCGGTACGGAGGGTGAGCCCGTACACGCTCAAGGCCTCATTGACCGGCTGGTGGTACGTGGTGCCGCCGATGGAGCAGTTGCCCGAGCCACCGGAGGTCATGCCCTGCGCCTGGCTGCCCGAGATGAACGAGCCGCCGGAGTCGCCGGGCTGTGCGCACGCGCTGGTCCTGGTCAGGCCGCTGACCGTGCCCTGCGGGTAGGTGACGCTGGCGTTGTGCTGCTGGATGGTGCCGCAACGCCAGCCGGTGGTCGAACCGGAGCGGCAGATGGACGAGCCGACCGAGGCCTGGGTGGAGCCGCGGACGGTCACGTTCGCGCCGCCGGAGCCGCGTACGTACGGGGTGGCGGTGTTGCCGGGAGCGGCGACCCAGGCGTAGTCGTTGCCCGGGAAGGACGAGCCCTGGAAGGTGCCCGTCGGGTTGGTGGTCCTGGAGCCGGTCCGGCCGCAGTGGCCCGCGGTGGTGAAGCCGGGGGTGGTGCCGCGGGTGACGGCGAAGCCGACGCTGCAGCGGCTGGAGCCGATGTAGTACGCCGCGCCGCCGATGATGTTGATGAACGTCGTCGGCCGCTCGGCCGTCGCCGACACGGTGACCGCGCTCCTGTCCACGCCCGCGGCGGCGGCGAGGGCCTCGGCGGCCTCGACGGTGGGCGCCTGGACGGAGACGGTGTTGGTCGTCACGTCGACGTACCAGAGGGCGGCCGCGGCCTTGGCCCGCCTCGGGGCCTGGTCGAGCTGCGTCATGACGCCGTTGAGCTGGGCCAGCGAGCGCGCTACGACGACGGGCTGCGCGCCCTGCGCCTCGATGGTGGGGGCGGTCGCCGGGTCCGTGGTGGCGACCATGAGCTTGGAGGCGTCGGCGTTCAGCCAGGCGCCGCCGTACGAACCGCCCAGTGCGGTGGTCAGGTTCGACTCGACGGCCATGGCGCGCTCCTCGTTCGCCAGGCGGGCGACGACCTGTGCCTCGGAGAGGCCGAGGTCGCGTTCGAGCGCGTCGATCATCGCGGGTGGTGCGGGGGAGGCGGATTGAGGTGCCGGGTCAGCTGCTGCTGGGCTGAGGGGGGTGGCCAGGCAGGCGGCGAGGATGATCGCGCCTGTCAGCGCACAGCGTTTACTCAACATGTGCACTCCTCGGGTGGGGGTGCTGTCAAGCTAACGGTTGCTTCGAGTCCTGCTTAGATACCAAACAGGCTCTATTTCGGTGTTATGGGGGCTTTTTGGCCATGGCCCTGAATATGGAATTTGCCGCCTTTAAGGCGAAGGCCCAGATAGGTAGGTAAGGTCCCGTTGCTGGAGGTGTTCTCTGTGCGCAATGGTGTTCGTCATTTGCTCGGCGCCGGCACGGGATTGCTGGCCACGCCGCTGATCGCGGCGGGATTTCTCTACTATGCGAGCCTGGGCGGCGGATGGGTCGCCGTGGGCGTGCTCGCGGCCACCATGGTCGTCGCCGGCCTGCTGGCGGGGTCGCGGATCTCGCCGATCGCGTCGCTGGTGCCGGGCCTGGTCCTCGCGGGGCTGGCCGCGGCGGCGCTGGCGCGGGTGCCGGGGGTGGTGGCGCCCGCCCTGATGCCGGCCGGGTACGCGCGGGCGTACGCGGAGCTGGCCGAGACCTGGGCCCTGGTCGCGGGATGCGTGCTGCTGGCCGCCTCGGCCTTCCCCTCCCGCTGGCGGGCCGCCGTACGGGCGGAGCCGCCGCAGCCACCCGAGGAGGAGGCTCCGGCGGACCCGCCGCCGCCACCGCTGCCCAGGCGGATCCCGTCCCGCTACTGACCCGCGGGCACCCGCGACCGAGCCGTCAGGAGGGCGACGAGCACGTACGGGAGCGTCAGGAGCGCGAACGTCACCCCGTGCGACGCGTACGGCGAAGCCGCCCCGTACGCGGCGTAGACGCCGAGCGTCACCACGTTCGTGCCCAGACCGGCGACCGAGGTCACGGTGGCCCGCGCCGGCCCCGTGATCCGCTCCTGGAGGCGTACGTCGGCCAGCACCCCGGCCAGCTGGAACGCCCCGAAGGCCAGGGCGATCAGCACGAACCCGGCCGGGTGCCCGCCCATCGCCCCCGCGGCCATGGCCAGCGCGGCCAGCGCGAGCATCAGGGCGTACGCGCGGACCGGCATGCGCTCGGCGGGCCCCGCCAGCAGGCCGCCCGCCGTGGCGCCGACCCAGACCAGGAGGACGACCAGCGGGATGGCGGCCTTGGGCACGCCCGTCTCGGTTCCGAGGAACGGCACGTACTCCTCCAGCGCCCCCCAGATCGCCGTCACGAACGACACCAGCAGGACCGCGCGCAGCACGCCCCGATCCGCGCGGGCCAGGGTGACGCCCTCCATCAGCACCGCCAGGTAACGCCGGTCACCGGCGTCGCCGCGGGACCTGTGCTCGGGGAGCGTCAGGGCCGTGGCCGCGCAGAGGACGCAGGCGAGCACGCTGGCCACGCCCACGGCGGGGTAGCCGCCGGCCCCGAAGACGGGTACGGCCACGCCGATCGCCGACGCGGCGCCGGCCAGGCCGAGCGAGGTGGCCCGGCCCATGACGCCCGCGTACCGGCCCGCCTGGCCGCGCCGCTCCAGCTCCTCGTACGCCAGGGCCTCGTACGAGCCCGAGCCGAGCGCCTCCGCCGCGCCCCACAGCACGAACCCGGCCGCGAACGCCCAGTAAGAGGGAAAGAGCACCCACAGGGCGAAGCCCAGCCCGGCCAGCAGCGGGCCGAGGCACAGCAGCAGCCGCCGGGACACGGTGTCGGCCCAGGCGCCGGAGGGCACCTCCAGCACCATTCCCGTGAGGGACCAGATGACGAACAGGGAGGACGTCTGGGCGACGGACATCCCGGTGTCGGCGAACAGCAGGGTGTAGACCGGGTAGATCAGGATGAATTCGCTGAGGAACGCGTAGACGTACAGCGATGCGACGAGCATGAGGCCTTCCAGGGGGACGAGTAGGGACTCCGGGGGCTGTGGTCGCCCCGGAGGCCCGCGCGTCCCGCGCCGGCCCCTGGTTATGGATCAATGTCGCCAGGTCATGTGAGCGATTCTAGACGGAGATGTCCCCGATGCGCTCGCGGAAATCACGGCGCTCCAGCGCGCGCAGCGCGGCCGTCATCACCTGCTCCAGCGGCACCGGCAGCTCGGCGTCCAGCTCCGCCACGGCCCGCTCGGTGGCCGCCCACTCGGCCTCGACCAGGGGGAGCGCGGCGCGGGCCCGGTCGGTGAGGTGCACGATGCGGTGGCGGGCGTCGGCGCCCTTCTCCAGCGTGACGAATCCGGCGGAGCGCATCTGGACCACGGTCTGGCTGGCCGCCGAGTGGGTCACGCCGATCGCCCTGGCCAGGTCGCGGATGGCCATCGGCCCCTCCTCGACCAGCGTCCGCACGACGGGGGAGAAGCGGGGCCGGTATTCGGGCAGGCCGTGCTCGGTGTAGACGCCGGCGACGGCGCCGTCCATCAGCTCGTGGACGTGACGCATCAAAGTCCCCAGTCCGATCACGGAGACCAATGTAACAGCGCTGTCGAATCAGGCGGACTCGGCGTCGGGCAGCGGGATCCACTTGTGCGACCAGGCCATCAGCTCGTCCAGCACCGGGCGCAGCTCCTTGCCCATCTCGGTCAGGTGGTATTCGACGCGCACCGGCGACGTGGGCAGCACCCGCCGCTCGATGAGACCGGCGGACTCCAGCTCGCGCAGGCGCCTGGCCAGCATCGTGTCGTTGATGCCGGGGATGGCCGACTTGAGGTCGGCGTAGCGGTGAGCGCCCGTGAAGATCATCTGGATCACGGCGCCTGACCAGCGGGCGCCGATCAGCTCCAAGGCGGTGTGGAAGCGGGTGCACACCTGGTCCAGGCTCATGAGGACATCCTAGCGTGTGATAAGAAATATTGAGCTACTCAATAAAGTTGAGTTGCTCTACTCACGAGATCTCTAGGAGCAGTCATGGACAAGCCCGTTCTGCAGGTCATCGTCGGAAGCACCCGCCAGGGTCGCACCGGGCGCGCGGTCGCCGACTGGTTCCACGGCCGGGCCGTGGACTCGGGCGCGTACGAGGTGGAGCTGGTCGACCTGGCGGAGGTGAACCTGCCGTTCCTCGACGAGCCCCACCACCCCAGGCAGAAGCAGTACGTGAACGCGCACACCAAGGAGTGGAGCGCGCTCGTGGACCGGGCGGACGCGTACGTGTTCGTGACGCCCGAGTACAACCACAGCTTCTCCGGCGTGCTCAAGAACGCCCTGGACTTCCTGCACTACGAGTGGCAGCACAAGCCGGCCGGGTTCGTCAGCTACGGCGGGGTCTCCGGCGGCACCCGCGCCGCCAACGGCCTGCGCCAGGTGGTCAGCACGCTGAAGATGGTCCCGGTGCTGGAGGCGGTGCACATCCCGTTCGTGTGGGAGCTGCTGGGCGAGGACGGCACGTTGCGCCACAACGACGCGATGGACGCCGGCGCCGACGCCATGCTCGCCGAGCTGGCCAAGCTCACGGGCCCGCTGCGCACGATGCGGCTGTCGGAAGGCTGAGCTACGCTGCCGGACGTGGCACTGGCAGTGAGCGTGGTGGTCCGATATCGCAAGGCGGTGACGTACGGCGTGCACGCGCTGCTCGCCGCCTTGGAGACCGCCGGGGTCGAGCACGAGCTGCGGCTCGGCACCACCCCGGAGGAGACCGCCGAGCACATCCTGGCCAGTGACGCCGACCGGGTGCTGGTGCTCTGGTCGTTCTACTCGCCCGACGCCGAGGCCATGGCCGCCGAGCTGGCCACGGTGAGGTCGCTGAGCGGCGGGCGCGGGCTGCACATCGCGGGCGGCGTGCACGCCACCGCCGAGCCGCAGCAGGTCATCGACGCCGGCTGGGACCTGGCGGGCATCGGTGAGGGCGAGTCCACGATCATCTCCCTCGTCCGGGCGCTGCAGGGGGACGAGCCGCCGGCCTCGGTCCCCGGTCTGGCGATCAAGGACGCCGACGGCGTCGCGCTGCGCACCCGGCCGGCGCCGCAGCTCCCGCTCGACGCGTTCCCCTCGTTCGTGGGCAGGAACGGGCCGATCGAGATCACCCGTGGCTGCCGCTACACGTGCCGCTTCTGCCAGACGCCGTTCATGTTCGGCGGCCAGTTCCGGCACCGCTCGGTCGCCGGCGTGCGCGAGCACGTGCGCGGCATGGTGGCCAGAGGGCTGCGCGACGTGCGGTTCATCACGCCGACCTCGCTCTCCTACGGCTCCCCCGGGCCCGATCCCGACCTGGACGCGGTGGAGGAGCTGCTGGCCGGGGTCAAGGAGGAGCTGCCGCCGCACGGGCGGGTCTTCTTCGGCAGCTTCCCCTCCGAGGTGCGGCCGGAGCACGTCACGCCCGAGGCCATGCGGCTGCTCAAGCGTTACGTGGCCAACGACAACCTGATCATCGGTGCCCAGTCGGGGTCCGACCGGGTGCTGGCGGCCTCGGGGCGGGGCCACGACACCTCACCCGTACGCGATGCCGTGCGGATCGCGGTCGAGCACGGGTTCCGGCCGAACGTCGACTTCATCTTCGGCATGCCCGGGGAGTCGGAGGCGGACCAGGCGCTGTCGCTGGAGCTCGCCGGCGACCTGGCCGACCTGGGGGCCCGCATCCACACCCACACGTTCATGCCGCTGCCCGGCACGCCGTGGCGCGATGCCGAGCCCGCGTTCATCCCGCTGGCGACGATGAGCGAGCTCGACCGGCTGGCCCAGCGGGGTGACGCCTACGGGCACTGGCGCAAGCAGGCCGAGCACGCCGCGCGGCTGGCGGAGACGGCCAAGGCCTACCCCCGCCGGACCCCCCGCCGCCGCACCACCTAGGTCCTCGGCGGGTTGAGTGACCCGCCGCCTGGCGGGCCCACGATCCCGCGCCCCCGCTTGAGCGGCGGCGTCCTGCTCGGGCGCACGCCCGAGCGGGAGCGCGTGGGCCCCACCGCCGCTCCCTCGAAGGAAGGCGTGGGGACGGGTGGAAGAGGCGGGTCAGTCGCGGTGGTCGTCGCGTTCCTCCATCGAGGACATTACGCGGTCGAAGGCGTCGCTAACCGGGCGCAGCGCCTGCGAGAACGCGTTGACGAGCGGACCGAAGATCTCGGTCATCTCGGTCATGAAATCGGGACTCTTGCTTTCGGGAGGCGCCCAGCGCATGGCGTCCGCGCTCAGTGTCTCCCACTCGTCGACGACGCCGTCGATGGCGTCGAGCACGTGGTCAGGGTCGCTTGGCATGACCGTTCTCCGTGGAAGTCAGCCGTGGAGTCCTCCGTGGCGGGAGGGGTCGATAAGACCACGGTACTTCAGGCGGGGATGGACACGCCCACGCCGCCTCGGGTCTGTGCGCCGTACCGCTGCTTGTCGGCGTTCAGGTCGAGGGGACGGATGCTGCTGCGGCCGGCGAGGATCTCGTCGGTGAGCAGCGAGGCCGGCACCAGCCACGAAACCTCGAACTCCAGCCCGTCCGGGTCACGCGCGTACAGCGCCTTGGTCGTGCTGTGGTCGGAGGCGCCGACCAGCGCGCCCAGCTCGGTCAGCTTGGCCTGCACGCGCTCCAGCTCGTCGAGGGTGTCGACCTCCCACGCCAGGTGGTAGAGGCCGACGGACGTGCGGCCGGCCGGGGACGGGGCCGCGTCCGGGCCGATCTGGAACAGGCCCAGGTCGTGGTCGTTGGTCGAGCCCGGGGCCTGCAGGAAGGCGGCGCCGCGCATGCCCATGACCACCTCGAAGCCCAGGGCCTCCCGGTAGAAGGCGACACTGCGCTCCACGTCGCGGACGTAAAGAACCGCGTGATTGAGCCTCTGGACCGGCATGGTTCGCCCCTCTCGACTGTCTCTCGGCACTAAGTATATGAGAGTTCAACTAAATTGGGAGAGTGACCCGATGGCTGGATGAGGACGAACAGCACGCCTGGCGGAGCTTCCTGGCCGCGACCCAGCTCATCAACGAGGCGCTCGACCGCCAGCTGCAGCGGGACGCGGGCATGCCCCACGCGTACTACATGATCCTGGTGGCCCTCTCCGAGGCGCCCGGACGCGCGATGCGGATGAACGAGCTGGCCGCCCGGGCCCAGAGCTCCCAGAGCCGCCTCTCGCACGCCGTGAACCGCCTGGAGGAGCGCGGATGGGTACGCCGCGAGCCCTGCCCCTCCGACCGCCGCAGCAATTTCGCCGTGCTCACCGGCGAGGGGTACGCCGCGCTGGCCGCCGCCGCCCCCGGGCACGTCGAGGAGGTACGGCGGAGCCTGTTCGACGTCCTCACACCGGAGCAGGTGCGGCGGTTGGCCGAGATTTGCTCGGCGGTCAGGAACACGCTGGAGGGTTAGCGCGCAAACTGTCGTGCCGAGGCCGTAGCGTTCTCCGGGTACCCGACCGAGGAGAGGCCGATGCACGACACCGAAGAGGCGCTGTTCAGGGCGGTTCACGGGATTGCGGGCCGGTTCGCCGGCCAGCCGGTGCCCGTGGTGATGGACGCGTTGCTGCGCCACCTGCCCAAGGCTCCCGGCCTCGAGGTGGCGGAGATCCGCAAGATCGCGGAGGAGATCAGCGTGGGGCGCGATCCCTCGGGCTTGTGAACAAGTGCTTGTGAACAACTGATCGCCAGGGGAGCATCGAACCATGTACGAGCCAACCCCTGACGATCGATTCACGTTCGGTCTGTGGACGGTCGGCTGGCAGGCGCGCGATCCGTTCGGGGACGCCGCTCGGGCGCCCCTTGATCCCGTCGAGAGCGTGCATCGCCTGGCCGAGCTGGGGGCCTACGGCGTCACCTTCCACGACGACGACCTGCTGGCCGTCGAACCCGACCGCGACCGGGCGATCGCGGCCTTCCGGAAAGCGCTTGCCGAAACTGGGCTGAAAGTGCCCATGGCCACCACGAACCTGTTCACGCACCCCGTCTTCCGCGACGGCGCCTTCACCAGCAACGACCGTGACGTGCGGCGATACGCCCTGCGCAAGGTCACGCGCAACCTCGACCTGGCCGCCTCGCTGGGCGCCTCCACCTACGTCTGCTGGGGCGGCCGCGAGGGGGCCGAGTCGGACGCGGCCAAGGATGTACGCTCCGCGCTCGGGCGCTACAAGGAGGCCCTCGACCTGCTCTGCGGCTACGTGCGCGAGCGCGGCTACGCCATCCGCTTCGCCATCGAGCCCAAGCCGAACGAGCCCCGCGGCGACATCCTCCTGCCCACGATCGGCCACGCGCTGGCGTTCATCGGCGAGCTGGAGCATCCGGAGATGGTGGGCCTCAACCCCGAGGTGGGCCACGAGCAGATGGCCGGGCTCAACTTCGTGCACGGCATCGCCCAGGCGCTGTGGCACGGCAAGCTGTTCCACATCGACCTCAACGGCCAGCACGGGCCGCGCTTCGACCAGGACCTGGTGTTCGGCCACGGTGACGTGATGAGCGCGTTCTTCCTGGTCGACCTGCTGGAACACGGCGGATACGACGGGCCGCGGCACTTCGACTACAAGCCCCTGCGCACGGAGGACCCCTCGGACGTGTGGGTTTCGGCCGCCGCCAATATGCGGACATACCTGATACTTCGGGATAAGGCCCGAAATTTCCGGGCTGATCCGGAGGTCCGGGAGGCGCTGCGTGCCTCCCGGGTCGAGGAGCTCGCGCTGCCCACCCTCAACCGCGGCGAGACCCTGGCCGATCTCGCCGGGGACGACTTCGATCCCGAGGTGGCCGCCGGACGCGGATACCATTTCACCCATCTGAACCAGCTTGCGCTGGAGCACTTGTTAGGAGTTCGTGGGTGACGCTGGTCGCTGGGGTCGATTCCTCCACGCAGAGTTGCAAGGTCGTCGTTCGTGACGCGAAGACGGGTGAGCTGGTGCGGCAGGGCCGCGCGGCGCACCCCGCGGGCACCGAGGTGCACCCGTCCCACTGGTGGACCGCGTTGCTGCAAGCCATCGAGGAGGCCGGCGGGCTGGACGGCGTGGCCGCCATCAGCGTGGGCGGTCAGCAGCACGGCATGGTCTGCCTCGACGAGTCCGGAAATGTCGTACGCGATGCCCTGCTGTGGAACGACACCCGTTCCGCGCAGGCCGCCACCGACCTGACGGCGGAGCTGGGCGGGCCGCAGGTGTGGGCCGAGGGTGTGGGCTCGGTGCCGGTGGCCTCGTTCACCGTGACCAAGCTGCGCTGGCTGGCCGAGCACGAGCCGGACAACGCCCGGCGCACCGCGGCGGTCTGCCTGCCGCACGACTGGCTCACCTGGCGGCTGCGGGGGGCGCTGGCCTCCGGGGTGCCCTTCGGGGTGACGGCCTGGGAGGGCGCGCCGGTGCCCGGCCTCGACGAGCTGGTCACGGACCGGGGTGACGCCTCGGGCACGGGTTACTGGTCGCCGGCGACCGGCGCCTACCGTACCGACCTGCTCAAGGCCGCCTTCGGCACGGTCCCGCTGCTGCCCCGGGTGCTGGGTCCGGCGGAGGGCGTCACGGCGGGCGCGATGCTGATCGGGCCCGGCACGGGCGACAACATGGCCGCCGCGCTCGGCGTCGGGGCCCGGCCGGGTGACGTGGTGGTGTCGCTCGGGACGTCCGGCACCGTGTTCGCGGTCGCGGAGACGCCCAGCGCCGACCCCGCGGGCCTGGTCGCCGGCTTCGCCGACGCGACGGGGCGCTTCCTGCCGCTGGTGTGCACGCTCAACGCCGCCCGCGTCATGGACGCCGCCGCCCGGATCGCCGGGGTCGGGCTCGACGAGCTGGGCTCCCTGGCCCTCCAGGCGCCCGCGGGGGCCGACGGGCTGACGCTGGTGCCGTACCTGGAGGGGGAGCGCACGCCCAACCGGCCGACGGCGACCGGTTCCCTCCACGGGCTGACCCTGGCCACCTCGACCCCGGCCCACCTGGCGCGGGCGGCCATCGAGGGCATGTTGTGCGGCCTGGCCGACGCGCTGGACGCGCTGGCCCTGCGGCCGGAGCGGGTGCTGCTGATCGGCGGGGCGGCCCGCTCGGAGGCGGTGCGCCGCATCGCTCCGACGATCTTCGGCGTCTCGATCGCGGTGCCCCCGCCCGCCGAGTACGTCGCCGACGGGGCCGCGTACCAGGCGGCGACCCTGGTGGCCACGCCCGACTGGCGCTCCGAGGACACGTCGACCTACGACGGCGAGGCGGTCCCGGGGATCCGCGAGCGCTACGCCCGCGCCACGGGGCACGTCCTCGACTGAGACCCCTGATCCCCTGACGCACCCCCGAGGGCCCTGATCCGCCTTCGGGGGTGCGGCTTTTCCGGCGGAGGTGCGGCTTTTCGGCGGGTCAGTCCGCGCGCGGCGACTCGGGTGACCCCGGGTGGCGGCCCACGGCTCAGGGGTGGCTCAGGGTCGGGTCGGGGCCGGGGCCGGATGTGGGAGACCCCCTGCGGGCGCGAGAGTGATGCCATGACCGCAGCAAAGAGGCTCTACCCCCTGATCGCCTGCGCCTCGATCCTGTTCTCGGTGGTCGCCGTGGTGGTGGGCCAGTTCGGCCCCGACCCCTACCTCGACCCCATGAACGTCACCATCAGCGAGTACGCCGTGTCCGACCGCGGGGGCGTCACGGAGGTCGCGATGGCGGTGCTGGGCATCGGGTCGCTGGCGTTGCTGGCGGGGCTGCGGGCCGCGGGGGCGCCCGTACGGGGGATGCCGGAGCGGTTGCTGATGGTGTGGTCGGGCGCCCTGGTGATCGCCGCGGTGATCCCGACCACACCCATCGGTCACGACCTGGACCTGACGGCCCAGATCCACCGGTACGTCTCCATCGCCGCCTTCGTGAGCCTCCCGGCCGCCGGCGCGCTGCTGGTCCCGAGGCTGGCCGCGGACGCCGCCTGGAAGCCCGTGGCGCGGGTCGTGGAGTGGGTGGCGCTGGCGGGCGGGTTCGGGCTGCTGGCGATCACGTACGTGGCCATGCCGGGCGAGCGGGTGCTGATCGGGCTCGTCGAGCGGGTGCTCCTGGGTGCCGAGGTGGCCTTGCTGGGAGTGCTGGCGGTATGGCTGGTGCGGGTGGCGTGGCGGCGGAGCGCCTCGCCAGCCGTAAATTTCCCGACATATCACAGATTTATCGCTAGTCGATCTTAAAACCATCTGTTTCGGTGCTATTCTCTCCCGCGATCTTCTATCCGGGAGCAGGTGTCATGGCATCGGGCAGATCCATCAGATTCAAGATCTCGACGCTGCTCGTCATCCCCTTGATCTCCCTGGTGGCTCTCTGGGGCTTCGCCGCGAGCACCACGTCGGGGGAGGCTCTC
This sequence comes from Nonomuraea sp. MTCD27, assembly GCF_041950495.1. Lineage (NCBI taxonomy): Bacteria > Bacillati > Actinomycetota > Actinomycetes > Streptosporangiales > Streptosporangiaceae > Nonomuraea > Nonomuraea sp. MTCD27. The sequence goes on along the minus strand of NZ_JBGNUW010000026.1, from coordinate 152,348 downwards.
AACCTGCTCAAGGTCGAGACCATCTGGACCGGTGTGATCAACCACACCGACGGCCTCATCGGCAACCTGCAGACCGAGCGCCTGGCCTCCGCCGAACTGATCGCGGGCGCGGTGAAGGACCCCGAGGCGCTGGCCAAGGCCCGGGCCAAGGTGGACACCAACAACAAGACGCTGCGGCAGCGGGCGCTGGCCGAGGACACCCAGTCGGCGCTCACCCAGGACATGAAGACGCAGCTCCAGACGGTCTTCGAGGCGATCGACCGGCTCCCCGGCATCAGGCAGAAGGTGGACCAGCGCCGGCTCACCCCGGGCGGCCTCGTCACCGAGTACGCGAAGATCGCCGACGAGGTCCACCTCCTGTACTCCCGCATGACCGTCAGCACCGACCTGGAGCTGGCGCTGCAGTCGCAGGGCCTGATCGCCGCCGACGAGGTGCGCGAGCTGCTGGCCCGCGAGCACGCCCTGATCATCGCCTCGAACGGCCGGGCGAGCATGCACGACGTCCACCTGCTGGCCGGCATCGACGGCACCCGGACGTACCTCTTCCCCAAGGCCCTGGCCAACCTCGACACCGAGCTGCGGGCCCCGTTCGAGAAGCTGTTCTACTCCCCGCGCTACATCACCATGGAGAACCTCCTGGAGGGCTACATCAGCGGTCAGCCGCTGGACGTGGACCTCTGGCGGGGCATCGCCGAGCAGGTGCAGACGGAGTACCGCGAGGCCATCTGGCGCACCGGTGACAAGCTGCTGGCCCGGATGGAGCCGGCGGGCGTGGGCATCGTGGTACGGGCCGCCGTGGCCGGCGCGCTCGGCCTGATCGCGGTCGTGTTCTCCGTCGTCGTCTCGATCAGGGTCGGCCGCCGGCTCACCCGCGAGATGGGGGCGCTGCGCCGTACCGCGCTGGACCTGGCGGAGATCAGGCTGCCGGACGTGGTGGCCAAGCTGCGCAAGGGCGAGAGCGTGGACATCGCGGCCGAGGCCCCGCCCATCACGGTCAGCCAGAAGTCGACCAGCGAGGTCAGCGACCTGGCGGCGGCGTTCGACAGCGTGCAGAGCACGGCCGTGGACGCGGCCGTCGAGCAGGCCAGGCTGCGCGAGGGCGTCTCCGAGGCGCTGCGGAACCTGGCCCGGCGCAGCCAGTCGCTGCTGCAGCGCCAGCTCAAGCTGCTCGACGAGATGCAGCGCCAGACGGAGGAGCCGGAGGCGCTGGAGCGACTGTTCAAGCTCGACCACCTGACCACCCGCATGCGCCGCCACGCCGAGGGCCTGGTGCTGCTCTCGGGCGGTGCGGCGGGCCGCAGGTGGCGCGGCGTCATCCCGATGGAGGACGTGCTGAGCGGCGCGGCCGCCCAGGTGGAGGAGTACACGCGGGTCCGCGTCTACCCGATGCCCGAGTGCGGCGTCTCCGGGGCGGCGGTGGCCGACCTCATGCACCTGTTCGCCGAGCTCATCGAGAACGCCACCACCTTCTCCTCGCCCAGCAACGAGGTGGCCGTGCACGGCGAGATGGTCGGCCGGGGCTTCGCCGTCGAGGTCGAGGACCGCGGCCTGGGCATGGACGAGGAGACGCGCCGGGCCATCAACGAGCGCCTGGCCAGCCCGCCGGAGTTCGACCCCTCGCAGACGGAGCGGCTGGGGTTCGCGGTGGTCGGCATGCTCGCGGCCAGGCACGGCGTCAGGGTGACGCTCAAACCCTCCCCGTACGGCGGCACGACCGCGATCGTGCTCATCCCGGCGACGCTGGTCGAGCCGCTGGCGACCCCGGTGCAGCCGCTGGAGTTCGAGTCCGTCTCGGTGTCGGTCGTCCGGACGGACACCACGGGGCCGGGCGAGCTGCCGCGCCGGGTCCGTACCAGCAAGCGCGCCCCCGCCAACGGGAACGGGAACGTGCCGCAGCCGGCCCTGCAACAGGACGACCCGACGCCGCAGCAGCAGCTCCCGCGCCGCGAGCGGACCCAGGGCCTGCCCCAGCGGGACCGGCCCACGGGTCTGCCGCAGCGGGAACGGCAGGCCGGCCTGCCGCAGCGGCTCAAGCAGGCGCCGCCTCCCGTGTCACCGGCCGAGGAGCGTTCGCCCGAGGAGACCAGGGCGCTGCTCTCCTCGCTCCAGTCCGGCTGGCAGCGCGGGCGGCAGGAAAGTGATCAGGATGGGGGATCTCAATCGTGAGCCGCGAGCACGAGTGGGTTGACGAGGAGGCGGGGCCCGTCGTGCGGCCGTACGCGGTCGCACGCGGACGCACCAGGTCGGCCTCCTCCGAGGTCGACCTGCTGGCGACCGTCGTCTCGACGGGGTTGCCCGCCCCGGCCAAGGCCGAGCTGAGCGTGCCGCACCGGCGGCTGCTGAGCAGCGTGGCGGGGCGGTCCAAGCCCGTCGCCGAGGTCGCCTCGGATCTCGGCCTGCCCATCGGCGTCGTACGGGTGCTGCTGGGGGACCTGCTCGAACACGACCTGGTGACCGTGCGCCATTCGCACGGCAAGGCCGCCACCCCGTCGGAGAGTCTGCTCCGCGAGGTGATCAACGGCCTGCGGGCCCTCTAGAACGGCCTGCGGGCCGCTAGTTGGCCGAGGTGAGCGTCCTCAGGGAGTGCTCCACCAGCGTGATCATGACCTCCTTGGCCGAGGTCCGCCGCCGTACGTCGCAGAGCATGACCGGGACGTCGTCGTCCAGGTCGAGCGCGATGCGCACGTCGTCCACGCTGTGCTGGTTCGCGCCGTCGAAGCAGTTGACGGCCACCACGAACGGCGTGCCGCGCTGCTCGAAGTAGTCGACGGACGGGAAGCAGTCGGTCAGCCGCCGGGTGTCGGCGATCACGACCGCGCCCAGCGCGCCGTAGGACAACTCATCCCACATGAACCAGAACCGCTCCTGCCCCGGCGTGCCGAACAGGTAGACGACCAGCCCTTCGCGGATCGTGATGCGGCCGAAGTCCATCGCCACGGTGGTGGTGGTCTTGGCCTCCACACCGTCGAGGTCGTCGACCCCGATCCCGCGGTCGGAGAGCACCTCCTCCGTGCGCAGCGGCTTGATCTCGCTGATCGACCCGACCAGGGTCGTCTTGCCGACGCCGAACCCCCCTGCGATCAGGATCTTGAGCGCGACGGGGTCCTCAGAGAGCACGGAGTCCATTGATCACTTCCTTGAGAATGCGCTCATTCGACCGCGACCCTCCGGCGGAGGGCGACGTCACCGAGATGAGGCCGTGGTCACGCATGTCGCCGAGCAGGACCCGGACGACGCCGACGGGCAGGTCGAGCTCGACGGCCAGGTCGGCCAGCGAGATCGGGTCACGTGCCGCCCGCAGGATGAGCTGTTGCTCGGGACCGGGCGTGTCCGGCGGGTCGCCGACGACGCGCACGGTCGCCACGAGGTCGAACGCGTCCCCGGAAGAGCGCGTGCGGCCGCGGATGAGAGCATAGGGCCGGACGACGGGCCCCGCCTCCTCATCGAACCACTGCGGGCCATCGCTCATGACGCCCCAGCGCGCGGGTTGGTGGTGATGTGCTGGCCCACCCGCTTGACCAGCATCGCCATCTCGTAAGCGATCTGGCCGACGTCCACGTTCGCCTCGGCGATCACGGCCAGGCAGGTGCCCTGGCCCGCCGCGGTGACGAACAGGAACGCCGACTCCATCTCCACGATGGTCTGGCGCACGTCGCCGCCGCCGAAATGGCGTCCGGTGCCGCGGGCCAGGCTCTGGAACCCGGCCGCCACCGCCGACAGGTGCTCGGCGTCCTCGCGGGTCAGACCCTGGGAGTAACCCACCGCCAGGCCGTCGGTCGACAGGATGACCGCCTGGCGCACCGCCGCGACCCTGGCGGCCAGGTCGTCCAGCAGCCAGTTCAGCTCACCGGTGTTGGTGGTCGGCACACTCATGCATCCCCCTTACTCATGGCCCCTCCTCAGAGGCTTCTTCTCTGGCGCGTTGTGTTCCCCGCTGGAAGGCGGAGAACAGGTCGCGTACCTCATCAGGAGAGCGTTCGGCCTGCTGCTCCGGCTCAGGCGGTGGTTCTTCCTTGAGCTGTGGCGCCAGGTTGGCCTGGCGCACTCGTCTGGGCAGCCCGGCGTGTGTGCCCGAGGTGCCCGAGGTCACGACCGCGAGCGCCTTCTTCCGCGTACGGCTGGGCAGCGCGGCCTTGCCGTCACCGCCGGCCGCCTCCAGCGCGGTCTGCTCGGTCACCATCGAGCGCGGCACCAGCACGATGGCCGTGCTGCCGCCGAAGGGCGAGCGGCGCAGCATGACCTTGATCCCGTGCCGCTCGGACAGCTTCGCCACCACGAACATGCCCAGCCGGTCGCTGTCGGCCAGGTCGAACTCCGGCGGCGCGGCCAGCAGCGCGTTGAACCGCGCGTACTCGCCGGGCGACAGCCCGAGGCCCCTGTCCTCGACCTCGATGGCGTAGCCGTTGCTCACCAGGTCGCCGCGCACCTGGACCGTCGTGTCAGGGGGCGAGTAGATGGTGGCGTTCTCGACCAGCTCGGCCACCAGGTGGGTGAGGTCGGCGGCGGCGCTCCCGTCGATCGCGCTGACCGGCATCGCCTCCACGGCGACCCGGGTGTAGTCCTCGACCTCGGCGACCGCGGCCCGGACGATGTCGATCACGGGCACCGGCTTGCGCCAGGCGCGTCCCGGCGCGGCGCCGGACAGCACCATCAGGCTCTCGGCGTGCCGCCGCATCCGGGTGGTCAGGTGGTCCAGGCGGAAGAGCTCCTCCAGCCTGTCGGGGTCGTGCGTACGGCGCTGCATGCCGTCCAGCAGCGCGAGCTGGCGGTGCAGCAGGCCCTGCTTGCGCCGGGCGAGGTTGAGGAAGACCTGGCCGATCCCGCGCCGCAGCGCGGCCTGGCCGACCGCCGCCGTCACGGCGGTGCGCTGCACGGAACCGAAGGCCCTGGCCACGTCGGTGATCTCAGCGGAACCGCTCACCTTGATCGCCTTGGCCTCCTTCCGCACGTCGACGTCCTCGCCCCGGCGCAGCCGCGCCACGAGGTCGGGCAGCCGCTGCTGCGACAGCTCGACCGCGGCCGAGCGCAGCCCGGCCAGCTCGCCGGCCAGGCGACGACCGAAGCGTACAGAGATGATGATCGACGCGAGCACGGCGATCAAACCGAGGCCGCCGGCGATGGAGATCTCGACCACGGTGGCGGTGGCGGCCCCCGACGTGCGGGCGGCCAGGGTGTCGGCGGCGCTCACGCCGAGCTTGTCGAGCCGGGCGGTGAGCTTGTCGACGGTCTCGTGCCAGGACTCGCCGTCAGGGGGCGGCGCGCCGGTCTTGATGATCCGCGCTTCCATGGTGGCGAAGGTGAGGAACGGCTCGGTGGCGAAGACCTGCTCGTACGGCCTGCGCAGCGACACGTCGAGCCCGGCCAGGCCGCGTGAGTGCAGGAACTTCCGGGAGGCCGCGTACTCGGTGAAGGCCGCCGTCTCCGGCTCGCTGAGCCGGCCGTCGGCCAGGGCGCCGATGATGAGGGCGTGCTCCCTGGCGATGTGCTCCCTGGCCATGCCCATGGCCTGCAGCGACGACGCCTGCTGGAAGATGGTCAGGTCGGAGACGGAGACCAGGTGGTCGTAGAGCAGGAAGATCGTGTCGAGGATGCGGTTGTACTCGTTCAGCCCGGTCAGGCGGGTGCTGGCACCGCCGTCGATGGCCGACCTGATCGTCCCGAGGCGGTCGAGGGCCGCGTCGAGGGTGCTGAGCGGCAGGCGCAGATCGCCTTCGGCGGCGCTGCCGGCCTCGGTTACGGCCTGCCTGAACTCGGTGACCGATCTGTCGGTGCGGGCGCGCTGGGCGCCGAGGACCTCCGTGAGCTCACGCGTGGTGAGCGCTTCCGAGGAGCGTACGCGCTCGGCCTGGAGCTGTAATCCCAGGTCGGTGGAGGTGACGCCGAGGGTCTGGTAAAGGGTGTTCGCGCGGAGCAGTGACTGGGCGTCGCCCATGGTGAGGTTGAGGACGAAACCCCAGAGCGCGCTCAGAGACAGGAGGGGTAGCAGCAGCAATAAGAAGATCTTGAACCGAATTGACCGGTTTCGCGAGCCCATGTCCCAACCTCGAGTCGGGGGCATTTCCACACCTTGTGTAAATACACCTCCGGAAGATCGCACAGGAGACTAGCACCGTTTATGCTTCCGGCGCAGTGGGGGGAAGACGTTCATTACCGTGATTATTGGGACAAGATCCTGCGTTCGCGACGGCTCGGGCCGAGGAGCGTCCACAGCCACGCCAGCGCCACCAGCGAGATCAGGATGAGGCCCGCCCAGTTCAGCAGCGTGTACACATGCACCTGCCACTGCGACACGTTCGGCACCCGGCCGATGCGCAGCAGCGCGAACTGCCACGGCCGGCCGGTCAGCACGAGCGTGATGGCGATGGCGATGGCGCTCATCGAGTCCCAGAGCGCGTGCAGCAGCGAGACGCCGAGGTAGGCGAGCACGACGTGGCCGGTGATCCGGCCGCCCGCGGCGAACAGCACCCCGCCGGCGATCGCGGTCCACAGGCCGTGCCCGACGGGCGTCAGGATGCCGCGCAGCACCTCGGTCTCCACGAGCTGGGTCAGCGACAGGCCGTCGGCGGTGAACAGGGCGTTGAAGGCGTACCCGGCGCTCTCGAAGGCGGCGAAGCCGAAGCCGACGGTCGCGCCCAGCACCACGCCGTCCCTGGTCACGCGCCTGACGGAGTGCCGGGTGACGAAGACGAGGGCGGCCAGCTTGACGCCCTCCTCGATCAGGCCGACGAGCACGTACATGATGATCGACGGCCGCAGCCGGCTCTCCAGCAGCGAGGCGCCCAGCACGCCGAGCACGCCGCCCACCACGAACGCCATGAACAGCAGCTCGACCGTCACCACCGGCGAGCGGCCCCGCCCGTACGCCCAGACCACGAACGTCACCGGCACCAGGAAGCTGCCGAACAGCACCACGGTGGGCACGAGGTTGGAGTTGCCGGTCCAGGCCGTGACGACCACGGTCGCCAGCCACAGGACGAACCCCGTCAGGAAGATCCGCAACCAGAGCCGCTTCACCGGAACAGCTCCTCCACGGCTCGGACCGCGGCCTCGCCGCGGGCGGTGGGCTCGGCGTCGGAACCCGCGATCGCGATCCTGCCGAACCGCCCGCGCACCGCGTCGGCGGGGAACGGCCCGTCGGGGTGGAACGCGTGCCACGGCCGGCAGTACTCCGGCGGGAGCGCGTGGCCCCACCGGTGGACGGTGATCGCCGCGATGTCCTGGCCGGGATCGAAGCCGACCGGGCCGAGCAGGCGGGCGAGCTGGTCACGGACGGTCCGCTCCAGCACGTCGTACGGCGTCGCGAGCAGCTCCGCCCGCCCCGCCGCCGAGCCCGCGTCCGGCCCCAGCTCCGACCGGCACGGCGTGGCCAGCAATCGCACGGTGTCAGGTGGCGCGAACTCCGACTCGCACCAGTACGCCCCCGTCCACCGCACCCGGCGCACCCCCAGCCGCCGCCAGGGCCCGGGGTCGCGCAGCCGCACGGTGGCCCGCAGCAGCGGCACCCGCACGGCCCGGCGCAGCTCCCGCAGCCGCTCGGCGGGCAGGTCCGGCACGAGGTACGGCACGACCGCGCTCCAGCAGGCCAGGATCACCGCCCCGGCCTCGACGGCCAGGACCTGGTGGCCGTCGAAGTAGCCCACGGTCGCCGCCCCGGCCCCGTCGCGCACCGACACCACCGGGCTGGACGTCCGCAGCCGCACCCGGCCGTCGGGCCCGGGCACGGCGGCCGGCGCCACGGGCCCGTGCCACTCCCGCCGCACGGTGGGCGAGTTGTACCTGGACGGCTTGTCGCGGTCGAGCCCCAGCCCGGAGAGCCCCGGATACCCGGTGCCCCAGGCGTCGATCGCGCCGAACGCCCGGGTGTCGTACCCCCACTCGGGGCAGGACATCGTCCGGCAGAACCGTTCTACGTCCGGGTGGACCCCGCACACCTCCCGCAGGAACTGCGAGTACGTCAGCCCCGCCAGCCGCTCCTGCTTGGCCTCCGCCGGCAGCCCGGCGAACCAGTCGGGCGGCTCGCCGTGCAGCAGGCGCAGGTCCCGCCGTGCCGCCCCGGCGACCGGCAGCCGCTCGACCCAGCCGGGGGAGGAGACCTCGACCAGCGCGTCCGCGCCGAAGCTCTCCGCGTCGCACATCACGGCGCCGGCCCGGTCCCCCCGCCGCAACGGCTCGGGCCCGCCCGGCTCGTCGCGGTTGTCGAGCACCAGGACGCGGTCCCGGGGGCGGCGCCGCAGCCACTCGGAGGCCGCGCCCATGCCGCCCCGCCCGCCGCCGACCACCACCAGGTCGTAACTCTCCCCCGTGGGGACGAACGGGCCCGCATGCTCCCAGAAGCGGCCGTCCCGCAGCGCGTGCGGCACGCTGAGCGCCGCACCGGCGTCCCCGCGCACTTTGAAGAGTTCGGAAGGGTCCGGGGCTTCCTGGGCCGCCTCGGCTCTTCCGGAGGCGCCGCTCGTCACCACGCAACCCACGGCGATGCCGTCGAAGAAGTCCCGGCGGGAAATGGGCAGATCCATCCCGAGGTCGCGCGGAGTCAAGCTCATGGCGCCGATCATCAGCAGCCGCCAGAAAAGCCGCACAGGGGCGCGCAGCGCCTCGAGAAACATTTTGCGCGCCCTATTACCGCGAATGCACGTTTGGAGTAGCGTCCGGAATATCACGACGGGGGGAGTCCGGTGATCGGCAAGCAGGGCAGGGTCACGGGAAGAGTCGGCCCTGGGCTCGTCGGCGAGGTCATGATCCCGATCAGGGGCGGGGTGGAGGCGTTCTACGCCCATCCCAGCGTCTCCGACGAGGAGTTCCCCACGGGCACCATCGTGGTCGTGGTCGAGTACTTCCCCCCGAGGACCGTGTACGTGGCCAGAGCACTCGTCTAGGGAGGCCCCGATGACCCCCGAGCTCTACGTCCTGGCCGGCGGCGTCATCGTCGCGGCCGTCGTCCTCATCCTGCTGTTCAAGGCCGTGTGGCGGGTCGCCGAACCCAACGAGGCCCTGATCATCTCCGGCCTCGGCGCCCGCCGCCGCGGCGAGGCCGGCATCGACAGCCTGGGGTTCAAGATCATCACGGGCAAGGGCGCGGCGGTGCTGCCCGGCTTCCAGACGTCCAGGCGCCTGCGCCTGGACACCAGGGCCGCCAACCTCCAGGTCTCCTGCGTCACCCAGCAGGGCATCCCCGTGCACATCCGCGGCGTGGTGATCTACAAGGTCGGCGACGACCTCGCCTCCATCGCGAACGCCGCGCGCCGCTTCCTGGACCAGCAGGACTTCATGACCAGCGCGATCCACGAGCTGTTCACGGGGCACCTGCGCTCGATCATCGGCAACCTCACCATCGAGGACCTGATCCTCAACCGCGAGCGCCTGACCAGCGAGACCAGGGCGTCGGCCGCCGACGAGATGAGCAAGCTGGGCCTGATCGTGGACTCGCTGCAGATCCAGGAGATCGACGACGAGACCGGCTACATCGTCAACCTGGGCAAGCCGCACGCCGCCAAGGTCGCCGCCACCGCCCGCATCGCCCAGGCGCAGCGCGACCAGGAGGCCACCGAGGCCGAGCAGGTCGCCGCCGCGCACATGGCCGCCGCCCGCCGCGACGCCCGGATCAAGGAGGCCGCCTACCAGGCCGAGATCGACCGCGCCCAGGCCACGGCGCGCCAGGCGGGGCCGCTGTCGGAGGCCAGCGCCCGCCAGGAGGTGGTGGTCCAGGAGACCCGGGCCGCCGAGCTGGAGGCCCAGCTCGCCGAGCAGCGGCTCCAGTCCCAGGTGCGCAAGCCCGCCGACGCCAGGGCGTACGAGACCGTCACCCTCTCCCAGGCCGAGCGCGACGCCCGCATCGCCCAGGCGGAGGCCGAGGCCAGGGAGACGGAGCTGCGCGCCGCCGCGCAGGCCAGCCAGGTCAAGCTGGCCGCCGCCGCGGAGGCCGAGTCCGTACGGCTGCGCGGCGAGGCCGCCGGAGCCGCCACCAAGGTCGCCGGCGAGGCCGAGGCCCAGGCCGCGCAGGCCCGCGGGCTGGCCAACGCCGAGGCGACCAGGGCGCAGGGCCTGGCCGAGGCCGAGGCGTCACAGGCCAAGGGCCTGGCGGAGGCGCAGGCGATCCGGGCGCGGGCCCAGGCGCTGAAGGAGAACCAGGAGGCGGTCATCGCCCAGCAACTCGCCGAGAACTGGCCGGAAATCGTCGAGGCGGGCGCGAAGGCGTTCGGGAACGTGGACCACATGGTGGTGCTGAACGGCGCCCAGGGAGTGGAGGAACTGCTGGCCAAGGCCCTCACGCTGGGCGGCACCGGCCTGGGCCTGGCCAGGTCGCTGCTCAACAGCCCGTCCCCGAACGGTGGCGAACCGGAAATCCCTCGTAAAGCCACTGAATCCCGCGAATAGCGACGTTACTCGGCCCCTTACTCTCCGCTTCCTCTAGCGTTTTGCACAATGCCGCTGGAGTGAAATGGAGACCCCATGCATAAAGCAATTTCCGGTGTATTTGTCACCACTCTGGTCATTGCCGGATGTTCGTCAGGAGAGGAGCCCACGGCGCCCGCCGCCTCGGCGCCCCCGTCCGCGTCCGCCGCCGACACCGCCCGGCTGCGCGCCGCCCTGCTGCCGGTGCCCAAGGGCATGAGCGTCGCCTACGGGCCCGAGCTGGGGGCGTTCGGCACGCTCAAGTCCACCCAGCAGGGCCTGGCCGCGGTCCGCCAGGCCAAGGTGCAGCGCCCCGAGTGCGCGGGGGCCGCCCAGCTCGACGCCGCCAAGCCCGAGGTCGCCAAGTCGCCCGCCGCGGTGATCGCCTTCTCCGCGGCCCGCGGCTCGATCACGCAGGCGGTCGTGTCGCTGCCGTCCGCCGCCTTCCCCGCGCCGCTGCCGCGGCAGTGCGCGTCCTACACGGCCGACGTCGGCGGCAGCCAGGTCACCTACAAGACGCGCACCCTGGACATGCCGGCCAAGGGCGACCAGTCGCGGGCCTACCTCACCACGGCCGTGGGCGACAAGAACAACGCGCAGATCGGCTCGGTGATGATCAGGCGGGGCACGCTGATCATGTCGATGCTCGTGGTCGGCCAGCGGGTCAAGCCCCAGGGCCTGTACGCGCTGGCGAACCTGGCCGACCAGAACCTGGCGCGGGTCAAGGGATAGGTCGTTTCACGACGGCTCGGGGCGCCCCTGGCCCGCCCCGGCGGGGCGTCACTCCGTACTGCTCAGATGAGGACGTGGTCGTCGGGGCGGCCGACGAAGGCGAACTGGGCGTTCCTGGTCAGCTTGATGTGGTCGGCCTGCCAGGTGTGCATCGAGGTGTCGGCGCTGCGCCAGTAGACGAAGTTGAAGCGGTCCGCCGAGTAGATCTTGACGGAGTCCTCCTTCAGCCGCCGTACGAGGTGGGTGTCCTCGCCCCGGGTGATGTCGGCGAAGCGGTACGAGCGGAAGAGGTCCGCCTTGCCGAGGAACGTGCCGCCCTGGACCAGCCACGAGTAGCGGTGCTCCAGGCCGGGCAGGCGGAGCATGGTGGTGTTGCTGCCCTCGAAGTACGCGTAGTGCGCGCCCTTGCCGGTCAGCTCGGCGTCGGAGTAGTCGAACGCGCGGACCAGGTCCGACAGGTAGTGCTCCCCGTACAGGTTGTCGTCGTCCATCTTGGCGATCAGCTCGCCCTCGGCGGCGGCGATGCCCAGGTTCATGCACGCGCCGAGCGACAGCGAGGCGTCGGCGGGCAGGACCACGACGTCCGTGATGCCTGCCATGCGAGCCTTGTCGGCCACCACGACGGGGTCGATGTCCAGGCCGTGCAGCACCATGACGAGTTGCAGCGGGCGGTGGAGCTGCTTGGCCACCGAGGAGATCGCGTGCTCGATCTGCGCGGCGCGGTTGGTGGGCAGCACGACCGAGATCGAGCGCGACCTGGGCGTCACCTGGTGCCCGAGGTCCTGCAGGATCTGGTCCACGCGGTGCGAGAACAGGTGCTTGTCGAACACCTCCCGCATCGCCAGGTGGCCCATCCTGGCCCGCAGCTCGGGGCTGTTGATCAGGTGCAGGACCTGGTTGTACGACTCGATCGGCTCGCGCGCGATGGGGACGAGCTCGCCGAACGTCTCCTCGATCGCCCGCGACCACCCCGACACGACGGGGGTCGCGCAGGCGGACAGCTCGAAGACGCGCCGGGCGCACATGGTCGGCGAGTCGAGCACGGAGTTGACGTTGAGGAAGACCTTGTACATCCGGTACGCGGCCAGCATCTGGTCGTAGGGCAGCTCGCCCACGATGTGCGGCCGGTACTTCTCCGGCCAGGCGTACTTCTCGTCCACCTCGCCGTTGCGCGCGAAGATGTGCAGGCCCAGCTCCCTGACCGGGTCGAGCACGGTCTCCATCTGCTCGCGGCGCTCGGGGTGCTTGTCCCGGAAGTACATCCCGGCGAAGACCACGTCGTGCAGGCGGCCCTTGTTCTGCTGGATCGGGTTGTGCACGCGGGGCTGGGCGGCGAACTGCAGCACGTCCACCCGGTCGTGTCCCAAAATTTCCCGATATTTCGGCAGCATGTCACCGTCGCAGGTGAACACGTAGTCGAACAGCTTGGCCGTGTCGATGAAGAAGTCGAAGTTCGGCGGGTCCTCCTTGTTCCAGAAGACCGTCGGGATGCCCTCCTGCCGGCACCAGGCCACCAGGTCGCGCAGCGGCTCCTTGGGAGCGTTCGTGCCGGTCATCTGGTAGCGCCAGCGGCCCTGGTTCCCGTGCCAGGCCGACTCGCAGAACAGCAGGTCAGGCCGCTTCTCCGCGAAGATCTCCGGCCAGTCCTTGAGCCCGAACTCGATCTGGTCCCACTCGTAGCGGAAGGCCGCCCTGGAGAAGTCGTCCAGGATCACCGCGACCTTCAGGTCCGGCCTGTTCACCGGGCCGGTCGGCCACTTCGCCGGCGGCACCTCGACCCGCGGCGGCCGGTGGTTCGCCAGCTCCGTGGCCTCGCTCACCGGAGTCGGCGGCTTGGGCGCCCGCTCCCTCGACCGGACCGCCTCGACGATCTTCCCCGGGCTCTTCGAGCCCAGGGCCTCGCCCAGCTTGAACGTGCGCTTGGCCTGGGTGGCCTCCAGCTTCCAGCTCGCGTACGCGGCCTTGGCCTCGGCGATCTCCAGGCGGCGGCGCAGCTCCGTGACCTCCGCCTCGTACCGCTCGACGAGCTTGCGCTCCTCGGGCAGCCAGTTGACGGGCCCGAGTCGCTGGAAGGTGGGCTCTTCGGGGGTTTCGGCCATGGTGGTACGCCTATCGCTCAGCGGAGGTATGTCATAGTACGGCGGTTACGGCCGCTATTCGGGGCGTTTGCCATGAGAGGCAGGTGCCAGGTTGTCGCCCTTCAGCCAGGCGGCGATCACCGTGGCGATCCGCGGCCCGGCCTTGCCGTCCCAGAGCACCGGCAGCTCACCGGCCGGCGTGGCGGCTCCGTCGGCCAGCGCCTTCTCCGCCGCGGCGGGCAGCAGGGCCGGGGTGACCAGGCGGTTCGTGCCGTGCGTGATCGTGATCGGCCGCTCGGTGTTGGGCCTGACGGTCAGGCAGGGGACGCCCAGCATGGTGGTCTCCTCCTGGACGCCGCCGGAGTCCGTGACGACCAGCGCGGCACCGCGTACGAGTGAGAGGAAGTCCACATAGCCCAGCGGGTCCACAACCCGGACCGGACCGCCGTCCACGAGACCGGCCTCGGCCAGCCGCGCCTTGCCGCGCGGGTGGATCGGCACCACGATCGGGATCTGCCGGGAGACCTCCAGCACCGCGTCGACCAGCTCCTTGGCGGCCTCGGGGGTGTCCACGTTCGCCGGGCGGTGCAGGGTGGCCACCGCGTAGCGCTCGGGCAGGCCCAGCCGCGCCACCACGGGCGCCGGGTCCAGCGCCGGCAGCGCCGAGAAGAGGCTGTCGATCATGGGGTTGCCCACCAGGTGCACCTTGGACGCGGGCACGCCCTCGTTCGCCAGGAACGCCAGCGCCTCCGGCGAGGTGGCGAAGAGCAGGTCGGCCAGCGCGTCGGTGACGACCCGGTTGACCTCCTCCGGCATGCCGCGGTCGAACGAGCGCAGCCCCGCCTCCACGTGCGCGGTGGGCACGCCGAGCTTGGCGCAGACCAGGATCGCCGCCAGCGTGGAGTTGACGTCGCCGTACACCACGACCAGGTCGGGCTCCTGCTCCTGGACGACCTCCTCCAGGCCGACGAGCAGGGCCGCCGTCTGCTTGGCGTGGCTGCCGGAGCCGACCCCCAGGTTCGCCACCGGCTCGGGCAGGCCCAGATCGGCGAAGAAGACGTCGGACATCAGTGCGTCATAGTGCTGACCAGTGTGGATGATGCCCTGCCGCACACCGAGCTCGCCGAGTGCCCGCACCACCGGGGCCGCTTTCACGAAATTGGGACGAGCACCCAATACGTGCAGGACCAGGGGGTTCTCCCTCATTGACCTCGCCTTTCATAGCGGAAGGGAAAAAACGCTGCCTATGGTACGGTCCCTGCGTGGCATCCGACGCCAGTCGTCAAGACTCCTCCCGTAGATCTGACGGGGTCTCCGCGAAGTCCGCCCGTGCCGGCGTCGGTGGACTTCTCAAGGGCTTCGTCCAGCACCCGATCATCGTTTCCCGCGTCGTCGCGACAAAGGTCAAGTCCGACCCTGTCCGGGTGGCCCAGGCCGCCGCCGACGCGCTCCCGCCCCGGCTGCGTCCCATCGTGGGCAGCGTGGCCTGGCCGGCCGCGCGCCGGGCCCGGCGCATCGTGCGCAAGTTCGGCATGCGCGTGGTCAAGGGGCCGTGGAACGAGGCCAAGGAACACTGGGACGCCGGCCGGGTCAGCGAGGCCGCCGCCGTGCTCGAGGCCCACACCAAATACCCGTTCGTCAAGCGCAGGGCCGCCTACTACCGGGGCGAGCTGGCCGCGATCAGTCCCGACCCGATCCCGCCGGGGCCCAAGGTGGCCATCCTGGAGCGGGTCCAGAACCGGGTCCTGCACGTGGTCACGAACGCGCTGCCGTACACGCAGGCCGGCTACACCGTCCGCACCCACCGCATCGTCACCTCGCAGAAGGCCGCCGGGATCGACCCGCACGTGGTCACGAGCTGGGGCTGGCCGATGTTGCAGGGGCACGCGGACGCGGCGCCGTACGAGGAGATCGACGGCATCCCCTACCACCGGCTGCTGCCGGACGGCCACGGCGAGATGCCGTTCGAGACCCAGGGGCGCATCATCAGGGGCGCCGACCGGGTCACCGAGCTGGTGACGCAGCTGCGGCCGCAGATCGTGCACGCCGCCACCGACCACCGCAACGGCTCCATCGCGCACGCCGTGCGCGACAGGACGGGCACGCCGTTCGTCTACGAGGTGCGCGGCTTCCTGGAGGAGACCTGGGCCTCGCGCGACCCGATCCGCATCGGCAGCCAGCGTCACGTGCTCCAGCGCGATCGCGAGGCGTTCCTCATGCGCGAGGCGGACGCGGTAGTCACGCTGGCCGAGACGATGGCCACCGAGATCGTCGAGCGCGGGGTGCCCAGGGAGAAGATCCACCTGGCGCCCAACGCGGTGGACGACTCGCTGCTGTCGGTCCACTACGACGGGGCCTCCTTCCGGCACCGGTACGGCATCGCCGACGGCGAGATCGTCGTCGGCTCGGTGTCCAGCATCGTGGCCTACGAGGGCTTCGCCACCCTGCTGCGGGCCGCGGCGCTGCTGCGCGACGACGGCACCCCCGTACGCGTGCTCATCGTCGGCGACGGCACCGAGCGCGACAACCTCCTGGCGCTGGTCGACGAGCTGGGCCTGAAGGACGCCGTCCTGCCCGGCCGGGTCGGCCCCGACGAGGCGCTGCAGGCGCAGGACGCCATCGACATCTTCGCCTGCCCGCGGGAGGACCTGCGCGTCTGCCGACTTGTTACGCCATTGAAACCCGTCGAGGCGATGGCGCTCGGCAAGCCCGTCGTGCTCAGCGATCTGCCCGCGCTGTCCGAGCTCGTGGGCTCCGACGGCGCCGGGCTGCTGGTGCCACCGGGCGACCCGGGCGAGCTGGCCAAGGCGATCGCCGGGCTCCGTGAGGACCCGGCCAGGCGTGCTGAGATGGGTGAGGCAGGACGGGCGGAAGTGGCTGCCAAGCGCACGTGGAGCCGCGTTGCCGAGACTTATCAAGCTCTATACCGATCGCTTGCCGAATGATGACCTTCACGTTGGCTGTCTCTTCTGACGGGTTCGGTCGCATTAGGCGTGAGCTAGGTGGACTTGAGATAACCTTTGCGACCATGAAGTGTTGTTTCCGGCTCCCAAAGGCACAGCTGTGACAGAAATCGACTTGGCTGTCATCGGTCTGGGCTACGTCGGCATGCCGCTCGCCAAGGAGGCGGTGGCCGCCGGCCTGCGGGTGGTGGGCGTGGACGTCGACTCCGCCAAGGTCGACGCGCTCAACTCCGGGCAGTCCTACATCGACGACCTGACCGACGCCGACCTCGAGCACATGCTGGCCAACGGGTTCAGCGCCACGCTCGACGAGACCGTGCTGGCCAGGAGCAACACGATCGTCATATGCGTGCCGACCCCGCTGGACGAGGACCACCGCCCGGACCTGTCCGCGGTGGAGGGGGCGACCAGGACCGTCGCCCGCAACCTCAGCAAGGGCACGCTCGTCGTCCTCGAGTCCACCACGTGGCCCGGCACCACCGACGAGGTGGCCAGGCCGCTGCTGGAGAGCTCGGGGCTGGTCGCGGGCGACGGCTTCCACCTGGCCTTCTCGCCCGAGCGCATCGACCCGGGCAACCCCAAGTTCGGCCTGCGCAACACCCCCAAGGTGGTGGGCGGCTACACGCCGACCTGCCGCGACCGGGCGACGGCGTTCTACGGTCAGTTCATCGAGCAGGTGGTGCCCGTCAGCGGCACCCGCGAGGCCGAGATGGCCAAGCTGCTGGAGAACACCTACCGGCACGTCAACATCGCCCTCGTCAACGAGATGGCGATCTTCTGCGACGAGCTGGGGATCGACCTGTGGGAGGCCATCGAGGCGGCGGCCACCAAGCCGTTCGGCTTCCAGAAGTTCCTGCCGGGTCCGGGCGTGGGCGGGCACTGCATCCCCGTCGACCCCTCGTACCTGTCGTACACGGTGCGCAAGCTCGGCTACCCGTTCCGGTTCGTGGAGCTGGCACAGGAGATCAACGAGCGGATGCCGTCGTACGTGGTGGCCCGCGTGCAGCGACTGCTGAACAGGCATAAGAAGCCCGTAAACGGCGCCAGAGTGGTTATGCTCGGCGTCACCTACAAACCGGATATCGCAGACGAGCGTGAGACTCCGGCCCTGCCGGTGGCGCGTGCGTTGCTGGAGCTGGGTGCCGAGCTCTCGTTCGCGGACCCGTACGTCAAGGAGTGGGCGGTAGACGGCACCCCGGTGCCGCGTGAAGAGGATCTGGCCGAGGCAGTGATCAACGCGGACGTGACGCTGCTCATGCAGCAGCACGCCGCGTTCGACCTCGGCATGGTCGAGGCGAAGGCCAGGCTCGTGCTGGACACCCGAGGCGTGCTCGCCGAGGGTGAACGCGTCGAGCGGCTGTAGCGACGGAGGGCTGCGCGCAGTGCACGTGCTCGTCATGACGGTGGTGCATAACCCCGAGGACGCGAGGATCCTGCATCGGCAGATCCGTGCCCTTGTGGATGCCGGTCATGAGGTCACGTACGCCGCCTCGTTCACCGCGCACGGCGTCGTCCCCAGACCTTGGGTCACCGGCGTGGACCTTCCGCGCGCCGCCCAGCGCAAGCGGGTGGCCGCGGTGTGGGCCGCGCGCCGGCTGTTCAAGCGCATGCGCGACAAGGTCGACCTCGTCCTCATCCACGACCCCGAGCTGCTGTTCGCCGTGTGGGGCGTGCGCAACAGGCCCCCCGTGGTCTGGGACGTGCACGAGGACACCCCCGCCACGCTGTCGCTCAAGCCGTGGCTCCCGGCGCCGCTGCGGCCGCCGGCGCGCTTCCTGGCACGCATGCTGGAGGGCACCGCCGAGCGGCACATGCACCTGCTGCTGGCCGAGACGGCGTACGCGGGCAGGTTCAAGGACGCCCACCTGATCGTGCCGAACGAGACCTGGGTGCCCGACTCCGTGACGCCGCCCGGCGACGACCGGGTGGTCTATCTGGGGTGGCTGTCCAGGGCCCGCGGCGTGTACGAGGCGGTCGAGGTGGCCAAGCTGCTGCAGCCGTACCGGGTGGCGGTGGAGCTGATCGGGTACGCCGACCCGCAGAGTCGCCCCATGCTCAACCAGGCCGTCACCGAGGGCCTGCTGGAGTGGCGCGACTTCATGCCCAACGACGAGGCGCTCAAGCGGCTCGACGGCGCGCTGGCGGGGTTGTCGCTGCTGCACGACGAGCCGAACTACCGGCATTCGATGCCCACGAAGATCGTCGAGTACATGGCGCACGGCATCCCGGTCATCACGACCCCGTCGCCGCGGGCGGTCGAGCTGGTGGAGCGTTATGACAGCGGCGTCGTGGTGCCCTGGGAGGACCCCAAGGCGGTCGCGCAGGCCGTGCTGACCCTGCGGGACGACGTACGCGAGCGGCGGGCGCAGGGCGCGCGCGGTTATGCCGCCGCCCGCGCGAACCACCACTGGCCCAACTCGGCCAAGCGGTTCGTCTCACAGCTGGAGTCCTGGGCCGGGGTCAAGCCGTAATTCTCGAGGGCGGGTAGGTTCCTGAACGTGCGCTGGCTCTTTCTGGTCGTGGGCGCGGCCATCCTGGCCATAGCCGCGACGGTGATCATCGTGCTGCCCTCCGGCGACTCCGGCCCGGTGGCCGTCAAGTCGCCCGTGCCGAAGCCGTCGAGCACCGAGCCGACGCCGAAGGTCAGCGAGTTCACCGATCCCTGTGGAACGTTCGACACCGGCGAGGCGGCCCCCTACGCGGTCACCGGCTACTGGATCACCCCCAAGTCCAACCCCTGCACCTGGCGCAAGCAGCTCCAGGAGATCCACCGCGTCGGCGGCGACACGATCATCAGGATCGGCTACGGCCTGCAGTTCCGCACCGTCTCCGAGGACGGGGAGATCCTGGGCAAGGACGGCACCCTCGACCCGCTCTACAAGGCGTGCGAGGAGGATGGCCTCACCTGCCACGACGCCGCCGAGCGGGACCTGCGCGCGGCCCATCCCGGCAACCGGATCGGCCGCACGTACGTCTACCGGACCGACGAGTCGTTCGGCCCCAACCTGTTCCGGTGCCCCGAGATGGAGCACCCCATCGAGGCCGGCAACCGGATCTACTACCGGCTCATCACCCAGGCCGACGGCTCCGACGACGCCACCTGCGACTTCACCAGGAAGGCCACGTCGTACGACATGATCCTGGTGGCCGGCTCGAACAAGGACAGCCTGAGCGAGCTGCTCGACCTGGGCGACCAGTTCGGCATGCGGGTCTTCCCGGCGCTGCCGCTGGCCCCGCGCGACTCCAAGACCCCGATCAGGGCCGAGCGGCGCCACCTCGGCACGCTGACCACGCTGACGCGGCGCATCCTTCAGGACTACGGCGTGCGCTTCGCCGAACGGGAGTCGCTCGGCGGCGTCTACCAGCCGTTCGAGGTCCAGATGGCCGCCACGCTGGCCACGAACCCGACGCTGGAGGTGTACGCCGACCAGCACACGATCGTCGAGCAGGAGTTGCCCGGCAAGCCCATCCTGATCAGCCCGTACCTCGACGCGCGCAAGCGGGTGGCGTTCGGGCAGACGCCGAAGCAGGTGGCGGAGGGGTTCAAGGCCCTGGTGAAGACCGGGGTGGGGATCATCGCGCCGCAGGACAGCCGGGGGACGGGCAAGGTCGGCCTGTTCTGGCCGGACGAGCGTGAGAGCGAGGTGGACGAGCGGCTGCGGCCGGTGGTGGGCGAGTCGACGTACGACACGGCGTACCACGGGTCCACGCGCGACTACTACCGCGAGATGGCGGCGGCCCGGCAGGAGATGCTCGAAGCCGGCCATCAGGTGCAGCTCTGGGCGAACGTGGAGGCGTTCGAGCCGTCGGGCAAGGAGCCCTGCGCGCCGCAGGGCACGCGCGGCAAGACGGACAAGGAGCGCCTGGACCAGGCGGTGACGATGGCCGGCCGTTACGTTCAGAAGATCGTTTCCTACATGTGGAGCGACTTCATGACATGTGGGCAGCCGTCGCTCGAAACGGAGATATCCCAGGACTGGCAACGGCCGATCGCGGTGGACGCGATCCGGCGGCCGCGCGACGTCCAGGACGGGCTGGAGGTGCGCGGCTACAACCTCAAGGACGGCACCGTGACCGTCCAGTGGTCGGGGGGCACCCAGGAGATGGTGGTGTCGGCCGTGGGCTCGCTGGACGAGGCTCCGATCGAGGAGGAGCTGCCGGAGGGGATGGCGACGGCGTGGGTGCCGTTCGACTGGAGCCAGGTGCCGGCGGGGGAATGGGTCAGGATCGGCGTCAAGGTGCCTTCGGGGAAGGCGACGACGGAGCCGCTCCACGTACGCATCGTCACGTAGGTTCGCTGGGCGCGTACGACTGCGTGTAACGTGCCCTCCATGGTCCCGAGCGTCCCGGTCAGTGTCGACCTGGTCGTGCTCACCGTACGCAACCAGGCGTTGTGCGCCCTCGTCTGGCGGCGCGACAACCCGCCGTTCCTGCGCCGCTGGTCGCTGCCCGGCGGGTTCATCCAGCTCGACGAGGACCTCCCGGCCGCCGCCCACCGCATCCTCGGCGAGCGGGCCGGCCTCCCGGGCGCGCCGGTGCACCTGGAGCAGCTCCAGACGTACGGCTACCCCGACCGCGACCCCAGGCAGCGCGTGCTCAGCGTCGCCTACCTCGGCCTCGCCCCCGACCTGCCGGCCTCGGAGAAGGCCCACATGAGCTGGCAGCCGATCGGCGCGCTCGCCGCCATGGCCTTCGACCACCGGCGCATCATGCTGGACGGGATCGAGCGGGCGAGGGCGAAGCTGGAGTACACCTCGCTCGGCGCGGCCTTCTGCCCCCCGGAGTTCACGGTGGCCGATCTGCGCCGGGTCTACGAGATCGTGTGGGGCCGGCCGCTGGACCCGCGCAACTTCCACCGGAAGGTCACCAAGGCCGAGGGCTTCCTGCTGGAGACCGGCGGCACGACGACGCGGGACGGCGGGCGCCCGGCCAAGCTCTACTGCCGGGGCCCGGCCGAGCTGCTCCACCCGCCCATGCTCCGCAGCCTCAAGGAGTGACCCGGTCGGCGATGATCCGCGCGCACTCCAGGGACTCGGTGTCCGTGGTGTCCACCTCCACGTCGTAGAACACGTCCCGGTGCACCAGCTCGGCCTGCGACTCGGCCATCCCGGCGACCCGGTCGCCCCGGGCGATCTCGCGGCCCGCCGCCACCGCCCCGTCGCACCGGACGCCGACCCACAGCACGTCCAGCCCGGCGAGCACCTTCTGCCACCCCTCCTGGGAGTGCGCACCACCGAGGAAGACGTCATCGATGATCACCCGGGCGCCCGCGCGGACCATCGCGGCGGTGCCCTCCATCCACGCCTTCTGCAGCGTCCGGAACTCCGGACCGACGTTCACCCCGCCGTCCGGGGCGAACTCGATCCCACTGTCCGAGTTCCGCATGGACGCGGGCAGCGAGTCGACGAACGCGTCGATCGCGGCGGCCAGCCACGGGTCCGGCAGGACGGCCTGCAGGCAGCGCAGGATTCCCGACTTGCCCGAGCTCGACCCGCCATTCAGCACGATCACCTGAGTTGTCACCGCACCACCCTAGCCACGGTGAGAGAGGAGCCCGGGCAGCCGTACGACCTCCGGCGCGGGCCGTCCCGCGCGCTCTGCCCGCGCAGGTAGGCGGCCACGCGTCCACGTCCGGTCCACGGAGGGATCATGACATGCCGTCGTGGACCTCCGGCGGGGGCAGGTAGGGCCTGAAGTGGTCGGCCACGAGGTCGGCCACGGTGGCGGCGTCCTGGGAGCCGTCCACCTCGATCACCCGGATGCCCAGGCGGCGGGCGGAGCGGACGGCGTCCTCGGCGACGAGACGGTCCCGCTCCAGCCGGTTGCGCTGGGCCCGGGCCGGGTCGCTGACCTCATGGCCGAAGGCGGTCCGGGAGAGCTCGCGGAGCTGGCGGTCGCGGAAGGCCGGGGCGGGCACCATGACGACCATCTGCCCGAGCGAGCCGGCGATCTGGGCCACCAGCTCGGGGCGCAGCCCCCAGCCCTCGGCGATGACGGGCCGCCCGGAGACCAGGGCGCGCAGATCGTCCAGGGCCCATTCGAACCGGACGGGGAAGCCGGCCAGCGTCTCCTCGGCCATGTCCGCCGGAGTGGTGTCCACCCAGACCTGTTCGAGGTCCGGGCCTTCGGGTGGCCGGCCGAGCGCGACGCGACGGGCGATCCGGCGGTCGTTGTGGCCGCGGGCGTCGTGGTAGTCGTAGTGGTAGGCGGTCAGCCCGTACCGTACGGCCAGCAGCCGGGCGACGGTGGACTTCCCGGCCCACTGCCCGCCACCGATCCACAACACCCGGCGAAGCGTGCCGAAGGGGTCCCACACGTCGGTGCTCACGTCGCTGATCATGTCATTCCGACCCCAGTCGGACCCGGTTGTCCGAAAGTCGCACACGAACGCTGGACGTTCGACCGAGGCGGGACCCGGGCGGGTGCCGAGAGCATGGGCGGCATGAAATCCAAGATCATGTACGCCGTCGGCGTCGCCGGCCTGCTCGCCCTCCTCACGACCGCACCGGCCCAGGCACGCACCGAACCCGCCCCCGCCCAGGCCCTGGCGCTCCCCGCGCCGACCGGGTCCCGGCCCGTGGGTACGGTCAGCCTGCACCTGGTGGACCGTGACCGCCCCGACCCCTGGGTGCCCGCGGCGAAGGCCAGGGAGCTCATGGTCTCGCTGTGGTACCCGGCGAGGAAGGGGACCGGCCCGGCCGCTCCGTACATGACCCGCGAGGAGGCCGCGGCCCTGCTGGAGGGCCAGAACGTGACCGGCGTCCCGGCGGAGGCGGTCAGCGGCACCAGGACCCACGCCGTCACCGGGGCCCGCCCGGCCGGGCGCAAGGGCTCGCTGCCGCTGGTCGTGCTCTCGCCCGGGTTCACGATGTCGCGCTCGTCGCTGACCGGCCTCGCCGAGGAGCTGGCCAGCCGGGGTTACGTGGTCGCCGGCATCGACCACGTCCACGAGTCGTACGGCACGAGCCTGCCCGGGGACCGGCTGGCCGGTTGCGCCGCCTGCGCGGAGCAGGAGGCCGACCCGTGGGCGTTCGGCGCCAAGGCGGTCAAGGGGCGGCAGGCGGACGTGTCGTTCGTGCTCGACCGGTTGCTCGGGCGGCACCCGGTGTGGCAGGACGCCCGGCTCATCGACCGCTCGCGCGTCGGCATGGCCGGTCACTCGCTCGGCGGCGCCGGCACGTCGTGGACGATGCTGCAGGATTCGCGCGTGCGGGCCGGGGTCAACATGGACGGCACCTTCTTCGTACCCGTCCCCGAGCAGGGGCTGGCTCGGCCGTTCATGGTGATGGGCGCGGGCAAGGTGCACGAGCCGGGCGGCCAGGACTTCACCTGGGGCCGCGACTGGGCGCGCATGACGGACTGGAAGCGCTGGCTCACGCTGGAGGGCGGTGACCACGTCTCCTTCACGGACTACCCGCTGCTGACCAGGCGGTCGGCCAGGGACCTGGAGGTCACCCGGGCGTACGTGGCCGCCTTCATGGACCGGCACCTGCGCGACCGCGCCCAGCCGCTGCTGGACGGGCCCTCCGCCGCCTACCCCGAGGTCACGTTCTGGAAGTGAGCTCCGCGCGGGCTCCCGGGTGATGCTTCACCCCGCCGCGCCTTCTAAGGTGATGGCATGCCTCGTTTCCGCCAGATCCTGGACACCATGGCTGCCTACAAGCCGGGCAAGGCGGTCGCCGGCCCCGACGGGCGGTCGTACAAGCTGTCGTCCAACGAATCCCCGTACGACCCGCTGCCCTCCGTGGTCGAGGCCATCGCCGAGGGCGCGCGGCAGATCAACCGCTACCCCGACCCCGGCGCCGTCCAGCTCACCGAGGCCATCGCGGGGCGCTTCGGCGTGCCGGCCGAGCACGTCGCGCTCGGGGCCGGGTCGGTCACGGTGGCGCAGCAGCTGTTCGAGGCGGTGGGGGAGCCGGGGGCCGAGGTCGTCTACGCCTGGCGGTCCTTCGAGGCCTACCCGCTGCTCGCCGACCTGGCCGGCGTGAAGTCGGTCATGGTGCCCCTGGCAGGCGAGGACCACGACCTCGACGCCATGGCCGACGCGATCACCGACCGCACCCGCATGGTGTTCGTGTGCAACCCGAACAACCCCACGAGCACCGCCGTCCGGCGGGGGGCGCTGGAGGCGTTCCTGGCGCGGGTGCCCGAGGACGTGCTGGTGGTGCTGGACGAGGCCTACCGCGAATACGTGCGCGACGAGGACGTCCCCGACGGCCTCACCCTCTACCGCGACCGGCCCAACGTCTGCGTCCTGCGCACCTTCTCCAAGGCGTACGGGCTGGCGGGCCTGCGCGTCGGCTACCTGATCGCGCCCGAGCCGGTGGCGACCGCCGTCCGCAAGACGATCGTCCCGTTCGCGGTCAACCACCTCGCCCAGGTCGCGGCCATCGCCTCGCTGAAGGCCGAGGACGAGCTGCTGGAGCGGGTCGAGCGGGTGGTCAAGGAGCGCACCCGCGTCCGCGAGGCGCTCATCGCCCAGGGCTGGACGGTGCCGCCGACCGAGGCGAACTTCGTCTGGCTCAGGCTCGGCGAGCGCACCCTCGACTTCGCCGCCGCCTGCGCCATGGAGGGCGTGGCGGTCCGGCCGTTCTCACCGGAGGGCGTACGCGTGTCGATCGGCTCACCCGAGGCCAACGACGCCTTCCTGGCCGCCGCCAAGGAGTTCCCCCGCTAGACCCGCTCCCCGCCGCGTCCCTCCTGGAAGGACGTGCGGCGGGAGGGGAGCGGAGGGCTATTTAGGAGACCGTGACCTCTTCAGGGACGGGAGCCCTGGACTTCGCGCGTCGCTCGGTTGACACCACCAGGGCGACGCCGACCAGGATCACCAGCCCGCCGAGGATGATCTGCACCGTCACGTGCTCGTTCACCACGAGCACGCCGAGCAGCACGGCCACGACCGGGTTGACGTACGCGTACGTCGACACCAGCGAGATCGGCGCGTTGCCCAGCAACCACGTGTACGCGGTGAACCCGACCAGCGAGCCCACCAGCACCAGGTACGCCAGCGCCGCCCACGACCGCCCCGAGATGGCGGCCAGGTCGACCCGCTCCCCGATCGTGGTGCCGACCAGGGCCAGCCCGGCCCCGCCGACCAGCATCTCGACGGTGCTGGCCGCCCACACGTTGGGCGGCATCGGGATCCGCGCCGACAGGAACGAGCCGATCGACCACGACAGCGAGGCCACCAGGATCACCACGATGCCGGTCGTGCCGGCGCTCTCGCCCCCGCCGTTCAGCGACAAGGCCGCCACCCCGCCGAACCCGACCAGCACCCCGGCCAGCGTCAGCACGGCGGGCCGGTCCCTGACGGCGATCCTGAAGATCACCAGCCACAGCGGCACCGACGCCACGAGCAGCGCGGCCAGGCCGCTGGAGATGTGCTGCTCGGCCACGGCGACCATGCCGTTCCCGCCGGTCAGCAGCAGCAACCCGACGAGCGCGGCGCCACCGAACTGGCGCGGCGACATCCGGAACGCCGCCGTCCCCTTCTTGATCAGCAGGAAACCGGCGAGCAGCAGGGCGGCTGTGACGAACCGGAACGCGCCGTGCAACAGTGGCGGCATGGTCTCGATGGCGATCCTGATGCCGAGGTACGTCGAGCCCCACACCACATAGACGATCGCCAGAGCGCCCCAGACCAACAGAGGGGAACGATTGTCAGTAGCGTTTGCACTCATGGCTCATGACCTTACCGGGCGACTCCGACAAAAGCCTGCGGGTATCAGACTTCGAGATGTGGCGGGATATTAGCGATAGGCGGCTTTCGCGCCACTGTCGGGTCGACGGGCGTGCTTGGCAGGATGCTCAGCATCCCGCCGGTCATCCCGCCGGTGATTTCCGCCGGTCATCCCGACGTTCAAGGAGACGCCTGATATGTCACACCCTTCCGCCGTCATGTCGGCCCCGGCCGCCGGCTCCGCCGCCGCCGTCGCGCACTTCGCCGCCCGCCTGTCCTTCGAGACCGACGTCTCCGACGTGGCCGCCGACCTGGCCGCCGCCACCCCGGGTCTGGTCGTCGTCGACTCGCGCAGCCGGGAGAGCTGGGACCAGGGTCACGTCCAGGGCGCCGTACACCTCCCGACCGCCGAGATCGCGGCCAGGGCCGCCACGATGGTCCCCGGGGACGCCATGGTCGTCACGTACTGCTGGGGTCCCGGCTGCAACGGCGCGACCCGGGCCGCCCTGGAGTTCGCCAGGCTGGGTTACCGGGTCAAGGAGATGATCGGCGGCTTCGAGTACTGGGCCAGGGAGGGGTTCCCGGTGGAGACCGCGTCGGGCGTCACCCGCCACCAGGTGGACGCGCTCACGGCCCCGACATCCGGCATCGCCTGCGCCTGCTGACCCGGAGCTCCACCATTGCGTGAAAGACGCTTCCTGTACCCCTACAGCCCCGCGTAGCCCCCTTCTCCACCGGGGACACAACCCGCTATATCCCGCGAATCAGCCCGAAACCCGATCGATCAGTACCAAGAACGCGGTCCGGCTGCTCGAAACGGCCTGGAACCCACGGGAACCGTTCATCAAGAACGCCATCTCTCAACGCACCCCAGGCGGAGAACCGGCGCCGGAAAATTTGGTGCCCCCGTCCGAATCCCATCGATCGGGGGCGTCCGTGAACATACCCCCATCTACACGGGTCAACCAATTAGTTCACAAGAGTCAATGCTCAAGTTCGCGAAGCTGACACCTTCGGTCAATGCCAGCGTCACGCCGAGGCAGACCCGCCGCGCCGAGCACGGCGGGCCTGTCCCTTCCCCGCCAGGTCAGCGGGGTCCGAGCTTCTCCACGATCAGCCGGTAGAGCTGCCGTGGTCGCCCGGGCTGAGGCGTACGGTTCGGCGGTAGCGGCCACGCGAGTCCCTCGTCAACCAGCGTGCGCAGCAACCGCCGGGCCGTACGCGGTGTGACCCCGAGCATCTTGCCCGCGCCCTCCGCGTCGACGACCGTGTCGCCTCCTTCGAGCTTGGCCGCCAGCCGGGCCAGCACCTCCACCCCCTTCGGCTTGAGGGCGGTGGCCCCGGTGGGCGGCATGCGCGGAGCCGGGATGAGCGCCCGGCCCTCGCGGTCCACCGCGAATCCCTGTGCCTGCTTGCCCGCCTGCGTGCGGGCGAGTGCGGCCCTGGCGTGCGACTCGGCGTCGTGCGTCGTGCGCCCCATCCCCACACCGACCTCGACCGCCAGCCCCAGCTCGTCCCTGATCCTGGCCGCGAACGGCAACACCCGGAACCCGTCTGTCGCCGCCGCGATCGAGCCCCTGGTGGCCGTCACCAGGTAGCTGTGATCGTCGATGGGCCAGACGGTGGCGTTGATCCGGTTCGCCTCCTGGACCAGGAGCCGGTGCAGCGACAGCCGCAGCTCGTCGCGCCAGTAGCGGGGCGCGGCGCGGCGCACGGGTTCGCGCAGCGTCGGCACCTCCACCAGCACCACGGTGAGCTGTGACTCCTCCAGCCGGTGGTGCGCCCCGAGCAGCGCCGCTGTGTGCAGCGCCGTACGGACCGCCCCCGAGGTCGGCCTGATCCTGATGACCGGTACGCCCGCGGCATGCAGGCGTTCGGCCACCGCGGGCAGGCACGTCAGAGCCCCCGTGGTCGCACCCTGACGGGCCAGGCGTTCGTGGTAGGCCGCGATCGTGCCGGTGGCTCCCGGCTCGTCGCGGCTGTGCACGTCCGCGGCGGGGATGCCGAGGTCGGTGTACGCCTCCTCGACATCGGCCCTGCTGACCACGTCGATGCTGACCTTCTGGGGATCCATGCGGGTGTCCAGCGCGGCCTTGGCCAACGCCGCCACCAGTGCTGCTCCACCGAGCTGCACGTACGTCGCGGGCATCGTCAGCACGCCGGAACGCCTGGCCAGGTCATAGGGAACCGGGCTGGCGAACAGGCATGCGTCGACACCGGGACCGAGCCTCGTCACCTTGTCGGGCGCCTCCTGCTCATCGCGGTAGGCGGCCGCCACCAAGCGACACGGCAGCGGTGCCGCGGCGTGACCCATCAGCATGACTCGCTCGACCAGGTCGTGGGGTCCGACCACGCCGATGGTGAGGTCCGGTGTCATGGCGCCCGGGCGTGACACTCGGGGAGTTTCTTCGGCCCTCTCGACCAATGTTCGTCCCATCCTGCCGTCCGTTGCAGTGCTCTCTTTTGGAACGATCGCTCGCGGGGGCCGTAATGTCACGCCCGACTTTTCCGGAAAGCCGTTCTGGTTGACCGCCCGACAAGATGTCTTAGCAGCTCAACGCGGGATTCTTCGCGTTTTTTAGCGCTCGGAAATCTCTCGTGTAATGTCCGCGCCGAGCGCGCGCATTCGAGCGGCGAGATGCGCGTGGCCGCGATCGATGAGGTATCCCGAGTCGATCACGGTCTCGCCTTCGGCCGCCAGTCCGGCGAGCACGAGCGCGATCCCCGAGCGAAGATCGTGGGCCGTCACCTCGGTGCCGGTGAGCGGCGTGCGGCCGCGTACGATCGCCCGGCTGTCGTCCACCTCCACGTTCGCGCCCATCTTGTTCAGCTCGCCGGCCAGCGCGAACCGGCCGTCGAAGATGCGCTCGTGGATGTAGCTGGTGCCGTCGGCGAGCGCCGCGACGGTCATCATCGGCGACTGCAGGTCGGTGGCGAACCCGGGATAGGTGTCGGTGATGATGTTGATCGGCCGCAGCGGGCCCTCGCAGCGCACGTGCAGCACCGCGCCCTGGCGGTGGAACTCGACGCCCATCTGCTCCAGCTTGTAGCGGACGACGCCCAGGTCGAGGCCGGTGCCCACGAGGCTGACCTCGCCCCCGGTGATCGCCGCCGCCATCGCGAACACGCCCGCGTCTAGCCGGTCGGGCATCACCGTGTGCTCGACCGCGTGCAGCTCCTCGACGCCTTCCACGGTGATGAAACCGGTGCCGCCGCCGCTGATGCGCGCGCCCATCTTGGTGAGCATGTCGATGACGTCGAGCACCTCGGGCTCCAGCGCCGCGTTCTCGATCACGGTGGTGCCCTTGGCCAGGGCGGCGGCCATGATGAGGTTCTCGGTGCCGGTGTGGGACGGGGTGTCGAGATAGAGCGTGGCGCCGGTCAGCCCGGACGCCTTGACGTGGATGACGGTCTCGCCCTCGTCCACGATCGCGCCCAGCCGCTTGTAGCCGAGGTAGTGGAAGTCGAGGTTGCGGCTGCCGAGGTTGCAGCCGCCGACCCCTTCCACGATCGCCTCGCCGAGGCGGTGCAGCAGCGCGGGGGTGAACAGGACCGAACCGCGGAACCGCCTGGCGATCTCGGCGGGCAGCACGGGGCTGTTCACCCTGGAGGCGTCGATGACCAGCGTGCGCTCGGACTCGTGCAGCTCGACGTACGCCCCGACCGCCTCGGCCAGCTCGACCGCGCGGCGGACGTCTTCGATGATCGGCACGTTGCGCAGGACGGTGCGGCCCTTCGGGGCGAGCAGAGCCGCACCGATCATGGGCAGCACGGCGTTCTTCGCGCCCTGGATGAACGCGGTTCCACGCAGTGCGTTGCCACCGCGCACGCGGTAACGGACCATTCGTGCGGCTCCTTGAAATCAACGGTGAGGCTCGATCGGGCCAACAGTAGTCGCTCACACCACATGACCCAGCCGAATCATCCGCTAAAGGGAACCCCCGTGACGCGCTCATACGCTTCTAGGTATCGCTGCCTGGTGCGCTCGACCACCTCGTCGGGAAGCCGAGGTGGGGGGTTTCCGGAGGATTTGTCCCATCCGGATTCGGGCGACAACAACCAATCGCGTACAAATTGCTTGTCAAAAGAAGTCTGTGAACGGCCCGGCTGCCATTCGTCGGACGGCCAGAAACGCGACGAGTCGGGCGTGAGCACCTCGTCCCCCAGCGTCAGCACGCCGTCGGCGTCCCAGCCCAGCTCGATTTTCGTGTCGGCCAGGATGATGCCCCGCTCGCGGGCGATCTCCGCGCCGCGCGTGTAGACGGCCAGCGTGATCCGCCGCAGCTCCGCCGCGGTCTCCGCGCCGACCTCGGCCACGACCTGCTCGTACGAGATCGGCTCGTCGTGCTGCCCCGCCGGCGCCTTGGAGGACGGCGTGAAGATCGGCTCGGGCAGCCGCGACCCGTCCTCCAGCCCCGGAGGCAGCGCGACCCCGGACACCGTGCCGTCGGCGCGGTATTCGTTCAGCCCGCCGCCCGCCAGGTAACCCCTGGCCACGCACTCGACCTGGACCATCCGCAGCGGCTTGCACAGCACGCTGCGGGAGTCGTCGCCGCGCGCCACGATGTGGTTGGGCACGATGTCCTTGAGCTGGTCGAACCACCACAGCGACATCTGCGTGAGGATGGCCCCCTTGTCGGGGATGTCAGGCTCCATGACGTAGTCGAAGGCCGAGATCCGGTCGGAGGCGACCATGAGCAGCAGGCCCTCGTCGGTCTCGTACAGATCCCGGACCTTGCCGGAGTGAACGTGCTTCATGGGGCGATGTCCGTCCTGTAGTGGGAGCCGCGCAGCTCGATCCGGCCGGCGAGGTCGTAGGCCGCCCGGCGCGCGCTCTCCTGGTCGGGCCCGTGCCCGATCACGCTGAGCACCCGCCCGCCGCTGGACACCACGTCGTCGCCGGCTCGCTTCGTGCCGGCGTGCAGCACGTAGGCGTGCTCGGTCTCCTGCAGCCCGGTGATCACGTCACCCTTGACCGGCGACTCCGGATAGCCCTCCGAGGCGATCACCACGCACACGGCCGAGCCGCCCTTGAACACCGGGTCGAGCCCCAGCTCACCGGTCGCGCTGGCCATCAGCAGCCCGCCCAGCGGCGTCTCCAGCCGGTCGAGCAGCACCTGCGTCTCCGGGTCACCGAACCGCGCGTTGAACTCGATGACCTTCGGCCCCTTCGTCGTCAGGGCCAGCCCCACGTAGAGCACCCCCTGGTACGGCAGCCCGCGCCGCGCCAGCTCCCCGATCGTCGGGTGCACGACCTCCCGCATGACCTGCTCGGTCAGCCCTTCGGGCGCCCACGGGAGCGGCGTGTAGGAGCCCATGCCGCCGGTGTTGGGCCCCTCGTCGCCGTCGTAGGCCCGCTTGAAGTCCTGCGCCAGCTGCAGCGGCACGGCGGTGCTCCCGTCGCACAGCGCGAACAGCGACACCTCGGGCCCGTCGAGGAACTCCTCGATCACCACCCGATCGCACGCCCGCGCGTGCGCGAGCGCCTGCTCCCGGTCCTCGGTGACGACGACGCCCTTGCCCGCGGCCAGCCCGTCGTCCTTGACCACGTAGGGCGCCCCGAACTCGTCGAGCGCCGCCGCGGCCTCCTCCTCGGTCTCGCACGTCCTGGCCCGCGCGGTCGGCACGTCGGCGGCCCGCATGATCTCCTTGGCGAACGCCTTGGACCCCTCGATCATGGCCGCGTCGCGGGACGGCCCGAAGCAGGCGAAGCCCGCCTCGCGCACCGCGTCGCTCACCCCCGCCACGAGGGGCGCCTCGGGACCCACCACCACGAGGTCGACCCGCAGCCGCTCGGCCAGCCCGGCCACCTCGCCGGGGTCGAGGGGGTCGACGGGGTGGGTGGTCGCGACCTCCTCTATGCCAGGGTTGCCTGGCGCACAGTGGAGCTCGCTGACCTGGGGATCGAGGCTGAGTGACCGGCACAGGGCGTGCTCACGCCCTCCGGAACCAATGACTAGAACGCGCACGCGCTCCATTGTCGCAGGCCCGCCGCCTGGCGCAGGCGCAGGTGGCCAGGACACCAAATGCCGGAACAGGCAGGAAACTTTGTGGAGTTCTACCTGAGCCGGAGGCCGCCGGACGAGTATGGTCGGAAAGGTTCACCCGCCTGTGGTAAGTTAGGGCGGCTTTGCGGCGTCCCTTGTGATTGGAGGTGGTCCGGGATGAATCCTGGTGATCCCAGCAGTACGTGCTTCCACACGTACGGCCTGCGTACCCCCGACCACTCCAATCCGGCAGCCTGATCGTGCCTCCACGTTTGCGTGTTGATTGAGGTGACTTTTCGTCGCGCGTGGAGCGTGCCAGGTCGGGCGGAAAGGGACTGCCATGCGCTCGTCCACGCTTTTCCGTCGCATCAACCGTCACCCTGTGCAGCCGCGCGCCGCGCACTCGCTCCCGAAGCCGGTGCGTGAGATCTGCGTGCCGCCCGTGGACTCCATAGTCGAGTTCGGCGCCTACGTCCTCGGTAAGAAGGTCTCCGCGTCGGGCATCACCGAGGCGCTCGACCTCGTACGCGAGCACAACAGGACCTCCGACGGCGCCAACGCCTTCGTCTGGGTCGGCCTGCACGAGCCGGAGGCCCCCGAGGTGGAGTGGCTCTCCGAGGTCTTCGGCCTGCACCCGCTGGCCGTCGAGGACGCCGTCAAGGCCCACCAGCGGCCCAAGGTCGAGCGGTACGGCGAGTCGCTGTTCATGGTGCTCAAGACCATCGCCTACCTCGACCACGACGAGCTGACCGCCAACAGCGAGATCATCGCCACCGGCGAGATCATGGTGTTCCTCGGCGTGGACTTCGTGGTGACCGTGCGGCACGGCGAGCACTGCCCCCTCACCGTGGTCCGCGAGCGCCTCGAGGACAAGCCCAAGCTGATGAACCGCGGCCCCGCGGGTGTACTGCACGCCATCTCCGACCACGTGGTCGACCAGTACCTGCAGGTGGCCGACCTCATGCAGCTGGAGCTGGAAGAGGTCGAGGCGACGGTGTTCGCGGACGTCAGCTCCCGCGACATCAACCGGATCTACCAGCTCAAGCGGGAGATGCTGGAGATGAAGCGGGGGATCATGCCGCTGCAGGCCCCGCTGTCCGCGCTGCCCCAGCGCCGCGTCATCCCCTCGGAGATGCGCGAGTATTTCCGTGACGTCGGCGACCACCTGTCGCGCGTGTGCGAGCAGGTCGAGTCCTCCAACGAGCTGTGCAGCTCGATACTGCAGGCTGCGCTGGCCCGCTCGAACGCCCTGGCCAACGAGGACATGCGCAAGATCTCGTCCTGGGTGGCCATCCTGGCCGTGCCCACGATGATCGCCGGCATCTACGGCATGAACTTCGACTTCATGCCGGAGACCAAGCAGGTCTGGGGCTATCCGGCGGTGCTGGCCGTCATGGTCACGGCCTGTGTCCTGCTGCATCGTGGCTTCCGCCGCAACGGCTGGCTCTAGCCCGGCTCTAGACCCCCACGGGCCTGAGCGGGCCGACCGGCTCGGGCAGGTCCAGCCCCCGCTCCCGCCACAGCTCCCGCATCCTGTCGGGGTAGTCGGTGACGATCCCCGCCGCCCCCAAGTCCAGCATCCTGGCCGCGAGCCCGGGCTCGTTGACGGTCCACACCGCCACGTCGAGCCCGGCGGCCGCCGCCTGCGCCATCAGCGCCTCGTCCACCATGACGTGCTCGGGCGAGAGCGTGGTCGCCCCGGCGTCGCGCGCCGCGGCGGGCACGTCGTCGTCCACACCCTCGTTCCAGTGCAGGGTGTCCAGCTCGATCAGCGCGAAGCGCCGCGTGCCGGGGGCCAGCTCGGCGGCGTGCGTGATGACGCGCCAGTCGAAGCTGAGGATGGCCACGTTGCCGAGCCGGCCGTGCCGGTCGAGCTCCTCGACGACCAGCTCGGTGAAGAGCCGGGGATCGGCCGTGAGCTCCGGCCGCGTCGGGTCGGACTTCAGCTCGACGTGCAGCCGAACGACCTCCGCCTCGTAGGCGTTCACCAGCCCGAGCACGGCGCCGAGCGTCGGCATCCGGGTCTCGGGCATGGGCACCTGCGTCAGCGCGAACGGGTCGTCGGGGTGCCGCGGCAGCCGCACGCCCACGTCGAGCGTGCGCAGCTGCGCCAGGGTCAGCGCGTTGATCGGCTTGCCGACATACGGGTAGAGCGGGTCGCCGGCGTGCAGCGGCCGCCTGTCGGCGCTCGTCACGGCGGAGACCGTGAGATCGTGCGTGAGCACGAGTCGGCGGTCGGCGGTGAGCGCGACGTCGAGCTCGAGCGCGTGCACGCCGAGCTCCATCGTGCGGCTCATCCCCGGCAGGGTGTTCTCCGGCCAGAGGCCGCGAGCCCCTCGGTGACCATGAATCTCAACGCGCACAACCGGGACCCTACCTGGCGGGAGGCACGTCTAGGCGGTGCCACGCCGTGTCCTTTTTATCCTGCTACGCCCGGTCGTGTGGTTCCAGCCAGACAATAGGCTGTTCTCTATGACGGAGGTTCTCAAAACGGCCCATTCCGCAACAGTTCGGGCATGGGTCGAAGGATGGGTCATCTCCCGCAACGCCCCCAGCCCCGTACGCGAGCCCTGGGGCCTGCGCGTGGACGTCGGCCTGCCCGGCCACGTGGCCCGCCACGTCGTGGCCGCACCGACCCCCGAGACCCTTCACCACCTGACGGCCACGCTCACCACCCCGGGCACCTGGCTCAAGCTGTGCGCGCCGCCCGAGGCCGTCGCGCCGCTGCTGCCGCCGCGCTGGGCCGTCCAGGACCCGGAGTTCATGATGACCGCGCCCCTCACCCGCGCCGCCACAACAGCCGCCACAACAGTCGCCCCGGCAGCCGTCACGTCAGCCGGCTCGGCAGCCGCCGCCGGGGCACCGTCCGGCTACACCCTGGCCGTCACCACCCGCTCGGGCGTCACGGCGGTGCGGCTGCTCACGGCGGCGGGTGAGGTCGCGGCGCGGGGACAGTACGCGGTCGCGGGCCGGACGGCGGTCGTGGACCAGGTCGAGACGGCGGGCAACCACCGCCGCCGCGGCCTCGGCACGGTCGTCATGAGGACGATCGCGGCCGGGGCCGCCTCGATGGGGGCGCGCACAGGCGTCCTGGTGGCCACCGCCCAGGGCCAGGCCCTGTACGAGACGCTGGGCTGGACCCTGCACACCCCGATGACGGCGGCCGTCCTGACCTCTTGACCCCGGTGGCCTCTAGACCAGCGGGCGCACCACGATGGTCTGGTCGCGGCCCGGGCCGACGCCGATGGCCGAGATCGGCGCCCCGCTCATCTCCTCCAGCGTCCGCACGTACGCCTGCGCGTTCGGCGGCAGGTCCTCGAACGACTTGGCGCTGGAGATGTCCTCCCGCCAGCCGGGGAACTCCTCGTAGATCGGCTTGGCGTGGTGGAAGTCGGTCTGCGTCATGGGGATCTCGTCGTGACGCACGCCGTCGACCTCGTAGGCCACGCACACCGGGATCCGCTCCAGGCCGGACAGCACGTCGAGCTTGGTCAGGAAGTAGTCGGTGATGCCGTTGATGCGGGTGGCGTAGCGGGCGATCACCGCGTCGAACCAGCCGCAGCGCCGGTTGCGGCCGGTCGTGACGCCGTACTCGCCGCCGGTCTGGCGCAGCCACTCGCCCATCTCGTCCGTCAGCTCGGTCGGGAACGGGCCCGAACCGACACGGGTGGTGTACGCCTTCAGGATCCCGATGATCTTCGTGAGCCGGTTCGGCGGGATGCCGGCCCCCGCGCACGCGCCGCCCGCCGTGGGCGACGACGACGTCACGAACGGGTAGGTGCCGTGGTCGATGTCGAGCAGCGTCCCCTGCCCGCCCTCCAGCAGCACGAACTTGTCGTCGTCCAGCGCCTTCGCCAGCACCAGCGAGGTGTCGGCGATGTGCGGCTTGAGGCGCTCGGCGTAGGCCAGATACTCGTCCAGGACCGCCGCGGGGTCGATCCCGCGCCGGTTGTAGACCTTGGTCAGCACCTGGTTCTTCTCGGTCAGCGCGACCTCGATCTTCTTCGCCAGGATGCCGGGGTCGAGCAGGTCCTGCACGCGCACGCCCATACGGGCGATCTTGTCGCCGTACGCGGGCCCGATGCCGCGGCCCGTGGTGCCGATCCTGGCCTTGCCCAGGTAGCGTTCGGTCACCTTGTCGAGGGCCTTGTGGTGCGGCATGATCAGGTGCGCGTTCGACGAGATCAGCAGGCGTTCGGCGGAGATGCCCCGCGCGGCCAGCCCGTCGATCTCGCTGAGCAGCACGCCCGGGTCGATCACCACGCCGTTGCCGATGACCGGCACCACCTCCGGCGACAGGATCCCCGTGGGGAGCAGGTGCAGCGCGTATTTCTGATCACCGATGACCACGGTGTGTCCCGCGTTGTTGCCCCCCTGATAGCGGACGACGTAGTCGACGTCGCCACCGAGCAGGTCGGTGGCCTTGCCCTTGCCCTCATCGCCCCACTGGGCACCAACGAGAACGGCAGCCGGCATGGTTCAGTCTCCCGAGCACAAAACGAAAACCCCTGACGCAAGCGCGACAGGGGCTCTTGCGTAGAGAGACTACCCGAACGTGCCTATTCGTCCCAAGGGCTAGCCCTTGGTCAGCGCGTCGTAGCCCGATTCCGTGCTGTCCTTGAGGAACTGCAGGCACCGCTCGGCCTCGTCCTTCTCGCCGATCGCCTGGGCGGCCCTGGACAGCGAGTAGAGGCAGCGCAGGAACCCGCGGTTCGGCTCGTGCTCCCACGGGATGGGCCCGTGCCCCTTCCAGCCGCTGCGCCGCAGCTGGTCGAGCCCCCGGTGGTAGCCGGTACGGGCGAAGGCGTAGGAGGTCACGGCGTGCCCCTGGGCGAAGTATTCCTCCGCGAGCACGGCCCACGCCGTCGGGTAGGCGGGGAAACGGGCGGCCACGTCGGCGGCCTTGGCCCCGGCTTCGAGCGCCTCCCTGGCCTCGGGCAGGTCCGGCAGGTGAGTCGGGGGCGGCCCGGCGAGAAGGTTATCCATAGGACAAGTCATACCCGCCGGGCCGCCGAAGTGGCTAGGAGATCTTCGTCCCAGCGCTCTTGAGGCTCTGGCACGCCTCCACGACGCGGGCGGCCATCCCGGCCTCCGCGGCCTTGCCGTAGGAGCGCGGGTCGTAGGTCTTCTTGTTGCCCACGTCGCCGTCCACCTTGAGCACGCCGTCGTAGTTCTTGAACATGTGCTCCGCGATCGGGCGGGTGAAGGCGTACTGGGTGTCGGTGTCGACGTTCATCTTGACGACGCCGTAGGAGATGGCCTCGTGGATCTCGTCGAGCAGCGAGCCGGAGCCGCCGTGGAAGACCAGGTCGAACGGCTTGTCCCTGCCGTACTTGGCGCCCACCGCGTCCTGGATCTCCTTCAGCACGCTCGGCCGCAGCTTCACGTGACCCGGCTTGTAGACGCCGTGCACGTTGCCGAACGTGGCGGCCAGCATGTAGCGGCCCTTGTCGCCGATGCCCACGGCCTCGGCCGTGGCCAGCGCGTCCTCGGCGGTCGTGTAGAGCTTCTCGTTGATCTCGCCGACGACGCCGTCCTCCTCGCCGCCGACCACGCCGATCTCCATCTCCATGATGATCCGCGCCCTGGCGCACTTCTCGATGAGCTCCTTGGCGATCTCCAGGTTCTCCTCGAGCGGTACGGCCGAGCCGTCCCACATGTGCGACTGGAAGAGCGGGTCGAGGCCCTTGGCGACCCGCTCCAGGGAGATGTCGATCAACGGCCGCATGAAGCCGTCGAGCTTGTCCTTCGGGCAGTGGTCGGTGTGCAGCGCGATCGTGACCGGATATTTGGCGGCCACCACCCTCGCGTACTCGGCCAGCGCCGTCGCGCCCGTGACCATGTCCTTGACCGTGGCGCCCGAGAGGAACTCGGCACCGCCGGTGGAGACCTGCACGATGCCGTCGCTCTCGGCCTCGGCGAAGCCGCGCAGGGCGGCGTTCAGCGTCTGCGAGGACGTCACGTTGATCGCCGGGTAGGCGAATCCGCCGGCCTTCGCCCGGTCGAGCATCTCAGCGTAGACCTCTGGAGTCGCAATAGGCATGATTCATCTCCCTGAGAAGTTACGGCTTCGCGCCAGGGCCCAGTATCCCGGCTCACTACCCGCTGTGGTAGAGACAACGCGTGCTTGATGGTCATGTCGAGCATGCCCGCTACGGGTAGGCTCTGCGCGTGGACTGGCTTTGGAATCTCCTCGACCCGACGTGGTGGCTCACGATTCTCGGCGCTTTCGCCACCATCGGCGTTCTCGCGATCATCTTCGCCGAAACGGGTCTGCTGCTCGGGTTCTTCTTGCCCGGTGACTCACTGCTGGTGGCCGCGGGGATTTTCAGCTCGGCGTCGGTGGCCGCGGGAATGGGCATCGCCCCGCTCTCGCTCCCCGTCCTGCTGATCGGCACGCCGCTGTGCGCGATCGCCGGTGCCCAACTCGGGCATTTCCTCGGGGCGAGATTCGGTCGCAAACTCTTCGACAAACCGGATTCGCGGTTGTTCAAGAGGGAACACGTGCTCAGGGCCGAGGAGTTCTTCGAGAAGTTCGGTCCCGCCAAGGCGGTGATTCTGGCCAGGTTCGTGCCGATCGTCCGTACGTTCATGAATCCAGTCGCCGGCGTGCTGGAGATGAGCCCCAAGCGTTTCTTCCTGTGGAACGTCGTCGGCGGCATCGTCTGGGTCGAGGGCCTCATCCTGCTCGGCCACTTCCTCGGCGGCCAGGTCGACCCCAAGCAGATCGACAAGTACATCCTGCCGGGCGTCTTCGTGATCGTGTTCATCTCGCTGATCCCGATCATCGTCGAGGCCGTCAAGCACCGCCGCGCCGCCAAGCAGCTGCCGGAGCCCAACGGCAAGCACCACCGCGTCCAGGCCGGCTGGCCGCCGCCCAGTGACAGCCAGTCCGACTGGCCGGCGCCCCCCGACGGCCAGGCCGGCTGGCCGGCGCCCACCGACAGAGGTTCGCCGGACATCCGGCACTGAACGACGCGCCCGCGGACAACGGTCCCCGGACCGCCGCCGAGCACTGTCACCGCGCGCGGAAGGGCCGTCGGCGCCCAGCCGACGACGACCGACCGCGCGCGCCAACTGGGCTCACTGATTGGACTCGCCAACTGGACTCACTAACTGGGCGCACCGACCTGCGCGCACTGACAGCGACGGCGGATCACCACCGGGTACGCTGCCCCCTGTGGGACGCCACAGGTCAGATCCGATGGGCATCGCCCGATTAGCGCTCGCCGTCCTGGCGGCGGGGGCCGTGGTGACGCTGCTGGTCATCGGCGGTCGCGCGCTGATCGGCTCGCTCGGCGCGGCGGCGCCCGAGCGCGAGCCCGCCTCCGCCCCCGCCACGGACTCCTCGGCCGGCCCCTCTGCCGGCCCCTCGACGGCCTCGGACGCCACCGGCAAGGTGCCGACCGTACGCATCGAGTGCCTCGCCGAGACCTGCCCCCTCGTCACGGTCCGCGTACCGGGCGGAGACGTGCTGCAGTATCGCGAGATGAGCAAGGGCGAGGAGGTGAGCTACTTCGAGCCGGAGCTGGACGTCGTGCTCAGCGACGCGGGCACGGTCCGCGTCACGGAGAACGGCAAGCCGCGCGACCAGGGCGAACAGGGCGCCCGCGAAGCCTTCACCGTCCGCGACCCCGGCTGAGCCCGGACACGGGCGTCCGTCGCGCGGCTCGCCCTGCCCCGCGAAGACCCCGCCGGAGCGCGGCCCGGCAGGTCAGAGCCCCAGGTCCCCCAGCGTGTACGCCGACCGGTATTCCAGCCCCTCACCCGTGATCCGCTCCCTGGCCCCCCGGTCCACGATCGTCGCCACGGCCACCACCTCGGCCCCCGCCTCCCGCAGCGCCTCCACGGCCGTCAGCGGTGAGGAGCCCGTCGTGGAGGTGTCCTCGACGGCCAGCACCCGCCGCCCCTTCACCTCGGGCCCCTCGATCCGCCGCTGCATGCCATGAGCCTTCTGCGCCTTGCGCACCACGAACGCGTCCAGCGCCCGCCCGCGCGCCGCCGCCACGTGCAGCATCGCGGCGGCCACCGGATCGGCCCCCAGCGTGAGCCCGCCCACCGCCTCGTAGTCGAGGTCGGCCGTCAGGTCGAGCATCACGCTGCCGACGAGCGGCGCGGCCACGCCGTCGAGTGTGATCCGCCGCAGGTCGAGGTAGAAGTCGGCCTCCTTGCCCGAGGAGAGGATGACCTTGCCGTGCACCAGGGCCTTGTTCTTGATCTCGGCCAGAAGGTTGTCGCGATCCGTCATGGGTCCAAGCTTAGGGTCCTGATCAGGGCGAGGGCCTGCCCGTACGCCTTCGGCAGCGGCCGCACCCGGACCCGGGGCCGCCGCCCGTACAGGATCTTCGAGGCCCGGAGCCGCGCCACCCTCTCCGCCAGCAGCTCGTCCCGATCCGTCACCGCCCCCACCCGGAGCGGCCCCAGCAGCGCCAGCGTCTCGTCCCCGGGGAACGCCGCCCGCAGCGCCGTGGCCAGATTGAGCGCCGCCGCCAGCCGCTCGGCCAGCTCCTCCACCCGCTCCGACGGCTCGGCCACCACCAGGCACGTCCCGGCGGGCGAGCCCCGGTAGAGCTGCGCCAGCCGCGTACGCAGGTACGCCAGGCTGACCAGCCCCGTCAGCGGATCCTCGCAGTGCAGCTCCCCGATCGGCGCGAAGCTCCGCTCCGCCCACCCCGCCGCGAACGAGCGCACCGCGGTGAACGGCGGCTCACCCGCCCCCGACACCGAGAAGAGCGCCGCCAGGTCGTTCAGACCCTCGGCGACGCCCACGCCCGCGCCTGCCCGCGCGGCACCCAGACCCCAGCACGCCTGCGACACGTCGCAGCCGCCGCACACGGCCTTGATCACGACCTCCGCCTCGGGCGTCCACCAGTCGTCGGCGAGCGACCAGCCCGTCGCCATGCTCCTGCCGCGCCACCGCGACAGTACGTCCTGCTCCATCGAATGCCTCCCGGAGTAAAGACGCGGGCGCGGTTTAGTCATGACGGGGAATGCGGAATGATTGCGCGGGGCAACCCCGCGTAATCGTGAGGTCACTATGGGTGTCGAATCGCCGCAAAGCGATGCTGATCTGCTGCAGGCGGTCAGAGAGGGCAATGCCGCTGCCTACGGGGAGCTCTACGAGCGCCACGTGGCGGCGGCCCGCGCGCTGGCCCGGCAGCTCGTCAGGGGCGCCGAGGTCGAGGACGTGGTCGCGGAGTCGTTCACGAAGATCCTCGACCTGGTGGGCAGGGGCGGCGGGCCGGAGTCCGGCTTCCGCACCTACCTGCTCACCGTGGTGCGGCGCACGGTCTACGACCGCTCCAGGGTCGAGAGCCGCCAGGTGACGACGGGAGAGATCGAGCAGTACGACCCGGGGGTGCCCTTCGTCGATCCCGCGCTCGTCGGGCTGGAGCGGTCGCTGATCGCCAGGGCCTACCTGTCGCTGCCCGAGCGCTGGCGGGCGGTGCTCTGGCACACCGAGGTGGAGCGGGTCCGGCCGGCCGAGGTGGCGCCGCTGCTGGGGCTGTCGGCCAACGGGGTGGCCGCGCTGGCGTACCGGGCGAGGGAGGGGCTGCGGCAGGCGTACCTGCAGATGCACCTGGGCGCCCCGCCGCAGCACGATTGCCGTCCCGTGCTGGGGAAGATGGGCGCCTACGTGCGGGGCGGGCTGGCCAGGCGCGACTCCAAGGTGGTCGACGACCATGTGAGCGGCTGCGAGGAGTGCCACGGGGTCCTGCTGGAGCTGACCGACGTCAACCGCGGGCTGCGCGTCATGGTCGGGCCGCTGATCGCCGGGCCGCTGTTCGGCGGCTACGCGGCGGCGCTGGCCAAGGCGGTCGCGGGCGGGGGTGGCGCGGGCGGGCTGCTGCGCCTGTTCGGCCGGCTGCGGCGGGCGCCCAGGCAGCAGCAGGTGGCCGTGGCCGGTGGCACGACGGCGGTCGCGGTGGTCGTGGCGGCCGCGCTGCTGCTGGCCTCCGACGAGCAGCCGGTCAGGAAGCAGCCCGAGGTCAGGCAGGTGGCGCAGCCGCCTGCGTCGGTGGCGCCGGTGCCGGTGCCGGTCCCGCTGCCGAGCGAGGTGCCGGCCCGGGTGCCGCCGCCGGTCAGGAAGGAGCAGCCGGGCAAGGCCCGGCTGCGGGCCACGA
Source organism: Nonomuraea sp. MTCD27 (assembly GCF_041950495.1). Lineage (NCBI taxonomy): Bacteria > Bacillati > Actinomycetota > Actinomycetes > Streptosporangiales > Streptosporangiaceae > Nonomuraea > Nonomuraea sp. MTCD27. The sequence goes on along the minus strand of NZ_JBGNUW010000026.1, from coordinate 110,393 downwards.
TCGACCCCCTCGGCGCCCTCGTACGCGCCCAGCCCGGCATCATCGGCATCCGCCTGCGCAACTACGGCGAGGGGCCCAGCGAGGAGCTGGCGGCGCACGTGGACCTGCCGCCGGGCGTCACCCTCGTCCCCCAGGCGCGGCGCGGCCGGGCCGCCGCGCTCCACGGCCCCGTGGGCACGGTGGACGGCTGGGCGTGCCGCCCGTCGGCGGGCGGCGCCAGGTGCGCCAGGTCGCCGCTGGCGGCGGGGCAGGGCACGACGGTGTTCCTGCGGGTGCTCGTGGCCGACGAGGCGCCGGAGGGCCCCGGGCCCGCCGTCCGCATCGCGGCCGGCTCGCTGCGGGTCCAGGCCCGGGCCGAGGACGGGGTACGCGCGAGCGGCGCGCCGGCCAGGTTCGCCACCGACGGGAAGGTGGCCGTCAGGGCGATCGGCAACACGCTGCTGAGCTGCCCCCAGGAGCGCGCGGGCTGCCCGGAGGCCAGGCGGCGCCAGAGCGGGCAGCGCGACAACGACCTGTGGCCGATGACCGCGCTCGACCGGGACGACCGGCCCGACACCGAGTCCTCCAGCGGGGCCGAGCTGACCCTGCCGAAGGGGGGCGAGGTCGTGTGGGCGGGGCTCTACTGGTCGGCCACGGGCGAGGACGCCACGGGGCCGATCAAGATCAGGCCGCCGGGGCGGCGCAAATACCTGACGGTCCGGCCGAGCGAGGTGACGACCCGCGAGCTCCCGCTCGGCCCCGTCTACCAGGCGTTCGCCGACGTGAGCGAGCTGGTCGGCAACGTGCGCGCCAACGGCACCTGGTGGGCGGCCGACGCGCCGATGCTGGAGGGGGTCTCGCGGCACGCGGGCTGGAGCCTGGTGCTGATCGTCACCGATCCGTCGGAGCCGTACAGCCAGGCCGTGGTGCTCGACACGGCGACCGTGGTCGGCGGCGAGTCGCGGCGGGTGCGCATCCCGCTGGGCGGGCTGAGCCCGGCCGCCTCGCCGGCCAGGGTCGAGCTGGTCACGTGGGAGGGGGACGCCGACCTGAAGGGTGACAAGGTCTCGCTCGGGTCCGGCCCGCTCACGCCGGGCGGCGGCGACCGCGACTCCTCGAACGTCTTCGACGGGTCGTCGGGCGGCGTGGCGGAGATGACGTTCGGTACGGACGTCGATACGGTCAGCGCTGAGCTCGGGGTGGATCCCGGGCTGACGATCGTCACGGACAAGGACGTGGTCCTGTTCGGAGTCGCCGCGCTGAGTGTGCGGGCGCGATCGTGACCGCGAACGGGACAAACTGGTACGGTCTGCCTAAATGGTCTGGCCAGACGGTGAGCGGGTGTCGAATCGTCGGGATTAACCCTCGCGCGATCACCTGCTTTCATTACCCTGAGAGAGGGCCGCCGAGTCCGGTCTCTGACGGTGCAGAGCCAGCAAGGTCGGACCACCAGGAAAGGGGCGGTGTCAGTGGATCGCTGTGCGCTGTTCGTGGACGCTGGCTATCTGCTGGCTGATGGAGCGATGGCCGTGCACGGCACGCGTCATCGCGAAGCGGTTTCCTGGGACTACCCAGGGCTGCTCCAGTTGATGACCAGCCTGTCGCGCGAGCGCACCGGCCTGCCGCTGTTGCGGTGCTACTGGTACGAGGCGACCGTGGAGGGCCGCCGCACACCGGAGCACGACGCACTGGCCGACATACCGGGTCTCAAGCTCAGGCTGTCACGCATCCGGCCGGGCCGGCGCGAAGGCGTCGACGCCCAGGTCCACCGTGACCTCATGACCCTCGCCCGCAACAACGCCATCTGCGACGCGGTGGTGGTCAGCGGCGACGAGGACCTGGCACAGGTCGTGTGCGACGCGCAGGACCTCGGCATCAGGGTGAGCGTCATCCACATCGCGGCCGACGGCGGCTGGGCCGTCTCGCGGTCGCTGCGGCAGGAGTGCGACGACCTCGTGGAGCTGGGCGCGGTCCACCTGCGCCCTTACGTCAGCGTGGTGACCGGAATCACCGAGTCGTCCAACGGGCACCACCAGCCGATCAGCAACGGGCAGTCCACCCACTCGCTGCCGCCCGCACAGCCGACGAGCCTGCCTCCGTCCTCATCGCCGTCCCTGCCCTCCTCGTCGCTCCCGCAGACGCCGTCGTCCACGGGCAGCCACGCGGCCGGCTCCTCCTCGCTGAACAGCCAGCCGTCGATCAACGGGCCCTCGTCCAACGGGTCGTCCTCCGGGCGCGGCCAGTCCTCGACGCCGCCGGTGCTGCCGACGTACAGCAACTACCAGCCGGAGCAGCCGCCCCAGCCGCCGCCCGCGGCCCCGGTCACCGGGCCCATCCAGGCGCAGCCCCAGTCGTCCAGCCCCAGCACCGGCCAGTTCGCCTCCCCGTCCAGCGGGAGCTACCAACCGTCGCAGCTCGGCCCGTACACCGGTCCGCAGCCCGCCCCCGTCAGCCCGCCCTCGGCCGCGACGGCCGGGGCCACCACGCTGGCCGACGCCGTCAAGGCCGCCCACCGCGAGGGACACGACTTCGGGGAGTCGGTGGCGCGCGACGCGCCCGCGCTGTGGCTGGAGGCGGTGCTCGCCCGCAAGCCGCGCATGCCGTCGGACCTGGAGGCGCGGCTGCTGCAGGGGTCGTCCCTGCCGATCGACTTCCTGCTGCACGACGAAGTACGCCACGCGCTGCGGCGCGGCTTCTGGGACGCTTTGGAACGCGCCCGCCACTGACGCCACACCGTTCCCCCCAAGCGCACCACCCTCTGAGCCTCTCGCTCGCCTTCCCCCCATGCCACCCCGGCGGTTCACCGTGCCACGAGAAACCCCCGGGGCCATGCGTACGTCCCGGGGGTGCGGCGTCAGACCTCAGGAGAGCGCGTCGAATCCGGCGCGCAGATGGTTCAGGCGATCGGTCAGATCGGTCAGCGGCACGGTCAGCGCCGGGTCCTGCGACTTGCGGGCCAGCTCTCTGACCCGGGCCAGCTCGTCCTCCACCGCCGTCAGCCGCCGCGACAGCTCCGGCAGCACCGACGCGTGGTCACCCGTCCCCGGCGGCAGCTCGCCGCTGAGGCGGTCGCGGAGCATCGACGCCTGCTCGGCCAGGCGCTTGTTCATGTTGTACAGCTCGGTGAACACCGACACCTTCGCCCGCAGCACCCACGGGTCGAACGGCTTGGTGAGGTAGTCCACCGCGCCCGCCGCGTAGCCGCGGAAGGCGTAGTCGGGAGCGCTGTCGACCACGGTCAGGAAGATGATCGGGATGTTCCTGGTGCGCTCCCGCCGCTTGATGTGCGCAGCGGTCTCGAACCCGTCCATTCCCGGCATCCGCACGTCCAGCAGGATCAGTGCGAACTCCGTGTTGAGCAGCGCTTTGAGCGCTTCCTCGCCCGACCTGGCGCGCACCGGCACCAGGTCCAGCGAGCTGAGGATCGCTTCGAGAGCGATCAGGTTCTCCTCGCGGTCATCAACGAGGAGGATCTTGGCACGATCCGGCATCGATCACGACCCTTCGGCTGAGGAGGCTGATGCGTCGGACGCGGCGCCGCGCCCGCGGCTGAGCCAGCCGCGCAGCCGTTCGAGCAGGCGGTCCACGTCGACCGGCTTGGGCACGTAGTCGGACGCGCCCGAGGCGATGCTCTTCTCGCGATCGCCGCGCATGACCTTGGCGGTCAGCGCGATGATCGGCAGGTCGGCGAACTGGGGCATGCGGCGGATGGCCGAGGTCGTGGCCCAGCCGTCCATCTCCGGCATCATGATGTCCATCAGCACGAGCGCGACGTCCTCGTTCCGTTCGAGCTGCTCGATCCCCTCCCGGCCGTTTTCAGCGTAGACGACTGTGGAACCGTGTCGCTCCAGGACGCTGGTCAGTGCGAACACGTTGCGGATGTCGTCGTCGACGATGAGGATCTTCGCGCCGTTCAGCGGATCGTCGCCCTGCCACTGGCTGGGCGTCTCGACCGGCGGCTCGACCAGCTCGGGCATCGGCAGGTCGAGCGGCAGCGGCGGCTCGGACGCCGGGCCGGACGGCTCCTCGGACGGCGGCGTCATGAGCTGCCGCCGCGAGGCCGCCCCGCCGTCGGTCGCGGCCAGCGGACCGGTGTAGGAGGCCGGCAGGTAGAGCGTGAACGTGCTGCCCTTGCCCAGCTCGCTGTCCACGTGGATCTCGCCGCCGAGCAGCCGGGCGATGTCCCGGCAGATCGCCAGGCCCAGGCCCGTGCCGCCGTATTTCCGGCTCGTGGTGCCGTCGGCCTGCCTGAACGCCTCGAAGATGACGTCCCGCTTGTCGGGCGCGATGCCGATGCCGGTGTCGATCACCTGGAAGGCCAGCAGGTCGTCGGCGTCGTGCAGCGTGTCGTCGTCGAAGTCGACCCCGGCCGGCGCCGTCGAGACGCGCAGCTTGACCTCCCCGCGCGGGGTGAACTTCACCGCGTTGGACAGCAGGTTGCGCAGCACCTGTTGCAGGCGCTGCTCGTCGGCGCGCAGCTCGTGCGGCACGTCGGGCTCGACGTCCGCGGTGAACGACAGGCCCTTGTCCTGCGCCAGCGGCGCGAAGGCGGCCTCCAGCAGGTCGACCATCTTCGGCAGCGACACCTGGATCGGGTGGATGTCCATCCGGCCCGCCTCGACCTTCGACAGGTCGAGCATGTCGTTGATGAGCTGGAGCAGCGCCGAGCCGGCGCTGTGGATCGTACGGGCGAACTCGACCTGCTGCGAGGTCAGGTTGCCTTCGGCGTTCTCGGTCAGCAGCTTGGCCAGCACGAGCAGGCTGTTGAGCGGCGTGCGGAGCTCGTGCGACATGTTCGCCAGGAACTCGGACTTGTAGCGCGAGGACACCGCGAGCTGCTCCGCCCGCTCCTCCAGCGTGCGGCGGGCCTGCTCGATCTGGAAGTTCTGGATCTCGATCGCGCGGTTCTGCTTGGCCAGCAGCGCCGCCTTGTCCTCCAGCTCGGCGTTGGACCTGCGCAGCTCCTCCTGCTGGCGCTGCAGCTCGTCGGAGCGCTCCTGCAGCTCGCGGGTGAGCCGCTGCGACTCGGTCAGCAGGTCCTCGGTGCGGGAGTTGGCGATGATCGTGTTCATCGTGACGCCGATGGTCTCGACGAGCTGCGTCAGGAAGTCGAGGTGCACCTCCCCGAACGGCGTGAACGAGGCCAGCTCCAGCACGCCGAGCACGCGGTTCTCGAACAGGATCGGCAGCACCACGATCTGCGCCGGCGTGGACCGGCTGAGCCCGCTGTCGATGGTGATGAACTGCGGCGGCACGTCGTCCAGGACGATGTGCCGGCCCTCGGCCGCCGCCTGGCCGACGATGCCCTCGCCGATCCCGAAGCGCTGGCGCGGGCCACGGTCGGGCCGCACGCCGTAACCGCCGATCAGGATCAGCTCGTGGTCGCCCTCGGGGTCGATGCTGTAGAAGGCGCCGTAGCGGGCCGACACCAGCGGCGTCAGCTCGCTCATCGTCAGCTTGGCCACCTCGAGCAGGTCGCGGTGGCCCTGCATGAGCCGGGAGATGCGGGCCAGGTTGGACTTGAGCCAGTCCTGCTCCTGGTTGGCCTGCGTGGTCTCGCGGAGGTTGGCCACCATCGAGTTGATGTTGTCCTTCAGCTCCGCCAGCTCGCCCTGCGCCTCGACGGCGATCGAGCGGGTCAGGTCGCCGCGCGCCACGGCGCTGGTCACGGTCGCGATCGCGCGGATCTGGGTGGTGAGGCTGCCCGCCAGCTCGTTGACGCTCTCGGTGAGCCGCTTCCACGTGCCCTCGACGCCCTCGACCCGGGCCTGGCCGCCGAGCTGGCCCTCCGAGCCCACCTCGCGGGCGACCCGGGTCACCTCGGAGGCGAACGACGACAGCTGGTCGACCATCCGGTTGACGGTGGTCTTGAGCGCCAGGATCTCGCCCTGGGCGTCCACGTCGATCTTGCGGGTCAGGTCGCCGTTGGCGACCGCGGTGGTCACCTCGGCGATGTTGCGCACCTGGTAGGTCAGGTTGTTGGCCATGGAGTTGACGTTGTCGGTGAGGTCCTTCCAGACGCCCGACACACCCTTCACCCTGGCCTGGCCGCCGAGCTGCCCCTGCGTGCCCACCTCGCGGGCCACGCGGGTGACCTCGTCGGCGAACGATGAGAGCTGGTCGACCATCGTGTTCAGCGTGTCCTTGAGCTGCAGGATCTCGCCCTGCGCGTCAACGGTGATCTTCTTCGACAGGTTGCCCTGCGCCACCGCGGACGACACGGCCGCGATCTGGCGCACCTGCGAGGTGAGGTTGTTGGCCATGGAGTTGACGTTGTCCGTCAGGTCCTTCCAGACCCCGGACACGCCGCGCACCTGCGCCTGACCGCCCAGCTGACCTTCGGTGCCGACCTCTCGGGCGACCCGGGTCACCTCGGAGGCGAACGACGACAGCTGCTCCACCATCGTGTTCATGGTCGACTTGAGCTCGAGGATCTCGCCCTGGGCGTCCACGTCGATCTTGCGGGTGAGGTCGCCGTTGGCGACCGCGGTGGTCACCTGGGCGATGTTGCGGACCTGGTAGGTCAGGTTGTTGGCCATGGAGTTGACGTTGTCGGTGAGGTCCTTCCAGACGCCCGACACGCCCTTCACCTCGGCGCGCCCGCCCAGCTTGCCCTCGGTGCCCACCTCGCGGGCCACGCGGGTGACCTCGTCGGCGAACGACGACAGCTGGTCGACCATCGTGTTGAGGGTGTCCTTGAGCTGCAGGATCTCGCCCTGCGCGTCAACGGTGATCTTCTTCGACAGGTTGCCCTGCGCCACCGCCGTCGCCACGGTCGCGATGCTGCGCACCTGCGAGGTCAGGTTGTTGGCCATGAAGTTGACGTTGTCGGTGAGGTCCTTCCAGACCCCCGACACGCCGGTGACCTGCGCCTGGCCGCCCAGCTGGCCCTCGGTGCCCACCTCGCGGGCGACCCGGGTCACCTCTTCGGCGAAGCCGGAGAGCTGGTCGACCATCGTGTTGACGGTGTTCTTCAGCTCGAACATCTCGCCCACGGCGTCGACGGTCACCTTGCGGCTCAGGTCGCCCTTGGCCACCGCGGTGGTCACCACGGCGATGTCGCGCACCTGCGCCGCCACGCGGGAGGACATCGTGTTGACGGCCTCGGTCAGGTCGCGCCAGCTGCCCGACATGCCGCGCAGGTTGGCGCTGCCGCCCAGCCGGCCCTCGGTGCCCGCCTCGCGGGCCACCCTGGTGACCTCCGAGTTGAACAGGGCGAGCTGGTCCACCATGCCGTTGATGGCCTTGCCCAGGCGCCGCACCTCGCCGCGCGCCGAGCGGTCGAGGTCGATGCGCCGCGACAGGTCGCCCTTGGCCACCGCGTCGATGACGTCGGCCGCGCCACTCACCGGGCTCACCAGGGCGTCGATCAGCATGTTGACCGACTCGACGCTCTCCGCCCAGGCGCCGACACCCGGTCCGGGCGTCAGCCGCTCGCCGAAGCGGCCTTCCTTGACGACTTCTTTACGTACGCGCACCAGCTCGTTGGCGAGGTGCTCGCGACGATCGGCCACTTCGTTGAGCAGCAGCCGCACCTCGCTGAGGATGCCAGGAGGCGCATGAGGGACCCGACGCCGGAAGTCGCCGTCACGCCAAGAGAAGAGAGTCTCCAGGATGGGCACGAGATCCGACTCGGTGTAAGTCCTCTCCTCCGGGCTTGGCGCGGCCTTGGCCGTGGTCATGGGGCCTCCTTCACTCGCTGCTGGCTCCGGCGAGTGATTCAAGTCTGTCACGATGAGTAGCTCGTAGTCCTGTCCTTGGATTTACCCCAAGTCAGCGGGAAGTGTGGTAGGCACGTTGGGATGACTGCTTCTCCCCATGCGGTGCTCGCTGCGACCTTCGCGCCGGGCGAGACCGCTGTGACGGCTGCGATGAGGTTCACGCGTGAGGTGATGACCGCGTGGGCCACTGGTGGCGTGCTCCATACTGCCGAACAGGTCGCTGGAGATCTGGCAGAGCAGGTCGCTGACGAGCCGTTTGAGGTGATTTGGAAGCATTTCGGGGACGCAGTCCAGGTGGAGTTGCGGCAACGAAACCTTTCCCAGGGTGATCCAAAAGCTCCTTCCGTCAACGTCGAGGAGTGGGGAGTCACCTTTGCGGGCGATTCCCGTGTCCATTGGGCAAGGCTCACGCTACCTGGCTCGGCGGACCGGGTGGCGGCCGAATGGCTGGAGGAGAGCAGCAGAGGGCCACATTGGCTGGGGTTCCTGGCTGACGCCAGCGACCTGCTGGCGGGCACGCTAGACCCCGACATGGTCCCGGCGATCATCGCCCAGGTCGTGGTGCCCAGGCTGTCGAGCTGGTGCGCCGTCTACACCTCCGACAACTCCGGCCCGCTGCGGCTGGTCTATCTCTGGCACGCCGACGAGGCCAGGATCGACGGGCTGCGCGAGCAGCTCACGGACATGGACATCAGTGCCGCCGACACCCGGGTCACCTCCATGATCCATTTGCCCGAGTCGCAGGTGCTCGCCGTGCCGCTGATGGCGCGCGGCCGCAGCCTCGGCATGATGTGCCTGGGCCGGCCCGACCGCTTCCCCGACGAGGTCATCCAGTTCGCCGAGGACATCGGCCGGCGAGCCGCGCTGGCCATGGACAACGCCCGCCTCTACGCCCAGCAGGCCGCCGCCAACCGGGCGCTCCAGCGCAGCCTGCTCCCGCCCAACGAGCCCGAGGTCCCCGGGCTCGACTACGGCGTCATCTACGAGCCCGCGGGCGAGGCCAACGAGGTCGGCGGCGACTTCTACGACCTGTTCAAGGCGGGCGACGACTCGTGGCGGTTCGCCATCGGCGACGTCTGCGGCACCGGCCCCGAGGCCGCCGCCGTGACCGGCCTGGCCCGCCACACGCTGCGGCTGCTGGCTCGGGAGGGCTACGGCGTGGCGGCGGTGCTCGGGCGGCTCAACCAGGCGATCCTGGAGGAGGGCGAGCGGGCGAGGTTCCTCACGCTGCTGCACGGCGACATCACGCCCGTCGAGAGCGGGCTGGAGGTGCGCCTGGTGTCGGCCGGCCATCCGGAGGCGCTGCGGCTCAAGCCGAGCGGCAAGGTCGAGGCGGTGACCACGCCGCAGTCGCTGCTCGGGGTCTTCCACGAGGTCCTGTTCGAGGCCGACACCGTCCACCTGGAGCACGGCGACGTGCTGCTGGCCGTGACCGACGGGGTGACCGAGCGGCGCTCCGGCGGGCGGCTGCTGGACGACGACGGCGGCCTGGCCAAGCTGCTGGCCGAGTGCGCGGGGCTGTCGGCGCGCGCCGTGGCGGAGCGCATCCGCAGGGGCGCGGCGGAGTTCGCCTCTGAGCCGAGCGCCGACGACCTGGCGATCGTGGTCCTGCGCGCCCGCTAGCCGAGCGCTGTCAACCGGGCGGTCGTGGTGCTGCGCACCTGTCGGCCGAGCGTTGACAGGCCGGCGGTCGTGGGTCTGCGCGCCCGCTGGGCCGGGCCGCCCGTCGTTGCTGCTCAAACGTGCGCCCCTCCAGCTGATTGCGGGTGGGCGTGATGTTGACAGGCGAGCGGGCCGACGTTCAAGGGCGCCTGTCAGGAAGATTCTTACAGAGTGTCAGACATCACTCGACATGCTTGCGGGCGAACTCCAGCTGCAGCGCCGTCTGCGCGATCCGCTCCGAGACCACGAGGGAGCCGGGGAAGGCGTCGTAGTTGTAGACCTCGTGCTCGCGGCCGTGCTCGGCCAGCTTGGCCACGTATTTCTCGATCTGGCGCAGCGGGCAGCGCAGGTCGTTCTCGCCCGCGAGGATCAGCAGCGGGCTCTTGACCTGGTCGACGTAGGTGATGGGGGAGCTGGCCGCGTACCGTTCGGGCTGCTCGTCGGGCGAGCCGCCGAGCAGGGCGCGGTGGAAGGCGCGCAGGCTCTCCGCCTCGTCCTCGTACGAGGTCTGGTGGCAGGCGATCGGCACCGCGGCGATGCCGCACGCCCACAGGTCCGGCTGGGTGCCGAGGCCGAGCAGCGTGAGATAGCCGCCCCACGCCGAGCCCGCCAGCACCGTCCTGGACGGGTCGGCGATGCCGTGGTCGACCACCCACTGCCGGACGGCCGCCACGTCGGCCAGCTCGATGTGCCCCACGTCGCCGCGCAGCGCGTCGCGCCAGGCCGAGCCGTAGCCGGTCGAGCCCCGGTAGTTGACCCGCACCACCGCGAACCCCGCGTCCACCCAGGCCGCGACCTCCGGGGAGAACGCGTCGCGGTCGTGTGACGTCGGGCCGCCGTGCAGCAGGAAGGCGGTGGGGAAGGGGGCGGTGCCCACCTCGGGCTTGGAGACCAGCGCGTGGATGCGTCCGCCCTCGCCCTCGACGTCGATGTCCTCCACGGGCACGCTCGGCGGGGCCGGCGGGCCTCCGGGGTTGACCACGACCTGGCCGGTGCTCGACCGGATGACCGGCGGGCGTGAGGCGCTCGACCAGGAGTACTCGACGTGGCCGCCGGGCCGGGGAGCGGCCTCCTCGATCACGCCGTGCGGGGTGTCGATGAGGGTCAGGCCGCCGCCGGCGAGGTCGTAGCGGTGCAGGTAGCTGCGGGCGCGGTCGTCGCGCATGATGAGCAGGCCGCGGCCGTCGTCGTACCACTCGGCCGCCAGGTCGCCGGCGTCGCGCAGCCAGATCTCGCGCTGCTCGCCGGTGACCGGGTCCCAGACGAGGGGCTCGTGGCGCTGGCGGCGCTCGTGCAGGGCCAGCAGGCGGCGGTCGCCGACGACGGGGGCGAAGCTGAGGCCGACGACGCCCTTGGACGGGCCGTCGTGGAGCTCGCCCACCGTGCGGCCGTCCTGGCGGACGACGCGGAGGGCCGGGTGCCGGAAGTCGCCGTACTCACCATGATTTATCGCGATTAGGGAGCCGTCGAGGGACATCCCGGCCAGCCAGGCGGCCTCCGTGTGCTCGTACAGCGTTTCGGCCCGCTCGCCCTCGCGTACCAGGTGGATGCGGAACGCGCCGTCCCTGGCCAGGCTGATCGCCGCGACGCCGGTGGTGGACAGCGCGATGCCGCCGGTCTGGCCCGGCCGCAGGTCGGGCGCGACCGGCTCGTCGGGCCCGCCGGTGAACGGCTGGCGCCACCACTCGCCGAACTCGTCCCCGTCGGTGTCGGCGAACCAGTAGATCCACTGGCCGGTGGGGTCGATGGAGGCGTACGCGGTGCCCTTGGGGCGGTCGGTGACCTGGCGGATGGAGCCGGCCACGCGGTCCCAGGCGTAGACCTCCCACGTTCCGGTGGCGTTGGAGCGGTAGATGGAGCGGTTCGGTGCCTGGCGCGCCCAGGACGGCAGCGTCATGCGCGACGCCCGGAACCTGGCCTGCCAGCGTTCCTCCGCCTTCATCCGGTGCGCCCCCTCCCTTTGATGTCCCGCGCCGCCGGGCGTGGGATGCCGTCCAGTATTGCGCCTGTTCCGGGGAAATACTGCGAGAATGTGGGGGAATTTCGGACTAAATGCCCCATCAGTAACACCGGTCGCTCATGTCCGTCAAGTAACGGGTCTTGATCGGGGCGCCGGCTCGAAGATAGACAGGTGAAACGCTGCGCGCGTTACTACTTTTCGCTGTCCTTTTGCGACGTTCCGGGCGACAAATGCCGCAATTCGCTCATCGAGCGTGGTCGCGTCGTTATGCCATGCACTCGGGCCCATCCCGACAACCTGGGCGATGTCACCATGCCCCAGCTCCATCTCGAACTCGATCGAGCGCCGCCCGGTCTCCGTGAACCCCTCCAGGCTGCGTGCCACCCTGCGCTCCTTCTCCTCGTCCACGGAGAGGAGGCCCAGCTCCTCGACCAGCGGGCTGAGGTGCTCAGGTGCGGGGGTGACGACCACCGCGACCCCGCCGGGCCGCAGGATCCGCCTGAACTCGGGCCCGTTCCTGGGCGCGAACACGTCGATCACCACATCGGCCACCCCGCTCCTGATCGGTAGCGGACGCCACACGTCGGCCACGAACGCCCCTGCCCTGGGATGCACCCGCGCCGCCCGGCGTACAGCGTGCTTCGACACATCGAACGCCATCCCGATGCCATCGTTGACCGCGTCGAGCGCGGCCGCCAGGTAGTGCCCGGTGCCCGCGCCTGCGTCGACGATCACCGGCGCGGCCCTGCCCTCCGCGCGACGATCCTCGACGATGTCCGGCTCCCGCTCGGAACCTCCTGGCCCCGTGCCGTAACCGGCCTCCACTCCCGCCCCACGGTACGCCCTCAACTCCGTGCCGTCATTCGTTTCGGTAGAGGACTCACGTTTTCCTGGAACGTTCTCACCTGTCGCATGCGTCCGCACTGCTTCCGCGACCGCGCCGGCGAGCGGGGCGTAGTGCCCCTCGTCGAGGAAGGCGGCCCTGGCGGCCACCATGGCGGGGCTGTCGGCGGTGCCCGGGGGCCTGGATCCGACGAGCAGGCTCACGTATCCCTGCTTGGCGACATCGAAGGTGTGCCCGGCGGCGCAGCGCACGGCGCTCTCGTCGAGCCGCAGGTCGGCTCGGCAGACGGGACAGATGAGGTATTCGACGATGTCGGCCAGCATGCGGCCCATTCTCGCGGCAGGCGGGGAGCGGATGGGTCAGGCGGCGCTGGCCTCGAGCAGGAAGGCGGCGTTGGAGGAGGTGGAGCGGAGCCTGTCCACGAGGACCTCCAGGCCCTTCTGCTTCTCCAGGGTCGTCAGCGAGCGACGCAGCCGCCAGACCACCTGCCGCTCCGCCTCGTGCAGCAGGATCTCCTCGCGCCGCGTGCCCGAGGCGTCCAGGTCCACGGCCGGGAACAGCCGCCGCTCGGCCAGCTCGCGGGTCAGGTGCAGCTCCATGTTCCCGGTGCCCTTGAACTCCTCGTAGAGGCTGTTGTCCATCCGCGAGCCCGTGTCCACGAGCGCGGTGGCGATGATGGTGAGCGAGCCGCCGCCCTCCACGTTCCTGGCGGCGCCGAAGAAGCGCTTCGGCGGGTAGAGGGCGCGGGCGTCGATGCCGCCCGTGAGCACCCGTCCGCCGCTGGGCGCCAGGTTGTTGTACGCGCGCCCCAGCCGGGTCAGCGAGTCGAGCAGCAGCACCACGTCCCGGCCCGCCTCCACGAGGCGCTTGGCCCGCTCGATGGCCAGCTCGGCGACGGCGGCGTGGTCGCGGTCCGGGTGGTCGAAGGTCGAGTAGAACATCTCGCCCGGAATGGTGGCGCGCATGTCGGTGACCTCCTCGGGCCGCTCGCCCACCAGGACCACCATCAGGTGCGCCTCGGGGTGGTTGCGGGCGATCCCGGCGGCCAGCGCCTGCAGGACCATGGTCTTGCCGGCCTTGGGCGGCGCCACGATGAGGCCGCGCTGCCCCTTGCCGATGGGCGCGAAAAGGTCGATGACGCGCGTGCTGAGCGACTCGGTCTCGACGTTGAGCCGCTCGGTCGGGTGAATCGGCGTGAGCTCGGCGAACCGGGGCCGGCCGCGCCACTCGGTGGCGCCGTTGACCGACTCGACGTCGACGAGCCTGTTCCCGGCGAGCGACGCGACGACGTGGTCGCCGGGGCGCAGGTCGTACTGCCGTACTTTTTCGGGGGGAAGACGGACGTCTCCCGGAGCGGGCAGGTGTCCCGCACGGATGAACACGGATTTGTCGTTGATGTCCAGAAGGCCACTGACGTGGCGGATCGAGACAGACGAACGCTGTTCAGGAATGGTTTGCACAGACATGATGGAGCCCCTTGAGGGAAACGCGCCGGGCCCCGAGGAGCCGGGCGTGATGATGAAAAGGAAGCCGGGCCCTCGCGAAGGGGGCTGGGCTGCGGTGATGATCAGCGGAGCTGGAGCTCAACGCTTGGTGGGAAGATACCACACCATCCAGTCCATGGAACACCTAGCCCTCTTGGGCTATTCCCGGGCGGTTCTCGTGTCTTGACCCGCGAACGTGGGGTAGGTGCGTGACAATGTTCTTCTCGGCACCGTACTGCGAGGAAAATTACCGCGCCCGGTGTACCGAACAGCACTGAACCCCCATCGGCGCAGCGTCATCGTGTCAAGTGACATGCAGGGTCCCTGCAACTCGGTGAGGGTTCCATTGGGACCAACAGGAAGACTCCTTGGGGGAGCACCATGAAGACCAACCACTGCCCGCAGTGTCACCACGAGCTCGACGAAGGCCCGATCATGTACAGGTGCGCGCACTGCCGCCGCGCCGTCTTCGCCGCCGACCTCGAGAACGAGTACGTCCCGCGCCAGCCCGTCGCGGCCTAGGACCGGCGGCCCTAGTCTTGCCGGGTGCCCCACAGATCTATGACCGTGTCCGGCGTCGAGGTGACACCACTCTGCGACGCCGTGGGCCCCATGGGAGCGTCGATCCGCCGCCCGCCGGCGGAGATGTTCGTCGGCTCCGGGCTCCGGGACGAGCCGTGGGTCCTGCACTTCCACTGCTATCTGCTCCGCGACGGCGCCGGCCGGCTGACCCTGGTCGACACGGGCATCGGCGCCGCGGACTCGCCGGCGTCGAGCTGGGCGCCGGTTCCGGGCACGCTGGCCGGTGAGCTGGCCGCCGCGGGCGTCGCGCCCGCCGAGATCGGCACCGTGATCCTCACCCACCTGCACAGCGACCACGCCTCGGGCGCCGTCGCCGACGGCAGGCCGGTGTTCGAGAACGCCCGCTACGTGCTCCAGCAGGCAGAGCTGGATGCGGCCCGCGACCTGATGCTCGACGAGGTCGTCAGCAAGATCAAGCCTCAGCTCCATGTGGTCGAGGGCGACGCCGAGGTCGCGCCGGGCGTGCACGTCCACTTCGCGCCGGGCCACACCCCCGGCCACCAGATCGCCAGGGTCGGCGAGCTGGCCGTCACCGGCGACCTGGTCCTGCACCCCGTGCAGCTGGACGACCCGGCCATCCGCTACGTCTACGACGACGACCAGGAGGCCGCCGCGCGCACCCGGGCCGAGGTGCTCGCCGAACTCAGGGCCGAACGGGCGATCATCGCGACCGCTCATTTCAGCGAGCCGTTCCTGCGTCTGTGAGCGGGTTCGGGCAACATGTCTTCTCATGAAGATTCGTGTTGCGGCAGGTGTCGCATTTGGCGCCGTTATGGTGGCCCCCTCGGCCGCGTCCGCCGCGCCGGCGGCTCCTGAGCTGTCCGGCGCCGCCGTCTACGCCGCCTATGCCGGCTCCACCGGCAACCAGCTCAGCCGGTACCAGGGCGGCAAGTGGAGCACCGTCGCCACGACGGGCACCATGCCCCAGTACGCCGCCTCCCCCGACGGCAGGAAGGCGGCCTGGGTGACGCAGACCGGCCGGCTCCAGGTCAGGCAGGGCGGCAAGACGACCACGATCGTGAGCGGGCTCCAGGGCGGCACGCCGTGCCTCACCCCGGTCTGGTCCGCCGACTCGACGCAGGTGGCGTACCCGCAGGGCAGCGACACGATCATGTCCGTCAAGGCCGACGGCACCGGCGCGCCGCGCAAGCTCGGCAGGTCGCAGGGCGTGTGCCACCTCGCCTGGTCGGCCGACGGCCGCTACGTGGCGGGCTACACCGGCGAGGCCGACGCCCTCTACCGGCTCGACGTCAAGACCGGCAAGGCGGCCCCGGCCAAGGGCGTCAGGTGGATCACCCACCTGCAGAGCCTGTCCCCGAACGGGCGCAACGCCGTCGTGCAGTTCCCCGCCAACCCCGACATGCTGGGCGACGGGAGCTGGCCCACAGCCTTCAAGCCGGTGGTCCTGGACATGGTGACGGGCAAGAAGCGCCCGCTCGCGGTCAAGGGCAAGCTGATCGGAGCCCTCTACCTGGCCGACGGGCGGCTGGTCGTGCGCGTCGCCGGCGACGACCACAACACGCTGGTCGTGCTCGACGGCGCGGGCAAGGAGCTCCAGCGCATCGCCGAGCCCGCCAAGGCGAAGAAGCAGGCCCTGCTGCAGGTGCTGCCGTAGCCGCCCTCGCTACCTCCCGGCCAGCGCGGGCTGGTCGGCCAGGAGGGAGGCGGGCAGGGCGACCATCGCGGTCAGGCCGCCGTACGGCGAGGGCGCCAGGGTGACCTTGATGCCGTGCCTGGCCGCGAGCCTGGAGACCACGAACAGCCCGAGCCGTTCGCTCTGCGCCAGGTCGAACTCGGGCATCTGCGTCAGCCGGTCGTTCAGCTCGTCGAGCTCGACGCGCGGCAGGCCGAGCCCGCGGTCCTCCACCTCGACGAGGACGCCGTGCGGCGTGCTCGCGCTGCGCACGTCCACCCTGGTCTGGGGCGGGGAGAAGAGGGTGGCGTTCTCGACCAGCTCGGCGATCAGGTGGGCCACGTCGGTGACCGCCGAGCCCAGCAGCGCGACCTGAGGCGGCTGGAGCACCTCCACCCGCTCGTACTCCTCCACCTCGGCCACGGCGGCGCGCAGCACGTCGAGGATGGGCACCGGGTTGCGCCAGCCGCGGCCCGGCGCCTGGTCGGACAGGATGATGAGGCTCTCGGCGTGCCTGCGCATGCGGGTGGTGAGGTGGTCGAGCTTGAACAGGTCCGCCAGCACCTCCGGCGCCTCCGTCGCCCGCTCCATGCTGTCGAGCTGGAGCAGCTGCCGGTGCAGCAGCGACTGGTTGCGCCTGGCCAGGTTCACGAAGACCTGGCTGACGCCGTGGCGCAGGCGGGCCTGGCTCACGGCGGCCTCGACGGCGGTGGACTGCACGTCGTTGAAGGCCCGTACGATGTCGCTCACCTCGGACGTGTGCGCCTTGACCTCCAGTGGCGCCACTTCGGCGGCCGTGGGCGGCTCGGTGTTCGTCCGCAGCCGCTTGACCAGCCCGGCCAGCCGCACCTCGGCCAGCTCCGTGGCGGCGTCGCGCAGCCCGGCCAGCTCCCGCACCAGACGCTTGCGGAAGCGCAGCGAGAGCATGATCGAGGTGATGACCGCGAGCAGGCCCAGGCCGCCCGCCACGCCGAGCTTGATGAGCATGCCGATCGCCGTCGGCGTCACCCGCTGCACGATGCCCTGCACGGCCAGGGCCTGGTCGCGCTCGACGGCCTCCCACAGGTTCCGGCCGTCGATGGGCCAGGTCGCCGCGCCCGCGGGCAGCCCGCCGGTGGCGGCCTGGCTCCTGATGGCGTCCTCGGCCGCCAGGAACTCCGCGTAGACCGGCGAGGCGGCCAACCTCTCGTACGGCCCCCGCAGGGCGCCGTCCAGGTGCGACAGCGCCTGGGAGAACAGCAGCCGCCTGGTGGCCACCATCCCCGTGAACGACTCCCGCTCGCGCGGCTCCACCCTGCCCTTGGCCAGCACGACCGCGATCAGGGCCCGCTCCCTGGACAGCACGTCCTTGGCCTCGCCCATCATGGTCACCGCCCGGGCCTGCTGGTAGAGGGCCATGTCGGGCACCAGGACCATGGCGTCGTACATGCGGAAGGACGCGTCCACGATCTGGCTGTAGCCGTCGATGACGTCGAGCGGCGCGACGACGGAGCCGTCCACCTCGCGCCGGACGTCGGTGAGCTGGTCGATCTTGCCGTTCAGCGCGTTGAGCTGCGCGGTCATCTCCGGTGACAGGTCGCGCAGGTTCCCGGACAGCGAGCGGAACGTCTTGACGGCCCGGTCGGTCCGGCCGCGCTGCTTGGCCATCGCGTCCGCGCCCTGCCCGGTGACCAGGAACTCCACCGACACCAGCCGCTCGTTCTGGAGCTCGATGTTGACCTGCTCGGACGGGGTGGCCAGGTTCGTGGCCAGATCGTTGATCGACAGCAGGCGGAGACCGTCACCGCCGGTCAGGCCCGCCGCGAACGCCCACAGGCCCACCAGGGACAGCAGCGGGACGAGCAGGAGGATGAGAAGTTTCAGTGCGATGGGACGGCCACGCGTGGGGGGCATGCGACCTCCGGGTGCATGATGAGATCGCCTCGCAGAGTACACCCCCCTTTGGAAGGATTTCTGTGCGTCTTCCGCGTTCCTTCTCCGGCTGGACCATCGCGGTCTTCGGCTTCCTCGCCTTCGCCCTTGGCCTGCTCGGGTTGATCTCGCCCGACACCCTCCTGGCCATGCTGGGTTTCGAGGTGCTCGACACGCGGCCCGCCGGTGACTACACGCTGGTCTATATGGCCGCCTCCTCGATGGCGGCCGTGAACATGGGCGTCTACTACGTGTTCGCCGCCTCGGCGGACTACACCCCGTTCTTCCGCTGGACGGTGCCGTTCCGGCTGGTGACGTTCGCGGTCTTCACCACGCTGGTGCTGACCGGGGCGGCGCCCGGCAAGTTCTTCGGAGTCGGGCTCTGGGAGGGGCTGGGGGCGGTGATCACCGGATTCGCGCTCTGGCGCGAGGGCAAGCTGCTGCCCTCGCGCCAGGATGTCGCTGCCTAGTGGTGCTCGTCCGTTCCGCGGGCGACGAGACGGTCGCCGGACGCGTGCTCGCGCTCCAGCTTCCGCTCCAGGTCGCGCTTCTCGTCCTCCAGCTGGGCCACCCGGTTGGAGGACTCCGCCCTCGCACTGCGCAGCCGGCGGCGCTGCCTGGCGGTCCTGCGCGACCCTGAGCCCATCAGCCAGACGCCCAGCAGCAGGACGGCCACCGCGGCCGCACCGGTGAGGAACATCTCCACGTGATTGAGCTCGAAGGTGTATCCGAACAGGATGTACCTGGTGCTCTCCTCGGTGAGCACCAGGTAGAACGCACCGCCGGCGAGCAGGATCAGGATCAGTCCAAGTACGATCATCCAACTCACCCCTTGTCGTAAGAGAGCGATTCCACTGCCCGGAGATCGACGGGGTATGCGCGATGATGGCGTTCATGAGACCCGAGCCAGGGCAGGTCCTGCACTTCTCCGAGGACCCGACGATCGAGCGGTTCGTGCCGCACGTCGCCGTGACATCGGCGCTGAGCGAGCCGTACGTGTGGGCGGTCGGCTACGACCGGTGCCCCGACTACTGGTTCCCGCGTGCCTGCCCCCGGGCGATGGCCTGGGTCGGGCCGCGCACCTCCAAGGAGGACGCGGCCCGGATCGTCGGCGCCGGCTGCGGCGACCGCGTGCACGCCATCGAGTACTGCTGGCTGAAGGCGTTGATGGACGTGCGGCTGTACGCCTACCGGCTGCCCGCCGACGGCTTCGCGCCCATCGGGGACCCGCCGCACGCGGTCGTCTCCAAGGCCCCCGTGCTGCCGCTTGGCCCGCCCGAGCCGGTGGGCGACCTGTTCGAGCTGCACGAGGAGGCGGGGATCCAGCTCAGGGTGCTGGACAACCTGTGGCCGTTCTGGAACGAGGTGACGTCCAGCACCATGCAGTTCAGCGGGATCCGGCTGCGGAACGCTCGTCGATGAGGGCCAGCAGCGTGTCCACCGGCATCGAGCCGGGCGCCAGCTGCTCCCTGGCGGACCTGTTGGCCTCGCGCCGCAGCGTCTCGTTGACCGGGGTGGGCACGCCGTGCTCGCGGCCGATCAGGACGATCTCGCCGTTGAGGTAGTCGGCCTCGATCGAGCCGCTGCCCCTGGCCAGGCTCTGCCAGGACGACCCGCCGCTGCGCTCGATGCCCTCGATGGGGCGCATGTCCACGTTGTGGCCGCGTACCTCGGCCTCTTCCTCGGGGGTGGAGTAGGCGATGCCGGCCCGGTCGAGCACGGTCATGGCCTCGGCCCTGGCCCGCGCGCCCAGGTCGGCCAGGCCGGGCACGTGGCCGACGAGCGCCTCGGCGGCGTTGGCCAGGTTGCCGAGCAGCTTGCCGTATTTCCAGCGCATCACGTCGGGAGCGCTCCGCCCCACGAGGCCGTGCTTGCCGAGGTCGGTCACGATCAGCTCGGACAGCTCGTCCACACCCTGTGGATAACGTCCGACGTGCAACATCCCGGAGTAGGGGTATCCGCCCGCGGCCACGACGCCCGGCTGCGGGATCTGGGCCGGCAGCCACACGCACATGCCGTAGACGCGCTCGAACCGCCGCAGGACCATGCGCTCGTTGGCCACGCCGTTCTGGGCGCACACCACGGGCAGGTCGGACGGCCAGGGGGCCAGCGCGGCGATCGTGTCCTGCGACTTGGTCGCCAGGATGAGCACGTCGTCATCGCGCACGGGCACGGGGCCGTCGGCGGCGGGGATGTCCAGGGTCTCGGAGAGCTCGGAGGTGATCAGTCTCAGGCCGTCGCGCTTGATGGCCTCGTAATGGGCCCCTCTCGCGATGAGGAGGACCTCGTGCCCGCCCTGGAAGAGGCGGGCCCCGATGGTCCCCCCGACTGCTCCTGCCCCGATCACTATGTAGCGCATTGTTCGAGGATGTCACTCCTCACTTCGCAAGTGCCACTTGGGCCTGCGCCGGCACGGCGCCACCGCGGGCCCGCTCCCGCCAGATCGTCTTCAGCACGCGCCAGCCGTCGCGCACGGCGTGCAGGTTGCTCGCGCCGTGGATGCGGGAGCGCTCGTGGCTGGGGACCTCGTGGATGACCAGGCCGGCCTGGGCGGCGCGGACGTTCATCAGGGTCTCGATCTCGAAGCCGTCGCAGTCGAGGCCGAGGGTGTCGAGGTGGCGGGTCCAGAAGGCGTTGTAGCCGTAGCAGAGGTCGGTGTAGCGGGTGCCGTAGAGGAAGTTGGTGAGCCCGGTGAGGACCTTGTTGCCGAGCGAGCGGATCGGACTGAGGTCGTCCGAGCCGCCACCAGGGGCGTACCTGGAGCCCTTGGCGAAGTCGGCGCCGTTGACGAGGGTGTCGACGAAGGAGCGGATCTCCCTGCCGTCGGTGGACCCGTCAGCGTCGATCATGACGATGATGTCGCCCCGGGCGGCCTGGAAGCCCTCGATGAGCGCGTTGCCCTTCCCGCGCCGGGTCTGCACGACGACCCGGAGGTCGGGGCGCAGCCTGCGCGCCACGGCGACGGTGTCGTCGGTCGAGTTGCCGTCGACCAGGATCACCTCGTCGATCCAGTCGGGCAGCGTGGCGAAGACGTGGGGAAGATTCTCGGCCTCGTTCATCGCGGGAACGATGACACTGACGCTGGCGGCGAAAGGCTGCTTGTTCATGGAACCAAGGTTCTCCGGGACGCATGCAGCCCGCTTGACAGCTCCTTGCATTGCTCGGTCTTATATGTGATCTTTGTCGATCCTGGCCTCCGAGGCCCTCGAAACGATCTCGTCAACGGTCTCCTCGACCGTCTGCCGCGCGGTGTCCAGCCAGAGTCCGATGCGCGGGGTCTCTTGTCGCAGCGACGCGTCGAGCTGGGCAATCGTCCATCCGCCGGCGTATCCGGCCTTGGCCCGGGCCTGCTCGCGGTGCTCGACCGCGGCCGGGTCGGGGGCCAGGACGATCACCTGCAAGGGACGTGCGCGGACTAGCTTCGTGAACCGTTCCAAATCTGGTCCAAGGATTACGTCTTGGACTATTGACGTAAATCCGGCATCGAAATACAAGTCCGCCGCAGCGGCCGCGATCCGGTACCGGAGGTGCAGCTGGCGCACCGCCTCGCCGGTCGTTTCCGGCGTCATTTCGGCACGCCCGCTGACCACCATGCGGCGGAACGTGTCACCGCGCACGTGGGCCGCCCGCGGCAACCGTTCGGCCAGGGCCTGGGCCACGGTCGACTTGCCGGCCGCCGAGATCCCCGTGATCAGGACGACCCCGTTCACGCACCCACCAGCTTGCGGACCCGGTCGGCGCCCACGGCCATCAGCAGGGTGGGCAGCCGGGGACCGGTGTCGCGGCCGACGAGCAGCTTGTAGAGCAGGGCGAAGAAGGCCCGCTGCGCCGCCTTCAGCTCCGGCGTGGCCTTGGCGTCGGCCGGGAGCCCGGCCTGGAGCTTGGGCACGCCGTAGACCAGCGCCGTCAGGCCCTCCAGCGTCCAGTCGTCCAGGCCGTCGGCCAGCAGCCGCAGCCCCTCCCGCTCCTCGTTGTCGAGCGAGTCGAGCAACTCCTGGTCCGGCGACTCGCGCACGCGGGTGCGCTGGTCGGCGGCCAGGTGGTCGTCGACCCAGCGCTGCGCCCGGTCCAGGCGGGGACGGGCCTCGTCGAGGGCCTCGACGCCGTCGAGGTCGCGCAGGATGCGCAGGGTCTGCGCGTCGTGCCCGGTCGTGATGTCCACGACGGAGGCCAGCGTGCGGTAGGGGACCGGGTGCGGGGTGGTGGGCAGCGGGCCCGCGGCCGTGCCGACCGCGCGGTTGTAGGCGGCCAGCTCGGCGGGCTGCGCCTGGCCCGCGGCGACCTTGCGGCCCAGGGCGTCCCACTCGTCGTAGAGGCGCTGGATCTCCTGGTCGAAGGCGATCTTGAAGGACTGGGCCGGCTTGCGGCGGGCGTACAGCCAGCGCAGGACCGGCGCCTCCATGATCTCCAGGGCGTCGGCCGCGGTCGGCACGTCGCCCTTGGAGCTGCTCATCTTGGCCATGCCGCTGATGCCGACGAACGCGTACATGGGGCCGATCGGCTGCTGCCCGCCGAACACGTCGCCGACGATCTGGCCGCCGACGATCCACGCCGAGCCGGGCGAGTGGTGATCGACCCCGGACGGCTCGAAGATCACGCCCTCGTAGGCCCAGCGCATCGGCCAGTCGACCTTCCACACCAGCTTCCCGCGGTCGTGCTCGGCCAGGCGCACGGTCTCGCCGAAGCCGCACTCGCAGGTGTAGGCCAGCTCGGTGGTCTCGTCGTCGTAGGCGGTGACCGTGGTCAGGTCGCGCTCGCACAGGTCGCAGTAGGGCTTGTACGGGAAGTAGTCCTCGACCTGCTTGGACCGGTAGCGCGACAGCACGGCGTCGATCCGGGCCCGCTCGCGCACGGCCCGCAGGATCTGCTCCCGGTAGGCCCCCGAGGAGTATTGCTCGGTCTGGCTGATCCCCCGGACCTCGACGCCCAGCTCCGCCAGCGCGGCGGTCATGGGCGCCTTGAAGTGTTCGGCCCAGCTCGCGTAGGGGCTGCCCGGCGGGGCGGGCACCGAGGTCAGCGGCTTGCCGATGTGCTCGGCCCACGACGGGTCGACGCCCGCGGGCACCCGCCGGAACCGGTCGTAGTCGTCCCACGACAGCAGGTGCACGCACTCCAGCCCGCGCCGCCTGATCTCGTCGGCGACCAGGTGGGGCGTCATGACCTCGCGCAGGTTGCCCAGGTGGATCGGGCCCGACGGGCTCAGCCCGGAGGCGCAGACGATCGTTCTGCCCGGGGCGCGTCTCTCCGCCTCGGAGATCACCTCGTCCGCGAACCTGGAGACCCAGTCGGTCTCGGCACTGTCAGCCATCGCAGCATTCTTGCGGGTCCGCCGGGTTCTGGCCAACGCGTTGCCGATCAACCGGAATCGTGCGGCTCGATGCGGGGGTCGGAGAAGACGTCCGCGAGGTCCCGGCTCACCCGCGCGGCCGCCTCCTCCGTGGCGCGCAGCACCTGACGGCCGGGCGCGACGGCCACCAGCCCGAAGTCCGCGTCGATGTCCTCCTCGGACAGCCCGAGCAGGCGCAACGCGTCGTCGACGGTGGCCCCTGGCGGCAGCCGCACCTGGATCAGGGCCATGTCAGGCGGCGCGGGTCCGGTTCTGCCGGCCGAGCGCGGCCAGGACGGCGGGCGGGTCGATGACGCCGTACCCGTAGTCGTGGTCGAAGCCGACCGTGCTGCGGTCGTCGGCGGTGCGGTGCAGCAGGGTGCGCAGCTGCGCGGGGGTCAGCTCGTCGGCGGAGCGCCGCGTGCGGACGGCGGCGACCACGCCGGCGGCGACGGGGCAGGCGGCGGAGGTGCCGGTGTCGGCCGGGCCGGTGGCCTCCGAGCCGGCGAAGTGCGTGTACGCGCACAGGTCGGGCTTGCGCTCCGACAGCCGCCCCGGGCCCTGCGAGGAGTAGCCGACGCGCTCGCCCCGGGTGTCCACGCCGCCGACGGACAGGACGCGCGGGTGCGAGTTGGCGCCCACGATCGGGCGGTCGGGGTAGGCGCACCGCTGGTCGGGACAGTCGCGGCCGCAGTTGCCCGCCGAGAACAGGATGTCGGCGCCCGCCCCCTCCAGGCTCCCGACGATCACGTTGAACGGGTGCGCCGGGTTGTCGGAGTAGTTGCCCGGGTGGCCGGGCGGGAAGTCCATGTCGGGCGAGGACAGGCCCCAGCTGTTGCTGACGACCAGGGACCTGGAGCCGTCGGGCATGGCCCGCAGCACGGCGGAGAGGTGGGAGTAGGCGGCCACCGCGTCGGACAGCAGCCCGTCCGCCGTCGGGCCGGGCTTGCGGCTGAGCAGGATCGGGATGTCGAGCAGGGTGGCCTTGGGCGCGGCCAGCAGCGTGTCGAAGGCGCACATGGAGCCGTGGGACACGGGGTAGCGGCCGGGCGTCCTGCTCACCCCCGGCGGGCTCCAGCTCCGGTCGGCGTCGATGGTCACGTCGTGGCCGATGCGCGCCGCGACGTGGTCGGCGTTGATGCCGCTGTCCACGACCGCGATGGTCACGCCCTCGCCGTCATGGCCGGCCGACCACAGGTCGTAGGTGTGCAGGAGCCGCCTGACCTCCTCCCAGTCGCCCACGGGCCCGTCGCCGCCGCAGGCCGGCTGGCTGTGCACGTATGGATCGGCGAAGACGCCGGCCACCTCGCGTACGGACGACGACAGCAGCGCCGACCGGGTGGACAGCTCGGCGTCGGAGATCTCGCCCCGCACGAGCACGGAGGCGTCCTCGGGTGCCAGGGAGAACTCCATCCGCTGGTGCAGCGACATGGGCGCGCCGTGGGCGGCGACCGGGCGCGGCACGGCCACGGGGGTGAACGCGCGGTCGAGGAGGACCCCGGGGAGGTCGGCGACGACGTCGGCGACGGTGCTGCGGACGCCGGGGTCGATCACCGACGCGACGACGTCGGGGGCCGGGCGGAGCTGGATCAGGACGCGCATGGGATCCCCTTTTGGAGTTCTGTTACCGAGTGATTACTCAAAGTAACAATGCCCGGTCCTGGTTGGGTGATTCCTGTCTGTAAGGGGTATGTAACTTTCCGTTGGCTGGGCGGTGCCCCCACCGCCCAGCCATCCGGGGTCAGGACAGGGTGGCCGCGTACGGGTCCCAGTCCGCCGGGAGCGGCTCCGGCGCGGTCAGGGTGGAGGCGATGGTGCGGAACTCCGCCTGCTCGCCCGACTCCGTGATGGCCGACATGAGCTCCAGCACGTGACCGGCCAGCTCGCCCGACGCGCGGTGCGGCGTGCCGGCCCGGATCGACCTGGCCATGTCGAGCACCCCGATGCCGCGCCCCGCCGTGGTGCCGGACAGCGGCAGCTCCCGCCAGTCCGCGTCGTGCAGGCCGCGGGCCAGCAGCGGGCCCTCGAACGTGTTGGGGTCCGGCAGCGACAGGGCGCCCTCGGTGCCGATGATCTCGATCATCCGGCGGTTGACGGCCGAGTCGAAGCTGAACGTGGCCGCCGCCGTGGCCGTGCCGGGGAAGTCAAGCAGGGCGTTGACGTGGGTCGGCACGTCGACCGGGAACAGGGTGCCCGCCTTGGGCCCCGATCCGACGACGCGCTGGTCGCGGGCCCTGCGGGTGCCGGCCGCCACCCGGGCGACGGGGCCGAGCAGGGACACCAGGGCGGTCAGGTAGTAGGGCCCGAGGTCGAACAGCGGGCCGCCGCCGGGCTGGTAGAAGAACTCGGGATTGGGGTGCCAGGACTCCGGGCCCAGGCTCTGGGTGGCGGCCGTGACGGCGACCGGTGCCCCGATGGCGCCGGAGCGCAGGGCGTGCAGCGTGGACTGCAGCCCGGCGCCCAGGAAGGTGTCGGGGGCGCCGCCCACCCGCAGGCCGCGCCCGGCGGCCTCGGCCATGACCTTGGCCGCCTCGTCCAGGTTCATGGCGAGGGGCTTCTCGCCGTACACGTGCTTGCCGGCGCGCAGGCACTCCAGCGCGACGGCCGCGTGCGCGGACGGGACCGTGAGGTTGACCACGATCTCGACCTCGGACAGCGAGAGCACGGCGCCGAGCGTGCCGGACACCCGTACGTCGTGCTCCCTTGCCACCTCGGCGGCCCGGTCGGTGTCGATGTCCGCGACGGCCACCACGCGGACGTCGGGGAAGGCGTTGAGGTTGCGGAGGTACTGGCCGCTGATGACTCCGGCGCCGACGAGGGCGACGCCGACCGGGCCGTTGCTCAAGAGCTCTCCAAGGAGGTGAGGTAGGCGTGGCTGTCCGCGAGGGCGGCGAAGATGTCGGTCGCGCACTCGTCGAGCTCGACGACGCGCCAGGCGTCCGGGGCGGCGGCGAGGATCTCGGGCACGGACATGACGCCCCTGCCCACCGCGGTGTGCGGCTCGCCCTTGACCCCCGGGCCGTCCTTGACGTGCAGCGCCTCCACCCGTCCCGCCAGGCGGCCGAGCAGGGCGGGCACGTCGGCGCCGCCCACGGCCGCCCAGTAGGTGTCTATCTCCAGGAACACCTCGGGGGCCAGCAGGTCGGCCAGCACCTCGACGGCGTGCCGGCCGTCCACCCGCGGCTCGATCTCCCACCAGTGGTTGTGGTAGCCGATCCGCATCCCGTGACCGGCCGCCTGCTCGGCCAGGCCGTTCAGCAGGTCGGCCGCGCGGGCGAGGCCGTCGCGGGTGGTGAACTCCTCCTCCGCGATGCCGGCCGGGATGATCACCTTGTCGGTCCCGATCGTGGCGATCGCGTCGAAGACCTCGGCCGGCTCCCTGTCGAGCAGCGCGTACGCGTGCGTGCCCGACACGCTCAGCCCCAGGTCGTCGGCCACCTCGCGGAAGCCCTTGGGGTCGGTCATGGGGTCGTAGGGCTCGACGGCCCGGTATCCGATCTCCGCGATCCGCCGCAGCACGGTGTCACGGTCGGCGGCCAGCGGTTCCCTGACGGTGTAGAGCTGGACACTGATCGGTCGGGTCATCCGCGTACCCCCATGAGGTGCTCGAGCGCGAGCTGGTTCAGGTGGGTGAAGTGGAAGCCGCGGGCGGCGGCCACCTCGGGGTCGAAGTCGTCCTTGGCCAGGTCCTGCCACGTCTCGCCGGCGGCCAGGGTGGGCAGCGCGAGCTCGTCCACGCGGGAGGCGCTCAGGGCCTGCTGCACCTCGGGGTCGGCGCGGAAGGCGCGCGACTTCTCCTTGAGGATCAGGTAGGTGCGCATGTTCGCCGCGGCCGACACCCACACGTCCTCGGGGTCCTCGGTGCGCAGCGGCTTGTAGTCGAAGTGCCGGGGGCCGTCGTAGCCGCCGTTCTCCAGCAGGTCCACCAGGAAGAAGGCGCTCTTCAGGTCGCCGTGGCCGAAGATCAGGTCCTGGTCGTACTTCGGGCCGTGCTGGCCGTTGAGGTCGATGTGGAAGAGCTTGCCGTGCCACAGCGCCTGGGCGATGCCGTGCACGAAGTTGAGCCCGGCCATCTGCTCGTGGCCGACCTCCGGGTTGAGGCCCACCATCTCAGGGTGCTCCAGCTCGTTGATCAGCGCCAGGGCGTGGCCGATCGTGGGCAGGAGGATGTCGCCGCGGGGCTCGTTCGGCTTGGGCTCGAGGGCGAAGCGGATGTCGTAGCCCTTGTCGATGACGTACTGGCTGAGGAGGTCGAGCCCCTCCTTGTAGCGGTCGAGGGCGGCCTTGACGTCCTTGGCCGCGTCCGACTCGGCGCCCTCGCGGCCGCCCCAGCAGACGTACGTCTTGGCGCCCAGGGAGGCGGCCAGGTCGAGGTTGCGCATGACCTTGCGCAGCGCGTACCGGCGGACGTCGCGGTCGTTGCTGGTGAAGGCACCGTCCTTGAACACCGGGTGGGTGAACAGGTTGGTGGTCGCCATCGGGACCTTCATGCCGGTCTCGTCGAGGGCCTTCCTGAAGGCGGCGATGGCCTTGTCGCGGTCGGGCTCGACGGCGAGCAGGTCGTCGTCGTGGAAGGTGACGCCGTGCGCGCCCAGCTCGGCCAGGCGGTGCACGCTCTCCACCGGGTCGAGCGCGGGCCGGGAGGCGTCGCCGAACGGGTCGCGGGCTTGCCAGCCCACGGTCCAGAGGCCGAAGGTGAAGCGATCGTCGGGGGTGGGCGTGAATGCGTTGGTCATTTCGGGTTCCCTTGGTTTAGTCCATAATCTGTACATAATCCTGAGGAGGTGGGCACCGTGTCGTCAAGAGGGGTTCGGCATGATTCCATGCGCGCCCGTAACCTGGCCGTAGTGCTGGCGACCATTCACGGATCAGGACCTCACACCCGTGCCGCGCTCGCCGAGCGGACGGGGCTCACCAAGACCACCGTATCCAGCCTGGTCGCCGACCTCCTGGAGGCCGGCGTGGTGACCGAGAGCGGGGCCGTGCGGGGCGGCGAGCGGGGGCGGCCCGGCGTGGCGGTGAGCCTGAGCGGGCATCGGATCGCCGCGCTCGGGCTGGAGATCAACATCGACTACCTGGCCGCCTGCGTCGTGGACCTGGCCCGAACCGTGCGGTTGCGGCGGACGCGGCCGGCCGACAACCGCAACTCCGACCCCGCGGAGATCCTCGCCGGGCTGCGGGACCTGGTGAAGGAGATCACGGCCGAGGCGGAGGCCGGCGGGCTGCGGGTCATCGGCGCGGCGCTGGCCGTGCCGGGCACGGTCGAGGGCGGGGTGCTGCGCAGCGCGCCGCATCTCGGCTGGCGGGACGTGCGCGTGGCGGGCCTGGTGGACCTGCCCTTCGTGATCGACAACGAGGCCAACCTGGCGGCGCTCGGTGAGCTCTGGTTCGGCTCGCGGGAGACCGACTTCCTCTACGTGTCCGGCGAGATCGGCATCGGCGCCGGCCTGGTGGTCGAGGGCACCGTGTTCAGGGGCACGTTCGGGCTGGCGGGGGAGCTGGGGCACGTCGTCGTCGTGCCCGACGGGCCCGCGTGCCGGTGCGGCGGGCGTGGGTGCCTGGAGGTGTACGCGGGGCAGGACGCCCTGCTCGGGGAGCTGGCCTCGGTGAGCGAGCTGGTCGGGCGGCTGGAGTCGGGCGACCGGCGGGCGCTGGAGGCGTGCGAGCGGGCCGGGCACGCGCTCGGCGTGGCGCTCACCTCGGCCGTGCACCTGCTGGACCCCGGCAGGATCGTGCTCGGCGGGATCTTCGCGCCGCTGTTCGCCTGGCTGGCGGGGCCCGTGTCCGAGGGGCTGGGGGCCCGGCTGGGGTCGATGCGCGGCACGCCGCCCGCGCTCGTCGTCTCGGGGACCGGCGCGGACTCGGCCGTGCTCGGGGCGGCCGGGCTGATCATCCAGCAGATCATCGCCGAGCCCGCTCAGCTGCTCGGCCTGTAGGTCAGTAGTAGCCCTTCGCGCCGTCGAGCAGCTCCCTGATCGTGTCGAGCTGGCCGGCGTGCCGGGCGGTCTCCTCGACCATGTGGATCAGCATCCAGCGCAGCGTGGGCGGATCGTCGTAGAAGCTGCTCTTGCCCAGGTCGTCGAGAGAGTGCGCGGCGACGATCTCGTTGGAGACCTGGCACTGGCGCTCGTACTCGTCGAGGAGCCGGGCCAGCGGGACGCCCTCCACCCGCATGTCGGCGTTCTCCGCCGACTCGTCGAACTGCGGGTTGACGGCGGAGTCTCCGCCCTGGAACAGCACCTCGAACCAGCAGTGCTCGGTCCAGCGCATGTGGGAGAGCAGGCCCGCGACCGTCATGAGCGGCGAGGTGGGCAGGACGGGCCGGTGCGCGTCCTCCTCCGACAGCCCTTCGCACTTCCACAGGACGATCGAGCGCTGCAGGTCGAGCCAGCCGACGAGCTGGGTGCGCTCGTCGGCGACGTAGGGAGGGCGTACGCGGGGGATGGTCATGGGCGCCGACGCTAGTTCAGCGGCGCCGGCGCCGCACGAGGTTTTTCAGGCCCTGGCGTTGAGCGCGAAGACCTTGACGTCGGGCTTCGCGGGGCTGGTGAACGAGACCGCCTCGCGGGCCGGGTCGACCGGTACGGAGACCTGCCAGATGGTCACCCTGCGGCCGTCGGCGGTGCCGTTGACGTTGTAGCGGGTGTCGGCCGTGACTGCCGTCGCCTCGCCGAAGCGGGCCGACGTCGCGGCCCAGTCGGTCACCTTCAGCGGGGCCGTGGAGGTCGTCCCGTCCGCGTAGGTGATCGTCAGCTCGGTCTGCTGGTCACCGTTGACCGCCGTGACCAGCAGGTCGAGCGCCTGGTAACGGCCCTTGGTGAGGTAGGTGCGCTGGCCCCTGAGGCTGTGGAAGTTGCCCGCCGTGCCCTTGGTGTCGGGGATCAGGAACCCGTCGTGCTGCCCGGGGGCGGGGAGCTGCTCCGCCGGGAAGCTCCAGCCCTTGCCGTCCAGGTTGCCCTGGGACCTGGCGTCGGCGGTGGCCACGCCGTCCACGTCGTACTGGAGCTTGTGCGCGCAGGACGAGCCGATCGGCTCACACGCCTCGGGCAGGTTGGGGACCGGGCTCTGCGCCGTGGGGACGTGGTCCACCGGCAGGTCGGCCTCGGCCGTGGCCCACGACGTGTTCGCGGTCGTGCCCACGTTGACGACGACCTCGCCGCCCCGGTTGAGCAGGGACTCCGGGAGCCAGGACCGGGTGTGCGGGCGGCCGTCGACCTTGACGTCCTGGACGTAGATCGCGCCGGGGGCGGCCTGCGGGGCGGTCACCGTGATCGTCCGGCCGTTGCCGCGCTTGATCCACGCCT
Organism: Nonomuraea sp. MTCD27; assembly: GCF_041950495.1. Taxonomy (NCBI): domain Bacteria; kingdom Bacillati; phylum Actinomycetota; class Actinomycetes; order Streptosporangiales; family Streptosporangiaceae; genus Nonomuraea; species Nonomuraea sp. MTCD27. Next base: position 79,987 of record NZ_JBGNUW010000026.1, on the reverse strand, counting down.
TCTGGAACATGGGGCTGGACAGCAGCATCTCGGCGCGGCTGGGCGTCTGGGGGTACATGCCGAGGGCGGCGAAGACGTACCAGGCGGACATGGTGCCGAGGTCGTCGTTGCCGGGCAGGCCGCTGGGGCCGGTCTTGTACACCAGGGACGCCATCGCGCGCACCGTCTCCTGCGTCTTCCACGGCCGGCCGAGCGCGTTGTAGAGCCAGGGCACGTGGATGCCCGGCTCGTTGGTCGGGTCGTAGCGGAAGCCGTCGCCGCCGGTGGCCCAGGAGCCGTCGGGGCGGTGGAAGAAGGCGTCGAGGCGGTCGGCCGCCTGCTGCCTGCCGCCCATGGCGGCGGCCAGCCCGGACACGTCGTGCTGGACCATCCAGGTGTAGGTGGCGCTGGTGCCCTGGGCGAAGCCGGCGTCCGAGGTCGGCGAGAACGGCCACAGCCAGCTCCCGTCGGACTTGCGGGCCTGCTGGTAGCCGCCCTCCTTGCCGGCCTGCGGGTTGAAGGTGTTGCGCCACCAGCTAGCGCGCGGCAGCAGCTCGTCGTGTTCCTTGTCACGCCCGATCCGGGCCGCCCAGTCCGCGAGCGCGAAGTCGGCAGTGGCGTCCTCCAGCGTCTCGGCGGCGCCGCCCCAGCAGTGGCAGGTGTCCTGCGGGGCGTACTGGAGGCGCAGGTACTCGGCCAGGTTCGGCCGCTGGCCCTCGCACTGGCCGGGACAGCCCTTGTCGGACAGGCCCGACGGGTGCGGCACGGTCGCCTGCTTGTAGAGCGAGTCGAAGGCGCCGCGCACGTCGAAGTTGCGCACCCCGAGCGCGTGGAAGCCGGCCAGCGCCGGGGCCGACGGGTCGCCGGTCATGACGTGGGTGGGGCCGTTGACGTGCACCCAGCGGTCCCACACGCCGCCGTTCTGCTGCGCCAGGTTGTACAGGGACTGGGCGTAGTCGCCCGCCACCTGCGGTTCGAGGAGCGCGAGGAGCTGGGTGTGGGCGCGGTACTGGTCCCAGCCGGAGAAGTTGCCGTACTGCTCCCGCTGCCCCTTGGCCAGCCGGTGCACCTTCTGGTCGCTGCCGAGGTAGGTGCCCGTGACGTCGCTGGTGACGTTGGGCTGGAGGTAGGAGTGGTACATCGCCGTGTAGAACGTGGTGAGCAGGTCCGGCGAGCCGCCGGCCACCTCGATCGAGCGCAGCCGGTCGTTCCAGGCTCGCGTGGCCCTGGCGGCCACCGAGGCGACGTCGTCGCGGGGCGAGACCTCCTTCGCGAGGTTCTTCCTGGCCGCGTCGAGGCTGGTGTAGGAGATGCCGACCTTCATCCGTACGTCGGCGTCCGAGGTGGTGTCGAAGCTGACGTACCCGCCGGAGCCCTTGCCCGCGCGGTCGGTGCCGGTGGCGTAGCCCTCGCCGCCGCTCGCCGCCGTGGTGCCCGCGCGCAGCTCGCCGTCGACCCACGTGCCGGTGCCGGAGAAGGCCCGGTCGAACGTCGCGGCGAAGTGCAGCCGGTAGTAGGTCTTGCGGTTGTTCACGCCGCCGTTGGCGCGGCGGCCGCAGAACGCGCCGGTCAGGACGGAGCCGGTGACCGTACGGGTGGCGGGGTCGATCGTGATCTCGGCGTCCTCGCTGCCGTTGAGCGAGTTGGACACGCGGAACAGCAGGTTGGCCTGTTTGTCCCGCGGGAAGGTGAACTCGCCGACGCCCGCGCGGGTCGTGACCGACAGGTCGGTCTTGACGCCCGAGTCGAGCGTGACGGTGTACCGGCCGGGCCGCGCGCTCTCGTCGGCGTGGTCGAAGGTGCTCGCGTAGACCGCGTCGGCGGTGTCCGCGGTCGGGGACGAGGTGACCTCGCCGGCGAACGGCATGATCGGGACGTCCCCGGCGGCTCCGGGGTGGCAGCCGGCGCCGTTGACGTGCGTCAGTGCGAAGCCGCGCACGCGCGGGGTGTTGTAGGAGTAGCCGTTGGCCCCGGCGGCGTTGGTCTGGTCGCCGGCGGTGTTGGTGGGGCTCCAGGAGATCATCCCGAACGGCAGGACGGCGCCCGGATAGGTGTTGCCGCCGCCGGCCGAGCCGATCAGCGGATCGACGTGACCGACGGGGTCGGTGACCTTGGCGGGACTGGTGAGGGTGGTGGCTGCGGCCGCGGGTACGGCGAGGCCGGTGGCGAGAAGCGTGCCGGCAATTGCCGTGGCGAGCCACGAACGGGGATAGAACACCTCGCGATCACACTGCTCCACATTAACCAGATCATGAACGCCCAAGTAAGGGCAGAAGACGCGCCAGGTAAGAACGTCAGGGGGCCGTTGCGGCGTGGCCGCAACAAATGCGCAACGCGTTGCGCGACCCTCGCCATGACCGGTCACCTCTCTGAAGGGAACCCACAGTCATGGCCCTGGACCAGGACAAGCTCATGGACTTCCTCAACCTCTTCGTCAGCGATCTCGGCGCCACGATGGCGGCGGGCAACGTCTTGGTGGGTGATCGGCTCGGCTTCTACCGGGCCCTGGCGGAGAAGCCGCTGCGGCCGCACGAGCTGGCGGAGCGCACCGGCACGAACCCCCGGTACGCGGAGGAATGGCTCAACGGCCAGGCCGCCGGGGGCTACGTGTGCTACGACGCCCAGAGCGGCACCTACTGGCTCTCCGAGGAGCAGGCCTTCGCGCTCACCGACCCGGACGGCCCGGTGTTCGTGCCCGGCGGGTTCGAGCTGGCCGTGGGCGCGCTGCGGGCCGAGCGGCGGGTCGAGGAGGCCTTCCGCACCGGTGCGGGCATCGGCTGGCACGAGCACGACGAGGAGGTGTTCAGCGGCTGCGAGCGCTTCTTCCGCCCCGGTTACGCGGCCAACCTGGTCAGCACCTGGCTGCCGGCGCTGGAGGGCGTGGAGGACAAGCTGCGCGCCGGGGCCCGGGTGGCCGACGTGGGCTGCGGGCACGGCGCCTCCACGGTGCTGATGGCCGGCGCCTACCCGGACGCCAGGTTCACCGGCTCCGACTACCACGCGGGCTCGGTCGAGGAGGCCAGGGCGCGGGCGGAGCGGGCCGGTGTGTCGGACCGGGTCTCGTTCGACGTGGCCTCCGCCCAGGACTTCCCCGGCGGTCCGTACGACCTGGTCACCTCGTTCGACTGCCTGCACGACATGGGCGACCCGGTGGGCGCCGCCCGGCACGTGCTCGGCTCCCTCGCCCCGGACGGCACGTGGATGGTGGTCGAGCCGAACGCGGGCGACACGGTCACGGACAACCTCCACCCGATCGGGCGGGCGTACTACGCGTTCTCCACCTTCCTCTGCGTGCCGAACGCCATGTCCCAGCCCGGCGGTTACGCGCTCGGCGCGCAGGCCGGGGAGAGCCGGATCCGCGCGGTGGTCACGGAGGCCGGGTTCACCCGCTTCCGCAGGGTCGCCGAGAATCCCTTCAACATCGTGTACGAGGCCCGGCCCTGAGAAAATCCTGAGAAAAATCTTCGAGAAGGATGTAGAGAAACGCGTGTGGCCTCCGACCAACCGGTGAAAGGCAAGTGCAGCACCCGGAGGAGACCACAGTGAAATACCTGATCATGATGTACGGCAACAAGGAGATGTGGGAGTCGTTCTCGGCCGAGGAGGTCAAGGAGGCGATCGACGGCCAGGACGCGTTCAACCGCAAATACGCCGAGACGGGCGAGTTGCTGGGCGCCTACGGGAACGCCGACGCGGCTGAGGTGAAGACCGTGCGCGTGCGCGGCGGCGTCCCGGCCGTGACCGACGGACCCTACCTGGAGACCAAGGAATACCTGGCGAGCTGGTACCTGATCGACGTGCCCGACGAGCGGCGCGCCCTGGAGATCGCCGCGGAGGTGCCCTTCGCCTCGGTCCGCGCGGTCGAGCTCTGGCCGGTCCCGCACGAGGCGCCCGGCAACCGGATCTGAGCCCCGGCCGCGGGCCGCCCCACCCCGCTAGCCCTTGATCCGTTTCATGGTGAGGTGGGAGTCGACGCGGGAGACCGCGGGCAGCGGCAGGATCTTCGCGCTGAGGAACTTCTCGTAGGCGATCTGGTCGGAGACCGCCACGCTCAGGTAGTAGTCGGGGCGCCCGAACATGCGCCGGAACTCCACGACCTCCTCCAGCGCCGCGACCCGGGACTCGAAGTCCTCGACGGTCTGCAGGTCGTTGACCGCGATCTCCACCGACATGACCACCTCCAGCGAGCGGCCCAGGGCCTCGGGAGAGATCTGCGCCCGGTATCCCGCTATCACGCCGGCGTCCTCAAGCCGCTTCACCCGGCGCAGGCACGGCGGCGGCGTCAGCCCCACCCGCCGGGCCAGCTCCACGTTCGGCATCCGGCCGTCCTGGGCCAGATGGAACAATATTTCGCGATCGATGGCATCGAGGCTAATGGAGTTGCTCATAGGCATCACTTTCAATAACAGGTGAAACCATATTATGCGACGCACGCACTAAAATTTCTTCCATGCGTGTGATGCGGGAAACGGAAGGGTCGCGGGACTTCGCGGCGGCGGTGAGGGACACCGCCTCGGTGGGGTTGAGCCTGTTCCCGCTGGGGATCAGCTTCGGCGTCCTGGTGGTGCACAGCGGGCTGGACTGGTGGTGGGCGACGGTGTTCACCGGGGTGATCTACGCGGGCTCGCTGGAGTTCCTGCTGCTCGGACTGGTCGCCTCGGCGGCGCCGCTGGGGCAGATCGCGATGACGGCGCTGCTGGTGAACATCCGGCACATCTTCTACGGCCTCTCCTTCCCCCTGCGCCAGGTCCGCCCGCTCGGCCGTGTCTACGCCACCTTCGCGCTCACCGACGAGGCGTACGCGCTGACCGCCGGCGGCCGCGCCCGGTCCTGGAGCGGCGCCCGGATCCTGTGGATGCAGGTGCTGTGCCAGGCGTACTGGGTCGGCGGCGCCACCGCCGGCGCGCTGGCCGGCGCGCTGATCCCGCTCGACCTGCACGGCCTGGACTTCGCCCTGACCGCCCTGTTCGTGGTCCTGACCATCGACGCCTGGCGGGCCCAGCGGGACCTGCCCGCCCCCTTGCTGGCCGCGGCCTCCTTCGCCGTCGCCGCGCTGCTGGCGCCCGGGCAACTGCTGCTGGTCGCGATGCCGCTGTACGCCGCGAGCCTGCTCGTCCGGTACGCCCTGCGCCGCCGCCCCGCGCCCGGGATTCCTGCGTCCGAGACCCCCGCGCCCGCCGCTCCCGCGCCCGCCGCTCCCGCGCCCGCCGCTCCCGTGCTCACCGCGACTGTCCCGGAGAGGTAGGACGTCCGTGCCCACCCCGCTCTACCTGGCCGCCGTCGTCGCCGTCAGCACCGCCGTCACCTGGGGCCTGCGCGCGCTGCCGTTCGCCGTGCTGAACCCGCTGCGCCGCTCGGCCGTCCTGCGGTACCTCGCCGTCCAGATGCCCGTGGGTCTCATGCTGATCCTGGCCCTCTACACCCTGCGCGGTGTGAGCCCCACCTCCTGGCCGACCGTCGTGACCACGGCCCTGTCGCTGGTCGTCGCGATCGGGCTGCACCTGAAGACGCGCAACGCCGTGGTCAGCGTTCTGGGCGCGACCGGCCTGCACGTGCTGCTGTCGACCCTCTGGCAGGCCTGAAGATTTTCGCCCGGGCAATCAGTCGCTAAGACAACGGGCAAGGCCGCTTCCGACCTGCGGAGGCGGCCTTTCTCCGTGCGGTAACTGTGCCTTGGGACGACGGTTCGGAGCCGGCCCCGGCGTGGCTCAGACTTGGAGCATTCGTTATCTTGTATCGTTCGTGTTTATGAAGGTAGGTTTGGCGGCATGACCGCACCCAGGACAGGGAACATCGCCGGGGAGCTGCGCGGTGTCGGCCTGAGGGTGACGGCCGCCCGTGTCGCGCTGCTCGAGACCGTCCGGGGCGGTGACCATCTCGACGTCGAGGCGATCGCCGCCGGGGTGCGCGAACGCGTGGGCCACATCTCCCTTCAAGCCGTCTACGAGGCCCTCCACGCGCTGACGGCGGCTGGACTCGTACGCCGCATCGAACCGGCCGGCAGCCCGGCCAGGTTCGAGGGCCGCGTCGGGGACAACCACCACCACATCGTGTGCCGCTCATGCGGTGCCGTGGCCGACGTCGACTGCGCGGTCGGCCACGCGCCCTGCCTGAACGCGGCCGACGACCACGGCTTCTCGATCGACGAGGCCGAGGTCATCTACTGGGGCCTGTGCCCCGACTGTTCCACCGCACTCAGTTCCTGAGCACCCGTTTTCCCCCTAGTCCGGAGAGATTCCATGTCCGAGAACCCCGATGCCATCGTCACCGACGCGAAGCTGGACGACGGAGGAGGCTGCCCGGTCGCGCACACGCGCGCCGCGCACCCGACCCAGGGCGGTGGAAACCGCCAGTGGTGGCCGGAGCGGCTCAATCTGAAGATCCTGGCGAAGAACCCCGCCGTGGCCAACCCGTTGGGCGAGGACTTCGACTACGCGGAGGCGTTCAAGAGCCTCGACCTCCCGGCCGTGAAGCGGGACATCGAGGAGGTGCTGACCACCTCGCAGGACTGGTGGCCGGCCGACTTCGGCCACTACGGCCCGTTCATCATCCGGATGGCCTGGCACAGCGCGGGCACGTACCGGATCAGCGACGGCCGTGGCGGCGCCGGGGCGGGCCAGCAGCGCTTCGCCCCCCTCAACAGCTGGCCGGACAACGCCAACCTCGACAAGGCCCGCCGCCTGCTGTGGCCGGTCAAGAAGAAGTACGGCCAGAAGCTCTCGTGGGCCGACCTGCTGATCCTGGCCGGCAACGTCGCCCTGGAGTCCATGGGCTTCCAGACCTTCGGCTTCGCCGGCGGCCGCCCGGACGTCTGGGAGGCCGAGGAGGACGTCTACTGGGGTCCCGAGACCACGTGGCTCGGCGACGAGCGCTACACCGGTGACCGCCAGCTGGAGAACCCCCTGGGCGCGGTCCAGATGGGCCTGATCTACGTCAACCCGGAGGGCCCGAACGGCAACCCCGACCCGATCGCCGCGGCCCGCGACATCCGCGAGACGTTCCACCGCATGGCGATGAACGACGAGGAGACGGCCGCCCTGATCGTGGGTGGTCACACCTTCGGCAAGACCCACGGCGCGGGCCCGGCCGACCACGTCGGCGCCGACCCCGAGGCCGCCTCGATCGAGGAGCAGGGCCTGGGCTGGCGGAACACGTTCGGCACCGGCAAGGGCGGCGACACGATCACCAGCGGCCTCGAGGGCATCTGGACGAACACCCCGATCACCTGGGACAACACCTTCCTCGAGATCCTCTACGGCTACGAGTGGGAGCTGTTCAAGAGCCCTGCCGGCGCGCACCAGTGGCGGCCGAAGGAGGGCGCCGGCGCCGGCACCGTTCCCGACGCGCACGACCCGTCGAAGACCCACGCGCCGACGATGCTGACGACCGACCTCTCGATGCGCTTCGACCCGATCTACGAGCAGATCACGCGGCGCTGGCTGGAGCACCCCGAGGAGCTCGCGGACGCCTTCGCCCGCGCCTGGTACAAGCTGACCCACCGCGACATGGGCCCGATCGTGCGCTACCTCGGCCCGGAGGTCCCGTCCGAGGTGCTGATCTGGCAGGACCCGCTCCCGGCGGTGACGCACGAGCTCATCGACGCGGCGGACGTCGCCACCCTGAAGAGCCAGATCCTCGCCTCGGGCCTGTCGGTGTCCGAGCTCGTGTCCACCGCGTGGGCGTCGGCCTCGTCCTTCCGGGGCAGCGACAAGCGCGGCGGCGCGAACGGCGCCCGCATCCGCCTGCAGCCGCAGATCGGGTGGGAGGTCAACGACCCCGACCGGCTGGCGACGACGCTGGGCACCCTCGAGGGGATCCAGAAGGCGTTCAACGGCGCGCAGACGGGCGGCAAGCAGGTCTCGCTCGCCGACCTGATCGTGCTGGCCGGCGCCGCGGGCGTCGAGCAGGCGGCCAGGAACGCCGGCCACGACGTGGTGGTCCCCTTCACGCCGGGCCGCGTGGACGCGCTGCAGGAGCAGACGGACGTGGAGTCGTTCGCCCCGCTCGAGCCGGTCGCCGACGGGTTCCGCAACTACCTCGGGAAGGGCAACCGGCTGCCGGCCGAATACCTGCTGCTCGACAAGGCGAACCTGCTGACCCTGAGCGCTCCCGAGATGACGGTCCTGGTCGGTGGCCTGCGCGTCCTGGGCGCCAACCACCAGCAGTCGGCGCTCGGCGTCTTCACCACGACCCCCGGGTCGCTGACGAACGACTTCTTCGTCAACCTGCTCGACCTGGGCACGACGTGGTCGGCGACGTCCGGCGACGCGAACACGTTCGAGGGCCGCGACGCCGCCACGGGCGAGGTCAAGTGGACCGGCACCCGCGCCGACCTGGTCTTCGGCTCGAACTCCGAGCTCCGCGCGCTCGCCGAGGTCTACGCGAGCGATGACGCGAAGGAGAAGTTCGTGAACGACTTCGTCGCGGCATGGGACAAGGTGATGAACCTCGACCGGTTCGACCTGCGCGCCTGATCGCTGACGTCCGGGCCGGCCCACGGCGGGCCGGCCCGGACGCTCCGCTCCGGGACCTCACCGCCGGGCGGCCGGCGGAGGGACCCGGCGCACCGGCAGCGCCCAGCCGCGGGGCCGGCTCGGGGCCGGCAGGTGCAGGCGTCCGCGGGTCGCCTGCCAGGAGGCGACCATCACGAACGTGACGCTGACCAGCAGCGCCCAGGCGCCGAACTTGGCGGGGTGGACCAGCTGCCAGGTCTCCCGCTGGTACGGGTACTGCCAGGCGCCGAGGTAGGTCGCGATGTTCTCGGCCACCCACAGGAAGAACCCGATGAGGGCGAGCGACAGCGCCAGCGGCATCTGGTAGCGGTGCGCGCCCACGGTGAAGTGCACCACCGTTCCCCACGTGACCACGACGAGCGCGAGGGCCAGCGGGATCCGCAGGTCGATCCACCAGTGCTGGCTGATGAAGTTCACGTATACGGCCAGCGCCACCACCGTCACCGGCACCGTCCGGTAGGCCACCAGGCGCAGCGAGAAGATCCGCCAGGCCGAGCAGACGTAGCTGCCCACGGCGGCGTAGAGGAATCCGCTGTAGAGCGGCACCCCGCCGATTTTGGTGGAGGCGTCCTCCGGATAGCTCCACGACCCGAGCCGTACCTTGACCAGCTCGAAGGCCAGTCCGACCAGGTGGAACCCGGCGATGACGGCGATCTCCTGGTTGCTCTCCCAGCGCAACGCGCGGAAGACCGCCGTCACCGCCACCGCGTAGAGCAGCAGCGCGTCATAGCGCGGGATCGGCAGCGGCAGGACCGACGAGGCGGCCAGACCGGCGAACATGGCGACGGCGAACGCGCACGACCTCGCCTCGGCCCACGCGAAGCGGAACATCTGGGCGGTGAAGAACCTCACGTCCTTATCCGATCGTCCGGACCGGGCCGGGGTTCGCCGGAATTCGTCGAGGTCGGGTGCAGAAATGGGCGGCACGCCGTGGCGGTCTACACCCGTTGGTGCAGGCGTACCGCGAACGGTGCAGGGTCAGGTGACGTTCGGTGGACGACGCGGGCCCCCCGTGGCCGGTTCTACCGTTCCGGCATGAGAACCGGAGGAATCGCCATGGGCAAGAGAACGATCACCGTGCTGGCCGGGCTGAGCCTGACGGCCGGGCTGCTGAGCCTGGGGGCCGGGGCTCGGGCGGCCGATACGAGCGCCGCCGCGCCGAAGCCGCCGAAGGGCGCCCGGGCGGTGGTGCAGGTCAGCCCCAACCCCACCACCGAGCGCGGTCAGGAGGTGACGATCACCGGGCACTGCGGGGGAGGCAAGGGGCTCAGGGCCGTGCTCGCCGGGCTCGACAGGAAGCGTCCGGTGCTGGAGAACGTCCGCATCATCGAGGACGGGCCGAAGAAGTTCGTGGCGAAGGCGACCCTGTCCGCCACGGTCGGCAACGGCGTCGGGCCCGTTCTCGTCGACTGCGGCGGCGAGGCGGGCGTGACCCTCCTGGTCACCCGCGTCTGACCGGCTAGGCAGGCCCCGCATTGCCGTCACGACGCGAACCCGCCCCCGTCCGCCACTTCGCCCGGATCGTCGACGTCGCGCTCGCCGCCGCCACGGTCGTCTTCTACGTGGCGGTCGCCCTCGCCATCGGCATCCACAGTCCCTGGTTCGGCACGATCCCCCTCGCGCTGTTCCTCGGGGCACTCCTGCTGGTCAGGCGGCGCCGGCCGATGACCGTGCTGCTGCTCTCGGTCGCCGGGCTCTTCGTCTATCTCCTCGTCAAGGGCGAAGCTCCCGCGGGCTGGATCTGGCCGGCCTCGGTCGCCTACTTCACCGCCGCCGCCACGTCCCGGGTGCGGTGGGTGACGGCCGTCGGCGTGGCCGTGCTGGCGTACTCCGCGTTCGACTTCCGCCGGGTGCTGGACCTGAACCCGACCCGCTACGTGTTCCACGTGGTGGGGGAGGGGCTGCTCCTGGCGATCCTCATCGCCGCGGGCCTCACGTACGCCGCCGTGACGCGCTGGCGGGAGCGGCTGCGCGAGACCGACAGCCGTGCCCAGGCCGCCGAGGAACGGCTGCGCGTCTCGCACGAGGTGCACGACATCGTCGCCCACACGCTGGCCGTCGTCGGCGTTCAGCTCAATGTCGCCGCCGACGCCCTGGAGGAGGACCCGGCCGCGGCCGCCGCCGCGCTGCGCCTGGCCAAGGACGTCAGGAACCGGGCCATGGCCGACCTCCGCTCCCTCATCACGGTGTTGCGCGACCACCCGGGCGACACCGCGCCCCAGCCGAGCCTGGCCGCCCTGGGCACGCTCGTGGACGACGCCCGGGCCACCGGGCTGGAGGTGATCTTCGACGAGCGCGGCGACCCCGCGGACGTCCCGGCCATGCCGTCCATCGCCGTCTACCGGGTGGTGCAGGAGTCCCTCGCCAACACGCTCAAGCACGCGGCGGCGAGCAGGGCCGAGGTGACGATCGGCTACGGGGCGCGGTCGGTCACCGTCGAGGTCGTCGACAACGGCCGGGGAAGTCCCGCCGAGGTCACCGAGGGCCACGGCCTGGCCGGTATGCGGGAGCGGGTGAGCGCGCTCGGGGGCACGCTCACCGCCGGGCCGGTCGCCGGGGGCTTCGCCGTACGGGCCGGCATCCCTGTGGCAGGCTCGGCGGAATGACGATCAAGGTGCTCCTCGCCGACGACCAGGCACTCGTACGGGCCGGGTTCCGCAGCCTGCTGGCCCGCTCGCGGGACATCACGGTCGTCGGCGAGGCCCAGGACGGCGACCAGGCCGTACGGCTGGCCGCGAGCACCCGCCCCGACGTGGTCCTCATGGACATCCGCATGCCGGGCACCGACGGCATCACCGCCACCCGGCGCATCGTCACCGGCCCGGCCGGCCCCGGCTGCCGCGTCATCATCCTCACCACGTTCGACACCGACGAGCACGTCTTCGCCGCGCTCCGGGCCGGGGCCAGCGGCTTCCTCACCAAGGAGGTCGAGCCCGCCGAGCTGCGCCGGGCGGTCGCCGCCGTCGCCGCCGGGGACGCGCTCCTGTCGCCGGGGGTGACCCGCCGCGTCATCGAGCAGTTCGCCCACCGGCAGGACCTCGCGCCCGGCGCGGGGCGGCGCCTGGACGCTCTCACCTCCCGGGAGCGGGAGGCGGTCAAGCTCGTGGCGCTCGGCCTCACCAACCACGAGATCGCCGAGCGCCTGGTCATCAGCCCGCTCACCGCCAAGACCCACATCACCAGGGCCATCGCCAAGCTGGACGTACGCGATCGCGTCCAGCTCGTCATCCTGGCCTACGAGAGCGGTCTGGTGCGGCCCGGCGGCTCGTAGGTCACAGGGGCCCGGCGAAGACAACGATCTCGTCGATGTCGCCCTCCGCCCTGACGTGCACCACGTCCATGCCGGTCAACAGCACCTGGCCGGCGCCGTCGGTGAAGCACCAGGCGAAACGCGCCCACTCCTCCGGCGCGTCGACCTGGCTGGTGCGCATCATCCGGCAGGGGCCCGCCGGATGGCCCTGGACCACGTCGGTGATGAAGCCCTCGACGGCCTTGCGGCCGACGCCCCGGCCCAGCGGCCCCCAGAAGACCACGTCCGCCGCGAGCGCCTGGCCCAGCAACGTGGCCCGTCGCGCCGCGTCCCGCTCGTTGGCCGCCGCGATGAAGGCGTCGACGGCACGGACGTGAGCACTCTCACCGGTCACAGCACGCTCCTCCCGGAAGGGCGCAGGCGACAGAGGCTCGGCGAGCCCGCCGACCGCGGCCGATCAGCCCTGACAGGCTACGGCGCGGGCGGCACCCGCGGGCGGGCACCGGAGCCCGATGCCGGCCGCTCACGCAGTCGGATTGTCCAGGTGGTCCGACGGTTCGACCATTCCGGGCGCGCTCAGCGGGGCGCATAGTTTGGCTCACCCGTGTGTATCTGTCTAGTGAAGCCACCGGAGGCCACATGTCGGGAAGGGTAGGAAGGCGGCGCCCAGCGGCGTTAGCCGTAGCCGCCGTACTGGGGATGCTGGTGTCCCTGCTCGCCGCGCCCCCTGCGCTCGCGCTCACCACTCGCAGCGTGAGCTCGCCCAACGGACTGATCACCTTCACCCTCACCGAGCAGGCGGCAGGCGCCCTGACGTACGCGGTGACCGCCGGGACCACGCAGGTCTTCGGCGACTCCCCGCTGGGCATCGCCACCTCGGCGGCCGATCTGCGGTCCGGGCTGAGCTACGTCAGCGAGGCCCGCACCACGATCGACACCACCTACTCCTTGCCCGCGGGCACCAAGCCCTCCTACCGCGACCACGCCAACGAGCTGGTCCTCCGTTACGCGAAGAGCGGCCAGACGCTGGAGCTGGTGATCCGCGCCTATGACGACGGCATCGCCTACCGCTACCGGTTGCCGGGCAGCGGCCCGGTGACGATCACGGACGAGACCAGCGGGTTCCGCCTGCCCGCGACGACCGGCGGCTGGGCGGCCCCGTGGAACGCGAACTACGAGCAGGACTACACCTACCGCAACGCGGCCCAGCTCAACTCCGGCACGGAGCTGACGATGCCGCTGCTGGCCTCGATCTACAACAACGCCTACTTCACCGTCGTCACCGAGGCGCAGGTGGTGAACGCGAACGCCTCCTACGTGCCGTCCCTGCTGAAGGGCAGCGGGGCGGGTGACGGGCTGCTCAACGTCAAACGGACCCCGGACCAGGCGTTCCCCGTCTCGGCGACGTACCCCTTCCAGACGCCCTGGCGGGTGGCGATCATCGCCGGGAACCTCGACACGCTCTACAACTCGGACCTGGTGCAGGACCTCAACCCCCCGGCAACGGAGAACGCCTCCTGGGTCCGCCCGGGACGCGCGGCGTGGTCCTGGTACGCCGACGGCGACAGCGCGAGCGATCTCGACAAGCAGAAGGAGTACGTCGACTTCGCCGAGTCCATGGGCTTCGAGTACGTGACCATGGACTGCTGCTACAACCGCACCGTCGACCTGCCGGCGATCGCGGCCTACGCCAAGCAGCGCGGCGTGAAGATGTTCGCCTGGGTCACCGCCGAGCCGTTCGCCGACCCGGCCGACGCCGAGGCCCTGATGGCCGAGCACAAGGGCTACGGCATCGACGGCCTCAAGGTGGACTTCTTCCTCAGCGACTCGCAGAAGTCGATGGGCTGGTACCAGTCGATCGGCCAGTCGGCGGCGAACCACGAGATGATGCTCAACTTCCACGGCAGCACCAAGCCGGGCGGTGAGAACCGCACCTGGCCGTGGCTGGTGACCTCGGAGGCCGTCGCCGGCACCGAGCACTACCTGTATCCGCCGCCCACGACCGCCCGCCAGGACGTGACGTACCCCTTCATCCGCAACATGCTCGGCGGGATGGACTACACGCCGACGATGATCTCGGAGAACGCGTCCATCCTCACCCAGGGTCATTCGCTGGCCCAGGCCATCGTCTTCACCTCCGCGATGGTCAACTACGCCGACTCGGCCGCGGCCTACGAGCAGTGGGCCGGACGTCACCTGATGCGCGCGATCCCGACCGTGTGGGACGAGACGAAGGTCGTCGAGGGCTTCCCCGGGGACCACGTGACCGTCGCGCGCCGTTCCGGCGCCGACTGGTTCGTCGGCGCGATGACGTCGCCGGCCAGGACCGCCTCGGTCCCGCTGTCGTTCCTCGGCTCCGGGAACTACACGGCGACGATCTTCGCCGACGACCCCTCCGGCCGGCTCACCGTGTCGGCCCAGACCGTCACGAGCGCGACCACGCTCTCGCTGCCGGTGATCGCGACCGGCGGCGTCTCCGTCCACCTCTCGAAGCAGCCCCTCGCCATGGTCGGCACGGGCGACAGCCGGTACGAGGCGGAGAGCGCGGCCAACACCCGGGCCGGAGCGGCCGACGTCCAGCCGTGCAAGGGCTGCTCGGGCGGCCAGAAGGTGGGCAACATCGGGTCCGGCGGCTCGGTGCGGTTCAACGGCGTGACGGCCGCGCAGGCGGGCCCGCACCGGCTGACCTTCACCTACACCTCGGGTGACCCGCGATCCGTCCAGGTCCAGGTCAACGGCACCACCGTCGCGACCGAGAACGTGAAGGACTCCGGCAGCTGGGAGCACGTGGGCAAGTGGTCGCTCGACGTGCCGCTCAACGCCGGGGCGAACACCATCACGTTCCTGAACACGGGGGCCTACGCGCCGGACATCGACGCGCTGACGATCTCCCGTGAGGTGGAGGCCGAGGCGGCGGCGAACACCCGCTCGGGCGGCGCCGTGGTGGACGCGTGCTCCGGGTGCTCGGGCGGCAACGGGGTGTCCGGTCTGGCGGCCGGCTCGCTCTCGGTGCCGTTCCAGGCCACCTCCGCCGGCAACAAGACGGTGCGGATCCACTACGCGTCGTCGGCCGCCGCGTCGATCAAGGTCGCGGTCAACGGTGGCACGCCGGTCACGGTGCCGCTGCACGCGACGGGCGGCAACGACACCCCCGCCACCGCGACCGTCGGGCTGCCCCTGAACGCCGGCGCGAACACCGTCCTGATCGAGGACGCGTCGGGGGCGGGGGTGACGGTCGACTCGCTCGACGTGGTGATGTGACCCCCCCAGGGGCCGGACCGGATCGATCAGTCCGGCCCCTGCCTTAAATTTCGGATTTGTCCCAGATCGGTGATGGAGAACGTGTTGAGCGACGATGTACGCCCCCGCCGGACGGGCGCGGGCGAGGTGAACGCCTGGATCGACAACCCGGACACGGGCGCGCGCCTGACCGTGACCCGCGGCGACGAGCTGCTCCGAGTGCCGCTCGGGTTCTCGGTCGACGGCACCGACCTGGGCACGGACGCGGAGCTCGTGCACGTCTCGGAGCGTACGGTCGGCGACCGGTTCACGTTGCGCTCCGGCAAGTCCGCCGGCGAGCACGACTACGAGCACCGGGAGAGCGTGCACACGTTCCGCGCGGCCGGTGGCGTCGAGTGGCAGGTCATCCTGCGCGTGGGGCGCGACGGGGTGGCGCTCCGCTACGCCCTGCCCGCGCTGGACGGCACCGCCCGCGTCACGGGCGAGCGCACCGCCGTCACGCTTCCCGCGGGCTCGCGCAGCTGGGTCCTCGACTACCAGACCTGGTACGAGACCCCGCGGTTCGGCGTGGACACCGCCGAGCTGGCGAGCGGCGCGTACGGGCTGCCCTTCCTCACCCGCCTCGACGGGACGACGCATCTCCTGATCACCGAGTCCGGGATCGACGGCCGCTTCGCCGGCGCGCACGTACGGGCGGGCGAGCCGGAGCCGGGTGGCGGCCGGACGCTCCACTTCACCCTCGCCGACGAGTCCGTCGAGGTCGCCCGCGGCGTCGTGACACCCTGGCGCGTCTTCCTCGTCGGCCCCCTCGCCGAGCTCGTGTCCTCCCTGTTCGTCGAGGAGCTGGCGCCGGCCGTCGCACCCGAGCTGGCCGGCGCGACCTGGGTGCGGCCCGGCCGCGCCGCCTGGTCGTGGTGGTCCGACTTCTACTCGGGCGCCCAGCTCGCCAAGCAGCGGCACTTCGTGGACGTCGCCGCCGAGCTCGGCTGGGAGCACCTGCTCATCGACTGCGGGTGGGAGGAGACGTGGGTGCCGGAGATCGTCGCGTACGCGAGCCGGCGCGGGATCCAGGTGCACCTGTGGACGATCTGGCGCGACCTCAACAGCCCCGAGGACCTGCGCAAGCTGGCGCTGTGGCGCTCCTGGGGCGTGGCCGGGATCAAGGTCGACTTCATGGAGTCGGAGTCGAAGGACCGGTACCGCTGGTACGACACGATCCTCACCGAATCCGCGCGGCTCGGCCTGATGGTGAACTTCCACGGCTCGGTGATCCCGCGCGGCTGGATGCGTACGTTCCCGCAGGTCATCGGGTACGAGGCGATTCGCGGGGCCGAATACTACGTCTTCTTCGAGAACCAGGCGCTCACCGCGGCCCACAACGTCATCCAGCCGTTCACCCGCAACATCGTCGGGGCGATGGACGCCACGCCGGTCGCCTTCGGCGCCGCGGGCCGCACTACCAGTGACGGCCATGAGCTGGGGCTGTCGGTGGCGTTCGAGTGCGGGATCACCCACTTCGCCGACCACGTCGACGCCTACACGGCGCGTCCGCTCGCGGCGCGGTTCCTCGCGGAGCTGGCGCCGGTCTGGGACGAGACGGTGCTGCTGGCGGGCGACCCCGACACGCACGCGGTCATCGCCCGCCGGGCCGGCGACCGGTGGTTCATCGGCGGGATCGCCACCGGCGAGGCACGCGTGATCCACGTGCCGCTGGACCGGCTCGGAGCGGGCCCGGACGCCCAGGTGTGGATCGTGGGCGACGCCTCGCCGGGGCCGGACGCGGGCGACGCCTCGTCGGCGCTCGGCCTCATGGAGACGACCGTGACCGTCACGGACGCCGTCGAGGTCGCCGTGGCCCGGGACGGGGGTTTCGCCGCCATCGTGGCGCCGGCGGGCGCGGACGTCTTCCGGGCCGCGCCCCGGCCGTACCACCCCGCCCCCGCGGTGCACCCGTCCGTCGCCGAGGTCGGCGCGGACGGGACCGCGCTGATCACGACGGACGCCGGCGCACGGCTGCGCCTGCCCGCGGGCTGGACCGCCGACCGCGTCACCGCCCCACACCCGCACCAGGCAGGCGGCCCGCACCAGGCAGGCGGCCCGCACCCGGCAGACGGCCCGCACCCGGCAGACGGCCCGCACCCGGCCGATGGCGGGGCCGCCGAGATCCGCTGGGCGGTTCGGCCGGGGGCGGGGCTGCGGCCCGGGCGGCTCGGGGTCGTGACGGTCGAGCGGGACGGCGACGGCGTGGTCCCCGTCGTCGCCCACGCCCGCGTCGTCTCCCCGCTGACGGCCGGCCGGTACGCGATGTCGGACCTGCCGATGATCGAGTTCGTCAACGAGGACGGCCCCGTCGAGCGCGACCAGTCGAACGGCGGGGGCAACCCCGGCGACGGCGGCCCGATGCGCGTGGCCGGGCAGGAGTTCGAGCGCGGCCTGGGCACGGCGCCGTACTCGGAGGCCCATTTCCACCTGGGCGGACGAGCCGAGTCGTGCACCGGCGCGGTCGGCGTCGACGACGAGTCCACGGGGCGGGCACGGGTCAGCGTCCTCGCGGACGACCGCGAGATCTTCGCCGCCGTCGTCGAGGCGGGCAACCCCGTCACCACCTTCGACCTGGCGGTTCAGGGGGTCCGTACGCTGTGCCTGCGCAGCGAAGCCGCCGGTCCCGACGACTCGGGCGTGCATGTCGACTGGGTCGACACCACCGTCCACGTCACATCCGTCAACCGCTAACCCCCGGCCGACGAGGACCGGCGCACAAGTGCAGAGGAAGATCATGAAGCGCAAATGGACGGCAGCCATGGCCATGGCCGTGGCGGCGACCCTCCTCACCGCCTGCTCGGGCGGATCCGGCGGCACGTCGAACGAGAAGGTCACCCTCACCTACGCGAACTGGAGCGAGGACCAGACTCCGGCGATGGAGCAGATCGCCGCCGAGTTCCAGAAGCAGAACCCGAACATCACCGTCAAGATCCAGACGCTGCCGTGGCCCGAGTACTGGTCGACCCTCCAGGTCGGCGTGGCCGGCGGCACCGCGCCGGACGCGTTCTGGATGCTCGCCGACCACTTCCGCGAGTACGCCAAGGGCGGCGCGCTGATCGACCTGTCCGGCACGGTGAAGTCCGCCGGGATCGACCTGGGCGCCTACCCCAAGGCCGTCACCGACTCCTACACCTACGAGGGCAAGACCTTCGCGCTGCCGAAGGACTTCGACACCAACGGCATCTGGTACAACAAGGCGCTCTTCGACGCGGCCGGCGTCAAGTACCCCGATGACACCTGGGGCTGGAAAGAGGTCCAGGACGCGGCCAAGAAGCTGACCGACCCGGCCAAGGGCGTGTGGGGCATCGCCGCGCCGATCGACCCGCAGGGCGGCTACTACAACACGATCCTCCAGGCCGGCGGCACGATCATCAACGCGGACGGCACGGCCTCCGACTTCGCCGGCCCGGCGGCGGTGGCCGGCCTGAAGTTCTGGACCGACCTCCAGGCGGCCGGTTCGTCGCCGACGCTGAAGCAGCTGTCGGACACCGAGGCGGTGTCGATGTTCGAGAGCCAGAAGGTCGCCATGTACTTCTCCGGCGCGTACTGGGCACTGCGGTTCCACAAGAACGCCGACCTGAAGGGCAAGGTCAACGTGGCGCCGCTGCCGAAGGGCGTCAAGCGGGCCACCGTCACCAGCGGCATCGGCAACGCCGGGTACGCGGGCAGCAAGCACCCGGAGGAGCTCAAGAAGTTCCTCGCCTTCCTCGGCGGCGTCAAGGCGGCGGAGATCCAGGCGGCCACCGGCACGGTGCTCCCCGCGTACAAGGGGACCCAGGAGCCGTGGCTCAAGGCGATGCCGGACTTCGACCTGCAGATCTTCATCGACGCCATCGACTACAGCGTCCCGATCCCGGTCGCGGGCAACACCGCCGAGTGGCAGGGCCTCGCGGCGCAGTACCTGGGCCCGGCCTGGGAGGGCGCCAAGCCCGTCGAGACCGCGGCGAAGGAGTATCAGGACGCCGTCAACCAGGTGCTCGCCAAGAAATGACGCACCAAGAAGTGGCAAGCGAGCCCGTGCGGCGGCCGGCCGGCCGCCGCACGGGCGGTACCCGTCCCAGCGTGTGGTGGTCGCTCGCGTTCATCGCCCCCGCCACGATCGGCCTGGTCGCCCTCTACCTGTGGCCGTTCCTGTCCACGCTGGTCAAGAGCTTCCAGGACGTCCCGGCGTTCGGGCCCGCCACGTTCGTGGGCACCGACAACTACCGGACCCTGCTCGGTGACGGCGAGGTCTGGGAGGCGTTCGGGAACTCCGCGCTCTACACGGTGATCGTGCTGCTCGGCATCCCCCTGGCGGTCGCGCTGGCCGCGCTGATCGAGCAGGCCGGCCGGGGACGCACGATCTACCGGGTGCTCTTCTTCCTGCCGGTCGTCACCCTGCCCGTCGCCGTCGGCATGGTCTGGCGCTTCATCTACAACGGCGACTTCGGGCTGCTCAACTACGTGCTGTCGTGGTTCGGCGTCGACGGCCAGTACTGGGTGGCCGACCCCCGGTTCACGATCTACGCGTTCGGCGTCGTCGGCATCTGGATGGGCCTGGGCATCAACCTGATCATCCTGGGCGCCGGCCTGCAGGCGATCCCGAAGGCCGTCTACGAGGCGTCCGCGCTCGACGGCGCCGGTCGCGTCCGGCAGTTCTTCCACATCACCGTGCCGCTGCTCAGCCCGAGCATCTTCTTCGTCACGATCCTCACCGTGATCGCCGCCCTGCAGATGTTCGACCTGATCTTCATCATGCTGCGCAGCGTGAACAACACCGCGCTCGCCGACTCGAAGACGATCGTCTACCTGTTCTACGAGAAGGCGTTCGTGCAGTTCGACCAGGGCTACGGCGCCTCGATCGCGATCGTGCTGCTCATCGTGATCATGATCGCCACGGCTCTGCAGTTCCGTCTTCAGAAATCCTGGGTGTTCTATGGCTGAGTCCGCCGCCCGCCGCCCGCCACGTACGCGGCGGCGCGAGAAACCGACCGCCACCTGGCCGATCCACGCGATCCTGATCGTCGCGTCCGTGATCATGGTGGTGCCGTTCGTCTGGCAGATCCTCACCGTCTTCAAGACGACCGCCGAGGTCAGCAGGGTTCCGCCGACGGTGTTCCCGGCCGAGTTCAGCCTGCACTCGTTCGAGACGTTCTTCTCGACGGTGCCGTTCTGGTCGATGTTCGGGGTCTCCGTCGGCTCGCTGGTGCTGCGGGTCATCGGGCAGGTCTCGGTCGCGGCGCTGGCCGGCTACGCCTTCGCGCGCATGCCGTTCCGCGGCAGTGGCGTGCTGTTCGGCCTGTTCATCGCCATGCTGATGGTGCCCAGCCAGCTTTTCCTGATCGGCCAGTACCAGCTGATCCGCGACCTGCAGCTGCTGGACACCCTGCCGGCCCTGGCGATCCCGGGCCTCTTCTCCGCCTTCGGCACTTTCCTGATGCGCCAGGCCTTCCTCAACATGCCCAAGGACTACGAGGAGGCGGCCCGGCTCGACGGCGCCAACCCGTTCCAGATCTTCTGGTACGTCATGCTCCCCATGGCCAAGCCGATGCTCGCCGCCCTGACCGTGCTGACCGGGCTCTACTCGTGGAACGACCTGCTCTGGCCGCTCATCGTGTCGCCGTCCGGGGACAACCGGCCGCTGCCGGTGGGGCTCGCCGGCCTGCAGGGACAGTTCGGCACCGACTACCCCACCCTGATGGCGGGCGCGCTCGTGTGCTCGATACCTCTCGTGATCGTCTTCCTGCTGCTGCAGCGCCAGTTCTTCGCGGGCATCGCGAACAGCGGGCTCAAGGGATGACGGGACACCCACAACGGGATTGCGACTGACATATGAACGACACACCCATCCACCTGCGTGCCGGCGGCACCAGCCTCGTCGTCGCCATAGACGGCGGGCGGCTGCCGCGCATCCTGCACTGGGGGCCGGACCTCGGCGAGCTCGGCGACGCCGCCCTGGCGGACCTCCATCGCGCGGCGCTGCCCGCCATCGGCGACAGCGCGGTCACCTACCCCCAGCCCGTCCCGGTGCTGCCCCAGCTCACGGAGGGCTGGCTCGGCCGCCCGGGCCTGGTCGGGGACAGCGACGGCCGCCGCTGGGCGCCCTTCTTCCGCGAGGCGACGCACGAGGTCGGCGACACCCTTGACGGGCCCGTGCTGCGCAGCTCGGCGCGCGACCCCGACTACGGCCTGGCGATCGACATCGAGATCCAGGTGCTCGGTTCCAGCGGACTCGTCCGGCAGCGGGCCGGGATCAGGAACGACGCGGCGCAGCCGTACCGTGTCGGGTCCCTCGAACTGGCGCTGCCGGTGCCGTCGGACGCGACGGAGATCCTCGACCTGACCGGCCGCTGGGCGCTCGAACGGGTGCCGCAGCGGCGCCCGTTCAGGGTGGGCGAGTGGGTGCGGGCCTCGCGGGGCGGCAAGCCGGGGCTGGAGCACACCCTGCTGCTGGTCGCCGGCGAGAGCGGGTTCGGCTTCCGGCACGGGACGGTGTGGGCCACCCACCTCGCGTGGAGCGGCAACCAGGTGCTCGCCGCCGAGCTGACCCCGGCTGGCACCAGGCACCTCGCTGCGGGAGAGCTGCTGCTGCCGGGCGAGGTGGTGCTCGGGCAGGGCGAGGAGTTCCGGAGCCGGTGGCAGTACGGGTCGTGGGGGGTGGGGCTGGACGAGCTCGCCGCCCGCTTCCACCGGCACCTGAGGTCCCGGCCGCACCATCCGCGCGCGCCCCGGCCCGTGGTGCTGAACACCTGGGAGGCCGTCTACTTCCGGCACGACCTCGACACCCTGCTCGAACTCGCCGAACGGGGCGCCGAGCTGGGCGCCGAACGGTTCGTGCTCGACGACGGATGGTTCCTGGGCCGCCGCGACGACACCAGCTCGCTCGGCGACTGGACGGTCGACCCGGCCGTCTGGCCGAAGGGCCTCCAGCCGCTCGCCGACCGGGTACGCGAGCTCGGGATGGACTTCGGCCTCTGGTTCGAGCCGGAGATGGTCAACCTGGACTCCGACCTGGCCCGCCGCCACCCGGAGTGGATCTTCGACGCTGGCCACGGCCCCGGCCTGCCCTCCCGGCACCAGCACGTGCTCGACCTCGGCCATCCCGGCGCGTACGCCTACCTCTTCGAGCGGATGAGCGAGCTCGTCGGCTCGCTCGGCATCGCCTACATCAAGTGGGACCACAACCGGTACCTGCTCGACGCCGGCCACGTCCCCGACGGCCGGCCGGGCGTGCGCACCCAGGTCCAGCAGGCGTACCGGTTGATGGCGCAGCTCAAGGCCGCCCACCCGGGGCTGGAGATCGAGTCGTGCGCCAGCGGAGGGGGCCGCGTCGACCTCGGCGTGCTGGAGCTCACCGACCGGGTGTGGCCGAGCGACTGCAACGACCCGCACGAGCGGCTGGAGATCCAGCGCTGGACGGGCCTGCTGGTCCCGCCGGAGCTGCAGGGCACGCACATCGGGGCCGAGGAGTCGCACACCACCCACCGGACCCACCCGCTCGACTACCGAGCGGAGAAGGCGTTGTGGGGTCACCTGGGGATCGAGACCAACCTGCTCACCGCCGACGACGGGACGCGCGCGGCGCTGGCGCGGTGGGTCGCCTTCCACAAGGAGCACCGGGCCCTGCTGCACACGGGCGAGGTGGTGCACGCCGACCTCGCGGACGCGGCGTACCGGCTGGAGGGGGTCGTGTCGGGCGACCGCTCCGAGGCGCTCTACGCGTTCAGCGTCGTCGAACGCCCGGCGACGTGGCCTCCGGGCCGGATCCGGTTCCCCGGGCTGGACGACGCGCGCCACTACACCGTCGAGGCCGTCCATCCCGGGTCGGCTCCCGCCGCGGGAGCCGTGCTGCCGCCCTGGCAGCGCGCGGGCGTCACCCTGTCGGGGCGGGCGTTGCGGCTCGTCGGCGTCGAGGCGCCGTCCCTGGACGTGGACCGGTCGGTGCTGCTGCGGGTGACGGCGTCGTAGCCCGCTCAGCCCTTCGCCCGGTTGCGGTATTCGGTGGGGCTGGCCTCGTGCATCCGCCTGAAGTGACGGGAGAAGTAGAACGGGTCGGGATAGCCGACCTCGCGGGCGATGTCGGCGACGGTCGCGTCGGTGGTGTCGAGGAGGTTGCGCGCCTGCGCCATCCGCAGTGCCGTGTGGTGGGCGAGCACGCCGCCCCCGGTGGCCCGGCGGAACAGCGCGCTCAGATGGGAGGGCGAGACGCCGACCAGCGCGGCCAGGTCCGCGACGCGTACGGTGCTGTCCAGCCGCTCGGCCAGGTAGGCCATCGCGCGCTGCAACGGATCGCCGGGCGCCGGCATGGCGCGGTCGGCCACGATCTGGGTGAGCAGCTTCCACGCGGCGCCGGCCGCGCCCATCAGGCTGGCGGGTGAGTGGTCGCGCTCCAGGACGGTGACGATCTCGTCGAGCAGCGCGACGGCCCGGTCGAGCCGCCGGACGGAGATCACCGGCCGGGACGGCCCGGCGCCGACCGCCTCGATCAGCTCGGGCAGGTCGGTGCCGCGGAGGTGACACCACCAGATCGTCCAGGGTGTGTCGGCTGACGCGCCGTAGGCGTGCGGGGTGCCGCGCGGGATCAGCAGCGCCGCGTTCGACCCGACGCGGTATTGCACGCCGTCGATGCTGGCCCATCCCGTGCCGGCCGCGCACAGGATGAGGACGGCCTCCTCGATGCCATGAGGCCGGTTCATCAGGTGATCCGCGGCGACGGGGTAGTAGCCGGTGTCCGTCACCATGAGCCGCCGGGTCACCGGCCGCGAGTTGGCCTCCGCGACGACCCGGCGCGGCACGACCGTCAGCCGCTGGTTGCGGAATCCTTCCTGGATCGGCATCGAGCAAGTATGGCACATGCGTCGGATCGTCCAGGTGATCTCACGCATCGGCCATTCCTGGCGGCCGTGGCACACGTGTTGACTGGCGGCGACGACCTCGCCGTCAGGCCGGAGGGCGTGATCCGATCAGGAGAACAAGGGGGAGACCGTGGGACGAGGATTGTTGTCGGGCAAGGTCGCCGTGGTGACCGGCGCCGCCTCCGGCATCGGCGCCGCGGTGGTGGAGCGGTTCCTGAGCGAGGGCGCCCGCGTCATCGCGGTGGACCTGGCCGGCCAGGGGCCGGCCCGGCCCGACCTCCTGGCGATCAGCGGCGACGTCGCCGACGCGGAGACCTGGCGGCGGATCGCGGACACGGCGCGGGCCGAGTTCGGCCGGCTGGACGTGCTGCACAGCAACGCCAGCACGGTGGTCCGGGCCCCGGCGCACGAGCTGTCGGAGCGCGACTGGGACCGGCAGCTCGCGGTCAACCTGACGGCCGCGTACCTGGGGGCCCGAGCGTGTGTCGGGCTGCTGCGGGAGAGCCGGGGCGCCATCGTGCTGACCTCCTCGGTGCACGCCCTGGTGGGCATCCCGCGGCACCCCGCGTACGCCGCCGCGAAGGGCGGGCTCGTCTCGCTCGGCCGCCAGCTCGCCGTCGAGTACGGCCCGGAGGTGCGGGTCAACACCGTGCTCCCCGGGCCCGTCCTCACGCCCGCCTGGGACGGCATCGGCGAGGAGGACCGTCGGCGCAGCGCGGAGGCCACCGCCGCCGCGCGGTTCGGCCGCCCCGAGGAGGTGGCCGCCGTGGTGACCTTCCTGGCCTGCGCCGAGAGCTCGTACGTCACCGGCGCCTCCCTCCTGGTCGACGGCGGGTGGACGGCGATGAAGGACTCGGCATGACAGCCGGCATCGACATTCGGAGGCCCTGGTGAAGATCACCAAAGTAGAGACGTTCCTCGTGCCCCCACGCTGGCTGTTCTGCCGGGTGGAGACCGACGAAGGCGTGGTCGGCTGGGGGGAGCCGGTCGTGGAAGGCCGGGCCGAGCCCGTCCGCGCCGCCGTACACGTACTGGCCGAATACCTGATCGGGCAGGACCCCCTGACCATCGAGGACCACTGGCAGGTCATGGCGAACGGCGGGTTCTACCGGGGCGGCCCGGTGCTCTCCAGCGCCCTGGCGGGCCTCGACCAGGCGCTGTGGGACATCGCGGGCAAGACCTACGGTGTCCCGGTCCACGCGCTGCTCGGCGGGCACGTACGCGACCGGGTGCGCGTGTACTCGTGGGTCGGCGGCGACGAGCCGTCCGAGCTCGCCGAGGGCATCGCCGCCCGGCTGGAGGCCGGGTTCACGGCGGTCAAGATGAACGCCTCCGGCCGCATGCCCGTCTCCGCCACCCCCGCCGACCTCGCGGGCGTCGTGGAGCGGCTCGCACTGGCCAGGGAGCTCCTCGGCCCGGCCCGCGACCTGGCGGTGGACTTCCACGGCCGGATGAGCGCGGCGGACGCCCGGCGGGTCCTGCCGATCATCGCGGAGTTCCAGCCGATGTTCGCCGAGGAGCCGGTGCTGCCCGACCGCCCGCACCTGCTGCCCGGCGTCGTGGCCGCCAGCAGCGTCCCGATCGCCACCGGGGAGCGGCTCTACTCGCGGTGGGACTTCCGGCCCGCGCTGGAGGCCGGGGTGGCCGTCGTGCAGCCTGACCTGTCCCACGCCGGAGGCATCTCGGAGACCCGCCGGATCGCCGCGCTGGCCGAGGTGTGGGACGCCAAGCTGGCCCCGCACTGCCCGCTCGGGCCGCTCGCCCTCGCGGCCAGCCTCCAGGTCGCGTTCGCCACGCCGAACTTCCTGATCCAGGAGCAGTCCATCGGCCTCCACTACAACGACGGCGCCGACCTGCTCGACTACGTGGTCGACCCCGCCGTGTTCCGCTTCACCGAGGGGTACGTCTCGCGCCCGGCGGCGCCCGGCCTCGGGGTGGAGATCGACGAGGCCGCGGTCAGGCGCGCCGACCTGTCGGGGCACGCGTGGCGCAACCCGGTCTGGAGACACGACGACGGAGCCTTCGCCGAGTGGTGACGAGACGGATTGCCCTGACGGCCCGCTTCGACCTCGCCAGGGGAGGCCGGTGGACGTCCTTGCGCGGTGGCGGTCGCGAGTGGTTGTGGTCCCGGCCGGATCCGGCCAGGTTCGCGGTGGTGCCGGGTTCGGCGTTCGTGGACGCCGGTGGTCTGGAGGAGTGTGTTCCGACGGTCCGGGGGTGGCCTGACCATGGTGACGCGTGGAGCCGTCCCTGGACGGGTGATGTGTTCCGCAGCTCCGTGAGTTGTGGTGGGTTCGAGCTGACTCGCACCGTCGGTGACGAGGCGGGGGCGGTCGTGGCGACGTACCGGCTGTCGGCCGATCCGGGGTTCAGGTTTCTGTGGGCGGCGCATGCTCTGCTCGATCTCAGTGAGAAGGCGCGGCTGGCCGCTCCGCACGGGACGCCGGTGCGGATCTTCTCCGAGGCGGCGCCGTTGCTGGGTCCCGTCTGGCCGGAGGGGGCCGTTCATCTGGACGGGTGCTGGCCTGCCCCGTTCGGGTTGGAGCTCGACCGGTTCGGTCCTGATGACGGTACGGCCGTGGGGGCCGTGCTGCGGTGCGCGGCGGTGCGGGTGGAGGATCAGGGCGACGTTCTGGACCTGCGGTTGGAGGCGCCGCCGGGCGTTCCCGCCGGTACCGGTCTGTGGCGTAACCTCGGTGGGTTTCCCGAGGGCGGGCCGTATCGCAGCGTCGGGGTGGAGCCCATGCTCGGCGTCGTCTTCGATGTGGCGGAGGCCGGTCCCGGCGAGGCCGCGGTGGTCCCGCCGTCCGGCGAGCTGAGCTGGCGGCTCGTGGTGGCCGCGGAACGGACGTCGTGACCGACCGTCGCGAAGCGCTCCAGGGCCGCCCCTGGCCACCGTCGAGGCGCGCCGACAGGGCACGATGGTCATCGTGCGGGTGAAGGACCTGCCGACCGTCGTCGATGCGGAGCTGTCATGCGCGTGATGCTGGCCGAGGACTCGGCCCTGCTGCGGGAGGGCCTGGTACGGCTGCTGAAGGAGGAAGGCCACGACGTCCTGGCCGCGGTGGGCGACGCCGGCGCGCTCCTGGAGGCGGTGACCGGCGAGCGGCCCGACGCGGTGGTGGTCGACGTACGGATGCCGCCCACCCACACCGACGAGGGCCTGCGCGCCGCCCTGGAGATCCGGCGGCGCTGGCCGGAGGTCAAGGTGCTGGTGCTGTCGCAGTACGTGGAGAAGAAATACGCCACCGAGCTGATGAGCAGCAGTATTGACGGGGTCGGTTACCTGCTCAAGGACCGCGTGGCCCAGGTCGGCGACTTCCTGGACGCCCTGGAGCGGGTGGGCGCGGGCGGGACGGCCTTCGACCCGGAGGTGGTGCGCCAGTTGCTCGCGCGCACCAGCCACGCCGATCCGCTGGCCCAGCTCACCCCCCGCGAGCGCGAGGTGCTGGAGCTCATGGCCCAGGGCCTGACCAACGCCTCGATCGCCCAATCCCTGCACGTGTCGCAGAGCGCGGTGGAGAAGCACGTCAACGCCCTGTTCGACAAGCTCGCGCTGTCGCACACCACCGGGTACAGCCGCCGGGTGCTGGCGGTGCTGCGCTACCTCGGCTCCTGAGGCTGCGGTTTTCCGCAGGTGAAGCGGGCGGAGCACCGCATTCTGCGACGAAGTCGATCTCCGTAGCGTTGCCCGCATGATGCAGACGATGATGAACGTGCTGGTGGCGGCGGCGGTGGCGGTGGGTGGCCAGGGCGTGGACGTACGCGCTGACCTGGAGAAGATCGTGGCAGGCGACGGGGCCACCGCCGCCCTGGCGCGGGTCTCCGACGGCCGCCGAACGTGGTCGGGCTCCGCGGGCGTGCGTGACATCGAGCGCGGGGGACGGCCGTCGCCCAACGGGCACTTCCGGATCGGCAGCGTGACCAAGACCTTCGTCGCGACCGTGGTCCTCCAGCTCGTGGACGAGGGCGAGGTGGCGCTCGACGACCCCATCGCCGAGCACCTGCCCGGCCTGGTACCCGGCGGCGAGCGGATCACGGTCCGCGAGCTCCTCAACCACTCCAGCCACCTGTACGACTACATGAGCGAGCCCGGATACTCGACCAACCGCTGGCGCGGCGACGCCCGGTTCCGCTCCTACCAGCCGCGGGAGCTGCTCAAGGTGGCCTTCGCCAAGAAGCTCCCCGACGACGGGAAGTGGCACTACTCCAACACCAACTATGTGGTGCTCGGGTTGCTGGTGGAGAAGCTGACCGGCCGCCCGTACGGCGCGGAGGTCGAGCGCCGCGTCCTGCGCCCGCTGGGCCTTCGCCACACCGTGGTGCCGGGCGACCGGGCAGGGCTGCCGGCACCGCACGCCAAGGGCTACGAGCCGCTGCCCGGCCTGGTGGACGCGACGCGGATGAACCCCTCGCTGGACTGGGCCGCAGGCGAGATGATCTCGACCGCGGCCGACCTGGAGAAGTTCATGTCGGCGCTGCTCGGCGGCAAGCTGACCAGCAGGACGTCCTTGCGGGCGATGCGCACGACGGTGGAGACCGGGGCGGGGTTCGGCTACGGGCTGGGGCTGCAGGCGTACCGGCTGCCGTGCGGCACGGTGTGGGGGCACAGCGGCGAGCTGATCGGCTACCTGACGTTCGCGTTCCGCTCGGACTCGGGCAAGTCGCTGACCCTGTCGATCAACCCCTCGACCCGCAACCCGTCCACGGAGGAGGTCATGGGCACGGCCGTCAAGGTGTTCTGCGGGACGGCGGGTTAGCCGGTCAAACGAGCACGAATGGAGAAGCGCCCGGCATGGCGCCGTTTGTAGCGTAATCAGCATCCCCTCGAACACAAAGGAGACATGTCATGAAGGCGCACGTCAGCTCCATCCTGCTCGGCGTCCGGGACCTCGACCGGGCCAAGCAGTTCTACACCGAAGGGCTCGGCTGGAAGATCGAGAACGACTACGGAGTCTCGGTGTTCTTCGAGTCGGACGGTGCCTCGCCCGTCGGCTTCTACGGCCGCGACGGCCTGGCCGACCAGGTGGGCACGAGCCCGGAGGGCAGCGGCTTCAGCGGGCTCGTCCTCACTTACGTCGTCCGGAGCGAGGCGCGGGTCGACGAGATCATCGCGGAGGCCGCGAAGGCCGGCGCCACGATCCTCAAGCCCGCCGGCGCCCTGCCGTGGGGCGGCTACGGTGGCAGCTTCGCCGACCCGGACGGCTACATCTGGAGCCTCGGCTACAGCGCCCACGGCACGGACCAGCCCTACGCGGAGTAGCCGCCGGAGGGGTGGGTACGGCGTCGGCGCGGGATCGTGCCGACGCCGGACCACCACGCGTTCGTGGCCGCCGCCCCGCCGGATGCGCGTCTCAGGAGAGTAGAGTCTTTTAGCGCTGCATTTCCCGCATAAGCATCCGTAAGCCATCATTCTGCTGAGCATCCGTCTTGGGGAAGGTACGTGTGCCCAGTTTCAGTCCTCTGCGGCCGACCGACCCGCGCCAGGTGGGTCCTTACCGGCTGGCGGGCTATCTGGGCGCGGGCGGCCAGGGCACCGTGTACGTCGGAGAGTCGCCCGAGGGCCAGGTCGTCGCGATCAAGGTGCTGCACGCCCGGCTGTCGGAGGAACCCCAGGCCCGCGAGCGATTCCTCCAGGAGATCGCCGCGACCCGGCAGGTACGCCAGTTCTGCACGGCCCGGGTGCTGGACGCCGACACCAGCGGGGACCAGCCGTACGTGGTCAGCCAGTACGTCGAGGGCATCTCGCTGAGCCGGCTCATCGCCACGCAGGGCGTCCGCGACCCCGACGCGCTGGAGCGGCTGGCGGTCGCCACCGTCACCGCGCTGGTCGCCATCCACCAGGCCGGCATCGTGCACCGCGACTTCAAGCCGAGCAACGTCGTCTGCGGTCCTGACGGGCCCCGGGTGATCGACTTCGGGCTGGCGCGGGCCCTGGACTCCACGGTCGCCGAGAGCAGCGAGATCCTCGGAACGCCTGCTTACATGGCGCCGGAGCAGTTCAGCGCCGGCGTGGTGACGGCGGCGTCGGACATGTTCAGCTGGGCCGCCACCATGGCCTACGCGGCGAGCGGGCGGCCGCCGTTCGGGAACGACAGCATCCCGGCCCTCTTCCAGCGCATCCTCAACGAGGAGCCGGACCTCACCGGGCTCACCGAGCCGGTGCGTTCCCTGGTGGTGGCCTGCCTGGACAAGAGTCCCGCGGCCCGGCCGTCGGCGACCGACGTGCTGTTCAACCTGCTCGGCCACGGCGTGCCCAACCCCGCGCGGGAGGCGCCGGGCCAGGAGTCCCTCTTCTCGGTCGGGACGGTGCCGCGGAAGGGTGGCGGCGAGGGAGCCGCGTCCCAGACGGTCGCACCGTCGCTCGCCGGGCCGTCATGGCAGCCGGGTCCGTCGCCGGAGTCCGGCCCCGCCTCGCCCTCGGGCCCGGCCGTGGTCTCCGGCGGGGCGTCGCTCCCCGACGCGGGGATGATCTCGGCGACGGAGTCGCTGGTGGGTCCGCGCGTGCGCGCCGGTCTCGGCTCGCGGCGCGTTCTGGTCACCGCGTCACTCGGGCTGGTGGCCGCCGGGGCCGTCGCCACGGGCGCCTACTTCGCCCTGTCCACGCCGGCGACGCCCGCGGCCGTGACACGGCCCACCGTCGTGCCGGGGCCCACGACGCCGGTGATCCAGCCGGAAGTGACCCGGTCCCTCTCCCCGAAACCCGCCTACGCCGTCGCGTACAGCCCCGACGGCAAGACGTTCGCGACCGGCGGCGCCGACGGGGCCGTGCGGCTGTGGGACGCCGCCACCCGCAGCGTCACCGCCTCGCTCGACGGCCACACCAAGGGCGTCCACGCGGTGGCGTTCAGCCCGGACGGCAAGACGCTCGCGACGGGGAGCGACGACGGGACCGTACGGCTGTGGAGCCTGCCCTCCGGGAACGGCAGGGGCACGCTCACCGGCCACACCGGAGGGGTCGGGTCGGTGGCGTTCAGCCCGGACGGCAAGACCCTGGCCAGCGCCAGCCGCGACCGGACCGTGCGCTTGTGGAACGCCGCGACCGGCGACGGCACCGCGATCCTCGCCGGCCACACCGACTGGGTGGACTCGGTGGCGTTCAGCCCGGACGGTTCCACGATCGCCACGGGCGGCCACGACCGGACCGTGCGGCTCTGGCATCCGGCGACCGGCGAGGGCACCGCCGTGCTCTTCGGCCACCGCTACTGGGTCTTCTCGGTGGCCTTCAGCCCGGACGGGAAGACCCTGGCGAGCGCGAGCGCCGACCGCACCGTCCGGCTGTGGGACGTCGCCGCCCGCAGGGAGCGCACCGTGCTCGCCGGTCACCGGGGCTGGGCCTCCGCGGTCGCCTTCAGCCCGGACGGGAAGACGCTGGCCAGCGGCGGCTATGACCGCAAGGTCCGGCTGTGGGAGGTGGCGAGCGGCCGCGGCACCGGCGAGCTGGACGGGCCGGCCGACTGGGTCTACTCGGTGGCGTTCAGCCGGGACGGCACCACGGTCACCGGGGTCGCCGGCGACGCCACGCTGCGGGTGTGGGGCACGCGCTAGGAGGCGCCGGTCCCGCGCCGCGGGTGTGGGGCACGCGCTAGGAGGTGCCGGTTCCGCGCCGCGGGTGTGGGCACGCGCTAGGGAGTGCCGGTCTCGTCCGGGGACAGCGGGCGCCGCCACACGGTCGGCTCGTCGCCCTGGCCGGTGACCGTGGAGCCCACGCCGACGAGCTCCCCGTCAACCGTGGTGAACGCGGCCAGCCGCTGGTCGCCCGGACCGGACATGCCGGTGCCGCGCGGCTGCTCCGGCTTCCAGGAGCGGCCGTCCGCCGAGGTCCAGATGACCACGTCCCCGGGCCGGCCCACGGTGCCGGCCACGACGAAGCCCCGCGGGGTCGTGGCCACGGCGGTGACGCCGGACTGCTCGCCGGCCACCACCGGCAGCGAGATCGGCTGCCAGCTCCGGCCACCGTCCACCGACACGTACCCGAACGCGGCCGTGCCCGTGCCGTTGCCGGTGACGGCCGTACCGGCGGTCACCAGGACGTCGTCGTGGGAGGCGATGTGGGACAGCCACCCCTCGTTGACGCCGGCCGGGATCGGCAGGCGCACCAGCGACCACTTGCGGCCGTCCGGCGAGATCCACACGGTGGGGCGGCGGACGAAGACGCCGCCGTAGGCGTTGGGGTCGGTCACGCCGCCGGCGGCCACGAAGCCGAACATGCCGCTGGTCACGGACTGCATCCACCGCCTGGTCGCCTGCGTGCCGACCAGGTTGTCCGCGCCCGCCGGGGCGCCGCGCTCCCAGGTCCTGAGGTCCGGCGACCACCAGGTGCCGGCGCCGAAGCCGTCCTCACCCACGATCACGTAGCCGTCCGGGCCGGCGGCGGCGCCGCGGGCGATCAGCGGGTTCTTGCCGTCGGACCGGAACGCCGTCGCGCCGTCGGCCCGCCGCCAGCTCTCGCCGTCCGCCGAGGTGACGACCAGGGGGCGGCCGGGAGCCTGGCCGCTCGACCCGACCGCCAGCCAGCCGGCGAAGCCGGGCGTGACGCTGGTCAGCCGCTGCCGCCCCTGGCCGGCCAGGGCCTTCTCCCTGTCCGGGACGTGCCGCCAGGTGGCCCCGTCCGCCGAGGTCCAGACGGCGGCCTCCCCGTTGGCGCCGCCGACCGCGACCACCCGGCCGTCGGCCGTGCCGAGCGCGTCCACGACCTTGCCGCTCCCGGTGGTGTCCGGGATGCCCGTGGGGAGGTCCTTGCCGGCCTTGTCGCGCACCGCGAGCAGGGCGCCGGTGCCGCCGTGGGCCGCGTCGGCGCCCACCACGACGGTGTTGTCCGCGGCCGCGGCGGCGTCGCGCACCTCGGTGCCGCCGGCCGTCGTGCCGGCGGGTTGCCAGGAGCGGCCGTCCGTGCTGCGCACCAGCCGGATCCCGCTGTCGGTCTCGATCGCGGCGACCGCGGCCTGGGACGTGGCGGTCAGCCGTAACAGGCGCCGGAAGCCCGGCACGTCGATCTTCGCCGCCGTCGTCCAGCTCACGCCGTCGGGCGAGGTGTAGGTGGTGGCGCGGGTGCCGCTCCCACGCACCGCGAGCATGGTCGTCGCGGTCGCGGCGAAGGCCAGCTCCGGCTTGCGCGACTCGCCCGGGACGGCGAACGCCTGCCAGGTGTCGCCGGCGTCGGTCGAGCGCCAGGTGATGTCGTACGGCTTGGTGGAGCTCTCGCCGCGGACGACGATGGCGTCCTTGACGCTCGCCACGTCGGTGAGGGCGAGGGTGCCGCCGGTCGGCGGGTGGAGCCGCCAGCCGGCCCGGCGTTCCCAGCTCCGGCCGTCGCGGGACAGCCAAACCACCGGGGCGGCGTCGGTGAAGTCGCCCTTGTCCGAGGTCTGGCCCACGGCGGTGAAGCCGTTGCCGGTCCACGCGACGTCGGCGACCCGGTCGCGCGGGCCGAAGGCGAGGCTGGCGGTGGCGTCGGGCTGGCGGGTCCAGGCCGCGCCGTCGGGGCTCGTCCAGACGACGGAGCCGCCGACGCGGTCGCCGAGCGCGACCCACCCGCCGGGGCCCGCGGCGAGGTGGCGGGGGACCTCACCGGCGGCGGGCGGCTCGCCCTTCGCGGTCTGCACCTGGGCGCGGGCGAAGGTGCGGCCGGCGTCCTTGGACAGGAAGAACTCGGTCCGGTAGCCGGAGTCGGCGTCCTCGCCGCCCGCGATCACCACCGTGGCGCCCGTGGCGGCGACGCCGTTCAGCTCCAGCTGCCGGCCGCCGGTGCTGCCGGCCGGAACCGCCGTGAACAGGTTGCCGGCCAGCTCCGCCGCCGGCTCGTCGCCCTGGCGGGAGGCCACCAGCACGCCGCCCGCCACGACGATCGCGAACGTGACGGAGGCGCCGCCGATCAGCAGCGAACGGAAGCGCTTGCGCCGGCCCGGAGGCATCGGGTCGGTCGCCGGGTAGCCGACGTCGGGGTCGGTCAGCTCGGTGGTCGGCGGCACCGACGGTGACGACGGCTGGGAGAACGGTAGCGAGGGCTGCGAGAAGCGCTCGACCGGCGGTGGCAAGGGCTGCGAGAAGCGTTCGACCGGCGGTGGCAAGGGCTGGGAGGGCCGCTCGTCCGGTGGTGGCGACAGCTGGGAGAGCCGCTCGTTCGCCTGCTCGGACGAACCGTCCGGATCGCCCGTCTCGCTCCTCCAGCCACCTCCGGTCACCGCAGCCTCTCCCTTTGGTATTCTCCCGGCCAGGACGGAGCCCCTCGCCGGAAGTCATTATTTATGGGAAGCGCGACGAAACGAAGTCCGAGCGCGAGCCGGCCCGATGACGGCGGCTGACGGCCCGGCCCGTTCCCGCACCTGGATCCTCGCCGCGGCGATCTGCGCCACCGTGGTCGCGGCCAGTGCGGCAGGGGTGCGCGGCATCGGTGAGATGCCTCCGGACGGGGCCCGGAACGGCGGGGCGACGCCGCCGCCGGCACAGTCGATCGAGCCCCCGCCGTTGGCGCTGCCCGAGGCGTCCTGGAAGCTGAGCTGGTCCGACGAGTTCGACGGGCGTGGCCGGCCCGCCAAGTGGACCGCGCTGTCCGGCACGAACTGGTCGAACCGGAAGGCGCTGCACCACTACACCCCGGCGAACGCGGTGCAGGACGGCTCCGGCCGCCTGGTCATCTCCGCCCAGCGGACGCGGGGTGCGAACCGGCCGGCCTGCTGGTACGGCCCGTGCGGCTACAGCTCCGCCCGGCTGGAGACAGGGAAGACCTTCGACGAGGCGTACGGGCGGTTCAGCGCGCGGATCAAGCTGCCGCTCGGCAAGGGCCTGTGGCCGGCGTTCTGGCTCAAGCGCACCGACTCCGGCCCCTCGGGCTCCGCGACGTACGGCGAGATCGACATCATGGAGAACCGCGGCCACGAGACCCATCTCGTCAGGTCCTACACCCACTCCAAGGGCCGCAAGGGCGGCGGCCAGATCACCCTGCCGGAGCGGCTGGACGCCGGTTTCCACGTGTACGGCGTCGACTGGACGCCCCAGAGCATCACCTGGTGGGTGGACGGCAAACCGTACGCCCAATACCCGCGCTATCCCGGCTGGCCGTTCGACAAGCCCTTCTACCTGATCCTGAACCTCCAGGTGGGTGGCACCTGGGTGGGAAACCCGAACGCCTCGACGCGCTTCCCGGCGCGGATGGTCGTCGACTGGGTGCGGGTGTACCGCCAGCGCTGAGCACACCCCTCGCCGCAATGCCGTGATATTTGCGGAATGTCCAGTTGGAACGGTCCTTAATAACGTTTGTGCCGTTTGTCGCTGTCATTCTGGGACGGCAGCCCCTTCCGTGCCATTAGGATCAACCGTCCCATTGGCATCGTGGTGAAGTCACGCCGTAAATGACGCGATTATTTCCCCGTTTCACCTCTTTGACGACTGCTGCCCTGCTCGGCGCGGTCGTCATGGCCGCGCTCGGCGCGCAGACCGAGCAGGGACGCCGCCTGCTCCTCACGGCCGGGCTGGCCGGCGCGCCCGCCGGGTACACCGAGCTGGCGTTCGCCGCGCCCCAGGCGCTGCCGGCCCGGATGCCCGCCACCTCCTTCCTGGCCCCGCCCTCCTTCACCATCCGCAACGTCACCGGGCGGCAGCACGAGTACGGCTGGTCGGTACGCCTGACCGAGTCCGGCAGGACCCGCACCGTCGCGAGCGGGCGGGTCACCCTGGCCGACGGGCAGCCGGTGACGATCACGCCGCCCACGAAGGCGCTGTGCGAGCCCGGCCCGATCACCCTCGGGGTCCTGCTGGAAGGCGGCGAGGCCATCGCGTTCCGCGCCGCCTGCTCCGCCGACATCGACGAGGGGTAGGCGCGTGCCCAGACGGCCCGTGGTGGCGCTGGTCACCGATGCCATCCACCCGTACAGCTTCGGCGGCAGGGAGATCCGCTACCACGAGTTGTACGCCCACCTCACGCCGCACGCCGACCTCCACGTGTTCACCATGCGCTGGTGGCACGGCCCCCGGGTGCGCACCGAGGGCGGCGTCACGTTCCACGCGATCTCGCCGCTGCTGCCGATGTACCGGCACGGTGTCCGATCGACCTGGCAGGCCCTGGTCTTCGCGGTGGCCTGCCTCCGGCTGCTGCGGCATCGGTTCGACGTGCTCAACGTCGACCAGATCCCGTTCCTGCACCTGTTGCCGCTGCGCCTGGTCGCCACGCTGCGCCGCAAACCGCTGATCGCGACCTGGCACGAGGTGTGGGGCCCGGAGTACTGGCGCTACAGCATGCGCGCCGGCTGGCGGCCGGCGTGGTGGATCGAGCGGCTGGCGATGCGGGCGCCCGATCGCATCATCGCCGTCTCCCCGGAGACGGCCCGCCGGCTGCGGGCCGAGCTCGGCGAGCGGGCCCTGATCACGATCGCACCCAACGGGGTCGACCTCGACGGGGTGAACCAGGCCGCCCCGCACGAGCAGCGCACCGACCTGGTCGTGGTGAGCAGGCTGATGCGGCACAAGGGCCTGGACCTGCTGCTCGCCGCCGTCGCCCGGCTGCGGGAGGGCGGCCGGGCGGTCACCTGCCGGATCGTCGGCGACGGCCCGGAACGCGACACGCTGCGCGAGGAGGCCGAGCGGCTCGGCATCGCGCACGCCGTGGAGTTCCGGCACGACGTCAGCGAGCAGAAGGACGTGTACTCGCTGGTCAAGGCGGGCCGGGTGTTCGCCTTCCCGTCCACCAGGGAGGGGTTCGGCATCGCCGTGCTGGAGGCGATCGCCTGCGGCGTGCCCGTGGTGACCACCTCGGCCAGGGACAACCTGGCCCAGCACCTGGTGCGGCGCAGCCGGCGCGGGATCGTCTGCGCGCACACGCTGGACGCGTTCGCCGAAGCCCTGGCCGACGCCCTCGACGGGCCTGCGGACGACGCGACGGCGGAGCCGTGGGTCGGCGAGTACGCCCTCGACTCGATCGCCTCCCACGTGGTGAAGGCGATGCTGCCGTGAGGATCCTCTACGTCAGCCCGTACCCGCCGGCCCGCGACGGCATCGGGACCTACACCCACGTGCTCGCCCGCGCCGTGCGCGAACGCGGCCACGAGGTCGCCGTGGTCGCCGCCCGCCCGCATTCCGACGCGCCCGAGGAGGTCGTCGGAGCGCTGGGCGGCGGGAGGGCACCGCTGCGCGCGGCGGTGGCCCGGTTCCGGCCGGACGTGGTGCACGTGCAGTTCGCGGTGCCCGCGTTCGGCGCCCGTACCCTGGCCGTGGCGCGCTGGCTGGCCGGCCCCGGGGTTCCGGCGGTGGCCACGCTGCACGAGGTCAACCGGGACACGGCGCTGCTGCGCGGGCCGGGGAGGGCGCTGTATCGGCACCTCGCGCGGGGCTGCGACCGGCTCATCGTGCACACGCGGGCGGCCCGGGACACCCTCGGCGCCCTCGGGCTGGGCGGCAGGGCCACGGTGATCCCGCACTTCTCCGCACCGCCGCCGCCCGCGACCGGCACCGCCGCCGGCCTGCGGGCCCGCTTCGGGCTGGGTGACGTCCGCGTGCTCCTGGCCTTCGGCCACATCCACGTCAGCAAGGGGCTCGACGACCTGGTGCGCGCCCTGGCGACGCTGCCGCCCGCGACGCAGGCCGCGGTACGGGTCGTGGTCGCCGGCGCGGTACGGCGGCGGCACGGCCCGTTCCGGGTGTTCGAGGCCCGCGACCACCTGCACAAGGCGATGGTGTGCCGCCTGGCGCGCCGGCACGGGCTGCGCGACCGGCTGGTGTTCACCGGGTACGTGCCGGACGGCGACATCGCGGCCTGGTTCAACGCGGCGGAGGCCGTCGTGCTGCCCTACCGCGACGCCGAGCAGAGCGGGGTGGCCAACCTGGCCCGCGCCTTCGGCGTACCGGTGATCGCGACCACCGCGGGCGGGCTGGCCGAGCTGTTCGAGGGCTCCCCGTGGGCGGTCCCCCCTGGCGCCCCCGACCGGCTGGCCGCGGCGATCGCCGGCTTCCTCGCGACCGGTCCGGAGGCCCGCGTCGCCGCGCCCCCGCCGGACACCGGCCTGAGCACGGTCACGACGCGGACGATCGCCGTGTACGAGGCCGTTCGCGGCCCGCTCGCCCCCATCCCGGGAAAGCAGCCAGATGTCCCCTAGCCTGTCCGCCGTCGTCTGCTCCTACAACGGCGCGGCCCGCCTCGGCCGGACCCTCGACGCGCTGGCGGCCCAGACCGTCCACGCCGACCTGGAGATCATCGTCGTCGACGACGCGTCCGTGGACGGGACCGGGGACGTCGCGCGCGGCCACGGGATCACGGTCATCCGCCACGAGACGAACCGCGGTGTGTCGGCGGCCCGCGACACCGGGCTGCGGGCCGCGAAGGGGCGGGTGGTCGCCTTCCTCGACGACGACTGCGAGCCGGGCCCCCGCTGGGCCGAGCTGCTGCTCGGCGGCTACGCCGAAGAGGGTGTCGCCGGGGTGGGCGGGCCGGTCGTGCCGGTGACGGGGGACGGCTTCGTTTCGCGGTTCCTCGAACGCAACAACCGGCACGAGCCGCTGGAGCTGGAGCTCACCGTCAGCGCGGCGCTGCCGTACCGGCTGTGGTTGTACCTGCGGCGGCAGTGGGCGGCGGGCCGGACGGCAGGACGGGTGGCGGGCGGGCGGCGGGACGTCTACGCCTTCAGCGGCGGCAACATGTCGTTCGAGCGGGAGCGGCTGCTGGCCGCGGGCGGGTTCGACCCCAGGTTCCGGTACGCGGCCGAGGAGGAGGACCTGTCCCGCAGGCTCCGGCGGGACGACCGGCTGGGGCGGCTGGTCTTCGTTCCCGAGGCGTCGGTCGCGCACCGGTACACGCCCACGACGCGCGGCATGTTGCGCCGCAGCCTGTCGTACGGGCGGGGCGCCGCGATGCAGTACCTCAAGTGGCCCGCGGTGCGGCCGACGGTGTTCCCGTGGCCGGTGCTCGTCGCGGGGCTCGCCCTCGCGGCCGTTCGGTGGCCGGCGGTCGCGGTCGCGCCCGTGCTGCTGCCCCTGCTGCTCTACCCGGTGGGGCTGCGGAACGCGGCCCGGGGCAGGATCGAGGCGCTCGCCGACCCGTACCTCCTGATGGCCCAGGAAGCGTGCGAGAATGTCGGCTTCCTGCACGGTCTGTGGGCCTTCCGCCGCATGTTCGCCGGGGACGGGACCGGCCGGGGCGGGAGGCAGGGCACGTGACCGTGCGCGAGCAGGACAGGCGCATGGTGCTGTACGGCGCGGCCCTGGTCCTGATCGTCGGGCTGACCCAGGTGCGCCAGCTGTGGGCGGTCCAGCTGCTGCTCGTGCCCCTGCTGCTGATCGTGCCCGGGTGCCTGTTGCTGCGGGCGCTGCGGGTGCCGGGCCACCGGGTGGCCGCGTTCCCGTTGTACGTGCCGGCCGCGTCGCTGATCGTGCTCATGGTGTCCGGCCTCGCGGTCACCCTGCTCGTGCCGCTGGCCGGCGGCGCCGTCCTCGACGCGGTGTTCGGCCCCGGCGCGGACCCCGGGGCGCCGCTCCGGCCCGGGCCGCTGCTCGCCGGGCTCATGCTGGTCTGCCTGGGGCTGTTCCTCGCCGGGGTGAAGGCGCCGCCGGAGACGGCCGTCCCGTGGCGGTCCCTGCCCTCCGCCGGGTGGCTGTCGCTGCCGTTGCTCCTGCCGTTGCTCGCCGCGGCGGGGGCGCTGCGGCTCAACCACGGGTACGGCCCCGAGGTGGCGATCGCGGCCGTCGCCGGCTGCGTGCTCGTGCTGGCCTTCGGGATCGTCCGGGCCGGTCGGCTCGGGGCCGGCCGATCGGCCGTGCTGCTGTACGCCGTCTCGCTGGCCATGATGTGGTCGTACGCGCTCCGCGGCGAGCTGGTCTACGGGTTCGACATCGCCTCCGAGTACGCCGTGGCCCAGGAGACGGCGACCTCGGGGATCTGGCTGACCGGCCCGCACCCCGACGCGTACGGGGCGATGCTCAGCATCACCGTCCTGCCCGCCGAGCTGCACGCCCTGACCGGGCTGCCGATCCCGCTGGTGCTCAAGGTCGTCTACCCGGCGGTCTTCGCGATGTTCCCCGTCGGGATCCTCCACCTCGCCAGGCGTTTCCTGCCGGGCCGGTGGGCGTTCGCCGCCGCCGCGTTCGTGACGGCGCAGGGCGCGCTGTCCCAGCAGTTCCCGGCGCTGGCCCGGCAGGAGATCGCCATGCTGCTGTTCGCCGCGCTGTGCGGGGCGCTGCTCGACGCCCGGCTGCGGCGCCTGCCGAAGGCGGCGTTGTTGTGCCTGTTCGGGCCGGGCATCGTGGTCTCGCACTACACGACGGCGTACTTCACGGCCGTGATGCTCGGCGGGGCGCTGGTCCTTCAGGCCGTGCTGTGGGCCCTTCGACGGCCGCGCATCGCGCCGCGGGCGGTCGCGGCGGCGCTGCTGCCCGGGCTGCTCGCCGGGGTGCTCTGGTACGTTCCGATCACCGGGTCGACGGCCAACATCGGCGAGTTCCGCACCGCGCTGAGCTCTGAGGGCCTGCGGCTGCTGCCCGCCGCCGAGACCGCCGGGTCGCTGCTCTCGGCCTACCTGCGGGGCACGGACGTGACCCGCATCCCGACCTACCTCTACGCCAAGCGGGTGGTGCCCAAATACCGTCCGCCCAAGGCCGCCGTGACGCCTGCCGCCGACGCCGGCGATCCCCGCTGGGACCTCGGGGACGCGGGGGTGCCCGTACCCCCGAAGGCCGCTCCGGCGGTGAGCGCGTCGCTCGACCTCGGCGTGCTGCTGGTCCAGCAGCTGGCGAACCTGCTCGGCCTGATCGGCGCCCTGGTCATGGCGCTGCGCCGCCGCTCGTCGTGGCTGGTCCGGCGGATCGGCGTGCTGGCCGTGCCGATGCTGGGCGCCCTGGTGCTGCTGCGCGTCTCCGGCACCCTCGCCGCCGCGTACAACCAGAGCCGCGCCCAGCTGCAGGCGCTGACGCTCCTCACCATCGCCATGTTCTGGCTGCTGCACCGCGTCTCGGCGGCCAAGTTCCCCGCCCCGCTCCGCCGGACGGCGTACGGGCTGGCGGGAGCGGCCGTCGTCGTCACCTTCGCGACCAGCAGCGGCCTGGACAACGTGCTGCTCGGCGGGGAGCGGGCCACCAACCTCTCGACGCGTGGCGAGGACTGCGAGCGGTTCTGCATGTACGAGGCCGAGCTGGCGGGAGCGCGCTGGCTCGAAGAGGCGGTACGCGGCTCGCCCGACCGTCTCTACGCCGACCGGTACGCGCAACTGCGGTTGTTCGCCGAGCTCGGGCCGGGCCGGCGGATCCAGACCGACATCACCCCCCTGACCCTGGACCGGCGGGCCTGGGTGTACGCGAGCTGGGCCAACACCGCCGTCGGCCGCGCCAGGTCGCTGTTCGACAACCAGCTCGCCCTGTACGCGTTCCCGACCGGCTTCATCGAGGCGCACTACGATCTCGTCTACACCAGCGGAGTCACGAAGGTCTTCCACCGATGATCTCTATCGTCATCATCAGCAAGGACGAGCCCGCGCTGGACGGCACCCTCGCCGGCGTCACCCGCGCGGCCGGGTCCACCGGCCTGCCGTACGAGATCATCGTCGTCGACGCCTCCGAAGGCCGGCTCGACGCCATCGCCGCCGCCCACCCGCACGTGCGGTGGACGCCCTACACCCCGCCGGCGGGCGTGCGCGTGACCATCCCGCACCAGCGCAACGCCGGCGTGCGCGCCGCGAAGGGCGAGATCGTGGTGTTCACCGACGCGGGCTGCCTCCCCCAGGGCGACTGGCTGCGCCGCCTCGTCGCGCCGCTGCTCGACGAGGGCGAGAGCGTCGTGTCGGGGCTGGTCACCGGCCCCGAGGGGCACGGCAGCCTCTACGACGCCGACGCCCGGCGCCGGGCCGCCGCCCGCTACCTCCCGGAGTGCGGCACCGGCAACCTGGCGGTGCGCCGGGAGGTCCTCGACGAGGTCGCCGGCTTCGACGAGACGTTCGGGTACGGCTCCGACGTCGACTTCAGCTGGCGGGTCCAGGACGCCGGGCACCGCATCCGCAGCGCCGGGGACGCGGTCGTCACCCACGAGTGGGGGGACCGCCGCCGGCAGCTCCGCCGCTCGTACGTCTACGGCAAGGCCCGCGCCCGGCTCTACCTCAAGCACCGGGACCGCCGGGCGCACCTGCTGCGCCGGGAGCCGATGGTCGTGGCCTATCCCCTCTTCCTGCTCGGCCTGCCGCTGACCCTGTGGTTCCCGCTCTACCCGGCGCTGCTGCTGGTGCCGGCCTGGCGCAACCGGCACAACGGCCCGGTGCGGGTCCTCGCCGACCACCTGGTGTACGGCGCGGGCGTGCTCGCCGGACTCGCCGCTCCCCGCGGTGGCGCCGGCCGATGAGGGTGCTGGTCTTCCCCCGCGACAGCAACCCGTACCAGGACCTGCTGTACGGAGAGTTACGCCGGTCCGGCGTCCGCGTCCGCTACCTGGGCGAGCTGACCTTCTCCCACACGCTCAACCTCCTGCTGCTGCCCGCCGAGCTGGCCGTCTGGCGGCTGGCCGGGGTACGGATCGTGCACCTGCACTGGGTGTGGAAGTTCGCGCTGCCGGGCGGGGCCAGGACGCGGCGGCCGGCGCAGCTGTGGTTCACCGCCGTCCTCGGCGTCGTGCGGCTGCTCGGCCTGCGGCTGGTGTGGACCGCGCACAACGTGCTGCCGCACCGGCCCGTCTTCGCCGACGACACCGCCGCCCGGCGCACCCTGGTACGGCACTGCGACCTCGTGATCGCCCACCACTCGACGGCGCTGGACCGGCTGGCGGACCTGGCAGCGGTGCCGTCCCGGGCCGCCGTGATCCCGCACGGTCCCTTCCCCGCGCCGCCGCTGCCGCCGCCGGGCCGGTCGGGCGGCCCCCGCACGTTCCTGTTCTTCGGGCGGATCGAGCCGTACAAGGGGGTCGAGGACCTGCTCGCGGCCTTCACGGCGCTGCCCGGCGGGGCCTGCGCCGGCGAGCCCACCGCCCCGGAGCGCGGGCCGGACGTGCGCCTGGTCATCGCCGGATCCTGCCCGGACGCGGCGCTCGCCGCCCGGCTGGAGGCCACGGCCGCCCGCGACGACCGCGTCGACCTGCGGCTCGGGCGGGTACGCGACGAGGACGTCGCCGGGCTGTTCGCGGCGGGCGACGTCGTCGTGCTGCCGTTCCGCGAGATCACCACCAGCGGCAGCGCGCTGCTCGCGCTCGCCCACGGCAGGCCGCTGATCGTCCCGGAGCTGCCTGCCCTGGCGGGGCTGCCGGCCGCCGCCCTGGCCGGCTACCGCGGCGGCGTCACCGGACTGACCGCGGCCCTGCGGGCGGCGGCGGGCTGGGACGCGGCGACGCTGGCGGCGATGTCGGAAGCGGCGCTGGAGCACGCGAACGGCGTCGGCTGGCCCGAGATCGCCCACGCGACCCGGAACGGCTACACCACCGTGCTCGGGGACCGGAGCGGGCGGACGGGGGAGCGCGTGCACCCGACGGGGGAGCGCGCCCGCCGCGGCCTCGCGGACGGTGGGATGCGCGAGCGGGTGCGCTCGTTCTTCCGCAACGTCCTGGTCCGCGGGACCTTCCTGCTCCTGGCGAACACGGTGCTGCTCGCGGCGGGCGGCTTCGCCTTCTTCACGCTGGCGGCGCGCAACTATCCGGTCGAGGCCGTCGGCTGGCTGACCGCAGTGACCGCGAGCGTCAACCTGCTGTCCACCGTCGCCGCCCTCGGCCTGCCCACCACGCTGCTGCGCCATCTCGTCAAGGCCGACGACCCGCGCCGGCTGGCGGCGATGGCCGTGACCGCCGTCGGCGCGATCGGCGGCGTGCTCGCCCTGCTGTCGCTGCTGATCCTGGCGCCGCTGCTGCCCGGCGGCCCGGAGCTGATCCGGCAACCGGGCACGATCGCGCTGATCACCGTCCTGGTGATGGTCACCGCCGTGGGCGGGACGCTGGACGCCGGGCTGGTGGCGGTCCGGGGCACCGCGGCGCTGCTGGCCAAGAACCTGGCGGGCACCCTGCTCAAAGTCGGCGCGCTGCTGCCGCTGGTCCCGCTCGGGTTCACCGGCCTGGTCCTCGCCTACGGCGGCGGCGCGCTGCTCGCCTGCCTGCTCGGCGGGGCGGCGCTGTGGCCGCGGCTGCGCCGCACCGCGGACCGTACGCGGCCGATGGAGCTGCTCCGGCGGTACCTGCCGTTCTCCACCGCCGGCTACCTGGCGACCGCGCTCGGCATGCTCCCGAGCACCGTGGTGCCGCTGGAGGTGCTGGCCGTCCAGGGGCCGCAGGCAGCGGCGTACTTCGCGATCGCCTTCCAGGTTGCGGCGTTCCTCAACTTCATCCCGTCCACGAGCGCGCAGGTGCTGTTCGCCGAGGCGCAGCGGATCTCCCTGCGCCGGTACCTGCGCAAGGCCGTCGCGGGGATCTACGGCCTGCTCGTCCCCGCC
The DNA here is from genome assembly GCF_041950495.1 of Nonomuraea sp. MTCD27. Taxonomy (NCBI): domain Bacteria; kingdom Bacillati; phylum Actinomycetota; class Actinomycetes; order Streptosporangiales; family Streptosporangiaceae; genus Nonomuraea; species Nonomuraea sp. MTCD27. Next base: position 35,759 of record NZ_JBGNUW010000026.1, on the reverse strand, counting down.
GTCGCGGTGATCGTGGCCGGGGCGCCGTACATCCTGCGGGTGTTCGGGGAGGCCTACTCGGCGCAGGCGGCGGAGACGCTGCGGGTGCTGGGCCTGGGGGCGCTGGTCGGCGCGGGGAACTACCTGGTGGACACGATCCTGATCAGCAGGGACCGCACCGGCGCGTACGTCTTCATGAACGGCGCCAACGCCGCCCTGGTGCTGGGACTGGTGGCGGCGTTCCTCCCGTACGGGCTGACCGCGGCGGCCATCGGCTGGACGCTCGCCCAGGGCCTGTCCCTGCTGCTGGGAGCGGGCGTGCTGATCGTCAGCTTCGCCGGGCCGGGGCCGCGTGCCGGGGTCAGCGCGGCGGATCGGTAGCGGCGGCGTACACGCGGACGTGGTCCACGATCATCTGCTGCGGGAAGCGGGTCGTCGAGTCGGGCGGGCCGGGCCAGTCGCCGCCGACGGCCAGGTTGAGCAGCAGGTAGTAGGGCACGTCGAAGTCCCAGCCGCCGGGCGGGGCGTCCGCCTTGTGCTCGGTGGCGTAGACCTGCCCGTCGACCAGGAAGGAGATGCGATCGGGATACCAGTCGGCGGCGAAGACGTGGAAGTCGTCGGCGAACCTGCCCCCGCCGGGCAGCCGGTATGTGTTGAGCACGTCGTAGCCCTTCTCCCCGTGCAGGCTGGCGTGGACCGTGTCCGGCTCGCGCCCGAGGTGCTCCATGATGTCGATCTCCCCACGCCCGCTGCCCTGGGGCGACCGCCGCGCCCAGAAGGCCGGCCACATGCCCTGACCTGCGGGCAACTTGATGCGGGCCTCGATCCGCCCGTACCGCTGGACGAACTTCCCCGCCGTGAACAGCCGCGCGGAGGTGGCCGCGCACACGCGGGGGCTGCAGTCGTGACCGCCCGCGTCGTCGGACCGCGCGGTGATGACCAGCCGGCCCTGGCCGTCCACGACCGCGTTACGCGGCGTGTAGTACTCGAGCTCGTTGTTGTAGCCGAGATGGTCGTCGACCAGATTCCACTTCGCCGGATCCGGCGCCCCGGCGGGCCCGTCGAACTCGTCCCCCCAGACCAGGCGCCACCCCGACGGCACCTCCGCCGGCGCCTCCTCCGCCGCGGGCTCAAGCCGGTTCACCACATAGAGCGTGCCCGCGACCGCGACCGTGAACGCGATGACCAACACCCCGGCCACCCACCACCCCGTCCGACCGCGCCCGGGCACCGCCCTGGCAGTGTGCGCCGAACCGCTCGCGCCCCGGCGGGGATCCCGGTGCCCTGCGTGGTCATCGGACACGGACCTCTACCCTCCCGACGGCATGATGTGTCATCGTACGGCGCTTCCCCGGCGACCCCCAGCCTCCGGCAAAGAGAAGAAGCGCTGCAGCCGAGCCGCCCTCCCGATCACACACTCCATGAACGCCCTTCTCTCTCCCCCCGAAGGAACCGCTTCCCGCGCTCGCCACATCTACCGAACACGGGTGTACGGCCATGCGGCAAGCCGGTCCAGCCACCACTTCGCGGAGGAGGCGGCCCCGCGCTACGCACTCCTGGCTCATGGCGCCCCTCAGCGCGGCCAGATCTGCGATCTTGGCGCGTGTGCGACGCACGACCACCGGAAAAAGACCCACGACCTCTTCGTAGGTCGCGGTCAGCCGACCGGAGCGGATCGGACGCGCCGACCGGTCGATGATCGACGACCTTTGCCGACCGATGAACTACAGTCGTCCGCCATGGCCGAATCCTCCCCCTACCTGACCGCGACGGCGGACGCCTACGACGCCGTCGCCGACCTCTACGCCGACTTCGCCCGAGATTCGCTCGACCGCCTGCCGCTGGATCGCGCGATGGTCGCCGTGTTCGCCGAACTCGTACGGGCCGCCGGACCCCGGCCCGTCGCCGAGGCCGGCTGCGGTCCCGGGCACATGACGGCACACCTGCGTGACCTCGGACTGGACGCCTTCGGCATCGACCTGTCTCCCGCACTGATCGACATCGCCCGCAGAGACCATCCTGACCTGCGTTTCGAGGTGGGTTCGATGGGGGCCTTCGACGTGGCCGACGGCGAGCTGGGCGGACTGCTCTCCTGGTACTCCGTCATCCACATCCCGCCACCGGAGCTGCCGCCGTACCTTGCCGAGTTCCGCCGGGTGCTGGCCCCGGGTGGTTACCTCCTGCTCGGTTTCTTCGAATCCGAGGGCGGCCCGGTGCTGCAGTTCGACCACAGGGTCACGCCGGCCTACCGGTGGCCGATCGACGACCTGGCCGGCCTGGCCGGCAAGGAAGGGTTCGTCGAGGTGGCGCGGATGTTGCGCGAGCCTCTGGAGGATGAACGGTTCCGCCGCGGCCACCTGCTGATGCGCGCACTGTAGGCCCCGGTACCCGTACACCGGACGGGCGGGCATGCGGGCGGCCTGGCACGGAACACAGGCACGCCCGCTGCCCTGCCCGAACGCGCCACGAAACGCGTCTTCTAGGGGTTGAGCGCGGCCCGCAGCCGCTCCGCGTAGGCGCGGCGGCGGTCGGCGGGGAGCCAGTCGGGCTGCGGGGGAGTGCCGTAGAGGTCGTCGCCGGGGTAGCGGGGGAAGAGGTGCTGGTGGAAGTGCCAGACGTCTTGGTTGCCGGCGGGCTCGTTGTGCTGGCGGGTGGAGACGCCCGCGCAGTCGTAGGCGGTGCGCATGGCGCGGGCGAGCATCCGGGTGGCGTCGAAGATCGCGTGGCCGTCGGCGGCGGGGAGGTCGTAGAGGTTCTCGTGATGGGCGACGGGGATGATCAGCAGATGTCCCGCGTTCCGCGGCCACCAGCGGGGGCAGATCATCGCGAAGACGCGCTCGTCGCGGTGGACCACGTCGGGTTCCCGGTCCGGGGTGAGGTGGCAGAACGGGCAGTGGTAGTCGGCGGGTTCGTGGTTGTGCACCCCGTGCCTCCCTGGCTGGTCGTCGGTGTCGTGGAGTCCGTCCCTCCGCGAATCCTGGTCGAACGTCGTGCGGAGCGCTCAGGACCCGGTCGACGGCCGCTCGACGAGATCATCGAGGATCGGCGGTCGGTAGCCGGGGCCTTTGAGCACCTTGCCGTCGGCTCGGCGGAGGACTCGGCCGTCCGCGTCAAGCTTGCTCATGTTGGACCGATGGACCTCGGCGAAGACGGCCGGCAGATCGATCCCCAGTGCATCCGCGGCGCCGTAGGTGACGTAGAGGACGTCGGCCAGTTCCTTGGCCACCGCCTTGTACGCGGCGAGCGGGTCGTCGCCGGTCCGCAGGGCCTTCGCGAGGTCGGTGAGGGCCTCGGCAGCTTCGCCCGCTTCCTCGACCAGCAACGTCCGGCGGTGTTCCGCCAATTCGGGGCGTTCGGTCCGGGCCTCACCGTCGAACGTCTCGCGGAACTCGGCGACTCGCCGCATCGGCTCATGATCCATGCCCTGACCCTAAGCGCTGAGCGCGACGTCCGACCGAGGTTCGCGGAGCCGCCGCGCGCGACGTCGGCTGCGGTTCGTGGGCTGCCCACCCGCGAAGACGCCCACCGCGAGCACAAGGCGCTGATGGTCCTCGCCGAGAACGCCCGCGACGCTACCCGCCCAGGCCCTCAGGCAGCACGATCCAGCCCTCTACGACGATCTCGATGAGGGAGGCTCGCCGGGGCGGAACAGCTCGTTGTGGCCGAGGCGAGCGGCCTTCGCATACCCATGTGCGCGCAGGAGTTCGCGCAGTTCCTCCGCGCTCGTGTCCGTGCGTTCGCGCTGTTTGACCTCGACCAGCACGGCGCGCGGCCGCAGGGTGCGGAGCGAGCGGCTCATGCCGGTGAGCACGGCGGCCTCGGCGCCCTCCACGTCGATCTTGACGACATCGAGGCGGCGCAGCCCCGTCTCCTCGGCCCAGGCGTCGAAGGTACGCACCGGGACCTGCTCGACCAGTGCCGCATCGCCGTACTCGGACCGCACTCCCGCGTCGGCGGCGTCGTAGCGTGCGTCGCCGTACAGGCTGGCCGTCCCGTGGCGGGCGCCCAGCGCGGTCCGCACGACCTCGACCCGCAGGCGGTTACGGTGGGCGGCGGCGCGGAGCTTGGCGGCGGAGTCCGAGGCGGGTTCGAAAGCGATCACGCGGCCGTTCGAGCGACGCAGGATGCGGGCGGCGGCGAGTGCGTGTACGCCGATGTGCGCCCCGACATCCACCACGACGTCCCCGGCCCGGAGCTCCCGGCGGAGGAACCGCAGGACGTCGGGCTCGTAGCGTCCGGTGTAGTACAGGATGGCCTGCAGGTTGTCGCGCAGGTCCAGCTCCAGCCTCAGCCCGTTCCTGCGGACGCGGACCGTCGCGGCCCACCGCGGCGGGATCTTGCCAAGGCCGGGGTTCTCACCCGCCAGCCTGGGTGAGATCCGGTACGCGGTCTTCCAGTAGCCGGATTCGCGCATAGCCTGCGCACCGGCGACGAGCCGGGCGACCCTCCTGGCCACACCTGGCGGCAACCGCCGCAGCAGCCTCCAGACGCCGTGGAGTATCCGGCCATCACGCATGGCGACCATACCGTCATCACATCAGCCCGGAGGAGGATCGGCACGTCGGCCTCGGCCCTGTTGCGGACGAAGCGATGGAACCCGGTGACGGTGAACACGGTGCCGTCCCAGACTGCGGCGAGGGCCTGGTCGAGGCCGGCCCGGTTGCGGCGGGTGGTGCCGGAGAAGCCGCGGTCGATGTAGACGCGATCTTCCGGAACGCCGCGAGCGAGCAGCTGATCGGTCTGGAGGATGACGTCCTGTTCGTCGGTGCCGCAGCGGGGCCGTCAGAACCCCAGCCCGGCCGCACGGGCCAGGGCGAGCGCCTCGTCACGGTCGTCGACCCCGAGCCTGGTCAACACCATGGACGAGAAATTGCGAACCCTCTGCGGCTTGAGCGACAGGCGATGGGCGATGGCCGTGTTGGTCAGGCCGGCCGCCACGAGATTCAGGGCGTCGTGCTCCCGCGCGGCCAGCCCGGGGATCACGGTCTGCGTGGCGGACCGGCTGACGAGGTGGCTGACCACGCTGCCGCTGAACACGCCGCTGCCGACCGCAGCCGCATGGACGGCGTGCAGCATCTCCTGCCCGTCATGTACGGGCCATGAGAGGACGAGGGACCTTAGGGCGACCGTCTGGGAAGTGTCGCCGATCTGAGGGGATGGTCACGCAGTGAGCCACTCAGGCTATGAGAAAGGCCGCTTCCGATCTTCGGAAGCGGCCTTCTACCTGTGGCAATTCTGTCGGGGTGGCGGGATTTGAACCCACGACCTCTTCGTCCCGAACGAAGCGCGCTGCCAAGCTGCGCTACACCCCGGTGCACGCCGTCGTGCGCGTGCTTGGAAAAGTCTAGCGGACTTCCAAGGTGCTTGTGACCGCCTTTATCTCCGGGGAACCAGCGTGAGGAGCGTCGCCTCCGGGAAGCAGGCGAAGCGGGCCGGGGCGTACGGCGAGGTGCCCAGGCCGGCCGACACGTGCAGCCAGGCCGAGTCGTGGCGGCTCAGGCCCTTGACCCGGGCCCGGTCGATGCCGCAGTTGGTCACCAGGGCGCCGTAGAACGGGATGCAGAGCTGGCCCCCGTGCGTGTGGCCGGCCAGCAGGAGTTGGTAGCCGTCCGCGGCGAAGCGGGTCATGTTGCGGGGCTCGGGTGAGTGCATGACGCCCAGGCGCAGGTCCGCGTCCGCCGGTGCCGGGCCCGCCACGAGGTCGTAGCGGTCGCGGGAGATGTGGGAGTCGTGGATGCCGGCCACGGCCACGTCCAGGTCGCCCACCTTGATGCGGGCCGTGGTGTTGTTCATGTCGAGCCAGCCCTCGGCGGCCATGCCCGCCCCCAACTCCTCCCACGGGAGGGTGGGCACGTGCTGGCGCCGCTCGTTCTTCGACGTGCGCCACAGGTAGCGGGCCGGGTTTTTCGGCTTCGGGGCGTAGAGGTCGTTGGAGCCGTAGACGAACAGGCCGGGGCGGGACAGCAGGGGCTCCAGGGCGTGCAGGAGCGCGGGCACGGCCTCCGGGTGCGCGATCGAGTCGCCGGTGTTGACGACGAGGTCGGGCTCCAGGGCGCCCAGCGAGCGGACCCAGTTGATCAGCATGGTCCGGCGCGGCGTCAGGTGCAGGTCCGACAGGTGGAGGACGCGCACGGGACGCTGGCCGCGCTCCAGCACGGGTACGTCGAAGCGGCGCAGACGGAACCAGTTTCGCTCCACCACGGAGGCGTAGCCCAGCCCGGCCAGGCCGAGACCGAGCATGGACAGGGGCACTGCGACTGCTTTCCTCACGTACTCATGATGCCCGACATCCGGCGCGAGGCGACCGGGTAGTCCGCGCAGACGGCAAGATGGAGCGCATGAGCGGATTGAAGGACAAGCTGAAGGCCGATCTGACGGCCTCGCTGAAGAACAAGGACGAGGTACGTCTCCGGACGGTCCGGATGGCACTGGCCGCCGTGAACGTCGAGGAGGTCGCCGGAAAGCAGGCCCGGGAGCTGACCGATGACGAGATCATCAAGGTCCTGACCAAGGAGGCCAAGAAGCGGCGGGAGGCGGCGGAGGCGTTCGGCAACGCGGGGCGGGCCGAGCAGGCGCAGGCGGAGCTGGACGAGCAGGCGGTGCTGGAGGAGTACCTTCCGGCGCAGCTCTCCGACGAGGAGCTGGCCGCGCTGGTCGACGCGGCCATCTCCGAGACCGGCGCCGTGGGGCCGCAGGCCATGGGGCAGGTCATGAAGGCCGTCAACCCGAAGGTGGCCGGGCGGGCCGAGGGCGGCCGGGTCGCGGCCGCCGTCCGCGCCAAGCTGGCCGGTTAGCGGGGCAAGGCAGGCCGGTAAGCAGCCCGCTAGCGGGCAAGGCAGGCCGGTCAGCGGGCAAGGTAGGCCGGCACAAGGCTGTGAGAGGGCCTCGGCGCCGTCCCAGGGGCCCTGGAACGGGCTTCAGCGCCGTCTCAGCGGGCCCGGGAGGGTCTGGGCCATGTCTGTGGCCATGGGCCTCCCCCCACGTCCGTGGGCGGAGGCCTCAGCGGCCCGGTGTGATCGGTCCGGCGTCGCCGCCGCGCCCGCGGCCGCCTCCGGGCCCGTCTCCGTCGTCCCGCCCGTCGCCGCGCCCGTCAGGCGGCCCGTCCCCATCACCGGGGTCGAAGATGTCGAACGGGTCGTCCGGCCCTTCCTCGTCCTTCTTCTTCTTGGGCGGCTTGGGCGCGCAGTTGTCCGTGCAGCCGCCGAACCGCGAGCGGTCGACCTCCGCGAACTCGGTCGGCTCGATCCCCTTGAGCGCCTGGATCATGGAGTCCTTCCAGACCCGCCCGGAGATCGACGCGCCGTACACGTACGGGTAATAGCGCCCCCCGATCGTGATCCCGATCAGTTTGTGGGCCGAGGTGCCGCGCGGGTCGCCCAGGCTGACGGCGGAGGCCAGGTTCGGGGTGTAACCGGCGAACCAGGCCGACATGTAGTTGTCGGTCGTGCCCGTCTTGCCGGCCGCGTCGCGCCCGATGCCGCCGACCTCCTGCATCGTGCCCTTGGTGAACACCCCGGACAGGATGCCGTTGACCGCGTCGGCGACGTCTTCCTCCATCACCTGGGAGCACTTGGGCTTGTACTGCTTGGCCTTGCCGTTCCGGTCCTTGATCTCGGTGATGGCCAGCGGCCTGCAGTATTGGCCGCGCGAGGCGAAGACCGCGTAGGAGCTGGCGATCGTGACGGGGTCGACCTCGTTGACCCCGAGCGTGAACGTCTCCACCTCGGACAGCTTCTGCCCGTCGGCCCGCTTGACGCCGAGCTTCTTGGCCATCTTGACCACGTCGCAGAGCCCGACCTTCTCCTGCAGCTTGACGAAGAACGTGTTCACCGAGCCCCAGGTGCCGCTCTCCAGCGTCTTGAAGCCGCCGCCGCCCTCGCTGGAGTTGCGTACGGTGTGCGACGGATCGCCGACGTTCTGGCCCTTGCAGTTCTTGAACGTGCTGTAGCCACCGGCGGTGTAGCCGGCCGGGGACGGGAAGCCGTCGCCGTATTTCAGGCCCTCCTCCAGCGCCGCGGCCAGCGTGTAGACCTTGGCCGTCGAGCCCTGCTGGAACCCGCGACCGCCACCGTGCGCCGCGTCGGCCACGATGTTGTAGCTCATCTCGTTCTTCTTCTTGCTCTGGCCGAACTTCCGCGAGGCGGCCATCGCCTTGATCTCGCCGGTGCCAGGGACGATCATGGCCTGCGAGGCCACGGGCTTGTCCTTGGTGCTGACGTACTTCTTGATCGCCTTCTCGGCGGCTTCCTGCATCTTCGGGTCGATCGTGGTCTTGATCTTCAGACCGCCCCGCTGGAGCAGCTTCCTGCGCTCGTCCTGGTTCTTGCCGAAGTCCTCGTTGTTGAGGATCTCGTACTGGACGTAGAGGCAGAAGTACGGGACCTCGCTGACCTCGCAGCCGCCGGGCACCTTGACGTCCTTGTAGCCCAGCTTCTTCGCCTTGGCCTCGGCGGCCTCAGGAGGCGTGATCTTGCCGAGCTCGGCCATCCGGTCCAGCACGATGTTGCGCCGCTCGAGCAGCCGCTCGCGGGACTCGGGGCCGACGTTGGGGTCGGTCCTGGCCGGGTTCTGCACCGCGCCGGCCAGCGTGGCGGCCTCGACGAGGGTGAGCTTGGAGGCCGGCTTGTCGAAGAAGCGCCTGGAGGCCGCCTGGATGCCGTGTGCGCCGGCACCGAAGTAGGCGATGTTGAGATATTTCTCAAGAATCTGGTTCTTGGAGTATTTCTTCTCGATCGCCATGGCGTAGCGCAGCTCGGCCAGCTTGCGGGAGACCGTCGGCGCGATGGCCGCCGCCTGCTCCTCGGGCGTCTCGGCCTTGTTGACCAGCACCTGCTTGACGTACTGCTGGGTGATCGAGGAGCCGCCCTGCGTCACGCCGCCACTGGTCAAATTCTTGACGAGCGCTCTGGCCGTTCCTTCCACATCGATCGGTCCGTGCTGGTAGAAACGGAAGTCCTCGATCGCGATCAGCGCCGTCTGCATGATCGGGGCGACCTGGTCGAGGCTTACGGACTGCCGGTTCTCGAAGTAGAACTGCGCGATCTTCTTCCCGTCGGCGTCGAGCAGTTCGGTGCGCTCGGGCAGAGGAGGTTCGTCGAGTTCTTCGGGCTTGAGGTTGAGCCCCTCCACCGCCGTCTTGGTGGACACTCCCGCTCCGCCGACCGCCGGCAACGCCACGGCGGCCGCGAGCACCCCGGCCGCCGATCCGGCGATGATGAGCCGCAGGACGTTGAGGACGGGGTTGGAACGATCTTTGCCACGCGCTTGCACGCTACCAAGAGTACGTCGAAAGACTGACCTTTCCGGTAGCACGACACCATTTCGCCTTGACTGGCGGGGGTGACTAGTCATTCCCGGTCAAGACTGCTGCGAGAAATTGGTCCTCTGGGGTCTGTCGGCCCGAACGTCTAGTTGCGTACGTTCTCCCTGCGGCAACTGAATACGGAGGCTCGGCGCCCGCGCCCGTCGGCCCCAAATGACGACTGACCACCTAAGGGGAGTGGGGTCGAAAAATGTGGATCACGGATTGGACCTCCCGTGCCGCCTGTAAGGGTGCGGATCCGGATGCCCTGTTCGTGCAGGGCGCCGCGCAGAACAGAGCCAAGCTCATCTGCCGGGGTTGCCCGGTCCGTACTGAATGCCTCGCCGATGCGTTGGACAATCGCATCGAGTTCGGGGTGTGGGGCGGTATGACCGAACGGGAACGACGTGCCCTGCTGCGGCGGCGGCCCGACGTGGACTCGTGGCGCGAGTTGCTCGAGTCCGCCAAGGAAGAGTACGAACGAACCAACGAGCTGATCGCCGGCTGACCCCAGCCCGGCGGCCGCGTACGGCCGGCGTCGCCCGCCGGCCGTACTTCTATGCGGTCGCCAGCAGATTCCCGATCTGCCGAAGACCCGTCAGATCGTGGACGTCCTCGGACATGGCGCGAACCTGCACCACGGGCACCGTGGGGTGGGCCGAGACGAAATGCTCCTGCTCGCGGCTCTCGCGGGCGGCGAGCTGCATCCGCCCGGCGTGCAGCCGCAGCACGGCGGCGGTGAGCTCGTGCTCGCCCCTCGACTCCAGATCCTCCGCGGCGGCGGCGCTGCGGGCGGCGGAGAGCGCCGAGGCCGGCGACTCATGCACCCGGTTGACCACCAGGCCGGCCAGGGGCATGCGCTCCTCGGCCAGGCGCTCCACGAAGTAGGACGCCTCGCGCATCGCGTCGCGCTCGGGCGCGGCCACCACGAGGAAGGCCGTGCCCGGCGCCTGGAGCAGCCGGTACGTCATGTCGGCACGCTGCCTGAACCCGCCGAACACCGCGTCCAGCGCGGACACGAACGTCTGCAGGTCCTTGATCACCTGGGCGCCCAGCAACTTGGTCATCGCCCCCGCCATCAACCCGAACCCGGCGTTGAGCAGCCGGAACGCGCTGCGCCCGCCGGCCTTGGCCGGTGCGGTCAGCAGCCGGATGAACCGGCCGTCGAGGAAGCGCCCGAGCCGCTCGGGAGCGTCCAGGAAGTCCAGCGCCGAGCGCGAGGGCGGCGTGTCCACGATGATCAGGTCCCACTCGTCCGAGCGGCGGAGCTGGCCCAGTTTCTCCATGGCCATGTACTCCTGCGTGCCCGAGAAGCTGGAGGAGAGGGACTGGTAGAAGGGGTTCGACAGGATCTGGCGGGCCCGCTCGGGGTCGGCGTGCGCCTCGATGATCTCGTCGAACGTGCGCTTCATGTCGAGCATCATGGCGAAGAGCTGCCCGTCGCCCTCGGGCGGGCTGACCAGGCGTGGGGTGTTGTCCAGCTCGGTCAACCCCATCGACTGCGCCAGCCGCCGGGCCGGGTCCACGGTCAGCACGACCACGCACCTGCCGCGCTCGGCGGCCCGCAGGCCGAGGGCGGCCGCGGTCGTGGTCTTGCCCACACCGCCGGCGCCGCAGCAGACGATGATCCGGGTGCCCCGGTCGTCGAGGATCGCGTCGATGTCGAGTCTGGCGGGCTTCTTCACGCTGCTCCCTGGGTGCGGATGCTCTCTGCCAGCTCGTACAGGCCGGCCAGGTCCACCCCGTCGGCCAGCAGCGGCAGCTCGTACCTCTTCAGCCCGGCCTCGGCCAGCGTCTCGCGCTCGGCGCGCTCCAGCTCCGTGCGGTGGGCGTGCTCGACGATCTCCGCGGCGAGCGCCTCCGCCAGCGCCGTGGCCTGAGCGCCGTCGGCGACGCCGGTCGCCTTGAGCCCGAGCGCGATCTCCTCGGCGTCGAACCGGCCCTTGACAGCCGTGTCAAGAGCGGCTTGGGGCAGGAGTGACTCGCGCACCATGTTGATGAAAATTCCACCCGGGGGAAGGCCGGCGGAGCGCAATTCGGCCAGGCCGTCGAGCGTCTCCTGTACCGGCATCTCCTCCAGAAGCGTGACGAAGTGCACCGCGGTCTCCGGGGACTTCACGACGCCGCTGACGAGGTCGGAGTGGTTCTTGATGGGCCCGACCTTGGCCAGGCCCGCCACCTCCTTGGTGACGTTCAGGAAGCGCGTGATGCGGCCCGTGGGCGGCGCGTCGAGCACGACGGCGTCGTAGATCCGGCGGCCGTTCCTGCCGCGCCTGCGCACCGCCTCGGTGGTCTTGCCCGTGACGAGCACGTCGCGGAAGCCGGGGGCCACGGTGGTGGCGAAGTCGACGATGCCCATCTTGGTCAGCGCGCGACCCGCCCGGCGCATCCCGTAGAACATCTCCATGTACTCGAGCATGGCTTCTTCGGGATCGATGGCCAGCGCGTACACGTCACCGCCCGACGGCGCGACCGCGATCCTGCGCTCCTCGTAGGGGAGCGGCGGCAGGTCGAAGATCTGCGCGATGCCCTGCCTGCCCTCCACCTCCACGAGCAGCACCTTGCGACCGCCTGAGGCCAGGGCGAGGGCCAGGGCGGCGGCGACGGTCGTCTTGCCGGTGCCGCCCTTGCCGGTGACGACGTGCAGCCGTACGTCGGCCCAATCCGTGTCCGGAGAGTCCACGTTTCGAGGCTACCGAACGGTCACTTGTCGAAAGCCGACGACCACCGTTTGAGATTGCTCACAATAAGCTGCCCCCATGAAGAAGTGGGAGTACCTCACAGCCCCAGTGCTGATCCACAACACCAAGATGATTCTCGACAACTTCGGCGCGGACGGCTGGGAGCTGGTCCAGATCCTCCAGGGCGCCACGCCGGAGCAGCTCGTCGCCTACTTCAAGAGGGAGAAGCAGTGACCCCTGAGCAGAAGCTCGAGGAGCTCGGCCTGAAGCTGCCCGAGGTGCCGGCGCCCGTGGCGGCCTACGTCCCGGCCGTGCGCACCGGCGACCTCGTCTACACCTCGGGCCAGGTGCCCCTGGTCGACGGCAAGCTGGCCAGAACCGGCAAGCTGGGCGCCGACCTGACCACCGAGGAAGGCGTGGAGATGGCGCGCATCTGCGCGCTCAACGCGCTGGCCGCGCTCAGGTCCGAGGTCGGTGACCTGTCCAAGGTCGTCCGCATCGTCAAGGTCGTCGTGTTCGTGGCCAGCGAGCCGTCCTTCACCGACCAGCCGAAGGTCGGCAACGGCGCCAGCGAGCTGTTCGGCCAGGTGCTGGGCGAGGCCGGCAAGCACGCGCGCAGCGCCGTGGGCGTCGCCTCCCTGCCGCTCGACGCGCCCGTGGAAGTGGAGCTGATCGCCGAAGTCGGCTGACGGGGCATATGTCACCATGACCGAGTGATGTTCTAGGAGGAGGTCATGTGACCGGATTGCCGCTTCCAGCCGAACTCGCCGCCCGGGCGCGGGAAGTCCTCGCCGGGCGGATCCAGCCGGTGCCGGCGCGGGACGCCGCCACGGTGGTGCTCCTGCGCCCGGGACCGGAGGTCTACCTGCTGCGGCGCAAGGCCACGATGGCCTTCGCGGCGGGCGCGTACGTCTTTCCCGGCGGCTCCGTGGACGTGCGCGACACCGATCAGGCCGTCGCCTGGGCCGGGCCGTCCCCGGCGGAGTGGGGCGAGGTCTTCAACGCCGGGGAGCGGCTGGCCCGCGGGCTGGTGTGCGCGGCGGTGCGCGAGACGTTCGAGGAGTCCGGCGTGCTCCTGGCGGGGCCCGGGCCCGACTCCGTGGTGGCCGACACCACAGGTGCGGACTGGGAGGCCGACAGGCTGGCGCTGATCGACCGCAGCCTCGGCTTCGCCGACTTCCTCGCCCGGCGCGGCCTGGTGCTCCGCTCCGACCTGCTCAAGGCGTGGGCGCACTGGATCACGCCGGAGATCGAGCAGAAGCGGTTCGACACCCGGTTCTTCGCCGCCGTGCTGCCCGAGGGGCAGCGCACGCGCGACGTGGGCGGGGAGGCCGACCAGGTCGTCTGGCAGCGCCCGGACGAGGCCATAGAGCTGGCGCACAAGGGGGAGATCTTCCTCATGCCGCCCACGTACCGGACGTTGAGCGAGCTCGCGGCGTACGACAGCGTGGCCGGCGTCCTGGCCGCGCCCCGGGAGATCGTCACGATCATGCCCAGAGCCGTGGAGATCGAGGGCGAGATGCGGCTGGTGACCACATGAGCGGGCTGCACATCCCGCTCGACACGCCCGACGGGTCGCGTACCGATCACGCCGAGAACCTGCTCGCCCCCAACCCCTCGGCGATGACCCTCGACGGCACCAACACGTGGGTGATCGGCACCGGCGAGGAGGTGGTCGTCGTCGATCCCGGGCCGCAGGACGAGTCGCACCTGAGCCGCGTGCGCGAGCACCTGGGGCCGCGCCGCGTCACCGAGATCCTGCTCACCCACGGCCACTTCGACCACAGCGGCGGCGCCAAGAGCTTCGCGGGCATGGTCGGCGCGCCCGTGCGCGCCCTCGACCCGCGCCACCGGCTGGGGGACGAGGGGCTCGCCGACGGCGACGTGGTGACCGTGGCCGGCCTGGAGATCCACGTGTACGGCACCCCGGGCCACTCGTTCGACTCGCTGTGCTTCTGGCTGCCGGCGGACCGGGCGATGCTCACCGGCGACACCGTGCTCGGCAGGGGCACCACGATCATCGCCCGCGACGGCGGCCTGGCCGACTATCTGCGCAGCCTCGACCGGCTCAGAGCGGCGGCCGAGAGCCTGGAGGCGCGGGCGCTGCTGCCCGGCCACGGCCCGGTGCTGCCCGACCCGATCGGCGCGCTCGACGGCTACATCGCCCACCGGCGCGAGCGGCTCGACCAGATCAGGGCGGCGCGCGCGCAGGGCGCGCGCACGCCACGGGAGATCGTCAAGATCGTGTACGCCGACGTCGACCGATCGCTCTGGCCGGCGGCCGAGATGTCGGTGCTGGCGCAGCTGGACTATCTGGACCGGTTGTAGAGGCGGTCCATGTCGAGGATGACCACGGCCTTGGCCTCGATCCGCAGCCAGCCGCGCTGGGCGAAGTCGGCCAGCGCCTTGTTGACCGTCTCCCGCGAGGCGCCGACGAGCTGCGCCAGCTCCTCCTGGGTCAGGTCGTGGTGCACCCGCAGGCCGTCGTCGGTCTTGGTGCCGAACCGCTCGGCCAGGTCGAGCAGCTGCTTGGCCACCCGGCCGGGCACGTCGGTGAAGACCAGGTCGGCCAGCACATCGTTGGTGCGGCGCAGCCGCTGCGCGAGCGCGCGCAGCAGGTGCAGCGCCACCTCGGGCCGGCCGGTCAGCCACGGCCGCAGGTCGTCGTGGCCCAGCCCGGCCAGGCGCACCTCGGTCAGCGCCGTCGCCGTGGCCGTGCGCGGCCGCGGGTCGAACAGCGACAGCTCGCCGAACATCTCGCTCGGCCCCAGCACGCTCAGCAGGTTTTCCCGCCCGTCCGGGGAGGTGCGGGAAAGCTTGATCTTGCCTTCCAGCACCACGTAGAGCCGGTCGCCCGTCTCGTTCTCGTGGAAGAGCGTCTGCCCCTTGGACAGCTGGACTTCGGTGATGCTCGTGCGCAGCGCGGCGGCACTCTCGCGGTCCAGCGCGGCGAACAGGGGGGCCTTGCCCAGCACATCTTCGGTGTTCACTCTGCCTCCTCTGCTGCCATTGTGACTCACCCCACTCCGGACAGCACACACAGGCTATGGGAACGCCGGAGTGTTCGGAGCCTGTCCAGGTGCGTCAGCTCCCGGGGGAAAGGTACCGGACGGCCTGATTCACCGCGCGACCGGCACTCCTCGGAGCTCAGCCCGCCCTCCGGTGGTCCCCGGAGAGGAGGTCGTCCACGGACGCCACCGCCGCCGCCACCGACCGGCTGAGCAGGACCCGGAGCACGTCCGCGGCCTGCGGGCGGGAGGCGGGTTCGGGGTGGCGGCACTGCTCGACCGCGATCCGCAGCGCGGGCCACAGGACGGAGGTGTCGCCGTCCTCGGCGCCGGTGGCCGCGAAGACCACCAGGTCGGCCCAAGCCCGTACGTCCTCCGCCCGCGGCAGGCCGGACTCCGTCGCGGAGCGCTGCCACCCGATGAGCACCTGGCCGCGCGCGCCCAGCGCCACGCTCTCCTTGCTGAGCCGCACCCCGGCGGTGCCGCGCGCGTGCAGCTTGGCCATGGCCGCGACGCAGGTCACGGCGAGCCGGTGCAGCGCCTGGCCGCGCAGCGGACCTCCATGCCGGACGAACTCCGCCAGCGTCGCTCCCTGATCACCCATGACGACCCCCTTCCAAGGCGCCAGGTTGTACGCGGATAAGCCGTCCTTGGTTCAACCGTTCCCCGGAGCTTCTACTCTTGCCGCATGGCGACGAACGCGGCGGGGCGCAAGCCTGAGACCCAGCTCGCTCTGGTTCGGCGGGCGCGCAAGATGAACCGCATCCTCGCGGAGACCTACCCGGACGCCCATTGCGAGCTCGATTTCGGCAACCCGCTGGAGCTGCTGGTCGCGACCATCCTGTCCGCGCAGTGCACGGACAAGCGGGTCAACATGGTCACCCCCACCCTCTTCGCGAAATATCCAACCGTGGAGGACTACGCCGCCGCCGACCGGCCGGAGATGGAAGAGATCATCCGCTCGACCGGCTTCTTCCGCGCGAAGACCAACAGCATCATCGGCATGGCCCAGGCGGTGTGCGAGCGCCACGGCGGTGAGGTGCCCGGCAGGCTGAAAGACCTGGTCGCGCTGCCCGGCGTGGGCCGCAAGACGGCGAACGTGGTGCTGGGCAACGCGTTCGACGTGCCGGGCCTGACCGTGGACACCCACTTCCAGCGGCTCGTCCGCCGGTTCCGCTGGACCGAGGAGACCGACCCCGTCAAGATCGAGCACGCCGTGGGCGAGCTGCTGCCCAAGCGGGAGTGGACGATCTTCTCGCACCGGGTGATCTGGCACGGCCGCCGCATCTGCCACGCCCGGCGGCCGGCGTGCGGCGTGTGCCCGCTGGCCGCGCTCTGCCCCTCGTACGGCACCGGCCCCACGGCCCCCGCCGAGGCCACGAAGCTTGTCAGGCCCGGCCCCTTCTCCTGATCGAGGGAAGTCATTCGCGCCCCGGCGTGTTGGAGGATGCGTGACCCAAGTGCCCGACTGGCTCGAAAGACTGGCGGCGCAAGCGCGGCAGATCCGTGTTCCCCCTTTCTTTCGGCCGCCCAGCCGGGGTGGCCGGGCGGCGGCGGTGCTCATGTTGTTCGGCGAGGGGCCCAACGGCCCCGACGTGCTCCTCATCCAGCGCAGCACGCGCGGCCGCAGGCACCCGGGGCAGCCCGCCTTCCCCGGCGGCGGCGTGGACCCGGAGGACGCCGGGCCGATCGAGGCCGCCCTGCGGGAGACCGAGGAGGAGACCGGGGCCGACCCGAGCGGGGTGCACGTGCTGTGCACGATGCCGGAGCTCTACCTCAACCACAGCGACAACCGCGTCACGCCGGTGATCGCCTGGTGGCGCGAGCCGTCGGCGGTGCACGCGGCCTCGCCCGACGAGGTCGACTCCGTGGAGCGGGTGCCGCTCGCCGAGCTGGTCGACCCGGGCAACCGCGTCATGCTGCGGCATCCCCGTGGCACGGCGGGGCCGGCGTTCCGGGTGCGCGGGATGCTGGTGTGGGGGTTCACGGCGATGGTGCTGGACACGGTGCTGCGCGAGGCTGGGCTCGAACAGCCGTGGGATCCGGCTCAGGTGGAGGATCTGCCGCCCGACGTGGTGACCCTCGCCTCCCGCGGCTAATAGGGCGATCTGAGCGCGACGCCGAGCGAGGCCCAGCCGGCCACGTCCGCGTCGCTGTCGGCCGCCAGCGCCCGCAGCGTCTCCAGGCCCGCCCGGTCCGGCGGCTCGCCGAGCACGTGCTGCAGCGCGTACGCCGCGCCGTACCTGACCCGGGGGTCGTTGTGGGCGGCCAGGTCGATCACGGACGGGAGCGAGCGCGGGTCCGCCAGGTGGCCGAACGCGATCAGCACCGAATAGAGCACCATGGCGTCGTCCTCGCTGGCGGCGAGATAGCGCAGCACCGGCAGCGTACGGTCCACGAACGGCCGCAGCATCCCCATGATGTCCACGCCGAGGAGACGTTCGGCGACGCTGTCGGCGGCGCACAGCCGCCGCGCCTCGATGAACGACTCCAGGTCGCCCCGCTGGCGCAGCAAGGAGATCACGTGCCAGCGCAGAGGGCCGTCAGGATCGGTGTCGCGCAGCGCTGCCTGGATGAGATCGCGCACTGTTCCCTCGTCCGGCGGCATACCGCTCAAGATAGCCAGGTGAGTGACGCCGTCCTGATCGAAGACGTGCACACTTGACCGTATCGCTGGTTACCTTTGAAGCGTGCGCGGTGATCTGCTTGACCTCATCTTGATCGGCCTCGTGATCGCCTTCGGCATCTCGGGTTACCGGCAGGGTTTCATCATCGGGGCCATGAGCTTCGTGGGGTTCGTCGGCGGTGCCGTGTTGGGCGTCTTCATCGCGCCGCCCGTCTCCAAGGCCGTCGTCGACGGCGACACGCCGCAGGCGCTGCTCGCCATCGTGATCGTCTTCCTCGCCGCGACCATCGGCCAGTTCGCCTCCTCGACGCTCGGCGCCGTCGTGCGCAGCCACGTCACCTGGGAGCCCGCCAAGGTGGCCGACGCGATCGGGGGCACGTTCGCCAGCGCGCTGTCGGTGCTGGTCATCGCTTGGCTGATCGGGTCGCTGATCGTCTCGACGGCCTTCACCCCGCTCGTCGACCAGGTCAAGAACTCCGCGCTGCTGACCACGGTCGACGACGCCATCCCGCAGGCCGCGCGCAACTGGCAGCAGCCGTTCAAGAAGTTCATCGACCGCTCGGAGTTCCCGCCGGTCTTCGACGCCATCGGCGCCGGCCAGCTCATCGACGTGCAGCCGCCCGACCAGAGCGTGCTGCAGGGCGCCAAGCTGAGCCGGGCCCGCCGCGCGATCGTCAAGGTGCAGGGCAACGCCGAGAGCTGCAACAAGCACATCGAGGGCACCGGCTTCGTCTACGCCCCCGGCCGGATCATGACCAACGCCCACGTGGTCGCCGGCGTCACCCGTGACCTGCAGGTCATCGACTCCACCGGCGCCCGCCACGCGGCCACGGTCGTGCGCTACAACCCGCGGCGCGACATCGCCGTCCTCTACGTGCCGGAGCTCAACCTGCCGCAGCTGTCCTTCGACGGCGACGGCAGCCGCGGCGACAACGCGATCATCGCCGGGTTCCCGAAGGGCAAGGGCTTCACCGCCGAGCCGGCCAGGATCGGCGGACAGCTCGACGCCGAGGGCCCCGACATCTACCGGGAGAACACGGTCAGGCGGAAGGTCTACGCGATCCGCGGCCAGGTGCTGCCGGGCAACTCCGGCGGGCCGCTGCTCACGGTGGACGGCCGGGTCTACGGCGTGATCTTCGCCGCCGCGATCAACGAGGAGCAGACCGGCTACGTGCTGACGGCCGAGGAGGTCGCTCCCGACGCCTCGGCGGGCCGCAGCGACACCTCGCCGGCCAGCACGCAGGAGTGCGACTGATCAGCTGATCCAGAAGGGACCCTCCCCTTCGCACGCCCCAATGTGATAGCTTTTCACAATGTGATAGGCAATCACATGGAGGGTTGGGCATGAAGACGCGCAGGCTCGGCACGACCGACATCGAGATCACCCCCATCGGCCTGGGATGCATGCAGTTCGCCGGCACCAGGAACGTTGCCCGCTGGATGATCAGGCCCATCGACCAGGAGTCGGCCACCCAGGTGGTGCGGGCGGCACTCGACGGCGGCGTCGACTGGTTCGACACCGCCGAGATGTACGGGAACGGCAACTCGGAGGAGGCGCTGGCCGCCGCGCTCAAGGCGGCCGGGATCCGGCCCGGACAGGTCACGGTGGCCACGAAATGGGCCCCCGTCGGCCGGACGGCCGCCAGCATCACGCGGACGATCGGCGACCGCCTGCGCCACCTCGGCGGCTTCCCCGTGGACCTGCACCAGATCCACTTCCCCACCGGCTCGCTGTCGAGCATCCCGGCCCAGCTCAAGGCCATGGCGGCGCTGCTCAAGGCGGGCAGGATCCGCTCGGTGGGGGTGAGCAACTTCTCCGCCCGCCAGCTCAGGCTCGCCCACCGGGTGCTCGCGGCCGAGGGCGTCACGCTGGCCTCGAACCAGGTCCGCATCAACCTGCTGCACCGGAACGTCGAGCGCGACGGCGTCCTGGCCACGGCCCGCGAGCTGGGCGTCACGCTGATCGCGTACTCGCCGCTCGAGGGCGGCCTGCTCACCGGGCGCTTCCACGAGAACCCCGCGCTGGCCAGGTCCGCGCCGGTGATGCGCAGGTTCTTCGGACGGCGCGAGCTGAGCGCCCGGGGGCTGGCCCGCACCAGGCCGCTGATCGACGCCATGCGGGAGATCGGCACGGCGTACGGCGTCTCGATCTCCCAGGTGGCCGTCAACTGGGTGATCAACCGCTACGGCGACACGGTCGTGGCCATCCCCGGCGCGTCCAAGCCCCGGCAGGCGGCGGAGGCGGCCGCCACGATGGAGTTCAGCCTCACGGAGGCCGAGATCGGCAAGCTGAACGAGCTGTCGCTAATCTGAGGCGGTGTCCCCGACGCCCCGAACGAGCAAACGCGACCGCTACCACCACGGCGACCTGCGCGCCGCGCTCATCGACACCGCGATGGAGCTGATCGCCGAGCAGGGCGTGCAGGGGTTCTCGCTGGCGGAGGCCAGCAGGCGGCTCGGGGTCGCGGTCAGCGCCCCCTACCGGCACTTCGCCGACCGCGACGAGCTGCTCCTGGCGGTCGGGACACGCGTCGGGGAGCTGCTCGTCACGGCCGTGATGGCCGAGCGCGGCGGCGACTCGCCGGAGGACCGGCTGGTGGCGGTGGCCAGGGGATACGTGCGGTTCGCCGCCAAGCACCGGACGTTGTTCGAGGCCGTCTTCGGCACCCTGTCGCCGATCGCCGAGCCGGAGCTCGAACGGGCCACCCAGCCGGTGAAGGAGGCCTTCCGCACGGCCGCGATGGCGCTGTCGGGCGGCGATCCGGGTGCGGCGGAGGCGCTGGGGACGGCCGTGGCCGCCACCGCGCACGGGCTCGCGGGGCTGCTGCATCTGGGCATGTTCGGCGAGGGCGAGCGGGCCGTGGACACGGCCGTCCAGCGCGCGACGGGCGCCACGCGCGCGCTGGTCGCGGGCCGCGCCGCGCTGGGCTAGCGGGGGAGCTTGGCCAGGATCAGGGCGATGGCCTCGTCGGGGTCGCTGTCCTGGGTCAGGCCCGAGGCCGCCTTGCCGACGGGGTCGTACGCGCCGCCGTACGACTGCGCCTTGGCGGCCCCCCGGCTGAAGAGGGTCACCGCGCCGCGCCCGTTGCCGCGCTGCAGGTGCGTCAGCCCGACGCAGATCTGCGCCAGGCCCTGCCACAACTCCCGCTCTTCCTCGGGAGCGCATTTCCAGCGGCCCTCGAACACCTCGTGCGCGTTGAACGGCAGGCCCTCGTCGAGGAAGCGGCGGCCGTCGGCCAGCGCCTGCTCGGTGGTGGGGGCGTAGTCGTCGGGGACCCTGGGCAGGCCGGGGGAGCCGTAGGGGAGCGGCCTGCCGTACGCGTCGCGCGGCCGGGCGCTGCGCGGGCGGCCCTCGGGATCGCGGTCTCTCATCGGTCGGGCTCCGGATCGTTCAGCCAGCCGAGCAGCTCGGTGTCGAACACGTCGGGGATCTCCTCATGGGGGAAGTGGCCGGCCGCCTCGAACAGCCGCCACCGGTAGGGGGCCGCCACGTAGCGGCTCGAACCCTGCGCCGTGCGTGGCAGGACGCTCGGGTCGAGCGCTCCGTGCAGGTGCAGCGTGGGGGCCTCGACCTCGGTACGCATGGCCCGGGCGTAACGGCGGCCGTCGGGGCGGAGCTGGGAGCGGCCGAACCAGCGGTGGTATTCCAGCGCCGAGTGCGCCACGGCCGGGATCCGGAACGCCTCGCGGTAGGTCCGCGACTCCCCGGGGTCCGGCCAGCCGGGCCGCGACCAGTCCTCCAGCAGCCGCCCCACCAGGGCCGCGTCGTGGCGCGTGAGCCGGCGCTCGGGCAGCAGGGGAAGCTGGAACCCGAGCCGGCGGCCACTGGCCCTGAGCTGCCCGAAGGGGTCGGTCAGCAGCGCGTTGCGCAGCCGCAGCGGGTGTGGCGCCGACACCGCGACCAGCCGGCGTACGCACTTGGGGTCGAGCACGGCCATCGTCCAGGCCAGCAGCCCGCCCCAGTCGTGCCCCACCACGATCGCCCCGGTCTCGCCCAGCGCCCTGATCAGCCCCGTCGCGTCGGCGGCCAGCGTGGGCAGGTCGTAGCCGCGCGGCGGCTTGTCACTGCCGCCGTAGCCGCGCAGGTCGGCCGCCACCGCCCGGTATCCCGCGCCCGCCAGCGAGGTGAGCTGGTGCCGCCAGGTCCACCAGAACTGCGGGAACCCGTGCAGCAGCAGCACCAGTGGCCCGTCACCGGCCTCCACGACGTGGAACCGGGTGCCGCCCGCGTGCACCGCGCGGTGCGTCCACGGGCCCTCGATCTGGACGACGGACTCGTCAGGCGCCATCTCGGGTCACCGGCTCGCGATCCGGGCTGGGCACCGGCAGCGCCGGCTCCTCGGGAGTGGCGATCTCCTTGAGCCCCTTGATCGATCGGGCGGTGCGCTTCATCCCGGCCAGACCCTTGAGCCGGCGGATCCCGACGAACACCAGCAGACCTGCGACCAGCAGGTAGAAGACGGTCACGATGAGGAAGGCGAGCCAGTTGGGCATGACCTGGGCCAGCGCGTAGGCGATCGTGAACGAGGCGAGGATCAGGCACAGGTGCGCCATGAAGGCCGCGGCGGCGAACATCCCGGCCGCCGTGCCGACCCGCTTGGCGTCGAACCTGAACTCGGCCTTGGCCAGCTCGATCTCCGAGCGGATCAGGGACGAGATGTGACTGCTCGCCTGGGCGACCAGCGAGCCCAGGGATTCTTCCTCGGGAGTCTGCGGCATGAACGTCTCCTATCGAGGCCTGGTGGCCGTGTCAAACATCATCCAGCGCAAATGCGGCGCTGCGTACTCGTGCGTTGAGCAACACCGCCGCCAGGATCGACGCGATGAGGCCGGCCGCGAGGTTCCCGGTGGTGACGGCTTCGGCACGCTGCCGATCGTCGCCGTACGCCATGTCCCGACAGTCTCGCCAGGCCGAGCCGTACGGAAAGCCAGGCACCGCCGAACACGCCGAGGAACTTACCGAGCACGCGTCCCGCCATCACTCCCAGAACTACCCGATCGGAAAAGATAGCGCCCTGGTTTGATCCATCCGGCTTCACCCCCGCCGACATGAAGGCGAAGGCCGGGCATGACCAGGCCGCCAGGGAGGCGATGATCGAGGGCGGCCCTGCGCGGGGCCGGCCTCGGTCCCGGGGAGCGCGTCATGGCCGTCCGGGGAGAGGTCCGCCCAGGTCGGGGCGGCTTTGCCGGCGACGAGCACGGCGGTCACCGGCCGGGAACGGCCACGTCTCGGCCGGTGGCTCAGCGTACCTATGTAGCCGCATGTCCCGTTTCATTGGGACATGCGGCTACGTGTGTGGTTCTAGTCCTCCGCCTTCGCGGACGGGAGCTTCTCCGAGATCAGGTTCATCACCGTGCTGTCGGCCAGGGTGGTGACGTCGCCGATGCTGCGGTTCTCGGCCACGTCGCGCAGGAGGCGGCGCATGATCTTGCCGGACCGGGTCTTGGGCAGCTCGGGAACTACCAGGATCTGGCGCGGCTTGGCGATCGGGCCGAGCGTCTTGGACACGTGGTTGCGCAGGTCGGAGGCGATGTCGTCGTTCTCCTCGGCGGAGCCGCGCAGGATCACGAACGCCACGATGGCCTGGCCGGTCACCGGGTCGGTCGCGCCCACCACGGCCGCCTCGGCCACCTTTGGATGGCTGACCAGCGCGCTCTCCACCTCGGTGGTGGAGATGTTGTGGCCGGAGACCAGCATGACGTCGTCCACGCGGCCGAGCAGCCACAGGTCGCCGTCGTCGTCCTTCTTGGCGCCGTCGCCGGGGAAGTACATCCCCTCGAAACGGCTCCAGTAGGTGTCGATGTAGCGCTGGTCGTCGCCCCAGATCGTGCGGAGCATGGAGGGCCACGGCTCGCGTACGACGAGGAAGCCGCCCCCGCCGTCCGGGACGCTGTTGCCCTGGTCGTCCACCACGTCGGCGGTGATGCCGGGCAGCGGGCGCATGGCGGCGCCCGGCTTGCCCGCGGTCACGCCGGGGAGCGGGCTGATCATGATGGCGCCGGTCTCCGTCTGCCACCAGGTGTCCACGACGGGGCAGCGGTCGTGGCCGATGTGCTCGCGGTACCAGACGTACGCCTCGGGGTTGATCGGCTCGCCGACGGAGCCCAGGATGCGCAGGCTGGACATGTCGTACTTGGCGGGGATGTCGTCGCCCCACTTCATGAACGTCCGGATCGCCGTGGGCGCGGTGTAGAGGATCGTGATCTTGTACTTCTGCACGATCTCCCAGAACCGGCCGCGGTGCGGGGTGTCCGGGGTGCCCTCGTAGATGACGCTGGTGGCGCCGTTGGCCAGGGGGCCGTACACGATGTAGGAGTGGCCGGTCACCCAGCCGATGTCGGCCGTGCACCAGTAGATGTCGGACTCGGGCTTGAGGTCGAAGACCGCGTGGTGGGTCCAGGCCGTCTGCGTCAGGTAGCCGCCGGTGGTGTGCAGGATGCCCTTGGGCTTACCGGTGGTGCCGCTGGTGTAGAGGATGTACAGCGGGTCCTCGGCGTCGTGGGGCTCGGCGGTGTGCTGGTCGCTCTGGCGCTCCACCACGTCGTGCCACCACACGTCCTTGCCGTTGGTGGCGACGTCCTGGCCGGTACGCCGTACGACGAGGACGTGCTCGACCTGCGGGCACTCGGCGACGGCCTCGTCCACGGTCGGCTTGAGCGCCGACGGCTTGCCCCTGCGGTAACCGCCGTCGGCGGTGATGACCAGTTTGGCGTCGGCGTCGTCGATCCGGCTCTTCAGCGCGCTGGCCGAGAACCCGCCGAACACCACCGAGTGGACCGCCCCGATGCGGGCGCAGGCCAGCATCGCGATCGGCAGCTCGGGGATCATCGGCATGTAGATCGCGACCCGGTCGCCCTTGTTCACGCCGAGCTCCCGCAGGGCGTTGGCGGCCTTGCTGACCTCGGTCTTCAGGTCGTTGTAGGTGAGGGTGCGGGTGTCGCCCTCGGGCTCGCCCTCCCAGTGATAGGCGACCTTGTCGCCGCGGCCCTCGTCGACGTGGCGGTCGACACAGTTGTAGGCGACGTTGAGCTCCCCGCCGACGAACCACTTGGCGAAGGGGGGATTCCATTCGAGCGTCGTGTCCCACCGTTTGGCCCACGTGAGCCGGTCGGCAGCCTGCTCCCAGAAGGCGAGACGGTCCGCGGCGGCCTCGTCATATGCGGCTGCGGTCACGTTCGCGGCCGCCGCCAGGTCGGCCGGCGGTGCGAACCGGCGATTCTCCTGCAGCAGGTTGGACAGCGCCTGGGGCTCGTTACCAGCGGTCTCCGGGGCCACCTCATGCTCCTTCTATGGCCAGATTGGATAGGTCGTGTCCCACTTCACCAGCTCACGACCTCGGTACACAAGAGGTCTAGACAGGTCTGTACCGTGGGGGAGCCTTATCAGGGCGCATTACAACTGCTATTGAAATGTTGTCATCCTGAAATCTGGAGAATATGCGGGTGGGGTTTATGGGCCCCCCTCGGGGCCGGGTGTGCCGGGGTTTCTCGGGGGTTGGCTGCCGGGCCGTTCCCGGCCGTACACCGAGGGTCACCTCCGCCCGGCCGGTACGCCTGCCGCCCCACGTGATCCGGCGTCCCGCCACTCTCTGCCACCCCGCCACCGCCCTGGATCGCCGCACCGGGGTCACTCTGGTGGTGGGCCCCGCGCCTCGTCGTCCCGGTGCTACCCGCAGGTAAGGTCATGTCTCGTGAGTGACCCATTGGCCGCCATCGCCCGGTTCCCCGGTGTCCCGGAGGCGGTGGACGAGGCCCGGCAGGCCGTCGACCGGCTGTACCGCCACCGCGTCCTGCGCCGGGCCAGCCCCGCGGTGTCCACGGAGTCGTCCCTGCGCGGCGCGCGGGCGTCGGCCGCCATCGAGGGCGTGGACGTGCCTCTGGACGTCCTGCGCCGGGACGAGGCGCACGACCCGCTGGTGCAGGGGGCGCTGCGCGCGTCGGCGGAGATGGGCCGCCTGGGCGCGACGTGGCGGAAGGCGCCTCGGCAGGTGCTCGCCCGGCTGCACGTCGTGGCGGCGGCCGGCCTGACGCCGCAGGAGGAGCTCGGCCGCCCCCGTGCCTTCGACGAGGCCTCCGACCCGCTGTCCCTGGGCCCCGCGCCGGCCGCCGCCGACACCGCGGCCCGCATGGAGGGCCTGCTCGGCCTGCTCGAACAGCCCACGAAGGCGCCCGCCATCGTGCTGGCCGCCGTGGTGCACGCGGAGCTGGCGGTGCTGCGCCCGTTCGGCACGGCGGACGGGATCGTGGCGCGTTCGGCGGAGCGGTTGACGCTGGTCGAGTACGGGCTGGACCCGAAGTCACTGGTCGCGGTCGAGGTGGGGCACCTGGAGCTGGCGTACGGGGATGCGCTGCGCGCGTACCTGAGCGGGACGCCGGAGGGCGTGGGCGCCTGGGTACAGCACTGTGCCGCTGCGGTAAGCCTCGGCGTACGCGAGACGACTGCGATCTGTGAGGCCATGCAGAGGGGCTGACGCGAGCCGCGGGGGAGTTACGGACATAGCTGACGGCGTCTCAGTCATGAGACGCCGTCTGCCGTGCATCACACCGGGTTACCAAGCGTGCACCTCTATCCGTCGGAGCGGGTCAAGCCCGTCACGACGCGCCTCCCGCGGCTGGTCGCGCGTGGGTGCCCGGTTGATGCACCCGGACAAGTGGTCCGTGACACCTTTCTACGACGGATCCGCCCTGATGGGAACCCCTCGTACCAAGACCTTTACCCGACCATGGTCCGGCACTTCGGGTATGGGGGTGGCGACACCTTGACCGGCCGGTTACCGAGCCGTGATGATCACTCTCTGTGATCGTCTTTATGTGATCGTTATGGGGTGGCGAAAAAACTTGGCGAAAATGCGAGATTGCTCCTCGACGAAACTCGAGTCGATCGGGCAGCATACGTGGGTATCACCTGAAACTGGAGCGACCGTGCAAGGGATAGCTTTGCAAGTCCCTTGCCAGGCTCTGGTCCAGTGATGAAAGCTTTCTTCTGAAACGGGACCGGCTCTACCCCCCCGGAGCCGGACCGATCAGGCGACCCCCGCTCTCCCCCCCGGCGGGGGTCGCCCCTTTTCCACCCCCAGCTGGCTCGGCCCCGCCCGCTCGGCCCCCGGCCCGCCACGCATGCCACGCCACGACGGCCCCGCCCCGCCCTGCACGGTGCAGGCCCGCCTCGCATGACCCCGGCCTCTTCGCGTGGCCCAGCCTCCGCACGATCCAGGCCCCCTGACGGCCCGGCCCCCTGACGGCCCGACCCCCCGCCTGGCCCGGCCCGCCCTGCATGCCCTACAGCCACCCGGGCTTTCCGGGATCACCACCCTCTGGCACCGGGCCGCAGAGCCTGGCACAGCGAGTTATCCACAGCACCTGACCCCACCCCACCCCCGATCCACAGAACCCCGTTCGGCTCGCCACCGCCCCCGCCACCTCCACCAGGGTGGGCCTCCCAACCCCGCAGGGAGGCCTCACATGCACCGCCCCTTGGTCATCACCGAAGACCACGCCCTACTCGACGACCTGGTCCGCATCGCCGCCGCGGCCGGTGCGCAGCTCGACGTGGCCCACATCCCCGCCCACGCCCGCCCCTTCTGGAACCTCGCCCCGCTGATCGCCATCGGCGCGGACCAGGCGGACGCCGTGGCCGCGACCTCACCTCCCGCCCGAGACCAGGTCCTCCTCGTGACCCGAGACACCGAGGACCCGGACACCTGGCGAAAATGCGTGGCCGTGGGCGCTCAGACCGTCCTGACCCTCCCCGGCGACGAACGCCACCTGGTCGACCGGTTCGCGGATGCCATGGAGCCGGACCCCCGGTCGGGATCCGTGATCTGCGTGATCGGCGGCCGAGGCGGAGCGGGCGCGAGCGTGCTCGCCGCCTGCCTGGCTCTGCGTGCCTCGGCCGACCACCTCCGCACTCTGCTCGTGGACGCCGACCCGCTGGGCGGCGGCATAGACGCGTTGCTGGGCCACGAGGAGGCGCCGGGCGCCCGCTGGGGGGACCTGGTGGCCAGGGAGGGCAGGATCAATTCCGGCGCCTTGCAAGCGGCGCTGCCCGCGTTCGGGGAGCTGGCCGTGCTGTCCTTCCACAGAGGCGAGGTGGCGGCGATCCCCGCGCAGGCCATGCGCTCGGTCCTCGAAGCGGGCCGGCGCGGCTTCGACCTCGTCGTCGTCGACCTCCCCCGGCACCTGGACCCGGCCTCGACAGAGGCCCTGACCAGAGCGAAGACCACGTTGGCGGTGGCCACGGCGGACGTACGCGGCATCCTCTCGGCCGCTCAGGTCCTGTCCGAGGTACGCAAACACACCGCCGATGTCCGCGCCGTCCTCCGTCCGGGAGTCCTGGACGACGACATGGCCATGGCCTCCCTGGGCGTCCCATCCGTCGGCAACCTCCCCGACCAGCCCAGGCTCACCGCCACCCTCAACCGCGGAGAGCTGCCCAAACTGGGCCCGCGCACCGTGCTGGGCGCCCTCTGCACCTCCCTCCTGCGAGACCTCCTCCCAACGGCATGACCCCCGACCTCCAAGTCCAGGAGCCACACCCGCAAGCCCGGCCCGCCGTCTCCCCAGACCTGGTCGAGGCCGTTCGCGTACGCCTGGCCCGGACAGGCGCCGAGCCCAGCGCCGCCCAGGTGGCAGTGGCCCTGAGAGCCGAGAAGTCCGTGTACGGCGACGCCGAGATCCTCGCCGTCGCCCGGGCCCTGTGCGCCGACCTGATGGGCGCGGGTCCACTGGAACCGCTCCTGGCCCGCCCCGACGTTACGGACGTCCTGGTCAACGGCTCCCGCGAGGTATGGATCGACGACGGCACCGGCCTGCGCCGAACCCCGGTCACGTTCGCGGACGACGGAGCCGTCCGCAGGCTGGCGCAACGCCTGGCGACGGCCGCGGGCAGGCGCCTGGACGACGCATCCCCGTACGTGGACGCCCGGCTCCCAGGAGGAGTACGCCTCCACGCGGTGCTCCCGCCTGTCGCGTCCGGCGGCACCTGCGTCTCCCTGCGCCTGCCACCACGCCGCACCTTCACCCTGACGGACCTCGTCTCGGCAGGCACGATCGCCCCGTCCGCGATCCCGGTGCTCACCGCCATGGTCACCGCCAGGCTCGCCTTCCTCGTGACAGGCGGCACCGGCACGGGCAAGACCACGCTCCTGTCGGCCCTGCTCTCCCTCGCGGACCCGGGCGACCGCCTCCTGCTGGTGGAGGACTCGGCCGAGCTCCGCCCTCTCCACCCTCACGTGGTCCGCCTGGAGACCCGCCCGGCGAACCTGGAGGGCGCGGGCGGGGTGGGCCTGCGCGACCTGGTCCGGCAGGCGCTCAGAATGCGCCCCGACCGCCTGGTGGTCGGAGAGGTGAGAGGAGCCGAAGTAGTGGATCTTCTCGCCGCCCTGAACACCGGCCACGAGGGCGGTTGCGGCACGCTGCACGCCAACACGGCGGCCGACGTACCACCTCGTCTGGAGGCGCTCGGCTGCGCGGCGGGCCTGAGCAGAGAGGCCGTGCACAGCCAACTGGCCGCGGCCCTCGACGCGGTCATCCACCTGACCCGCGGCCGCCCGGACGGCCGAAGGCGCATAGCCGAGATCTGCCTGCTCTTCAGAACACCGGCCGGCTTCGTCGAGTCGGTCCCGGCCCTGACCTTCGACGCAGCAGGCGGCACCCGACCAGGCCCCGGCTACGACGCCCTGACCCGCCGAGCACACCTGGGTCGAAACCACGATCACCCCAGCACAGCCGTCCCTGAACCGTGCGATCTCCCCACAACGGAACCAAGGCGATGACCAGCGCCCTCATATCCGCGTTGTCCACAGCCTTCGCCATATGGCTGTGGACAGCCCCCGACCCAGCCACAACCCGACTGACCAAGCTGTTGACCTCGGACATGCCCAAACCCTCATCATGGCCACCCCTGTCCAGGCTCCTCACCCGCCCCAGCCCTGCCCGCCGCGCGGAGGCCTGGCGACGGGCATCGATCGAGCTGTGCCAGTCCCTGTCAGCGGAATTGACGGCCGGCCGCACCCCCGGCGAGGCCCTCACCAGAGCCATGACCGCAGTGGACTTCCCCGACCCCAGCCTCCTCCGCCCGGTGATCGCGGCCGCACGGGACGGCGGCGACGTCTCCGCGGCCCTGACCTCATCGGCCCCACCACAAGGAGGAGAGGGCCTCCACAGGCTGGCGGCCTGCTGGGAGGTCGGCACCACGGTGGGCGCGGGCATGGCCTCCTTGATCGACCGAGTGGCACACACGTTACGAACCGCCCAGGCCCACCGCCAGGACGTGGCAGCACAACTGGCGGGACCACGCACCACGGCCAGAATGCTCGCCATCCTCCCGGCCCTCGGCCTCCTCATGGTCGGCGCCCTGAACATGCACCCCCTGGACTTCCTGTTCGGCAGCTTCCCCGGCTTCATGTGCCTGGTGACCGGGGCCGCCCTGGACGCCTGCGGCCTGTGGTGGACCAACCACATGGCAACCCAAGCCCAGACCTGAACTCAAGACCCCGCCCCCACAACCCCTCACGCCAAGCCTTACATCCCGAACGGCCCCCGAACCAACGCCCCCGATCGGATTCCCGCCGATGCTCCAGCTGCTGTCCGCGCTGTGCGCCGCCATCTCCGCCTGGCTGTGGCTCTCACCAAGAACGCCCGCAGCACGCCTCACCCGCCTACGCCCCCCGAACAATCCCCCGTCCTCACCAGCCTCCCCCTCCCACCCCCAAGCCCCCAAAGGCCCCCAAATCCGCCAACACCCTCAACTCCGCCAACACCCTCAAGACCTTCAGCACCCGAACAGCCATGCCACCCGACCCCCCGACGAAAGCCAGCACCCCCCAATCTGGCTGGACCCGACTCCCCGCCCACACAAGCTCACCCGCAGAACAACCCTCACCGCCACATGCACGGGCCTGATCTTCGTGTTCCTGATCGGGGGCCTGGCCGGAGCCGTCGCCGGCCTCCTCATCACACCGGCAGTGGGTCTGTACCTGCACAGAAGAGAACCCCAACAATCAGCCCAGCACGACCGCCACCGAATCGCCGCCGACCTCCCCTTCGCCGCCGACCTGATGACCGCCTGCCTGCGCGCCGGATGCCCGGTGAGCGCCGCCACGGAGATCGCCGCCCACGCGATAGGCGGCCCCCTCGGCGACCGTCTGACCTGGGCAAGCAGCCAGCTACGCCTGGGCGCCGACCCCGAGCCAACCTGGGCCGCCCTCGCAAGAGACCCCGCCATGGGCCAACTGTCCCGAGCCATGAGCCGCGCCGCGCAAAGCGGCGCCCCGGTGGCCGACGTCCTGACCCGGCTGGCCGACGACGCCCGAGAAGCCGCCAGAGCCACCGCTGTCGCCTCGGCGAGAAGCGTCGGTGTGAAGGCGGTAGCGCCTTTGGGCCTGTGCTTCCTCCCGGCGTTCGTCCTACTGGGCATCGTCCCGGTAATAGCCGGCCTAGCCTCCACCATCATCATCCCGTAACCACAAACACCCCTCCGAGACACCACACCCGCAGGCCCCTGCAACCCCGTGCCGGAGCCCACCAGCGCTCAATCCACCAGCACGACCAACCAACGCCTACGGACTCCTCATCACCAAGGCATCGCTATCCACAAGGCATTACTCCAGCGCCTCACTTATCCACAGAACGGCGCTCGGCTCACCGGCACCCACCCCGCCTGAGCGAGCCTTGGACTCCCGCCGGACAAGACCCCGGCTCCCGAACACCCTGGAGGCAAGATGCACAGTCCCGCCACCACGCCAGACGACATCAAAGCCACCCCAGACCGGATTCCAACCACCACGTCGAGCACCAGCCCACACGGCCACATCGTCCGAAGCCTCATCCAGCAATTCGTCCGAAGCCCCACCCAGACCGCCACAACAAATCCGTCCGACCTCGCAACCCATGGGCACAACGCCACCCGAACCACCACCGCTTACACCACGTCGACAGCCACCCTCACCACCCGCACCACAGCAGCAGACGCTCCAACACCCCACATCACTGCAGCAGACGCTCCAACCCCCCGCACCGCCACGGCGGATGCTCCAACGACCCAAAAGCCAGCAACGGCGGGCGCCACCCCGCAGCGAGACCCGTCAGCTCCGATCAAGCAGTCCGTGAACCCCTCACCAACCCCTAACCGACACACCAGAAGCCCTCGCCTGCGCCCCAACAAGTGGCTCCACTACGCAACCGTCAACCGCGAGCGCGGCATGTCCACCGCCGAATACGCAGTAGGAACCATCGCAGCCTGTGCCTTCGCCGCGCTCCTCTTCAAGGTCGTGAGCAGCCCAGAGGTCCAGGAAATGCTGACGTCACTCATCGACCGCGCACTCAACACGACGAAGGAATGACCCTCCGCCACACGCGGACCCTCATGAGCACCGAGCGGCCGGCATCGCGCGGTTCGGTTACGGCCGAGACCGCCGCGATGCTGCCCGCCCTCATGGTCGTGCTGGCCGCCGCCCTGTGGGCCGTTCAAGCCGTCGGCGTCCAACTCGAATGCGTCGATGCCGCCCGAGCAGCAGTCCGAGCCGCAGCCAGAGGCGAGCCTCTGGACCAGGTCCGCACTTTCGCCCGCGCAGCCACCAGCCCAGACGCTCAAGTAGACATAACCCGCGATCCGAAACTAACAAAAGTGCAGATCACAGTAGAAGTACGTCCGTCCTGGGGCGAATCCCTACCCGCAGTCCGCGTATCGGCAACAGCCACCGCAGACACCGAACGATGACCTCGTCACCGAGACGCTCGCCGTTGCCCTGCCGCGCCTGGACATGTACGACGGAGCCTCGGTGACGACCGTTCCGGGCTGTACCGCGCGGAGGGCGCCCTCACCCGCCACATGTCCGAGCCGGCTCCGCTGAGCACCGGGGTCGGGCGCCCGGCAAATTCGCTCAACACGATGCTGGCCCAGATCGAGCGGGGGAGGGTCGCGACCAGCCTCATCGGTCGGCACCGCCGCCACGGCATGGGCTTGCCTGCACAAGGCACTGATGCCTCATATCGCCATCACAAACACCTATGGCCTCTACGGCCTTCAAGACATCGGATGGGGAGGAAGCAATCAACTCCAAAGATCGTGGCAAAGCGCTCGACTCCAGAAACCGTGGCTCGGCCACCCTCTGGGGCGTCGCCCTCATGGGGCTCCTGATGGCGATCGCCACAGCGTTCGCAACAGTGGGATCTGTGCGCGTGGCCCGCCACCGAGTCAACAGCGCCGCAGACCTCAGCGCCCTGGCAGCGGCGAAGCTCGCGTTGATCGACCCGGAAGGCGCCTGCGAGAGGGCCTCCGCATTGGCCAAGGAAAATGGCGTCGACCTGACGCAATGCAAGATCACCGAAGACGTCGCCGACGTCTGGACCGCGTTACCGATCTCATTGCCGGTATTGGGACCCCGCACCCTGACGGGCAGATCGCGCGCAGGTCCAGCGACCCCCACCGCACCAACGGGAAACGATCACTAGCCGCCGCATCCTCGGTCGCTGCATTGGGTGTGTGTGCTGCCCGGGCTGATCGATGACGGTCTTTTAGCTTGGGGACTCGGCGCTGCCGCTGTGTCTGTGAAGCGAGATATCGATCGAGAAGATGAGGCGTTTTCTGTGTCAACCAGCACGTTGTTCTGGACTCGTTCCGCGACGCACCCTAGGTGTAGATCTTCGAATGCAACGATGAATTGCTGATCTTCGAACGAGAGATCGAGCGGTGTGAGCGGCGTCCTTGTGCAAGAACTCCAGGCGGTTGCATGAACGCTCTTGCACGAAATGGGCGTGGTCCAAGGGCTGGGGAGCTTTGTGGCTGTTGTGGCTTGACGGGGCAATGTCGCAATCAAGTCACGACTTCTTGGACGTGGTGTCCAAGAGTCGGATCCCTCCCGTAAGGTTCCGCTTACCCTCGGTCCATGCCGTATGTGACAGGGAGTCTGGGAGCGCAGGACCACAGTCGCTAGGGTGCGGGTCCGGGGACGGTCGGTGACCGTATCGGCCGGGCGGACTGCACTTCCGGTCGTCGCATGAACGCCCCGTGGGTGCTCAGGCGGCGAGGCTCTCGATGGAGGGAAGCGTCGTGACGGTAGTCGGCAGAGTGGTGGCCGCAGGGCTGATCGTGGCCGGATCCATCGCGCTTGGCGGAGCCGCTCAAGCAGACACGATGACGGGGCAGGGCGATTCCTCCGGCCAGATCACCTCGCCCTCTGACGGTCAGGTGGTGTCGGACTCGTCCGTCACGGTCTCCGCGCGTACGGGCCTGATGCAGCTGCGGATAGGGCTGTACGTCGAAGGGCCCTCCACGCCCAGCCAGAAGGTCGCGGGAGGTGGGGCGAACCAGACGATCTCCGGTACGTTCGCGGCCGGCGATGCCCCCAACGGGACCTTCACCGTGACCCTCAAGGGAGAGATCACCGGGACCAGGTACGCGACCAGCACGTTCAAGCTGCGACGGCCTGCCGAGGCGCCGGGCGACGTGAACGCGAGCAAGCAGGGCACCAGCAAGGTCCTGGTGACCTGGAGCAGGGGATCCGAGCCTGACCTGCAGTCGTACGAGGTGTCCAACACGCAGTCCGGCGTGGTCGGGAGACTGCCCGCCGACAGCGCGTGCGCGGGTTCGTCCTGCAAGGCGGTGCTGGGCGTGCCCGCCAAGGCGGCGGGGCAGAGGGTGGGGTTCACGGTCAAGGCGTTCAGGGGGGACGGCGACGGCGGGTCGATCGGATCGGGCGAGTCGGCGGCCGCGTACATCAGCTTCCCCGCCGCCCCCGCGGCGCAGCCGACGAAGAAGACGACGACCGGCAACGACCAGACGCCGAAGAGCAGAGACGCCAGAGGCGTCGATGCGCTGCCCACGCTGCCCGCCAAGAAGCAGACCGTCCCCTCGGCCAAGCCGACGACTCGCAAGCCGACCACCACGAAGCTGCCGGACCTGCCTGACGCCGATCCGAGTGGCAACCTTCCGATTCCGACCGCCGACGCGCAGGGCGACAACGGCGAACTGGCGCCGGCGGATGCGAAGGAGGACGGCGGGGATACGGCTCCCGTGCAGAGCGATGGAGTGAAGGCCCAGTCGAACGAGTCACCGATCGGGAGTCTCGGCCAGTACGGCTTTTACGTGGCGGGAGGCATTCTCCTGCTGCTGCTCGGCGCCCATGCGGGTGCCTGGGCCCGGCGGCGTTCGCTGGCCACGGGTGCGGGCGGCTCCGTACCCGTGCCCTCCGCACCCGTGCCCTCGGCACTCGGAGATGGCGGTGCACCGACTGGTGGGGCGCAGGTCGCCAGGGTGGCCGATCGCGAGGCTCATGTCGGAGAGGTGGATGGCAACGTCACGCCCGCCACGACGGCACCGCGTCGGCCGGCGGTCATCCTGGCCGTGGCCAGGACTCGCGTCCCCGAGCAGCCGTCTCGAGCTCAGCGGCCCGAATCGGGCGGGGAGCCGGTGGGGTTCGGCGCGGAGGCGTTGTCGCGTGTCGGTGAGGTGCCCTCGCAGCCGTCGGCGGCACCGTCGGCGGCGCCCTCGGTGACTGTCTCGGAGCAGGGGCGGCTGCAGTCGCCCTCACGTGATCAGGTGCGTAGAGAAGATCAGGTGCGCGGAGAAGTGGCGCGCCGTGGAGATGTCGATGGTGAGCCCGGAGCGGACACGGTGAGAGGTGGTGGCCAGAGGTCAGGCCGTGAGGGGCCGCTCGGTCTTGAGGGGCGGGGCGGTTACGAAGGGCGGCGCAGTTATGAGGGGCGGGGCGGTTGCGAGGGGCTGCCCCGTCTTGAGGGACTGCCCGGTCTTGAGGCGGGGCTCGGTCTTGAAGGGAGTGGCGGCGGTCTGGAGGGGCGGCCTGGCCCTGGGGGGTCGGGCGGGGATAAGGGGCCGGGGCATATCGCGTTGCCGCGTTCGGCGGTAACGGATGTTCCTGAGCCCTCTGCTCCGACGGTCACGCCCGCCGTGCGCCTTGAAGAGCGCTGGAACGACTACCTGCCGCCGTCGCCGAGGTCCATGGAGGACAGCGGTTTCTGGGAGCGTCCGCAGCCAGGGGCTGCCGACTTCTGGGCGGCGGATGATGATGGCGCTGACGACCTCGGGTATTCACCGCTGAAGCGCTTTGAAGATCGGTAGATGCAAGGAAGGTGCCTCCGACCTGCGATGATCGGATTGCCTAGATCACGAAATCGCAGAGAACGGATGCACCTTCAGGGTGAAC
>NZ_JBGNUW010000025.1:0-178310 GCF_041950495.1 Nonomuraea sp. MTCD27 | reverse complement strand
CCCTGCTGGCCGCGGGAGCCCTGCTGCAGCTGGGCTGGATCGCGCTGACGGCTCGCGCCCTGCGCCGGCCATCTCGCCGAGCGGCACCGCGACGGCCGGCCATACCAGGACGTGCACTACCGTTGCCCTTCACCACCCCGCAGGTGTCGGCGGTCGTCTGGCGAGAGCTGGCCACCTGGCTGCGCGACCCGGCGCGCGGCGTGGAGCTGCGCAGCGCCTGGTTGACCCCGCTGCTGATGGCGCTCATCATCGCGCTCACCGGCTGGAGCTGGGCGTTGCCCTTGGCGGGTCCCGCGGCGGCGGTGTTCGGCGCGATGGTCGCCATCAACACCTACGCCCTGGACGGCACGGCCCTGTGGCAGCTTCTCACCACACCGGGCGCTCTCAGAGCCGACGTGCGCGGGCGGATGGCGGCCTGGGCGTTGCTGTTCGGCGTCCCGTCCATTGTGCTGGCGGCCGCGTTGTGGGCCGCGACCGGCTCACCCTTGGGAGCAGCCGCCGTTGGCGGCGCCATCGCCGCGGCCGCGACTGCCTGCGCGCTGGCACCCCTGCTCGCGCTCCTGATGCCGGCCGTGGGCACCGACGCTCGCGATCGCATCTACCCGGGCCAGCAGGCGGGCGATCCGACCGGCGGACAGATGACGATCTTCCCTGTGGTCCTGCCGGCCGCCGTCCTGCCCGGTGTCATCAGCGCGGTCTCCGGCGGCTCGGGATGGGTGACCGCCCTGTCCGCCATCCTTTTGGCCGGCGCCGTCCTGTACGCCACCCCCGTGCTCACCGTACGTCGGCTCCATCAGCATGGCGCTGGTCTCCTGGATGCGATGGCCTCCCGCGATGCCGCCGTTGTCCGCTCATCCGCCCACAAGGCAAAGCACTAGCGGTGTTTCACGGGCGAGCATTATCTTGAGCCGCTGATTGTTGCGGGGCCCCTGACCAGGGCGGCCTCGTTGGAGACGATGTCCGCAACGAGGCCGTAGGCGGTCTGAGGAGCGTTGGTCGGCAGGGGCCGATCGTTACCGAAGAGCGGCTCGCGGGAGCCGGTGCGGGAGCGGACTTGTCCGGTTCGCGTTCATCGGCCAGTCGGAGGCGGCCGAGCGCTTCGGCGAGTTGTCGGCGGAGCCTGGAGTTCTCCTCGGCGAGCTGGCGGTTGCGGCTGTTGGCGGTTTCGAGGCGGCGTTGCAGGGACGTCTCACTGCTGCGTTGACGAGCCGGCAC
Source organism: Nonomuraea sp. MTCD27 (assembly GCF_041950495.1). Classification (NCBI taxonomy): domain Bacteria; kingdom Bacillati; phylum Actinomycetota; class Actinomycetes; order Streptosporangiales; family Streptosporangiaceae; genus Nonomuraea; species Nonomuraea sp. MTCD27. The sequence goes on along the minus strand of NZ_JBGNUW010000025.1, from coordinate 177,095 downwards.
GGACGGCTCTGTGGTGTGCCGGGCTGTAGTGCGGAGCCTGTCGGTCTCGGCTCGGATGTCGGGCTGGGTGTAGAGCCAGGAGCTGGAGACCGAAGCCTGCTGGGCGACGGTTCGGAAGGTGACCGGGGCGCCGGTGCGATCGAGCTCACGCAGCGCCTGGATGGCCTTGGAACGGGTGAGCTCGTGCCGCTGTTTGGCTGCGATGATCAGGTAGTGGGTGTTGTCAGCCAGCATCGGACACCTCGTTCGCGGCGGGCTCGTCGTCCTTCTGGAGGGCATCGATGATGCGGTCGAGATTGTCCAGGACCACGGGGGAACGCCGCCGCCGTTTGAGGCGACGATCGTGGCCGGTCCGCGCTGCGCGCCGCGGAAGGTCAGCCGTCCTGACCAGGGCTGCTTCTGACCGCCCGCCGGAATGCCGCTGATCACTCCAAGGGGGCTCGGCCTGCAGCAGCGCCACCCGGATGCTCTCGTCCACGCCGGTGATGCGGCCGCCCACCTTGAGGGGTGAGCGTACGGCCGAGCCGTACCGGGGATGGTGATGCTCAGCTCGGAGCCGCTGGCGCCCACGACCTCCCACGGCGCGTCGGCGCCGTGGGCGATGCGCACCAGGTGCACGACCGAGGCGGTCAGCGGGCGGGGGGTTCTCTTCACTGAGGAAGCCGACCGTCACCCACGCCTCGTCGCCGGAGATCTGGCCGGCCACGACCTGGTCGATCTGCTCCAAGCCCAGGTAGCCGCTGGTGAAGGCGACGGACATGCTGGGGGCGTCTGTCCCCAGGTCGGCTGGATCTCGCCAACGGGCGGACGTACCTGGGTGGAAGGCTCGTTATGCCACCTCGGCCAGCATGGTGAAATCGAGCTCGGACAGGTCGGGATCGAAGTCGTCGAGACGCAGGCGCAGCACGTCGATGGCATAGAGCCCGAACCGGCTGATGTGCGCGGTCAGAGAAGGCGACAGCAGCGCGATATCGGCAATTATCCTGGGTGGCGGCTTGCTCGGCTGTGCCATCCGTCGGCGCCGGTGGTGTCAGAAGCCACTGCCGGCGCTACCCAGGTGCCGAGCGAAGAATCGGATCGAGCTGTCGATTTCGAAAGATGGAACTCGAAAGTGGCTGCCGGGGTTGGCGTGCAGGGTTTTCTCGGCGGAGCCGAGTGCGTCGTACAGCTTCATGACTGAGTCCCGCGGATTGCCTTCATCGTCCCACTGCAGCACGAACTCGACCGGGATCGTGATCCGCGCCGCAGTTTCGGTGAGCCAGTCGCTTCCTGTGAGGCCGAGGACGGCGGCTGTGATCCGAGGTTCGGCCGCGACGAGGCGGATACCCATCTCACCGGCCTGGGACAGGCCGTAGTACCCGACGGGCCGGCTGTCGCCGACGGAATCCAGCTTCTGCAGCGCGTCCAGGGTGGTCTGCCAATCGGGTATGAGCTGCGCCGCCACGGTTTCGTTGAGGGCGGGCCACGCCGGCCCGAAGGGCTCGCCCGCGGCCTCCCGTTCCTGGATGAGCGCGACCAGCCGCCGAATCTCCGGGTGCTCCGGCCTGTCGCCGGTACCTGGCGCGTCGATCGCGGCGACCGCGAAGCCGCAGGAGGTGACGTACGGGAAGGCCCGGGAGACGACCTCCCATCCCTTCTTGTGCTGGCCGCCGCCATGCCCGATCAGGACCAGTGGGCGGGGACCGGAGCCCTCGGCGGGCGTCCAGAGCACCCCAGGGATGTCTCCAATGGTGAAGAGCTGTTCGCGGATGCCGTCAGTGAACGTTTCCGAGGTGATGCGCATGGCGGTATTACATCGGCATTCCCGCTGACGCGGCGAGTCAATTATCGGCTTATCTCGTGCTCGGAAGTTCGATGGTCGGAGCAAGCGCCGCCCACGCCCAGGAGTCCAACCCCGTTTGCAGACAAGGCGTTGACCGGCACACCCGATGTCATTTGCCCGTCCCTGCGGATATCGGGGATCGGACGATCGACTTCATCCAATGGACGAGGGAAAGCGAGTGGCTGGTATCGCAGTCGAAGAGGGTGAGCTTGAGAGGCTTGCCCGGGCACGTGAATCGCGTAGTCCCCATGCTCTGCTCGACGTCGTCGGTGAAGCCGATCGTCAACCCGATCACGAACGTCTGGCCGGGTGAGCAACTCGGGGACTACTGCTGGATCTTGCTACAGGTGTGGCTCTCGACATCGGTGAGGGTGTCGAAAGGATCTCGCACCGTGACTTCCGCTCCATAGGGTCTGCCTGGCACGCAGCCGGTCCTGATGACCGGTGTCGTTCCGCAGGTCCGGGCGTTCCACACCATCGATCTTCCACGAGACAGTGATCGGTGACGTCCCACCCTCGAAGACCACCCCGCAGACGAGCGGTACTGCGTCTCATCCCGAAAAGTAGCGCCCCGCCACGTTTGATCGACGGCCGGACGGCCGTCTGGCCAGCCCCTTTGCCCGGCAGTACGCCAATGGCATGACCGAACCGCGACCGTATCCCAGCGACCTGTCCGACGCCCGATGGGCGCTCGTCCAGCCCGTTCAGACCGCCTGGCGCGCCGAACGCCGCGCCGGCGCCCGGGACATCGGCCGCCCGCCCGAATACGACCTGCGCACCATCTGCAACGCCATCCTCTACCTCAACCGCACCGGCATCCTCTGGCGCTATCTGCCGCACGAGTACCCGCCCTGGCAGACCGTCTACGCCTACTTCCGCGACTGGCAGCAAGACGGCATCTTCGAGACCGGCCTGCTCCGCCGCTCCGTGCGCACCGAGGCAGGGCGTGACGCCGAGCCCACCGCCGGCGTGATCGACGCCCAAAGCGTCAAGACCTCCACCAACGTCCCGGCCACCAGTCAGGGCTACGACGCCGGCAAGAAGATCGCCGGACGCAAGCGCAGCATCGTCACCGACACCCTCGGCCTCCTGGTGGCGGTACTCGTCACCGCCGCCGGCGTGTCCGACAGCGCCGCCGGATTACCTCTCCTGACCACAGTCGCCGCAGCTCAGCCCACCTTCACCAAGGCCTGGGCCGACAGCGCCTACCGCACCACCGTCATCGACGGCGCCGCCGAGGCGGGCATCGACGTCGAAGTCGTCACCCGCAACCCTGCCACCAGGGGCTTCACCCCGCTGCCCGCCGCTGGATAGCCGAGCGCACCCTCGGCTGGCTCATGCTGCACCGCCGACTGGCCCGCGACTACGAAGCCCGATCCGACCACTCCGAGGCCATGATCCACATCGCGATGATCGACCTCATGAGCCGCCCACTTAAGAGGCGAAGACAGTCATAGGAACTCAGGGATCATTGCCTGACAGCTCCCGGGCGTTATAGTTCAGTTATTCCGGAAATACGGAACAACGAGAGCTAGTGTGCCCATGGGACTGCTCGAAGAACGGATCGCGGAGCTTGAGCGCCGGGTCGCCCTCCTGGAGGAAGCGCCCGCCCGCCGGCCACCGCCCGCGGACGCCCCGCCGCGCCCCATCGCCGACGCGCCGCTCGACCTGCTCGATCTGATCCGGTCCAGGGCCGGAGGGGAGGCCCGCCCAGGCACGGTCATGTACGGCGGCGCGGTGACCTTCGAGGACCGCGACTACATGTGGGCGATGGAGCACACGGCCGGCGAGGTGGCGGACGCGCACTGGGCCCAGGCCGCGACCCTGCTCGAACGCCTCGGCAGCGGGCCGCGTCTGGCCCTGCTCGCCGTCCTCCTCAAGGAGCCGCGGACGCGCAGGGAGCTGCAGGAGGCACTCGGCGAGACGTCGACCGGGCACCTGTACCACCACCTCAAGGACCTGCAGAGCGCGGGCCTGCTCATCCAGCCGCGGCGCGGCGAGTACGCGATCGCGCCCCATGCCGTCGTGCCGCTGATGACGATCGTCGCCGTCGCCATGGATCTCGGCGCCGCCGAGTCGCCCCAGGAGGACCTCGAATGAGAAGCCCTCTGGGTGGATTACTGCACGCCCCTTCACGGCCGGCGTGGCGGGCCTGGTCGAGGGGCGATGTGGAGGGCTGCCAGCGCCACGCCGAGCCCCTGTCCGGCCCTTCCCGGGATCACCTGCTCTTCCTGTGCCACTGCGTGAAGCAGTCCTACGAGAAGGCGTTGTCCCACTACGACGCCCTCGCCGCGGGCGGCCGCGCGCCGAGGGCGCTGGACGAGCCGGTCGTCGAGGCCTGGCTGCACCTGGGCCGTCCCGATCGGGCCGTCGAGCACGTACGGCGGCGCCATGACGCCCGGCCGCGGGCCACCGAGCAGGCGCTGCGCGTGCTCGACCCAAGGTTGACCCGCCCGCTGGGGGTCCGGCTCGACGGCGCCACCGTGCTTCCGTTCGCCGACCACGAGCTCGCGCCGTACCTTCCGGCCGTGGCGGCGACCATCGACGGCGTCGACGTACTGGCGCATCTCGACACCGGCGGCACGTTCGTCGTCATGGGACCACGACGCGCCGCGGAGGCAGGCGTGGTGACCACCCCGGGCGGCACCGGCTCTCACGGGCTGCAGCGCGCCGAGCAACGTCACGGCACCATCGCCGAGCTGCGCCTGGGCGCCGCGTCGCTGACCAACGTGCCGGTCAAGGTGCTTTCCACCCTCGTCGGCCCCCAGGACCTGGTGATCATCGGCACCAACGTCCTGGAACAGTTCCTGTCCACCGTCGACCACCCCCGCAACCGCCTCATCCTCTCCCCGAGACGCCACCCCGACGCCGCCACCGAGCACTCCCGCCTCCTCGCGGACAGCCCCGTGACGGCGGAGTTCGGCTTCTACCTCTGGGCAGATCACTTCATGTTCGCGCGTGGCGGCTTCGGCCCACGCGACGACCTCACCTTCTTCATCGACTCGGGCCTGGTCTACGTGGACGACGCCGTGGCGCCGCCACGTCAGGCCTGCCTGCTGACCACGCCCCGCCACTACCGCGCCTGGGGCGTCCCGCGCGACCTGACCGGCCGCCCGCACTTCGACAGCCCCGAGCCGGTGTCACTCGGCCCGCTCACCCGGCGGGACCCGCTCGTGGCCGTCGCGAGGTCCCGGACGACACCGTGGCAGTCCTTCGGCGGCGTACGCGTCGACGGCCTGCTGTCGCACGGCTTCCTCAAGGCGTACGCATGGACGCTGGACTTCGACAGGGGACGGTACGTGTTCCGATCGGCTCCCGGCGCGGGCGAATAGGTGAAATCCGATAAGTCACGCCGCAGGCCCGGACGAGGACGACGCGGCCGCCCGCGCCTCGGTCGGCACGCTGCGCGCCGCACAGGCCCGTTACCCTGATGACCCCGACCTGATCCGGATGATCGCGGAACCACGCCGTGGCAGCCGGCGATTCGACGAGCTCTGGCGGGAGGGGCGCTCCTCCCCCCTGGCGCGCCACGACCAAGAGCATCAGGCATCCCAGCCTGGGCACGCTCTCGCTCGACTGCGACATCATGCTGCTCCCGGACGGTCACCAGACCGTGCTCGTGTACTCCGCCGAGCCGGGATCCCCCGAAGCGACGGCCCTCGACATGCTGCGGGTGATCGGGCTCCAGCAGGTGTGAGGCAGACGGTTCCGCCGAACGGTTCACCGCCTGGATCGTCCTGCACGAGGACTTCATCGTCTCTCCTGCGGCTGGTGAGCTCCACCACAACTGCGCCGGACTGTTCCACAGCAGCGAAGGACGCCTGGGAGACACCCCACAGACGCGGCCCCACCCGGCGGCCGGCGCGATCGGCGCGGCACTGGCTCCGTACGCGGCGGCGATCACCTCCACCGGACACCCGGGTGCGCCGCCGCGGGGATCAACGAAGCGCACCTCTCCACGTCTCACATAGGTGATCCGCGAAACCGTCCGGTGACAGAGGGCTGAACGGTACGGTTGGCGGATGGGAGAACTCATCGGCCACGCCAGATGCTCAACCGTTGCCCAAGACCTCACCTCCCAGCGCGAGATCCTCGCCTCCCTCGGCGTCGCCGAGGACCGGATCTACCTCGACAAGGACCTGACCGGAACCAACCGAGCCCGGCCCGGCCTCGACCAAGCCCTGGCAGCCGTACGCTCCGGCGACACCCTTGTCACCCGTGGAGTCCGCCTCTCCCTGGGCGGCAGCATCTACGATCCCGCCGACCCGATGTCGAAGATGTTCGTCAACATGCTGGCCGTCTTCGCCGCGTTCGAAGCCGACCTGCCGAGGATGCGCACTCGCGAAGGCATGTCCATCGCCCGCTCTCGCGGCCGGCTCGAAGGCCGGGCACCCGAGCTGACCACGCGCCAGCAGGCCGAGCTCGTCCGGATGCACTCCAGCGGCGAATTGATGGAGGTGTTCGCCGTCGGGCGCGCCACCGTCTACCGCGTCCCCGATCGCGTCGCCACCGCCGCCGCGGAAGGAGCATGAGCGCCTTCGACCCGGACAGCGAACTGTCCGGTGACATCGCCTTCCGCCTGATGGCCGCTTCCTTCGTCCGGCTGTTCTGGCGACATGCCGTGCTGGATCAGGCCATCGACTGGCTGCTCGCCCATGGCTACCAGGTCGTCCGTCTGGACGCCTCCGCGTGGACCCGTGAGGAAGATCTCCACACGGCGATCGCGCAGGCGCTGGAGTTCCCGGACTACTACGGCAGGAATCCCGCCGCCCTCAATGACTGCCTGAGCGATGTCACCACGTTCGAGTATGGCGCCCGCCGAGACGCGACAGGCCTCGTCATAGTGTTCACCGGGTACGACAAGTTCGCCGCATACTGCCCAGACGTTGCCCAGCTCAGCCTGGACATCATCGCCACCCAGGCGCGCACTGCGGCGCTGTTCGGCCACCGGATGTGCTGCCTGGTTCAAACCGACGATCCTGACGCCAGGTTCGACCCGGTAGGCGCGATGCCCGTTCTCTGGAACGACGCCGAGTGGCTCGATTCCAATCGGCACCCCGGCTGAGTCATCCTGGCGCCAGTTGCGCAGAGGACTTGTGACAACCGTGCAGAGAAGGCGCGGCCGGTCCCGTGGGCGCTTTCTCGCCGTCGGCGGGATCGCGCGACATACCGAAGGCATACCGGCGGTCTCTAGCCTTGCTGGAGCTGTCACCGGCCTGGTCGGCTGCCAGCAGCGGTCCAGAAGTCGATCACGTTGAGGAGCCATCTCGTGAAGTTCAAGAGCCTGCCCAAGGCGTTTGGTACGGCCGCGGTCAGCGCGCTCATCACGGCCGCCTGAGTCGTCGCCAACCGCAGCGCGGCGGCCGCGGAGAGTTGCAACGTCGACGCGCCCACCAAGGCCACCGACGTGCGCACCTTCAAGGAGTGCACTCGCGCCGCTGAGTCCTGATGCGCTACCGCTAGGACCTCTGGGCAGGTGCTTCGCAACGCTCGAAGGTCTCGCGGCCGGGGATGTCGTTGAGAACCGTCTGAGGGGCGTCGACCAGGCGCCGCAGCGGGTCGACCGGGGTGCGCCGAGCGCGATGTCGGTGGCGATCTGCGGGGTCAGGTAGCGGCGCCGTACGTTGCGGATGTCGTCCTCGTTGTGAGCATGGCCACCGGCGAACGACCACGGCCCGGATCCCGGTGTCGGTGCCGTATCCGTAGCTGGCGAGCGCAGGGCCGACCAGCCGCACCTGGAAGATCAGCGAGGTCGTGAACCCACGGCCCAAGCCACCTGGCCTCAGTCGTCGATTCCTCTGTCGCGCGGTCAGCCGTCGTACGCCAGCCAAGACCTTCGTCTCCTCAAGGAGTTGCGATGCGAACTGCCCTCACCCTCCTGCTCGCGACCACCCTGACCGGCTGCGCCGCCACTCCACCGGCGGCCCCCACGCCCACCGCGGCGGCCGTAAGCCCGGCCCCCGCTCCCGTCGCCGCCGACCGGCTACGTCCCATCACCGGGGCCCAGGTCTGCGCCGCCGTCCCCAAGTCGCTCCGGGTGTCCCTGCTCCCCGAAGACATGTTCACTGACGATTTGAACTGGAGCAACAATGTCGCGACTCCCACCGTGGCCTGGGGGAGGTGCAACTGGCACCCCGGAGCCCCTCGTTCGCTGAGCGTCGTCGTCGAGGCGTACGGCACGGTCAGCCAGACCGCGACCGAGCACGCCAAGCAGTTGTTCGACAAGCGCAAGGCGGACGCCGCGAAACAGGCCGAAACGCCGGACTGGAGGGCATACACCCCACCCATGACAGCGGATCACGGCGACGCCGCGTACAGCCGGACGGTGACCGAGAACGGTAAGTCCGGCTCTCACGACGTCGAAATGGTCATCCGGCAGGGGCCCTGGCTGATCACGATCACCTACCGAGGTGAAGAGCGTGACGGCGAATTACCCGCCGAAGCCGAGCTTCGCCGCGGCGCGGACCAGTTCGCCGAAGTCTTCACCGCGGAAATGGCCAAGGACCCGAGCACCGTTGCCCCCGATGACAGCGGGCCGTGCGGGGCCGTCTCCGCTGCCGACGTCACCTCGGCCTTCTTCCCCTCCGTCACGGAAGTGGGGGGCAACGGCGACGCTGACCAGACTGCCTGCACCTGGAAGATCCGCGACGGGGTCGTGCAGCCAGGCGGCCACTGCGGCAGCGGAATGATCCAAGTTGGGGACATCGCCCTTCGCTGCGGCCAACTGCGCATCCACGTCAAGACGCCAGACGCCTCTACCGACGAGATCTCAAGGCCGAGTTCGACCTCGAGGCCGGGATCTACGCCAAGGATGTGCCCATCAAGCGCCTCACGGGCCTCGGGGACAGGGCGTTCGCCGTCGCCGACCAGGTCCGTGTCCTGGCCGGCAACCGCCTCATCACGCTCACCTACGACGGCACGAACGTCGGCGGCGGCCCCCGCGACGCCCCCGGCTATCAGAAACCGGACCTCGACGAAGCCGCCCTCCGTAAGTCCCTCATCCGGACTGCCCGGAGCTTCGTGTCCGGCTTGTCCGCCCACGATTGAGGTATGAGCCCTATGTGCGCGAGGGGCGCTTCGGGTGGATGAGCAACTGGTCTCTGGTGTGCCGGTGGCACTCCAAGGCGAAGATCGGGTCGCGCTCCATGCCGTACCGTCGCCCAAGCCCACGTTGCCGTACCCGGCGCTCGTGACGATCTTGTCGTCTACGGCCTCGGGTCGCTCTCGCTGGCGACATGGACGATGCTCGGCGCGTTGTCGGGCAGGTCGGCCAGGGCCGCCCGGAGCTGCCCGGCCGTAGGCCGAGTTGACGAACGCAGCCCGGACCCAAGAAGAACCGAGCGTGCGGAGGGCGCCTCGAGGTCGTTGAGGGCGCGTCGCAGCACTCCGACCTTTGGCGTTCAAGTGATCTTGCTGGTGGGGGGCGGAGGTGAATCGTGGCCCCGCCCTTGGCGGGGCCACAATGGCGCGATTGTGGTCAAGCCTTGATTGGTGTGGCCGCCCTGGCGGCCAGTTCGATCTTCGCGCAGTAGGCTGCGCGGGCTTCCTCGTCGATCGGCTTCTCGTGTTCGGCGCGCAACCCGGTCCGGCCGTCGAGGCCCTCGCGCAGGATATCGGCGTGCCCGGCATGCCGGATGGTCTCGCCGAGGACATGGACCATGATGGCGAACAGGTTCGTGTCGGCATAAGGCTCCGGCCACCACGGCACGTGGCCAGGGGCGTCGAGGGGAAGCTCGTTGATCGTCGCGTTCGAGTGTTCCCACGTGCGCCGGTAGAACCCGATGATCTGATCGCGGGTCTCGTCCGCGGTCGCCCACAGATCGCTGCCGTCGGAGTCCTGCCACCGGGGCAGCGGTTCCGGGGAAGGGCGGTCGAAGACCTCGCCGAAGTACCTGGCCTCGACGCTGGCCACGTGTTTGACCAGGCCGAGGAGGTTGGTCCCGGTCGCTGTCAAAGGTCGGCGGGCGTCGTATTCGGACAAGCCGTCGAGTTTCCAGAGCAGCGCCTTGCGGTCCCGCCGCAGTCTCCCGTGCAGGTTGTCTTTCGCGAAATCGTCGATCATGGGTCACGATTCTGTCAGGCTGCGCCGGCGGGCTCAGGTTGCGAGCCTGCTCCCCGACCGTCCCCATGATCGCGTTCGCGGTCCCCGCGCTGCGATACCGCACCGCGGCGCCCGGCTTGCGTGATCGCGGCGGCCTCGGCTCGTCGGCTGGAACCGTTCCAGGCGGTCGCCCCGGCTGGCCGCGATCGCCCGGACGACCCGGACAGCCCGCCGCAGCCGATGACCGTTCGGGAGCTTGACTCCGGCGGCGATGTCGGCGTACTTCCAGTACCGCGCTGCCGTGAGGGCGTTCGGGCGATGCGTCCCTTGTCCTGCGGATGGTGATGGTGATGGTGGTTTCGGCGTGCCGTTCGGCGTTGTCGAGGAGGTTGCCCACGAGCCTGGCCAGAAGTAGCCGGTCGCTCGTTACGATCACGCCGGGCTCGGTGTCGATGGTGATCTGCTTGCTGGAATGACGTCTGGCATGTTCGGCGGCGACCAGGCCGCCCAGATCGACTCGGTCCCGCTGTGCAGGGGATTTCGGTGTCCAGTCTGGCGATGGTCAGCAGATCGGCGCAGATCCCGTGCATCCGGTCCAGATGTGCCAGCAGGGTGTCGCCCAGGGCGGAGACGGCCGGCTGATCGGGGTCGAGCATGGCGTCCTCCACCTCGGCCCGCATGGCGGTGATCGGGTTGCGCAGGTCGTGGGAGGCGTCGGAGGCGAAGCGGCGCTGCTGCTCGGCCGCGTTCTCCAACCGGCCCGCGTGTGGTTGATGCTCTCGGCGACGTCGTGGATCTCGTCGTGAGGGGCGGGAACCGAGACCCTGCGGCTGAGGTTGGTGGCCTCAGGAGCACGCGCTGGAAGGCCCGTCGGGGGCGATGCGGCTCCACTGCTTCTGCCACACGGGTCCGGCCTGGGCGCAGAGCGCGCGAACCGGGTCGCTGTGCGCCCGGGGATCCCAGAATCGGATCGTGCCGTCGTCGGAGGAGGTGGCCAACCGGCCGTCCGGGCTGAACGCGACGGCGAGGACCTGATTGTCGTGGCCGATGATCGGCGCCCCCACCTGCGTCCCGGTCCGCGGGTCCCACAGGCGCACCGCGCCGTCGCGGTGCCCAGTCGCCAGCAGGCGGCCGTCCGGGCTGAACGCCGTTCCTGACGTCCCCGGCTGACCTTCACCGGCGTCCAGCCTGGCGACCTGGGCACGACTGCTCACATCCCATACATGGGTGCCGTCCGCCACCGCGGCCAGCAGTCGGCCGTCGCGGCTGAAGGCCAGCGAGCGCGCTCCGTAGTCTTCGTCGTCGTCGAGTGGCAGCTCCGCCACCTGGCGGCCGGTCGCGGGATCCCACAGTCTGATCTTGTTCTCCTTGCCCGCCGTGGCGAGTGTCCGCCCGTCGGGGCTGAAGTCGATCGCTTGCGCCACGAGGTGCATCGGGATACTGCGGACCGCGCGAAGGGTGCGCGTATCGACCAGCACCACCTGGTCTCCGTGGTAGGAGGCGGCGGCCAGCAGCGAGCTGTCGGGGCTGAAGGCCAGCACCTTCTCCCCCAGGAGCAGGTAACCGTCTGGAGACCCGACGACCGCGCCGGTTTGCGGGTTCCAGAGCCGGACGTTGCCGTTGTACTCGCCGGCGGCCAGCAGACGGCCGTCGGGGCTGAGAGCTGTCGCGCGAATCAGTTTGTCGGGGTTGACGGCCGGCCGCCGGTCGAGGATCCGGCTGGTTCGCGGGTCGATGAGGCGCACTCCCTCGGAGTCCGAGGTGGCGGCCAGCAGGCCGCCGTCGGAACTGAAGGCGAGCGTGAAACTCCGTCCGATCGGCCCTGGGCCTGCGCCCGCGGGACCGCCCGTCGCGGTGTCCCACAGCCGGAGACACCGTGGAGCGTCCTACACGCTGGCCGCGTTACGCGCCGTGCCCGTGCTGGCCGGCGCGGCGAGCAGCGGCAACGCCGCCGGAATCCCGGGCATCACCGAACGCCTGGTCAAGCTGCGGGAAGCGGCGGCAGACGTGCGACGCACGCACCGCTGAGCCGACCCAGCGAGCCCCCGCGCGGACTTCCCGCGCGGGGGCCTCCGCACGCCCCGGAAGATCACCCCGGGAGATCACCCCGGCCCCTGCCGGCGTCGCCGGCGGACGTACCTTGGTCGCGCATTGTCCGAGTGGTTCGGATCTTGTCTGGTGGCCGTAGGGTGTGCTGGTCTGCGCACGGGCGAAGGCTCGCCGGTGCAACGCGAAGCCTCTTTGTCGTACGAGCTGCGGCCAACGGCACGAACTGACCTGCGTAATCGAATGGGCCCCCGGCATCACGCCGGGGCCATTCCTGCATCTGTGGAAACCGTGTCGGATAAATTGACGTGGTTTCCATCCCTCCTACGTTGTCGCGTCCAGCGACAACGTTTCCGGGAGGGGTAACCGCGCACCGGGCCGACCATCGCCTCGGAGCTCGTCGTTACGCCCTTGCTATGGTGTAGCGTTGGCGCAGATGGCATGCGCCTGGACAAATACTAGTTGCCCCGGGACATCGGTGACTTCGACAAACCATCCGGATCCGGTGGCGTCGGAGAAGTCGTGGTTTGCAGTGGTGGTTGGTCCATCAGTTCCGCCCGGTATAAGGCGGAAACCTCCACCGGTCACGCTTTTCCCTTCTGGGCATCTTGCTGTAGCTTCACAGGTCCTGTCATTAGCTGCGCACTGTGTCATTCCCACTACGACCTCGTAGCCGGTAACGCCGTTCGTCGGCGGCGTGGTGGCCTGCTGCGCGCTCTGTGTGCAGTTGTTGGTTTGACTGGTGGTTACCTGGTTATGGTCGCCCTTGACGGAATTGTTGTTACGCGCCCCGGGAAGGCACAACACCGAAGGCGCTATGTTCGGGTTCGGGATGAGATTCGGGAGGACATTCGCGTTCGGGACGACGTCGTCGACGATATCGATGATCGGGTGAGGGTCTGCCAGTGCCGGCGATCCGCTGCTACCGATAATTGTGCTAACTGCTGAGAGAGCCAGAACTGCGGCGAATTTTCCCATCTTGTGCATGCAAATCTCCTGTTGCGCGCGTCCTCTTACCCGCGTGAAAAATAGCTCTTAGTGATTGCCGTTCTCTCGATTGACACGCCTCGCCAGGGCAATTGATGAACGTTTTGCGACTTGCCGTAGCGGAAGCTTCTTGCTCCGCGGTGCTGCTGTCGGTGGCAATAGAGTTGGCCAGTGCCAGTGGAAATGGCCCAGCGGTGGCCGGAATCCCCTGAAGTTCGGACACGTGTCCACGAAGCGCTCACCACCCAGGCCGTGGCGCCACCGAAGCGGGCGCCCAGCAATCGGCCACTGCGGCGGGTGGTGGACGAGGTCGCGCCGTTGATCGACGCCATGTTGCGGGCGGAGATCCTGCTCAAGGGAGCGGTAATCCACGAGCGCCTGGTGGCCGGCTACGCCTTCGAACCGGCAACTATCAGCGGGTCAAGATCTACTTGCAGGAGGCGCGCCCGAGGATCGCCGCCGAACTCGGGATCAGCCCGGGCGAACTGGCGGGGCTGCATCGCCGGTTCGAGGTGGTGCCGGGCGCTCAGGCGCAAGTGGGTTGGGGTGACGAGGGCAAGATCTTGGCCCATGTCGGGATACAGAAGGTCTACTCCTTCCACATGACCTTGTCCTACTCGCGGCACCCGTTCTGCTGCTTCACCACCAGCCAGGATCTGGCGACCTTCTTCGACTGCCACCGCCGGGCGTTCGAACACTTCGGCGAGGTGCCGATGTCGATCGTCTACGACCGCACCAAGACGGTGGTTCGCCGCCACGTCGCGCCAGGTGAGGCTGTTCCGTTGCATCCGAGGCGGCGTCCTTCGCCGGGCATCACGACTTCGCCCCCCGATGTGCCGGCCATCGTCGCAGGTCATTGGCGTCTATGGATGGCCCTGACACGGGAATGGTGTGGACATGTCCACACCTGAGGATGCATCCGACGGCGCGCTGGAAGAACGGCTCCCGGCGATCGTCGTGGCCGACGCCGAGGGCACGGTGACCGGCTGGACGCAGTCGGCCGAGGACCTTCTCGGCTACCGCGCGGCCGAGGTTCTCAACCGCAGCGGCTCCCGCCTGCTCATGCCGGAGGGCCTGGAGCCGCGGGCACCGGCCTGGAAGGACAGGTTCGCCGGCCAGGAGCGCTGGTCCGGGCTCTTCGAGGCCCGGCGGCGCGACCGCACCCGGATCCTCGTGCACGTCGAGGGCTCCCGGCTGCGCGCGCCGGAGGAGAAGGCCGCCTGGTTGCTGGCGATCACGCCGGTAGCCTCGGGCGCCCGGACCGGGGCCTGCACACTGCTGACGTCGCTCATGAGGCGCACCCCCGTCGCCATGGCCATCTGGGACCGCGACCTTCGCTGCGTCTGGCTGAACAACTCCGCGCGCAATCTCCAAGCGGTCTTTCCCCACTACGAGGTCGGCCGCGCCCTGACCGATCCCCTGCCCGGAGTCGACACCCGTGCCGCGCAGGACGCGATGCGCAAGGTGATCGCCGAGGGCGTTCCGCAACTCGACCGCGAAGCCCGCTGGACCTCTCCGGACGGCAGGGAGGAACGCACCCTGTCGACCTCCCTGTTCCCCCTGCAAGGCTTGGCGGGCCGGCCGCTCGGCGTGTACTCCGTGGCCATGGACATCAGCGACAGCCGGGCCCGCGAGCGCCTGGCCGTGCTGCGAGACGCCAGCGTGCGCATCGGCAGCACGCTCGACGTCTGCAAGACCGCCCAGGAGCTGGCGGACCTCGCCGTGCCGTTCCTCGCCGACTACGTCACCGTCGATCTCGCGGAATCGGTCCTCCCGGACACCGTGCCCCTGCAGCGGCTGGCCGCCAGGGACCAGAGCGTCCCCGTGTTCCGCCGGGCGGGCGTCGCCTCGGTCCACGACGGGATCCCTGAGTCCCTCTGGGCGCTCGGGCAGGCGGTCTTCGTGCCTCCGTCCTCGCCCTTCACCCAGGTCATGGCCTCGGGCCGCGCCCACTTCGAGCCCGTGCTCGACACCTCGCCGGGCACCTGGCTCGACCAGGATCCGGAACGGGCCAGGGTCATCCAGGCCACGGGGATGCACACGTTGATCATCATTCCGCTGGCTGCCCGCGGCGACGTCCTGGGCGTTGCCGTGTTCGTCCGCACCGACAACCTGGCGCCGTTCACCAGGGACGACCTGCTACTCGCGGAGGAGCTGGGTGCCCGGACCGCGCTGAGCATCGACAACGCCCGCAGGTACACGCGCGAGCGCACCGCCGCCCTCGCGCTGCAGCGCGACCTCCTGCCGGCCAACCTGACGGGCGGCGGGGCGGTCGATCTGGCCTCGCGCTACCTGCCCTCCAGCATCCACGAAGGTGTCGGCGGCGACTGGTTCGACGCGATCCCGCTGCGCGGGGACCGGGTCGCCCTGGTCGTAGGCGACGTGACCGGGCACGGAATCAACGCCGCGGCGACGATGGGACGCCTGCGCACCGCCGTGCGCACCCTCGCGTACGTGGGGCTGCCGCCCGACGAAGTGCTCGCCCACCTCGACGAACTGGTCGTACGCCTGGCGGAGGAGGACGCCGACGACAGTCGCCCCTCCGACGCCACGGGAGCCACCTGCCTGTACGTCGTCTACGACCCGTCCACCCGGCTCTGCACCATGGCCGCGGCCGGGCATCCACCCCCCGGGATCGTCACCCCGCACGGCGAGGTCACCTTTCCCCGCCCGCCCAGCGGCACCCCGATCGGCCTGGGGATGGGCTCCTTCCAGTCCCTTGACCTCGAACTCCCCGAAGGCAGCCTGATCGCTCTCTACACCGACGGCCTGATCGAGACCCGCGAGGCCGACATCGAGGCGGGCATCGACCGCCTCGGCGCCGCCCTGGCCCGGGCCACGCTGCCGTTGGAGGACTTCTGCGACACGGTCATCCTGACGATGACGGGCGGCGGGCCGTCCGAGGACGACGTAGCACTCCTCGTGGCCCGCACCCGCACCTCGTCCGGTGGCGTCTTCGGAGCGGTGTAAGAGCTCGACGAGGTGGATGCCGTGAGTGAATCTTGGGCGGCCTCGGTGACGGGTGCCAAGGCCCTGTCGTCGGTCGGGTGGAGCTGAGTGGGCGGGTGGAGGGAGTGCCCGGCGGAGGTCTTGCAGGAGGCGAAGGCCCTTGCAGGTGAAGGGTGTCAATACTCCGTTCACGGTCGTGAGCTGCGGGTTTGTCATGGCTTCCGGGTCGGAGCAGTGGTGGGGGTCGGGCATGCTCGAGGCTCGTGACGCTCCGTCTCTTGAAAGCACCGCAGCGGCGGCGCGGCTGCAGTCCGAGGTGGATTGACGTGTCAAAGAAGCGCTGTCCGGCTGTGGGATCTCGGCGCTGTCGACCGGCGAGTCCCGGCGACGGCGTCCTCTCCGTAGAAGCGGGCGCCGGCCGGCCGCATCTCGTCACCGGCCTTGAGGGACTGGCGGCGCGCTCGAGCCGCTCCGGGTGGTCCTAGTCGAGAAGCATGCCCGGCGTCACGTCCTCGGCTGGGAAATGCAGAACTGCGAGTAGTACGGCCATTCCCACATGAACATCGCGCGGGTCGTGTCGAGCGCCGTAGCCACGCCGGCCACGGCGCGGACCCGTCGCGGGACGGGCTCGACGTGGCCGATCCCGGCGATCGCCTCGGGTAGTCACGCACGGGCCCTGCTCGCCCGCGTTTTCCCGGATACGCGCCGGCGCGCGGACTCGGGGTCCGCGCGCCGGAGATGTCAGGCCGTTTCCCGCTTCGGGAGCTTCCACCCGGGACGGGGGAAATGGCAGGTGTAGCCGTTGGGGTACTTCTGCAGGTAGTCCTGGTGCTCGGGCTCGGCCTCCCAGAAGTCGCCCGCCGGGGTGACCTCGGTGACGACCTTGCCGGGCCACAAGCCCGAGGCGTCGACGTCGGCGATGGTGTCCTCGGCGACCCGCTTCTGCTCGTCGCTCGTGTAGAAGATCGCCGAGCGGTAGCTGGTACCGATGTCGTTGCCCTGGCGGTTCTTCGTCGAGGGGTCGTGCACCTGGAAGAAGAACTCGAGCAGCGCGCGGAAGTCGGTCTTGTCCGGGTCGTAGACGACCTCGATGGACTCCGCGTGGGTGCCGTGGTTGCGGTAGGTGGCGTTCGGGACGTCACCGCCGCTGTAGCCGACGCGCGTGGACACGACGCCGGGCTGGCTGCGGAACAACTCCTCCATGCCCCAGAAACAGCCGCCGGCGAGGATCGCCTTTTCGGTGGTCACGTCATCTCCCTACTTGTCGTCGATGTCACTCGTGAACAGGGTGCGGTATTCGCCGTACCCCTCCTGCTCCAGGTCGTCGAGGTGGATGAACCGCAACGACGCGGAGTTGATGCAGTAGCGCAGTCCGCCCCTGTCAAGAGGACCGTCGTCGAAGACGTGACCGAGGTGGCTGTCCCCGTGCAGCGAGCGGACCTCCGCCCGGATCATCCCGTGGCTGAAGTCCTTGCGTTCGACGACGTTCGTCTTGGCGATCGGCTTGGTGAAGCTCGGCCAGCCTGAGTGGCTGTCGTACTTGTCGACCGACGCGAACAGCGGCTCGCCGGACACGACGTCGACGTAGATGCCGGGCTCGTGGTTGTCCCAGTAGGCGTTGGCGAACGGGCGCTCGGTGCCGTCCTGCTGGGTCACGCGGTACTGCTCCGGGTCGAGCCGTGAAACGGCTTCCGGGTTCTTGTGGTACTGGATCTGCCGGGGCACAGCTCTCCATTCCCGGCCTTTCGGCACGAAGCTGGGGAACCAGGTGAGACACTCCTGGACGCGGAGATAGAGACACTCCATGGGCCGGTTCTATTCCTACGGACGGCCGCTTGCCCGATCGTTCTGCTTTGGTAAGGACCGGGTTTCCACGATCAGGTCGAGCAGCGTCCGCAGGGCCCGGCTCGGCATGTTACGGCCCGGGGGCGACGGATCGAGAGCGGCCACGTCACGCCCCGGTCGCGGAGCGGCACCGCGACCGTGCCGGGCGAGGCGAGCGGCACGACGTCGGGCACCACCGCCTGCGCCGCCCCGCCGGCTGGACGACGGCCAGGTGGCCTCGGTGGGCCCGGCCGCCGAGCAACTCTTCCCGCTGTACGCGCCGTCCGGCTAATGGGCCTATCTGGTTAAGTGCGGCTCTTGGTGCGCGTCAGGTGTCTGCCTCTGATGTGCCGTTGCGGGACCTCTGCTGATGAGCGGCAGCCACAGCCCGAACCTGGCCCCGCGTGGCAAGGCCCCGACCGTGAGGGTGCCGTGGTGCGAGTTCATCGGGCGCCGCCGGTCTGGATGGTGGAACGGCCCAGCAGACGCAACGCCATCAAGGGGAACACGACCACCGACAGGAGGCCCGCTGCCACCAGCGCGGCGGCGTTCTCCGGACGAATGGCCTCCAGCTTCAGGCCGATCGTTGCCGCGGCCACGATCACCGGCAGCGATGTGGCCTGCAGGAGCCCGCTGGCCAGCACCTCCGCGCGCGACAGACCGGCAGAGCGGTAGGCCAGTGCGGGAAGTCCGCGAACCAGGAGCAGCGCGGCCAGGAACATCGGCACCCGCAACACCGTCTCGGCGTCGGCGAACAGGGCGCCGAGATCGAACTGGATGCCGCTTGTCACGAAGAACACCGGGACGAGAAATCCGTAGCCCAGACCCTCGAGTTTGATATGAAACTGCGGGTGGGTCTGTTCCGCGTCGGGGTCGATCAACCGGAGCACGGCTCCCGCGATGAAGGCACCGAGGATTGCCTCGAAACCCAGATGCAAGGCCATCGCGGACAGTCCGACCACGAGGAGCATCGTCAAGCGGACCCGGACCTGCGCACTCGTGTCCGCCAGCATCTCCACGGCCCGGGACAGCCACATCGAGCGCCCCGCCCGCATCGACGCCAGCACAATGAGCACCGCCAATCCGGCAAGGCTGAGGAGCAGCAGCAGCTTGGCGCCCGGGCTCGACGAATGCTCGGAGAAGAACAGCGACAGCAGCACCACAGCGCTGATCTCACCGGCCGAGGCTCCGCCGATGGTCAGCTGGCCGACCGGTCGGTCAATCGCGCCGACGTCCTTCAAGATGGGCACCAGCAAGCCGAGTGACGTGGCTACCAAAGCAGTGCCGACCAGCAGTGGGCTCTCGACCAGCCCCGCTACGCCCAGCAACAGGCCGACGATGGCCGCCAGCGCGAGCGTCCCGACGAGGCCGAGGCCGACCAGCCGCGCCCGCGGCCCGCGCAGTTGCCGGATGTCGATCTCAAGTCCGGCCAGGAACAGGAGGAAGCCCAAGCCGATGATCGACAATGATTCGACGGCGGCGTCCACCGTCACCACGTTCAACACCGCCGGGCCGAGGACGACACCTGCCACGATCTCGAGGACGGCGCCGGGTACGGGCAAGCGCGGCACCATGGCGAGGAGGAACGGGACGCCGGCGGCCACCGCCAGGACGATCAGCAGGTTGTCGTACGACATCAGATACTCCGGTGGTCACTCGGCGGGCCGCACACGCCGACCGGCCCCCCACCGACAGGCCTCATCCGGCGGTCACTCCTGTGGGGCATGGGAACGTCACGTGGACGGCGCGTACCGAGCGTGCCGCCCGGCGGGGCTGAGCCCGGAGTCCTCCGCCACTATCGGCGCTGGGCGGCTTGCAAGGACTCGGCGAGTGTCACCAGGGAGGCCCCCAGAAGCACGCTGTCTTTGACCAGGAACTGTCCCACCATGGAGAGCTTCGGAGCCCCATGGTTTTCCTGCCAAACCCCCGGCGTCGTGGCCAGGAAACTGAGGGTGCCGGCGAACATGGCGACCGCTCCGAGGCTGCCGAGCACCGAGGCCCTGGGGTTGAGCGGCTGCACCGCGATCAACGAGCCCATCGCAATCTCGGTCACGCCGATGAGTCTCGCCAGCTGCTTTTCGCCCAGCTTGTCGACGAGCAGAGAGAACAGCGGACTGGATGCGACGAGCGGGCGGATGTTTTCGACCTCGTAGTCTTCGAACTTGAGCCGCCCGATCCAGACAAGGTTAAGGGCCAATGCTGAGCGGATCACCGAACGTCCCACGGTGTGAATGTTCTTGGTGGCGATGAATTGCATCCTCATGCTGTTATCCCTTCAGCCGTCGTCCCGTGGGCCACTTGGGATCCCGGTACTTGTCCGGCTGGTGTCCTGCGTGAGCAAACGCTCTGCCATGCCGGCGCACGGACCGGCCACAGCCGCCACGCCGGCAGCCGACGATTATCGGCGAATCGTATTCGGATCATGACGATTCTCCTGTCCCCTTGGACCCTTGAGACGGACGGGGCGATCGCGAGGCCTCCCAGCTTCCGCCGCCAAGGGCTCGCTGCTCGGATTCGCCGCGACACAACCGAAGCGCTTACCTCGGCGTGGGGTCCCGGTTGGGCAAAGTGGAGTTGCTTGAGTATGGTGCCCAGGCACCTCGTCGCCTACCGACGGCGAAGTCAAGCCTTGGCGATGGTCTGTTCAGGCACAGGCCGAGCCACCGAGGACCGAACCACGACAACGTACGCCGGTCGGTCGCCGGGCGCAGGGACGGCAGTTGGCTGGTGGGGTCGTACATGCTGGGAAAGGGTCCAGCGAGCATCTTCAGAGCAGGCCCTGGGCGGTGTCCGGTTGGCCTGCCGTGGTGATAGGGCCATGTGCCGTATCACGTCCCGCGGAAAGTTCGCCGGAGCCACGGGAAGAGAGAGATCCTCTGGAAGGGGTGTCGTGCCTCTGCGAATGAGGCGCTCCGCTCCGGTAGTTCCTCGCGTTCCGCCTGGAGCACCGCCGGTGGTTCGCCCATCGACCGTCAACGCTTGACGCGGACGGGAACGGAATGGATATAGCCCCGGGCGTTGCGACAATTCCCTGTTCCGCCGGTGATGGCGACATCGACCGAGGATGGGGCAGGCAGCTGGAGCAGCGCCTGCGAGGTGAAGTTTCCCTCAGGTAGGGCGAAGGTTCCCACGCACTGGAGCCGGCCCGGGTTGAGGTGAACGCAGGTGCAGATCACACTGAGGTGATCTCAGCGAAATAGTTCGGGCGATTGGGATTTTCAGGACGCCGCCAGTGGCATTCCAGGCCTTCGGGAGGAGTCGCCGAAGGCCAGAAAAAGACGTGGAGCCCCCGGTAGAAGAGCTCTCACCATCAACGCCGGAAGGCTCCACGTGATTGCTCATCGTGCCACGCTCGATGTCTCGCGCGCACTCGTTCAGTACGTCGCGCGGCTCTTGCACGACGAACGCCGACGGCGTGGCACTCCGAAAAGCAGCCGAGCCCTGAGCCCGTTTCGGCAGGCGATCATGGCGCTGCGCTGGTTCCGCGGCGAGCGCGACATCCCCAAGCTCGGCCGCGACCATCATGTCTCCCGCGCCACCGCCTACCGCTACATCCACGAAGGTATCGACGTTCTAGCAGCTCAAGCACCAAATCTGCACGAAGCCCTCGACCGCGCCCAAGCCGAAGGACTGGCGTACGTGATCCTCGACGGGACCCTGATCCCGATCGATCGCTGCGCCGAGCAGAGGCTCAGCGTCAAGGGCGAACCGATCGACGCCTGGTACTCCGGCAAGGCCCACCAGCACGCCGGCAACCTCCAGGCACTGTCGGCGCCCGGCAGGCTGCCCTGGTGGATCGCCGAGGTCGAGCCCGGCTCCGTCCATGATCTGACCGCCGCCCGCGCACAGGTGCTGGGCGCGCTGTACGCCGCAGCCGCAACCGGTCTGCCCACCCTCGCCGACAGCGGGCGCTCAGCTCGGTCGCCGGAGGGGATCGCATCCTCGGATGACCTGACCTTGGCAGAGAGGGCCGGGCTCCAACCCCCGGTGGAAATGTCGCCGGTTCGGTCCGGGTGCCGTGGGGTTGAGGGTGGGCTTACCGGGCGCGGGTTCTGCACCGCGGGCCGTCTGAGGGCGCGGCCGGCTCAGGCGGCCGTGGTGGGCCCTGACGAGGCGGAGAAAGCCGCCGTGATCCGTTCGGCCTGCTCGGGTTGTCCGGCCGGCGCGCCGGCCGCTTGGGCTACGACGACGCACACCATGGGCCGAGCAGGCATCCCCTTGATCGGCTTCGTCTTTCACGGGTTTGTCGACCAGTTGTGCCTGCTCGGCTCGGTGCCCGCGCCTCGTGGCCTACTTCGCGCTCTACCTGATGCACAACCGCAAGGGGTCTACTTCAAGATGTACGCGCCCAAGGTGCTCGACCCTGTCTACTGAACCGGCTTGGCCTTGTCGGCCGACCCGGCCTGCCCGTCGCAGAACACCTGCTTGAGCAGGTTGTCCCGCGCCTTCGGGAAGGCCTCTGCCAGATCGGGTGCAACGTCCCCGAAGGTGATCGAGGCGGTCCAGGTCTTCTTGCCGTCGGGGGTGCCGTACATCACCGCCACGTAGCCCCCCGCGGTGGCCCCGTTGTGATGCAGGACGGTGCCGCAGTTCGGCCCCAGGTCCTGCACATATGTCCCGAGGCCGTATCCGCCGAAGGGGCCGGCGCTCTTGGGGTGCGTCTTACGCATCTCGGCCAGCAGCTTGGCCGGCAGGAGCTTGCCGCCGTTCAGGGCAGAGTAGAACGTGGCCAGATCCTTGGTGGTGGAGATCATGTCACCGGCGGCGGCCACCATGGAGGGGTTCTGGCGGGTGACATCGATCACCCTCCACTGGCCGGTGGCGTCTTGGTAGCGGAAGTAGCCGTGGGGGTGCGGCTGGGGGAGCTCCGGCGAGGCGCCCGGCAGCACAGTGCCGCGCAGCTTGAGCGGCCCCAGGATGCGCCGCTGCATCTCCTCGGCGATCGAGCGGCCGGTGACCTTCTCGATCAGTAGCTGGGCCAGCGTGTAGTTGGTGTTGGAGTAGCTCCAGCTCGTCCCCGGCTCGAACTTGGCCGGCCTGGACAACCCGAACCGCACCAGCTCCTCCGGCTGATAGGTCTTGAAGCGGGCGTCCGCCCACTCCTTGCCTGCTGCGGGGATCCCCGGCTCGACCGACCCGTCGGGGCGGAACTCGCCGGTGTAGGCGTACAGGCCGCTGGTGTGCTGCAGCAGCATCCGCACCGTGATCCGCCGGTCCAGCTGGAACTTGGGCAGGTAGTCGGCCACCGGCTTGTCCAGTCCGATCTTGCCGTCGGCCACCAGTTGCAGCACCAGGGTCGCGACGAAGGTCTTGGTGCTGCTGCCGATGCGGAACCGCCCGTTCGCCGGCGGCTTCGCGTTAGCACCCAGCTTGCGCCGCCCGGCGCTGCCGACCCACTCGCCCCGCTCATCGTGCACGCGCGCCTGCACGCCGAGGAAACCGGCATCGACGATCGCCTGGATGGCCTTCTGCAGTTCCGGGCGGTCCTGCCCGGCAGCGGCCTTCGGCACGGCCTGGCCGTCCGCGGTGGCCGAAGCGGGTGCGGCCGCCCCGGCCAGCAGCGCGGCCGCCAGCGCCGTGACCGCCACTCGCTGGGAGACCCGCGGCCTCCGGACCCTGTTTCTCTTGGCGGTATGGCGAGATTCACTCATGGTCGGTCCTCAATCGCGATAGTACGTGTTCTGTGCTGCTTGAAAGCTATGTTGCATTCGAAATCGCGTCAATCAACTGAAACGCGTTATCCCAGCTAGAAGCCAGAAAATTGGCGCAATGACGCTGCGCCCGAAAGCAACACCATGTTGCAATGGCTGACTGTGAAGGC
The DNA here is from genome assembly GCF_041950495.1 of Nonomuraea sp. MTCD27. Lineage (NCBI taxonomy): Bacteria > Bacillati > Actinomycetota > Actinomycetes > Streptosporangiales > Streptosporangiaceae > Nonomuraea > Nonomuraea sp. MTCD27. The sequence continues at coordinate 153,605 of NZ_JBGNUW010000025.1, read as the reverse complement.
AATACTGACGGCATGCCAGGAGGACGTCTGACCCAGCAGGACCGCCAGCGCATCGCTGCCGGACTCACCGACGGGCTCTCCTACCGCGAGATCGCCAGGCGGCTCGACCGGTCGACCTCGACGATCACCCGAGAGATCGCACGCAACGGCGGCCCCACCGGCTACCGGCCCCAGCAGGCACACCAGGCGACGATCCAGCGGGCGCGGCGCGGCACACCGGCGCCCCCGCGCGCGGACACACCGCCGGACGCCCCGATGGAAGAGGAACTCCTTGAAAGGGCGATCAGGGCGGGGATGCCGAGGACAGCCGCGCGCGTGCACCACGACCTGGCGCTGTCCGAGGACGGCCGGCGCACCGCCGCCGAGCTGACCCACCGGCTGAAGGTCAGCCCGGCCTCGGTCTCCTTGGCCGTGAACTACCTGCTCCAGCAGGGATTCGTCCGTCGTGAGCGAGATCCGCGGCGGCGTCGCGACATCTACGTGATCGACGACGACGCCTGGTACCGCGCGATCATGATCAGCGAGCGGCAGACACTCGAGACGGCGCGGGCCACGATGGCATCGGCCAAGACCTACGGGCTCGACAGCCCCGTGGGGCAACGGCTGGCCAAGACGGCGGCGTTCCTGGAACGCGTCAGCCTGGACATCATGGAATCGGCCGAGCGCTGGCGCACCCTCCTGAGGTGACGGGACTCAGCGAACCACCTGGGGAGCCAGGCTGACCGGTTCCCGCTGATCGTCACCGACCCACCCCGACGCCAACCTGCACACAAAGATCCCGCCGGCGCACGGCTTGGCGCTGGAAGCCGTGCGCAGACAGGAGCAGGCGACAGCCCCTGACAGTGTCCACATGAACAGCGACATCGTGTTCGGCCTGCTGCACCTGCTGGGCCGCCAGTACCGGCCCCAGCCGGCCAACCTGCCAGATCAGCGGTTGTGGCGCATCGACCCCGACCGGATTACCCAGCACTGGGAGGACATGTGCCGGCAACCCGGCCTCCCTCGGCGGCGTGAGATCAAGTCCCGGGCCACCCTCACCGAGGGGCTTCACGACCTGGCGCGACGCGTGTTTCACGGCAAGAAGGGCAAGGTCACCAAGGCCTACTACGACGGCATGGAGGGCCGGCTGTCCGCGTTGGGCCTCGTGCTCAACTGCATCGTGCTGTGGAACACCGTCTGCATGGACCGCGCCCTGGCCGAGCTGCGCGCCCAGGGCTATCCGGTGCTCGTCGAGGACGTGCCGCGGTTGTCGCCGTTCGTGCGCCACCACATCAGCATCGACGGGCACTACAGCTTTCACCTACCCGACGTCGGGCGGCAGCCACCGTCCGTCGCGTGGCCCGGACGCCGAAGACGACGCATAGGGCTTGCCGCCGGCCGGCCGGGATCGGCCGCTGCACTGGGCGATCAGCCAGATCAGCCAGATCAGCCATATCCGCCCGATCTTTCCCCGGAACTACTGGGGACCCCACCTCGACATCGAGGGTGTGCCCGACCCGAACGCGTACCCTGGATCGACCCGCCCCATCCGGCCTGACGAACGCCCCGGTGTCAGCGGCTTCACCGCTCAGAAATCCTCCGCCACGTCGTCAGTTCTGGTAGCTCCTAGCCACCCGCGGAAGGATTGACGACCATGACCGACGCCAGCCTGCTCGGCAACGACGAGGCCGCGTTCATCGCGGCGGCCCGTTCGAACGACGCAGCACAGTTCGCGCTCATCACGGAGCGCTACCGGCATGAGCTGCAGGTGCACTGCTACCGGATGCTCGCGAACTACGAGGACGCCCAGGACCTGACGCAGGAGACGTTCCTGCGGGCGTGGAACAAGCGGGAGTCGTTCAAGGGCCACGCTGCGCCGCGGACCTGGCTGTACCGGATCGCGACGAACGCCTGCCTCGACTTCCTGGAGAAGCGCAACGACCGCACACCCGTGCCTGCCGAGCTGCCGGGCTCGGGCTCGGAAGTGCACTACCTGCAGCCCTACCCGGACCGGATGCTCCCGGAGGACCCGCAGGAGTCGGTGGTGGCGCGGGAGACGATCGAGCTGGCGTTCATCGTCGCCGTCCAGCATCTGCCGCCGCGGCAGCGGGCGGTGTTCATCCTGCGCGACGTCCTCGGCTGGCCGGCGTCGCAGGCCGCCAACGCCCTCGAGCTGACCGTCGCATCGGTGACCAGCGCACTGCAGCGGGCGCGCGTGACGATGCGCGAGCAGCTGCCCGACCGCCGCCTCGACTGGCGGAGCCCTGCCACGCACGAGCTGTCGGATGACGAGCGGAGCGTGGTGAAGTCGTACATGGACGCCCATGAGCGCAACGACCTCGACGGGCTGATGGCCCTGCTGCGCGACGACCTGCGCTTCGCGATGCTGCCCGATCCCGGCACCTTGGTCGTCACGGCCAAGGACGCGGTGGACGGCTGGGTCTCCGGTGGACTCTTCCAGCGCGGCTACGACGACTGGCGCTGCATCGCCACGACGGTCAACCGCATGCCTGCCGCCGTGCTGTACCGCCGCACCCCCGACGACCCGGAATACCGTTTGTTCAACATCGCGGTCCTGCACATCGTCGACGGGAAGATCGCCGAGCTCACCGGATTCGACGCCACCGACAAACCATGGCTGAGCCTGCCCGCGACGCTGTGATGGGACAAGCTCGGCACGGCGTACTCGGCGGGATCGAGCACCACCGACCGGATCTCGATTTCACCCTCGCAAACGCCTGGTCACACAGCCACAGCGCCGGGCCCTCTCACCGCGCTGGAGATCGCCAAGCAGTTCCCGGTGGCGTTCGCGCCACCCCTGACCCAACGGCTCCCGCGGCCGGACCGATTCCGCTCACCCGTTCGCGGGCGGCGTCCATCACTCCCTCTTCTGCGGGCTGAGCTCGGAGGACAGCAGGAGGTTCAGGTGGGTCTCGACCGCCGCGATGATCTCGGTGACGCCCGTGACGAAGGCCGGGTGCGCCCTGCCGAGGCGCGGCTCGGACGGCAGCGCGCGGGCCTGCCGGAGCCGCTCGGACACGGCCGCGCCGTCGCCGTTCGCGAGGGCCACGGCTCCGGCGACGACGCGCGCCCACCTGGTCAGCCCGTCCGGTGCCGCGGACGGGGCCAGCAGGGCCAGCTCCCTTGCGGCGGCCCCGGGCTGGGAGAGGTGGAAGGCGAGGATCCAGGCGGCGCCCGTCCTGCCGAGATTCTCACCCTCCGTCTCCCCCAGCACCCGATACCTCTGGGTGGCGTCGCGGAACTCGTTCAGGGCGTCCTGCCACTGGAACGCATAGCTGAGGACGACCGCGCGGCCGGCGGCCAGGTCGGCGCGGGCCAGGTCCTGGTGGCGGCGCAGGCCGTCGCGGAGGCCGGCGGGAAGGCGGCCTGCCACCTCGCTGTCGACCAGGTCGATCGACTGACCGGCCGCCTGCGTCCAGCGCAGCGCCTCCAGCCCGGCGAGCGGGCGGGAGGAGCCGGGCTTGAACGCGTACCTCTGGCCGGGCGCGGCGTGGCCACGGGCGCCGAGCACCGCCATGCCGAGGCAGACCCGGACCGGCGTGTAGTCGACGTGCCCCGGCCGGCTCAGGAAACCGTCGTAGAGCCAGGGTCCGAGCTGGTGAACCCGGGTGAGGGGATCCCAGAGCACCGTCTGCGCGTACATGCGCTCCTCCAACTGCTCCAGGCGCGAGCCCATGGAGGTGAGATGGTGGACCAGGACGAGGACGGTCTCGGCCCCGATGAGCACGGTGGCCGCGACCAGGAGGTCGTGCACCGGGTGGAACACCGTGACGATCCAGAACGGGAGCAGCCCGAAGCCGGTGAGCACCCGCAGCAGTTGTGTCACCAGGCGCCAGAGCCCGAGATCGTCGTAGCGTCCCGTCCACGCGAACACCGCGACCGCCGACAGGATGGCCCCGCCGAGCAGGCCCGTGAGATAGGGGGCGGAAAGCCAGCGCTCCACCAGCCATGCCCCCGCCGGACCGCTCGCCACCAGCGCGGCCGCGGCAGACGCCGCGGCCAGCGCGCCGCGGCACACCCGCCGGACCCACCGGTGCCTGCGCTGTGCCACGACGGTGAGCGTGCCGAGCTGGACCGACACCAGCACCGCGCAGACCGCGCGCAGGCCCAGGTCGGGCCCGTCGAGCGTCAGGGCCAGCGCGACCAGCGGGGAGAGCGCCGCGGCGGCTCCTATGACGGACCAGAACCAGTCGACGGGCATCGGCGGCACGACGATCGAGCCCCAGCGCCCCATCGTCCTGGCGAAGGCGGTGAATGACCACCATCGCACCGGACGGACGTGCACAAGCCTGACGAGCGCCCCGGCCGTCAGCGGCGCCGCCACGGTCAGCAGCAGCGCCGGGTCGGGCAGGACGAAGGAGTAGGCCAGCGCGGCACCCAGCGCGGCGCCAGGCAGCGGTACGAGACCCGCGAGCACGGCGACGGGCACGAGCAGCCGTGGGTCCGGCCACCGCAGCGGGGCGGCGGCGAGCACGGCGGCGGCACCCCACGCGAGCGCGGGCAGGACCAGCGGCGCCAGCCGGCTGCCGGGCTTGACGAGCAACTCGAGGAAGAGCAGGCGCGGGTCCTTCTTCCGCGCGCGACTGCGGCGCAACATCAGCAGGCACCAGCCCGCGAGCCCGGCGAGCCCGAACCCGGCGAGCTGGAGGAAAGTGGGCACGATCCAGAGTCCCGCTACGGGGTACCGGATTCCAGGGCATTGACCGGATTCGGACAGTGACTAGGTGAGTGCTCCGGGGAGCTGTCACGATGAGCGCGTGCGTCTCTGGCCGGTCGTGTACGCAGGCATCGCGCTGCTCCCTGTGCCCCTGGCCGGGTGGGCCGTGCTGCGCGGGTCGCCGATCCCCGCGGTCCTCCTCCTGGCCCCTGCGGTGACGATCACCGCCATGAGCCTGGGGTTCCTCGTCGTGACGCGACGGCTGTCGCCGCCCCAGCGTGCGCGTACCTTGGCGGCCGAGAGCCAGGGGACCTCGCTGGCGTACCTGACGGCGTTCAGCGTGCTCGGCGCGTGGCTGGTCGATCTGTGGGACGCGAGCACGTGGCTGCACCCGTACCAGTTCTGGCTGGCGCTGCTGCTGGCGGCGCAGGAGCTGACGCGCGTGCGTCAGCTCGGCGGCCCGGTCGGCGTGTTCGTACGGGCCGCCCTCGACAAGGGCCTGTTCGTCTACCTGATGGGGCTGTTCCACGACGGCGAGAGGATGGCGGTGTTCGGCGCGCTCGTCGTGGGGTTCTCCGTGCCGTTGCAGGTCATGGGCCTGCGGCTGTTCGCAACGCCGCAGGCGATGCCGCGCAGGCTCGACGCCCAGCGGTTCAGCGACGGCGACGAGGACTACCGGGGGCTGGTCCTGCGGACCTGGGTCGCGAGCGCCCTGCTCCGGCGACGCTCCCCGGTCGCGGTCCTGCTCTACCGCCTGGTACGCGGGCCCCGGCTTCGCCCGCGTACATTCGACCACCGCAGGTTCGCGGAGGGCACCCGCCAGTACTCCTACGACCTGCGCGCCGAGCGGCTGGAAGCCTGGCGGCGGCTGCCGCCTGACCTGTCGCTGCCGCACACGCTCTGCCACGAAGGCCGGCTGGCCGTCCAGTCGAGCATGCAGAGCAAGGATCTGGAGGAGATCCATCCGACCGTCGCCAGGGCAGGGGAGGCGGCCCTGCACTGGCCGGAGCTGGCCGAGCGGCTGCTGCGCCTGGCGCGGTCGCCGGTCGTGGAGACGACGCCGGCACTGGAGCGAGCCGTCGACCTCGGCGATGCCCACGTGGCGCAGGCCAGGGGCGAGATCATGTACGCCCTGGGCCGCAAGGAGGAGGCGCTGGCCGAGTTCCGCCGGTCGTGGCGCCTGCGGCTGGCGCACGGGCTGGTCAACGTCGTGGCCGGCGAGCTGTCCACCCAGGGCATGGCCACGGTCACCGCCCCGATGTCACAACTCATGCTGCCCCAGGACGCCCTGGCCGAGCTGCGGCCACTGCTCGACCGCCCGGGGCTGGTGCCGGCCATGCGGCGCATGCTGCTGATCGCCGTCGCCTCCTGTCAGGAGGCCCTGGGCGAGCAGCGGCTCGCCGAGGAGACCCGTCGGGCGGCTGAGGCGGTCCGTCCCCGCCGCAGGGACCTCGTCGTGATCAACAGGGAGGCCCGCCAGGCAGGCGATCTGCGCCAGTCGTGGCGGCTCTACCAGAGACAACTGGTCCTCTACGAGTGGAGCGACGTCACCACGAGCCTGCGCACCGCCGACCCCTACGACATCGATCTGGGCGAGCAGCACATGCCGCCGCTCGTGCTGGCGAGGGAGTATGAGAGCGCCCAGGTCAAGGCGCTGATGGAGGCCGGCGTCAAGAGCTGGATGCTGGGCGGCCACGCCGAGGGCGCCGGGCTGTTACGTCAGGCGGCCGACATTCTGGAGAGCGAGGAGCAGCCGATCCAGGCGTATCTGCTGCTCGTCGACATCGGGCTCGCGCTGCGCCGGATCGACGCCCGCGCCGCGTACGACACCCTGGCCCGCGCGCTGGACCTCCATCAGCGGCTGCGTGCGGTGACGCGCGACTCCGAGCTCAGGCTGACGGCCGGGGCCCCGGCCGAACGGCTCGTCTCCGCCATGGTCACCCTGCTCGCCGAGGCCGGCGCGCGGCCCGGCGAGGGCTGGCCCGAGTCCCGCGGGGGGACGGTCTTCCAGCTCTCCGAGATCGCCCGGTCCCGCGTCCTGCTGGATCTGCTCGGCGAGCGGGCGGGCGCGCCGAAGCACGGCGAGCAGGCGGGTGCGGGCGAGCACGGTGACCCCATGGCCTACGCCGAGCTGCGCGAGCTGCTGCGGGAGGAGGATCTCGCCACGAAGGGACCGGGTCGCGCCTACCTCGCCGAGTACTTCCTCACCCCGGGCCAGGCCGTCATCATGATCGCCAGTGCCGGCGACGCGGAGCCGGAGCTGGTGACCGTGCCGTGCCCGCTGACTTCGGTCAGAGAGCTCGTCACCGAGCTCAGCGCGACGCTGGAGGCCGCACCCCGCGACCCCGCCGCGCTGGCGCGTGTCTCCACGCTGCTCGCGGACGAGCTCCTGGTGAACCTCGTGGCGCCGGTCGCCGAACGGCTCGCGCCCGGCGACCGGCTGTGGCTGGTGCCGCACGACGCGCTGCACCGGGTGCCGCTGCATGCCGTGGACCCGCGCCTGGCAGGGCACCCCGTGGCGTACGTGCCGAGTGCCTCGCTGCTGCGGCACTGCCGGGCCGGGCGCGGTGGTCGCCGCAAACGCGCACTCGTCGTCGCCGACCCTCCGGCGGCGGCCCCGCTGACCTTCGGCGCCACGCAGGCCGCGCTCCTGGCGCGGCTCTTCGCCACGGAAGTCCTGGCGGACGCGCAGGCCACCGGCGCCCGGCTGACCACCAGGCTGCGCCGCGCCGCACCGGACATCCTGCACGTGGGCGCGCACGGGGTGTTCGACCCGCGGGCGCCGATGCGCTCAGGCGTGCTGCTCGCCGACGGGCTCTTCACCGCCGAACGTTTCCGCACCCTCCACCTGTCCGGGATACTCGTGGTGCTCGCCGCCTGCCGCAGCGGCGTCACGGCCGCCCGGCCCGGGGACGAGCTGCTCGGCCTCGTCCGCTCCGTGCTCAACGCGGGAGCCCCCGCCCTCCTGGTCAGCCAGTGGACCGTGGACGAGCTCGCCACGGCCATGCTGCTCGGCCACTTCTACGAAGGGCTCGCCGCCCGGCGCAGCGCCGTCGAGGCGCTGAGCACGGCCCAGCGCCTGCTGCGCGAGACCACCGCCGACGGGGTGCTCGCCTACCTGCGCTCCGCCACGCCCCAGGTCTCCGGCGACGGGCGGGCCCGGCTGCGCGTGGCCGAGGCCAGGATCCGGCTGGCGGCCCGCGACTTCCCAGGGGCCGCCGCGGCCTGCACCGCCGCCCTGGAGACGCTCACCGACTCCGACGTCCGGCACACGGCCGAGACGCTGCGGCAGCGGGCGCTGCTGCTCGCCGCCACCGGGGCGGCTCCCGACCTCACCCGGCCGGTGTACGCCCACCCCTTCTTCTGGGCGGCGTTCGTCCTGATCGGCGACTCGTCCTGAACCCATGAGCTTTCTCGACCCGACCCGACTCGTGAGCCTTCCCGACAGACCCGGCACGGTGCGACCCACAAGGAGGACGGTATGACGCCGATCAGATCGGCCGGCGAGCTGATGGCGGTCGACTACGGCAGCGCGCCCGCGGGCGACGCCCCCGGCCGCAGCGACCTCCCCCTCGTGGCCGTGGACGACGAAGGACGACCCCGCTGGGTCGTCGGCCCCGCCGGGCCCGCCCCCGCGGTCGTGATGTCGCCCGACGACGACGTCACCGCGCTCGCCGCCATGCCCGGCGTGCTGCGCCTGCTCAACGACGGGCTGCCCGCCGTCCTGGTCGTCGACGGCGACCGCCTGGTCGGCGTGCTGCGACCGGCGGCCATCCGGGCGGAGCTCGCCAGGATGCTCGACGCGGACGGCGATGCCGTCGGTACCGTCCTGGACGCCGACTGGGAGCTGTACGGCCCGCCCAACCAGCCGGTCCACGCGATCCGCATCAAATGCGCCCGATGCGGAACCGTCAGCGCCCTCCCGGAATACCCGACCCCCGACGGTCTGTGCCCCGCAGGGCAGGACCACGCGCTCGTCCCCGACTGGGAGGGCTGAGCCCATGGGGCTGCTCGACAGCACCGCATCGCTGCTCGACAGGCGGCAGCTCACCACCGTCTGGGTGCCTCTGATGGCCTTCCTCGCCGGGGTGGCCGCCGTCGTCGCCACCGGCACCGGCTGGGACACCGCACTGGCCTGGTGGAACGGGCAGAGCGCCGAGAGCCGCGTGCTCGTCACCCTCGCCGTCGTGCTGGCCACCGTCATCGCCGGCCACGTCCTCGGCGCCGGCCAGGCCGGCCTGATCCGATGGTACGAAGGCCACTGGCCGCCGTGGCGGCTCCTCGGTCCGCTGCGCAGGCGGTTGCTCGCCCGCGAGCTCGTCCGACAGGCGGCGCGCGGCCCGCACGACCCCGAGCTGTTCCTCACCTATCCCCGATCGGCGAGCCGGACGCTGCCCACGCGGCTCGGCAACACCTTGCGCGCCGCCGAGGAACACGGCGACCGCTACGGGCTCGACGCCGTCAGTGCCTGGCCGCGCCTCTACACCGTCCTGCCCGAGACGTTCCACGCCTCCTATGCCCAGGCGGCGGCGTCGCTGGAGGCCGCGGTGACCGTCAGCTTCCTCGGCGGGCTGTTCGCGCTGGTGGGCGGGGTGCTCGGGGTGCTGCTCCTGTCGGGGGCGGGCGCCGCCGCGTGCGTGTGGGGCGGCGGGCTGGTCGCCGTGCTCGGGTACCGCACCGCCGTACGGGCCGCTCGGCCGTACGGGCAGCTGGTACGGGCCGCCTTCGACGTGCATCGCTTTCTGCTGCTGGAGGCCGTACAGCTTCGCCTGCCCGCCGGTCCCGGGCGGGAACGTGAGCAATGGGAGCAGCTCGGCAAGGTGTGGTACCAGGGAGCGCCCGACTTCGATCGGGTCTCGGCGCTGGGCTACCCGGGCTCGGACCCCAGCCCCTCACCCGCCCCCCGGCCCACAGCCACCGCCACCACCTTCGGCCCCGACCCCGCCCCTGCCTCCAACCTCGACCCCGCCTCCCCGGACCTCGGCCCTGACCCCGACCGCCAGGAGACCGATCATGCCCAGGTCGCCACCGAGGAGAGACGGCGGCGGCTCCCCCGAGTACGCCTGCCACCCTCGCTCGCCGTCATCCTCCTCGGCGCGCTGTTCGGGGTCGCCGCGACGCTCACGCCCCCACCGCTGCCGGGCACGACAGGAGCCCAGCCACAGGCCGCACACGACCTCCCCTCCTTCCACGCCCTGACGTCCGCGGACCTGACCCGTCATGCGAAAACGAGCGAGCTCCTGGGCCGGTACACCCTGCGCCCGCTCACCCGCGGCACCCCGGTACGGCCCGTCGATCTCGGCCCGCGCCTCACCATGTCCCTGCGAGACCGCCGCGCGACCACCGTGACGGTCGGCCCCGGTGCGGACCGCGCGCACCGCGGCGGGCTGGTCGAGGTACGCATGGCGTCCGCATCCTTCCGCGACCTGCTCGTCCTGGATATCCTCGACAAGCAGACGATCATCGTGGCCGTCCCCACGACGGACCTCGACGCCTTCTCCGCCACCGTCACCACCGCTCCCGCCCGCCTCGTCCTGCCCACCGGCTGACGACCGGGAGAAGCGCGGTGAACGATCACCAGCGGACCGGGAGCTCCCGGAGACCGCCCCGGAGCGGACCTTCGACACGCCGCGACTCCCGCAGCGGGCACGGCCGGCTCCAGGGCCGGCAGCGTACGCAGCATCATCGGCCTCCTCGATCCGGATCCCGGTGTGCGGCAGGACCCGGATGAACGCCGAAGTGCGAAGCCAGGCCGGCCGTGGTCGGCATCGACCGCAGCCACCAGGGCGCGCGCTCCGTCCCTCGTGAGCGCAGTCGTGTCAGATTGGCCCCCGGACGCTTTCGGTCTGCGGGTCCGTTTGAACCGGTTGGCCTCGATGATCTCACCATCGGCGATGGATACCTCCGCCGGCATCACCGGGCGAGCACGATCCCGCCGCCCGGCACGGGACCCGTTGACGTCCACAGGATTCCTAGCCGAGCGGGACCGGTGCGCTTCAGCGGCCGGATGGTCAAGGCCGTGCCAGGCAACCCACCCCACCACCGTTGATTACGGAGAGCAATTGACCGTTGCTTTGCGTGATGTTAGGTTGCTCGTGCCGTCGAGACGCCGCTCCCCACTGGCCGGAGGTGCCATGACTGTCGCCGTACCTGACATCCTGACCCGGAAATTCGACAAGCGATTCGCCCTGTTCGACGCCGACGGTGACGGCGTACTCACCAAGGACGACTTCGAGGCCGCCGCCGTGCGCTTCCTGGCGGCGTTCGGGGTTCCCGCCGGCTCCGCCAAGGGCCGCGACGTGCTGGCCGCGTACGCGAGCATGTGGAACGCCCTGATTCACAGCGCCGACAACGACAGCGACGGACAGCTGACCCGCGCCGAGTTCGTCGCCTATCTCGCCAGCGAGGAGTTCCGCACGAGCGGCTATGCCGTGACGGCCGGCCGCATCGCCGAATCCATCCTCGCCGTCTGCGACACCGACGGCGACGGCCGGATCTCCTATGAGGAGTTCGCCGCCATCCCCGGCATCACCGCGCTGCCCGATGACGAGCGCCGCGAGGTCTTCGGCCGGCTCGATACCGACGCCAGCGGCCATCTGGACGTCGGCGAGATCCACGCCGCGCAGCGCGATTTCTACAGCAGCACCGATCCGGACGCGCCCGGCAACCTGATCTTCGGCCGGCTCTGAGGAGACGTCGTGGACCACTCCTCGCAGCCTGACGGCCACTGCCGTGTCGTCCGCTCCGCCGTGATGTACGAGGGCAAACAACACCTCCAGTTCTTCGCCGGCATCGCCGCCGAAACCGTGGGGGCCCGCAACATCTGCATGCACCTGCAGACCATCCCGCCCGCCGGAAGTGGCCAGGCCCATAAACACGACCACCACGAGACGGCCATCTACGTCATCAAGGGCGCGGTGGGCGCCTGGTACGGCCAGGACCTGCAGCACTACCTCGAAGCCCGCCAGGGCGAGTTCATCTACATCCCGGCCAGCACCCCGCACATGCCGGTCAACCTCAGCGACAGCGAGCCGGCCGAGGTCGTGCTGGCCCGCACCGACCCGCGCGAGCAGGAGAGCACAGTGCTCCTGCCGGGCCTGGAACACCAGCGGCTTGTCCAGACTCCACCAGCTCGGGCCGACTAGCGCCGCTACGGGTTCGGATCAGTCCAGATCAGGTCCCACCGATGCGGAATGGTCTTTGATCGGGCCTCGCTTGCCCTTGGGCGGCCGAGGCCCGATCCCACGGACGGCGCCTGGGCCGTTCCCGGGCCGTCGCAGGGCCGTCGGCGGCCCATGGGAGCCAACGTCGGCCAACGGCGTTTCCCCAGGTGAAGCCCGGCATGGAATGAACGGCGGGCTTCCCGTGCTGGGCTGGTAAAAGGCCGTTCATGGAAGAAGGCGTTTCGCATGTCAGCGCAGGCCACCGCGGCCCGGCTCATCGTGCAGGCCCTGGAAGCCGAGGGCGTCGAGTACGTCTTCGGCATCCCGGGCGAGGAGAACATCCACTTCGTCGACGCGCTCAAGGACTCCTCCATCCGCTACGTCCTCGTACGCCACGAGCAGGGCGCGTCGTTCATGGCCGAGATCTACGGGAGGCTCACCGGCAAGGCGGGGGTGGCCTCGGCAACGCTGGGCCCCGGTGCGATCAACCTGCAGCTCGGCGTGGCCGACGCCACCACCAACAGCACCCCGGTGGTCGCGATCACGGCGCAGGTCGGGCTCGACCGCATCTACAAGGAGTCGCACCAGGTGGTGGACCTGGTGTCGCTGTTCAGGCCGATCACCAAGTGGTCGGAGCTCGCGCCGGCGCCCCAGGCGCTGCCCGAGATGATCCGCAAGGCGTTCAAGACCGCACAGACCGAGCGGCCGGGCGCCGTCTACCTGGCCATCCCCGAGGACGTCGAGTCCGCGCCGCTCCCTGCGGGTCTGCGCCCGCTCCCCGTCAACGTCGTACGCCCCCAGGACCCCTCCCCCGCGCAGATCGCCCGCGCGGCCGACGTGCTGGCCACCGCGCGCAGGCCGATCGTGCTGGCCGGGCACGGCGCCACCCGCGCCCGAGCCTCGCAGGCGCTGGTGCGCTTCTCCGAGCGGCTGGGGCTGCCGGTGGCGACCACGTACAACGGCAAGGGTGTCTTCCCCGACGACCACCGGCACGCGCTGGGCGCGGTCGGGTTCATGCGGCACGACTACGTGAACTTCGGCTTCGACGAGGCCGACGTGCTGATCAGCGTCGGGTACGAGCTGCAGGAGTTCGACCCGGTCAAGATCAACCCGACGCGGGACAAGAAGATCATCCATATTCACCAGTTCCCGGCCGAGGTGGACGATCACTACCCGGTGGCGGTCGGCGTGCAGGGGGACATCTCGCGGTCGTTGCACGCGCTCGGCGACGCCGTGCACCGGCGGTTCGAGATCAACGGCACCGGCGAGAAGATCCGCCGCATGATACGCGAGGAGCTGGAGCAGGGGCGGTCCGAGAACGGGTTCCCGCTGTCGCCGCGCCGCGTGGTGGCCGACCTGCGCGAGGCCATGGGGCGCGAGGACATCGTGCTGGCCGACACGGGGGCGGTGAAGATGTGGATGGCCCGCATGTACCCGACGTACGAGCCGAACACGATGCTGGTCTCCAACGGGCTGTCGTCGATGGGGTTCTCGGTTCCGGGCGCGCTGGCCGCCAAGCTGGCCTTCCCGCGGCGCCGGGTGGTGGCGGCGACGGGCGACGGGGCGTTCCTGATGAACTCGCAGGAGCTGGAGACCGCCGTGCGGGAGCGGATCCCGTTCGTGGTGCTGGTGTGGGTGGACGGCGCGTACGGGCTGATCGAGTGGAAAATGGATCTGGAGCTGGGGCGCGACTCCCACGTGGCGTTCGGCAATCCCGACTTCGTGAAGTACGCCGAGAGCTTCGGGGCGCGCGGCTACCGGGTCGACAGCGCGGAGGAGCTGCTGCCGACGCTGCGCGAGGCGCTGGCCGACGACGTGGTGTCGGTGATCGCGGTGCCGGTCGACTACTCCGCGAACCTCGGGCTGACCGACAAGCTGGGCGAGCTCACCGGGCCGTTCTGAGGTTGCGGCCGGGCAGGGGGCCGTCGCATGGCCGCGCGGGCCGGACCGTTCTAAGATCGTCCAGGTGAGCCTGCCTGCGATGACCGAGCCGGGGGCGCTGCCGGTCGAGCCGGCGCGCGACCCGTACCACGTCTATCTCGACTCCCTCACCAGCCCCGAGTCGCGCCGCACCATGCGCGGCTGCCTCGACCGGCTGGCCCGCCTGCTCACCGGCGACGAGAGCGCGACGGGCGCGGGCCAGCCGTGGCACCTGCTGCGTTACGAGCACACCGTACGCATCCGCACGATGCTCACCGACCAGGGCTGGTCGGCCGCGTACGTCAACAAGCACCTGGTGGCGCTGCGCCGGGTGCTCAAGGAGGCGTGGCGGCTGGGCCAGACGAGCGCGGAGGACCTCGCCCGCGCCTCCGACCTGGCCCCGGTACGCCAGAGCCGCCTGCCCACCGGGCACCACGTCCCACCCGAGGTGGTCGGGGCGGCCCTGGCGGCGTGCGACGACTCGCCCGCCGGGGTGCGCGACGCGGCGCTGATCGCCGTCCTCTACTCGACCGGCTGCCGCCGCGCCGAGCTCGGTGGGCTGGCGCTGGCCGACTACGACCCGGGGGCGCGCTCGCTGCGTGTGCGCGGCAAGCGGGACAAGGAGCGCATGGTCTACCTCACCACCGACGCGATCGGGCTCGTGGAGCGCTGGCTGGCGGTACGCGGGACCGCTCCGGGGGCATTGTTCAGCCCGATCAGCAAGGCGGGGCGGCTGCGGGTGCGCGACGGGCGGCCGGTGGGGCTGACGGGGCAGGGCATCGCCGACATCCTGGCGCGGCGGCTCGGCGAGGCGGGCGCGTCCCGGCGTACGGCGCACGACTTCCGGCGTACGTTCATCGGCGAGCTCCTCGACGCGGGCGTGGACCTGGCGACGGCGCAGGCCCTGGTGGGGCACTCGTCCCCGGCCACCACGGCCCGGTACGACCGCCGGCCGGAGCGCACCCGTCGCGAGGCCGTCGACCGCCTCCGCCTCCCCACCGCCCGCCCCCTCGCCTGACCCGGCCCCACCGAACCGTAACGCCCCCGCGCCCACCTGGGGCTCCCCTGCCGCGTGGCCGGCATCCCGCCCTTGCCGCCAAGCGCGCCCGGCCCGCTACCCCCGGCCCGCCACCCCCGGCCCGGGCGCGGCCCGCTCGCGCCTGCGCCCCCGTCGCGGACGGCTTCCCGGGCGGCGCACCGACGAAGGACGACCTGCGGCCGCGCAGAGGCTGAGGCGGCGAGGCGGCGCCGACGCGAGGGCCGGGCCGCCGCACGACCACGCAGCCGCGGCTCCCCGGCGAGCGGGGAGCGGGGAGCGCGGGACCGGGACCGCGCCGTCGAGGAAACGCGGTGCCGGGGAACCGCGCGACCCCCCGTGCCACGGAGCCCACAGGCGACGGGCTGGGAAAGGCCCCGGGCAGGGAACGTGCCGTGCCCGGGCGGTGGGCGAGAGGGGTCAGCCGGCCAGGCGGGGCACGATACCGGTGCTGTGGAGGCGTTCGCGGGCCGCGGCGATGGCCCCGTCCGTCGTGGCGAACACGCGCCCCTCCCCGTCCAGCCGGGCGATCACCCCGAGGGCCTCCAGCGGCTGGTGGTGCCCGTCGGGGATGCCCGAGACGTACACCATGATCCCCCGCCTCTCGAGCCGTTCGATGGCGTCGCCCAGCACCAGCGCCCCGCTGGCGTCGATGGTGGTGACCCGGCTCATCCGCAGCACCACCACCGACACGTCGGTCACCTCCGACATCTCCAGCAGGAACCGATGGGCGGCGGCGAAGAACAGCGGCCCGTCCAGCCGGTAGGTGACGATGTGCTCGGCGAGCAGCGCGTGCTCCTCCACCGTGTGCTGCGGCTGCAGGTCGTGGCGGAGCGGCTCCTGGTCGAAGCGTACGTTCCGCGCGATCGCCCGCAGCGCCAGCGCCCCCGCCACCACCAGCCCGAGGATGACGGCCAGCACGGTGTCGAGCGTCAGCGTGCCCACGGCGGTGAGCACGAGCACCGCGCCATCACTCCTGGTGGAGCGGAACATGGCCCGCACCGCGTCCTTCTCCACCATGCGCACCGACGTGGCCAGCAGCACCCCGGCCAGCGCGGCGAGCGGGATCTTGGCGACGAGCCCGGCCAGGAGGTAGACGATCCCGCCCAGGATGACCGCGTGGGACAGCGCCGCCAGCCGGGAGCCGGCGCCGGAGCGGACGTTGACGGCGGTGCGTACGATGGCGCCGGTGCCGGGCATGCCGCCGAACAGCGGCGTGACGAGGTTGGCGATGCCCTGGCCGAACAGCTCCCGGTCGGGATCATGCCGGTGGCGGACGGCCCGCCTACCCCCTTGCGTGGTGTCGGCCATGTTGTCCGCCACGGCGGCCGACAGCAGCGACTCCAGCGCCGCCAGCGCGGCCACCGCGATGGCCGGGGCGACCAGGGCCGGCAACATGCGCGGATCCAGGAAGTCCAGCGACGGCGCCGGCAGCCCGGCGGGCAGGTGGCCGATCCTGGCCAGCGGCAGCTCGGCCAGCTCGGCGACGAGGGTGACGACGACCACGGCGACCAGCGAGAACGGCACGGTCGGCCGGAGACTGGCGCCCACCAGCAGCGCGGCGGCCACGATGAGGGTGACGGACATGGCCCACCAGTGGGGTCTGGCGAGGAAGTCCATGACGGCGTGCCAGGCCACCACGGCGACCTTGTCGCTGTCGTGGGGCGGCACGCCGAGGGCATGGGGTATCTGCTGCAGGCCGATCACGAACGCGATGCCGACCGTGAATCCGGCGACCACGGGCGCGGGGACGAGCGCCATGTAGCGGCCGGCGCGGGCCAGGGCGAGCCCCATGAGCAGCAGCCCGGCCAGCAGGCCGACCATCAGCACGCCGGCGGCGCCGTGGGTGCTCATGATGGGCATGAGCACGACGGTCATCGCGCCGCTGGTGCCCGACACCTGCAGCGCCGAGCCACCGAACAGCGCGGCGAGCGATCCGGCGACCACGGCCGTGGCCAGGCCGGCGGCGGCCCCGAGGCCGGAGGAGATGCCGAACCCCAGCGCCAGCGGCAACGCGACGATCGCCACCGTCAGCCCGGCCAGCAGGTCGTTGCGGGGGCGGTGGCGCATCGCCGCCCAGGCGGCGCGTTCGGGCAGTACTGAGCGTACGCGGCTCCAGACCGCATCGATCACGGTGTTCACGTTGTGTCACCGTTCGGTTCGTTTCTGTGATTGCATGCGGCCGTGAAAGGTCCTGTCACCATCACTCCCTCTACGTAAAGCCAACCCCGCATTGTCCCCAATTGCATAAATTTGCAATTGGTGAAGAGGTGTCAGGATATCAAGTACACCCCCTCCCACCTGCTTAAACTTCGGCGCCTCGGCGATATTCGCCAGGCGTGAAACCGTGCCATTGTTTGAATGCGAGGTGAAACCCGACGGTCGAGTGGAAACCGACGCGCAGCGCGATGGCGCTGTGCGGGAGCGAGGTCTCGGCCAGGAGCCGGGCGGCCTCCTGCATCCGGCGCGCGGTCAGGTGCCGCATCGGCGCCTCGCCGACGAGCTCGCGGAAGGCCGCCGCGAACGCCGACCGCGACATCCCCGCCTCGGCCGCCAGCCTCTCCACCGTCCAGGGCTCGGCGAACCTGGTCTGTACGGCCAGCAGCGCCGCCCCGACGGCCGGATGCCGCAGGGCACGCAGGACCGGCTCGTCGCGGGCCAGGTTCGCCAGGGCCGCGCGCAGGGCCAGCACGAAGGCCAGCTCGAACGCCCGCAACGCCACGATCTCCAC
This sequence comes from Nonomuraea sp. MTCD27, assembly GCF_041950495.1. Taxonomy (NCBI): domain Bacteria; kingdom Bacillati; phylum Actinomycetota; class Actinomycetes; order Streptosporangiales; family Streptosporangiaceae; genus Nonomuraea; species Nonomuraea sp. MTCD27. Next base: position 136,098 of record NZ_JBGNUW010000025.1, on the reverse strand, counting down.
CCCGGGCCCACCGGCACCCCACTCTCCCGCCGCACCGGCGCCCCGCTCTCCGGCCGCACCGGCGTCGCCGCCGGCCAGCCGTCCGAGCAGGTCGCCGAGCAGGGGTTCGCTCGCCACCGCCGTACGGTCGAGCACGAGCACCTGCGGCAGCGCCCGGTACAGGGGCGCCGCGGCGGCTGCGGAGTAGTGCAGCCCGCCGCAGAGCATGGTGGTCAGCGGCCCCGGCCCGTCGATCGACACCGTACGCGCCGAGCCCGGCTCCCGCCCCGGCAGCACGCTCTCCAGCGGCACCACCGCCCGCCCCGGCGCGTCGGCCAGCCGATGGGCCGCCCCGTGCGGGAACACGGCGAGCTCCCCCGCCCCCAGCCGCACCGGATCCGTACCCGGCAGCTCGACCACGCAACACCCCTCCCGCACGTAGTGCAGCAGGGCGCAGCTCTCCCGCTCCCCCGCCACACCCCACGGCGCCCGGGCCGTCCAGCGGCTGTGGAACACACCGCGCAGCCGCAACGGGGCCAGCAACTCGCTCAGCAGGTCACCGTCCATGGACGATCCTTAAATGGCCGGGGATTTCTCTTTATAGAGAGTATTGTCAGGCTCTCAGCAGACTGGCTCCCATGAGATTCCTGGTGATCGGCGCCTCGGGCGCCCAGGGCGGTGCCGTCGCCCGCCAGCTGGCCGCGCAGGGGCACGAGGTCCGCGGCTTCTCCCGCAGCGGGAAGGTCCCCGACGGGGTGCGGCCCTTCCTGGGCGACCTGGGGGACGCGGAGCGGGTCAAGGAGGCGTTCGACGGGGTGACGCACGCCTCGGTGGTGCTGCCCATGGTCTACGACGCGCCCACGGTCTCGGCGTACGTCCGCCACGTGGTCGACGGGGCGCGGGCGGCGGGGGTGCGGCGGCTGGCGTTCAACACGGGGAACCGGCTGCCCGCGGTGGCGACGGGGGTGGCGGCGTTCGAGACGCGCCGGCGGGCGGCGGCGGCCCTGCTCGACAGCGGCGTGCCCGCGGTGGTGCTGCGCCCGCCGCTCTACGCCGACAACCTGCTGGCCCCCTGGGTGGCCGGGCCCGGGGTGCTGCGCTACCCGCTGCCGGCGGGCGTGGCGGTGCCCTGGCTGCCGCACGCCGATCTGGGCGCCGCGACGGCGGCGGCGCTCGTCCGGGACGGGCTGGAGGGCGCCACGCTGGACCTGGGCGGCCCGGACGCGGTGACGGGCCCGGAGCTGGCGGCCATGGTGCGGCCGGGCCTCCGGTACGAGGAGCAGGACGTGGCCGAGTTCGCCGCCGCCCTGGCGCTGGTGGCCGGACCGGGGACGGCCGCGGAGGTGGCCGCCACGTACCGGTGGATCCGCGACGCCGGCGACTTCTTCGACGCGCCGCCCGACGTCGAGGAGCGGCTCGGCATCCGCCTGACACCTCTGCGCGACTGGACCGCCGCCCAGCACTGGGGCCCGGCATGAGCGAGCCCGGTATGAACGAGCCCGGCATGAGCGAGCCGGGCACGAGCGAGCCGGGCACGAGCGAGCCGGGCACGAGCGAGCCGGGCACGAGCGGACACCCCATGGCGGATGCCGCGTATCGGGAGGTGGCGCGCCATCACCGGCTGATCGAGCGCTGGCTGACCGGCGCCGCCGACCGCGCGGAGTTCGCCGCCTTCGCCGACGCCCACGCGCCCGGCTTCACCCTGGCCGGGCCCGACGGGGCGGTGCTGCGGCTGGACGAGGTGCTGGCCGCGGTCGAGGCGGCGTACGGTGACGCGCCCGGCCTGACGATCACCATCAGGGCCGCGCACGTGGTGGCCGCCTCGGGCGACCTGCTGGTCGTGACCTACGAGGAATGGCACCACACGGGCCCCGGGAGCCGCGGACGCCGGGCCACCGCCGCGCTCCGGACCGCGCCGAGCCGGCAATGGCTGCACCTCCACGAGACCTGGCTCCCCTGAGGCGTCACGCCGGGAAGGCGTCGGGCAGCAGGTCGAACGCGCGCTCCGCCGCCCGTACCGCCTCCGCCTCCACCTCGGCCAGCGGCCGCCCATCGGCCAGCAGCTGCCAGTTGCGCCGGGCCAGCACCCGCTGCGCGGCCAGCACCTGCCCGGCCACGAGCCGGGCCGTCAGGTCGTCCGCGGTCTCCGCGAGCGCCTCGGCCAGGGCCTCCTCGTCCAGCGACATGTACTGGTGGACCCGGGCCAGCAGGCTGGGGGTGGTGAACACCATCCGGTGGTAGGCCAGCACCTCCGGATGGTCGTTGAGCCCCGTGACGGGATCGCGCCGCGCCAGCCCGTCGAGGAAGTGGCGGCGCAGCGCCCGCAGCGGCCGCTCCCCCGGGGCCCGGCCGCGCACCACCCGGGCCGGCTCCCCCAGGTGGTCGGCGATCCGGTGCAGCACGAGGTCCTCCTTGGTCGGGAAGTACTTGAACAGCGTCGGCTTCGACACCCCCGCCGCCGCCGCGACCTCCGTCACCGGCACCTCGTCGAAGCCGCGCGCCAGGAAGAGCGTGATGGCCGCCGTCGAGATGGCCTCGTGCACGCGCTGCCGCTGCAGCTCCCGCAGACCCGTCATGAGCACACCCTATCAAAGTGTTAACCTGGTTAATCTCTTAACCGAGTTAACGCTTCAGGAGGTGTGATGGGAACGCTCGAGGACGAGAGGGAATACGTCGAACGTTGCCGGGCCGGCCTGCGCAGGATGCTGGAGGGCGCGCGGTACAACGTGATCGTCGGTGAGTCCGTGGCCGGCGACCGCTACAGCGCCGAACGGCTGGGCCGGCACCTCAAGAGCCTGGCCAAGGAGCTGAGCGAGGAGCCGGACGGGCCGCCGTTCTTCGGCCGGCTCGACTTCGGCCCGGGTTCGGCCGAGCACCACGGGCGCGCGTACCACATCGGCAGGCGGCACATCACCGGCGAGCACGGGGGCCCGCCCGTGGTGATCGACTGGCGCGCGCCCGTCGCGCGGGCCTTCTACCGGGCCGGCGCCCGCGACCCCCAGGGCGTCGACGTGCGGCGCCGGTTCGGCTGGCAGGGCACCACGCTGACCGGGTTCGAGGACGAGCGGCTCGCGCGGGGCGAGGAGGGCGGGAGCAAGATCCTGGCCGCCGAGATCGAACGCCCCCGCGTCGGCCCCATGCGCGACATCGTCGCCACCATCCAGCCGGAGCAGGACGACCTCGTACGCGCCGAGCTGGACGCCTCGATCTGCGTCCAGGGCGCGCCCGGCACCGGCAAGACCGCCGTCGGCCTGCACCGGGCCGCCTACCTGCTGTACGCCCACCGCCGGCGCCTGGAACGCGGCGGCGTGCTGGTGCTGGGCCCCAACCGGGCCTTCCTCGGCTACATCTCGGCCGTGCTGCCCACGCTCGGGGAGATGGACGTCGAGCAGACGACGCTGGAGCGGCTGCTGGGCCGGGTCCCTGTCACGGGGGCGGACGACGAGGCCACGGCCGTCGTCAAGCACGACGTGCGCATGGCCGAGGTGCTGCGCAAGGCCCTGTACGGGCGGATCCGCAAGCCGGTCGAGCCGGTCGAGGTGCCGGACGGGTCCTACCGGTGGCGGGTGTACGAGGACGAGCTGCGCCGCATCGTGGACGACACCCGGCGCGCGTCCCTCCCGTACGGCACCGGCCGCGAGCGGGTCCGGGCCCGCGTGGTCGAGGCGATCCGCCGCCACGCCGAGGCCCGCGGTCACACGGCTAACGCGGCCTGGCTCCGCAAGATCGGCCGCGGCGTCACCGCGTGGCTGGACACCGTCTGGCCGGCCGTCAAACCTGAGGAGGTCCTGTACGAGATCCTGCACGACCCGGCACGCGGCGAGGGCGGGCGGGACCCGGCGCAGGGCGTGCTGACCGATGCCGAGCGTGCCGCCCTCACCTGGGCCAGGCCGCCCCGCAGCGCCAAGAGCGCGAAGTGGTCGGCCGCCGACCTGGTGCTGCTCGACGAGATCGCCGCCCTCATCGAGCGCCCGCGCGGCTACGGGCACGTCATCGTGGACGAGGCCCAGGATCTGTCCCCCATGGAGTGCCGGGCCGTGGCCAGGCGCAGCGAGCACGGCTCGCTGACGGTGCTGGGCGATCTGGCGCAGGGCACCACGCCGTGGGCCGCGACGTCCTGGCCCGAGCGCTTGGAGCTGCTCGGCAAGCCGGACGGCGAGGTCGTCGCGCTGACGACCGGCTTCCGGGTGCCGGCGGCCGTGGTGGAGCTGGCCAACACGCTGCTGGCGGCGCTCGGCACCGAGGTGCCGGCGACGCGCTCGTACCGGTCGGACGGGCGGCTGCGGGTGACCCGGGTGGCGGAGCTGGAGAAGGGCGTGGTGGCGGCGGTGCGCGAGGCGCTGGCGTTCGAGGGCTCGATCGGGGTGATCGCCGCGGACGCCGACGTGGAGGCGCTCACCTCCGCGCTGTGGGACGAGGGCCTGGACGTGGCCGGCCGGATCGGCGTGCTGCCCGCCTCGCTGTGCAAGGGCCTGGAGTACGACCACGTCGTCGTGGCCGAGCCCGCCGCCATCGCCGAGGCGGAGCGGCGCGGCCTCAACCGCCTGTACGTCGCCCTCACCCGCGCCGTCTCCCGCCTCGACGTCGTGCACGCCCGCCCGCTCCCGCCGCAGCTCTCCCGCCCGGCGGAAGCCTCCTGAAATGGGCCGATGTCCGGGAACGGATGGCTCGACAGGGCCTCTCGTTCGGGTGTGTGATGTGGTTCCCGTCTTGAGAGGAGCCCGCCCGTGACCTCTTCGCAGGACCCGCCGCAGGGCGACGACCAGCCTCACGACGCCGCCGACGGCACGGCCGCCTGGTCGCCCCGCCCGGCGCCGGCGCGGCGGCCCCGGGTGAGCGACCAGGTCCTGTCGATCATCGGGTTCGTCTGCGCCGCGGTGGCCGTGCTGTTCGTCCCGGTCCTGTTCGGCCTGGCGGGCGTCGCGCTGGGCATCGTCGGCCACACCCGCGGCGAGCCCCTCGGCCGGTGGGCCGCCATCGCCGCGGGCGCGGGCATGCTCCTCGGCACGGTGCTCAGCATCCTGCTGACCCCGGGATGAGCGGGGGTCAGGCGGTGGCCAGGGCCACCGTGGGCGACAGGCGGGCGGCGCGCATGGCCGGGTAGATGCCCGCGACCGTGCCGATGACGAGCGTCGCGGCGATCGCCCCGCCCAGCGCCCACGGGGGCACCACGGGCGGCCAGTCGCGCGACAGGGCGTACGCGGTCGTGGCCAGCGCGCCCAGCACGGCGCCCACCACCCCGCCCAGCGCCGACAGCAGCAGCGACTCCGACAGGAACTGCAGGCGAACCTGCCCCCGGGTGGCCCCCAGCGAGCGCCGCAGCCCGATCTCGCGGCGGCGTTCCAGCACCGAGATGACCATGGTGTTGGCCACCCCGACGCCGCCCACGAGCAGGGCCACGGCGCCCAGCCCGAGCAGCAGGTTGGTGAAGGCGCCCGCGGCGGCGGCCTTGGCCGCCAGCGCGTCCGACGGCCGGCTCACCGTGACCTCGTCGGGGTTCTCCGGGTTGACCGTGCGTGGCAGCGCCTGCCGCACCTCCTCGACCGTCGCGTCCGAGGAGCGCTCGTAGACGGTCGTCGGAAAGCCGTCGAAGCCGAGCAGGTCCTGCGCCGCCGGGAAGCCGACCAGGGCCGAGCGCTCGATCTCCGGGGCGAGGGGCATCGGCCCGAGAATCCCGACGACGGTGAACCAGCGCCCGCCCATCCACACCTGCACGCCGGTCCTGGCCAGGCCGAGCCGCCGGGCCGCCGCCGAGCCGAGCACGACGGCGGGCTGCCGGGCGGTGGCCTCGTTCAGCCAGGTGCCCTTGACCACCGCGCCCTCCAGCGTGGTCAGCAGGCCGGTGCTGGCGGCCTGGACGGAGATGCCGCCGGTGATCGAGTCGGGGATGTGGTTGTTGCGGCGTACGGTGGCCTCGACGACGCCGGTGGCGGCGGCCGTACGGACCGGGCGGATGCGCTGCACCATGGCCAGCGCGCCGGTCGGGAGCTTGGCCTCGTCGCCGAACATCGTCTGCCCCGGCGTGACGGTGAGCAGGTTGGTGCCGAGCCGGTCGAGCTCGCGCAGGAGCTGCTCGCGGGAGGACGAGGAGATCCCGATCACCGCGATCATCGTGGCGATGCCGATGGCGATGCCGAGCGCGGAGAGGATCACCCGGGTGGGGCGGGCGCGCAACCCGGCGGCGCCGACGCGCAGCACGTCACCGGGGCCGAGCCGCCCGGGCACGAGCCGCTCCTGACCCCCGCCGGCGCTGTCGGGGGCGCGCCGTTCAGGGGTGCCCGCGCGGGCCGTCATCGGTGGTCTCCTCTCAGCAGCGCCACGGGGCCGAGGTGCTCGTCCTGGTGGCCGTCGACGATCAGGCCGTCGCGCAGGCGTACCTGGCGGGGGCACCAGCCGGCGATCTCGGCGTCGTGCGTGATGACGGCGACCGTGGTGCCGGCCCGGTGCAGGTCCGCCAGCACGCGCAGCACGTCGGCGCCCGCGGCCGAGTCCAGGTTGCCGGTCGGCTCGTCGGCCAGCAGCAGCGGCGGGTCCCCGGCCACCGCGCGGGCCACCGCCACCCGCTGCTGCTCGCCGCCGGAAAGCTCATACGGCCGGTGCCGCAGCCGGTGGCCGAGCCCGACCCGTTCCAGCGCGGCGGCGGCCCGCTCGCGCCGGGCGCGGCGGCCGAGGCCGGTGTAGAGCAGGCCGTCGGCCACGTTGTCCAGCGCGCTGACCCCGGGCGACAGGTGGAACTGCTGGAAGACGAAGCCCATGTGGCGCGAGCGCAGCGCGGAGAGCCGCCGGTCGGACAGCCGGGCCACGTCGTGCCCGGCCACGCGTACGGTGCCGGTGCTCGGCCGGTCCAGCGTGCCGATCATGTGCAGCATCGTCGACTTGCCCGACCCGGACGGCCCCACGATGGCCAGCAGCTCGCCCCGCGCGACGGTCAGGTCCACGCCGCGAAGGGCGTGCACGTCCCCCGCGTACGTCTTGGTGACCGCCCGCAGCTCCACGATCGCCGGATCGCTCATTGGACGGGCACCCCGACCTTCATGCCCTCGGCCAGCCCCTGGCCCTCGACCTCGACCAGGCCGCCCCCGAACGCCCCCGTCTCCACCGCCACGATCCGGCTGGCCGCGCCCTCCACGACCTCGACGCCGAACCCGCCCTCGCGCAGCGCCAGCAGCGCCTCCACCGGCACCGCGAGCACGTCCTCGTGCCGCTCGCTCTGCATCTCGACCTCCACCGGCGCCTGGTCCAGCCGGGTCTTCGGCGGCTTGGCCAGCGTGATGTCCACGTCGATGGTGGTGCTGGTGTCCTGCTCCTGGCCGGAGGTCTCCGCCACCGTGCCCACGGAGGTGATCGTGCCCGAGGCCCGTTCCCCGCCGGGCAGCGTCACGGTGACCTTCGCGCCCTTGCGGGCCAGCGACTGGTCGCCGGTGTCCAGGTCCACGTGCACCAGGCGGCGGATGCCGCTGACGGTGAGCGCCTGCTGCCCGGGCGCGGTCCTGGCGCCGAGGGCCGCCTTGGCGTCGGTGACGCGTACGGCGGCGGGCTGGAAGACGACCTGGGCCGCGTCCACCCGCCCGCTCTCCTCCAGCCCCCTGTCCTCCTGCCACTCCTTGACGGCCTGCTCGGTGGCGTGGCTGAAGTGGTCGTCCACGGTCAGGTAGTCGCCGTGGCCGAGCGCCTTGAGGTTGCGTTCCAGCTGCTCCACGTCCGGGCCGTCGGACACCCCCTGCTCCAGGGTCCGGTAGAGCGGCAGCTTGCCGTACATCAGCACCAGCGGCTCGCGGTCCACCTTCAGCAGCGGCCGGCCGCGGCGGATCACCGCGCCCACCTCCGGCACCCACGTCACGGTGCCGGAGGCGCCCGAGGCGACCTGCCGCTCCCCCGCGTACGTGAGGGAGCCGTCCACGGTCTTGGTCTCCACCAGGTCCTGCCGGGTGACGTCGGCGGTGGCGGGGACCGGCGGTCTCGCCGGGGTGGCGGCGCCGGTGCCGCCGTCGTTGAGCACGGCCACCGCGGTCCACGTGGCGGCGACGGCCAGGACGGTGCCGCCGCTCAGCAGCAGGCCCTTCCTCACGGCGTCCCCTTCTTGGCGAAGCCGGGCGCGTGCTGCTCGCAGGCCTTCCGCGCGGCCTCGATCTTCTCCTTGGAACCGCCCTTCATCTGGATGCGCATCCCCTCGCCGGGCTTGGGGTCGGGCATGTCGATGCCCTGCTTGCGCATGCACTGCGCGAACTTCACCATCTGGTCGTAGTCGCGGGCGTCGGGGGCGCCCTGGTCGCGTACGACGGACTCCATGATGGGCCGGCACTCCTCGTGGGCCTTGTCCACCTTCTTCTGGTCCATCCCCTCGGGGATCTTGAGCTGGATCCGGCCCCCCTGCGGGTCGGGCATGTCGACCCCGTGCTCGCGCATGCACTGCGCGAACTTCAGCGCCGCCTCCTGCGGGTCCAGCGAGGCCGACGGGGTGGCCGAGGGCGTGGCGGCGGCGGGCGCGCCGCCCGCGCTGACCACCCCGTCGTCCGGCGCCGCGGTGCCCGCGCAGCCCGCCAGCGCCAACGCCAGTGCCCCGGCGGCCGGCAACAGCCGTACGTTCATGGCTTTCGCTCCTCCGCGCCCGGGTCCTTCGCCCGGCGCGCGGCCTCACTCCAGCCCACGGGGTGCTAAACCCGGATAAGCCCTGGAAGCGGGCTTACCCGCGGCTAACACGTGATCCGTCACGCTCGGAGCCCGAGGGAAGGGGAGCGGGGATGCGGGTGCTGGTCGTCGAGGACGAGGAACGGCTGGCGGACGCGGTCGCGCACGGGCTCAGGCTGCACGCGATCGCCGTGGACGTCGCGTACGACGGGCAGGAGGCCCTGGAGATGGCCGCGTACGTCGACTACGACGTCGTGGTGCTCGACCGGGACCTGCCGGAGGTGCACGGCGACGACGTGTGCCGGCGGCTGCGCGAGGGCGGCGGGGGCGGCCGGGTGCTCATGCTGACCGCGGCGGGCCAGATCCGCGACAAGATCGACGGCCTGGCGCTGGGGGCGGACGACTACCTGGTCAAGCCGTTCGCGTTCGCCGAGCTGGTGGCCCGGGTCAGGACGCTGGCCCGCCGGTCGGCGCGCTCGGCGGTCCCCCTGCTCGAACGCGACGGCATCGCCCTCGACCCGGCCCGCCGCACGGTCACCAGGGATGGGCGGGCCCTCTCGCTCAACCGCAAGGAGTTCGACGTGTTACGCGTGCTGCTCAGCGCCGGAGGGGAGCTGGTCACCTCCGGCGAGCTGCGCAGGCGCGTGTGGGACGAGTACGCCGACGGCGGCACGGGCGCGCTGCGGGTCACGATGACGTCGCTGCGCAAGAAGCTCGGCCTGCCCCAGCCCATCCAGAACGTGCCGGGCAGGGGGTACCGGCTTTGACCTCCCGGCTGGAGGGCGCGCGGCTGTGGTGGAACAGCCGGAGGCTGCGGTTGCGGCTGACGCTGCTGTACGGCGGGCTGTTCTTCGTGGCGGGCTCGATCCTGCTCTGGCTCACCTATCTGATCACCGCGCGGGCGATGAACCAGCAGTTCACGGCCGGTCCCGTGAAGATCACCAGCAAGCTGCCGGGTGGCGCCTCCCAGCCCCCGCCGCAGGTGTTCCAGGGGGACATGGTCTTCCGGGCGGAGGTCAAGTACCGGGCCGACAGCGTGCTCAGCGAGATGGTGCGCTCGTCGATGCTGGTGATGATCCTGGTCGGGATCATCGCGCTGCTGCTCGGCTACGTGGTGGCCGACCAGGCGCTGCGGCCGCTGGACCGGGTGACCGAGACGGCGCAGCGGCTGTCGGAGAGCACGATGCACGAGCGGATCGGGCTGCGCGGCCCGCCCGACGAGGTCAGGCGGCTGGCCGACACCTTCGACGCGATGCTGGACCGGCTGAACCGGGTGTTCGACGCGCAGCGCCGCTTCATCGCCAACGCCTCGCACGAGCTGCGTACGCCGCTGGCCGTCAACCGTACGGTGCTGGAGGTGTCGCTGGAGGAGCCGGCCGCCTCGGAGGACCTGAAGGCGCTGGCCAGGGCGCTGCTGGGCACCAACGCCCGCTACGAGCGGCTCATCGAGGGCCTGCTGCTGCTCGCGCAGTCCGAGCAGGAGCTCGCCGCGCGCAAGACGGTGGACCTGGAGCAGGTCGTGCGCACCGTGCTGGAGCAGACCGACCTGCGCTCGCGCCGGCGGCCCGTCACGCTGCACCAGGACCTGCGATCGGTGCTGGTGGAGGGGGATCCGCTGTTCCTGGAGCGGTGCCTGTTCAACCTGCTGGAGAACGCGATCAAGTACAACGTGCGGGACGGCGAGGTCTGGCTCACCCTGAGGAGGGAGCACGGGGGCGCCTCGATCGTCGTGGAGAACACCGGGCCGCTGGTGCCGCCGTACGAGGTGGAGGACCTGTTCGTGCCGTTCAGCCGGATGCAGGGCGACCGGGTGCGCTCCTCCAAAGGGGCGGGCCTGGGCCTGTCCATCGTCCGGGCCATCGTGGCGGCGCACGGCGGCCGGGTGACGGCCTCGGCGCGGCCCGAGGGCGGGTTGCGGGTGGAGGTACGGCTCCCGCGCACGCCTCCGTGAGATCCTTGACATGTGCTTTCGCCCATCGACGAGCTGCGCGCGCAGATCACCGCCCGTCTGGCCGCCTTCGACCGCCGGCAGGTCCCGCCGGCCGGAGGGGTGCGCCGGGCCGCCGTCACCGTGTGCGTGCTGGAGGACGCCGAGCGGAGCCCGTACGTCGTCGTGATCAGGCGGGCCGCCCGCGGCCGCAACCCCGGGCAGTGGGCGCTGCCCGGGGGGCGGGCCGACGACGGGGAGCAGCCGGTGGAGGCGGCGCTGCGCGAGCTGGCCGAGGAGACCGGCATCACCGGGGTCGAGGTGGCCGGGCTGCTCGACGACTTCGTCACCGACTCGGGGTTCGTGATCACGCCGGTGGTGGCGTTCGGAGGTCACCAGGACCCGGTGCCCGATCCGCGCGAGGTGGCCTCGGTGCACGCGGTGCCGCTGGAGCGGTTCCTGGCGCCCGGGGTGCCGCGCTGGCGGGGCGATCTGCTGCAGATGCCGCTGGGGCCGTCCATCGTGATCCACGCTCCGACGGGGGCGATCCTCTGGCAGTTCGCGGAGGTGGCGCTTCGGGGGCGGGAGCAGCGGGTCTTCGACGTGGCGCAACCGCACTGGACCAGGACCTGAGCGCCGCCCGGCAGGTCACGCGTTCCCCGTACGGAGGCCACGATTGCCCCCGGACGGGGCCCAGGATTACCCCCAGGGCCGGACCGTGTGCTTAACTCAAGGTGCCGATGTGGTCTGTGTCCCCCGGGCCGCAAATTACCGCCTTCACGGAATACCGTTCGGCTGGAGCCGTGTTGTGCATCTCGCCGAGGAGGCGACCGCCACATCGGCCTAACAGCTTTTCCCAGGCGTCCCGCCACACCTGCGGGGCGCCTGCCTTATTGTGGGGTGGCCGCCCGCCCGATGATCAGGAGAGCTCGTTGCTGTACGAAGTGGTCAAGTTCGCCTCCGCGCCGCTCGCCCACGCGATGTGCCGGCCGCAGATCTCGGGTGCGGCGCACGTGCCGAGGACCGGCCCCGCGATCCTGGCCGCCAACCACCTCTCCGTGCTCGACTCGTTCCTGCTGCCGGCGCTGCTGCCCAGGCACGTGACGTTCACCGCCAAGAACGAGTATTTCTCGGGCAACCCGGTCTCCGGCTTCTTCATGCGCCTGGGTGGGAGCCTGCCGATCGACCGCGAGAGCGCCCACTCCGCGCAGGTCATGCTCGACGAGGCCGCCGCGCTGCTGGAGCGGGGCGAGCTGTTCGGCATCCACCCCGAGGGCACCCGCTCCCCCGACGGCCGCCTCTACCGCGGCAAGATCGGGGTGGCCTGGCTGGCGCTCAAGACCGGCGCGCCGGTGCTGCCCGTGGCGCTCAGCGGCACCGAGAAGGTGCTGCCCGTCGGGGCGAAGGTGCCCAGGCCCGCGAGCATCGGCATCGCCATCGGGGCGCCCATGCGGTTCGAGGGCGACCACACCAAGGCCCGCGACCGGCGGCAGGTGACCGACGAGATCATGGCGGCCATCCAGAAGTTGTCCGGCCAGGAATACGTTCCGACGTATGCCACGAGCTTCAAGGCCTCGAATGGTATGTCCTGATTCGACGCCGCTAGGCTCGGAGACCTGTCGTCGAAGAGCAGGGGGCTGATCAGTGGCGCGGGGCCGTACCATCGCGATCGTGTCCGGCGCCACCGTCCTCGCGGTGGGGGCCGCGGCCGGTGGCGCTTACTACGTGCTCCACACCAGGGGCACCCCGGCCGAGACCGCGCAGCGCTTCGCCGCGGCGTGGCAGGCCGGTGACAAGAGCGCCATGGCGGCCGAGCTGGCCACGTCGCAGCAGCTCGGCGCGTACGACCAGCAGCGCACCGCCCTCGCGGTCGAGTCCGCCTCGATCAAGCTCGGCCAGGTCGCCGAGGGCGACGGCCGGGCCCGCGTCCCCTACACCGCCACGCTCGACCTGAAGAACATCGGCGAGTGGTCCTACCAGGGCCAGATCGACCTGGTGGTGGCCGACCGGATGTGGAAGGTGGACTGGAAGCCCGCCGCGCTGCACCCGTCGATGACCGCCGGGGCCACGTTCTCGCTCAAGACCCGCTGGCCCGACCGCGCCGAGATCACCGACGCCGACGGCGACCGCATCGACACCGGCACCGTCGGCGGCTCGGTGCAGCAGCTCGTCGGCTACCTGGACAAGGCGACCAAGAAGGACGTGGCCCGGCTGGGCTCCTCCTACAAGGTCGGGCAGGCGGTCGGGCGCGGCGGGCTGCAGGAGACGTTCCAGGAGCGCCTGGCGGGCACTCCGGCGACCGAGATCAAGCTCGGCGACAAGACGCTGGAGACCATCGAGGGCACCGAGGGCAAGCCCGTGCGGACCACGCTCGACCCGCGGGCGCAGGCGGCCGCCGTGACGGCGGTCAAGGAGATGAAGAAGCCGACCTCGCTGGTGGCCGTCAAATCCTCGACGGGCGAGATCCTGGCCGTGGTGAACAACGTGGGCGGGTTCAACCGGGCGCTGGACGGCCGCTACCCGCCCGGCTCGACGTTCAAGGCCGTCACCGCGATCGGGCTGCTGGCGGCCGGGATGTCGCCGCAGGACCAGGTCACCTGCCCCATGTACGCCACCGTCGGCGGGCTGAAGATCCGCAACTCCGACAAGGAGGAGTTCGGGTCGCTGTCGTTCCTCGACTCGTTCGCCCACTCGTGCAACACGACGTTCGCGCCGCTGGCCGAGGCGAAGCTGGGCGCCGACAAGCTGCTCGACACGGCCGAGGACGTGGGCTTCAACCAGCCGCTCAACATCGGCGTCCCGGCCACGAAGGCCAGCTTCCCCAAGGCCGAGTCGGACGCCGAGCTGGCGGCGGAGGCGTTCGGGCAGGCGCGGATCACGGCCAGCCCGCTGTCGATGGCCTCTGTGGCCGCCGCCATCGCCGACGGCACCTGGCGGCCGCCGACGCTGGTGCCCTCGATCAAGCAGAAGGCCGCCGAGCGCGAGCTGCCCGGTGGGGTGAAGAGCGGGCTGCACGCGATGATGTCGGCCGTGGTGACCAAGGGCACCGCCAAGGCGGCGGGGCTGCCAGCGGGCACCCACGGCAAGACCGGGACGGCCGAGTACGGCACCGGCGAGAAGCTCGAGTCGCACGCCTGGTTCATGGGCTTCAAGGACGATGTCGCGTTCGCCGTGGTCGTCGAGGGCGGGGGCGGCGGCGGGAAGGTCGCCGCCCCCGTGGCGGCCACGTTCCTCAAGAACCTGTGAGGAGCGTGGGAGGACCCGGCCTCAGGAGCCTGTGAGGAACCCGCGGATCTCCTCGGCCACCCGCTCCGGCCGGCCGCGCCGGACGGCGTTGGAGGTGGCGCTGTGGTCGAGGCCCGCCAGCTCCACATGGCGGGCGCGCGGCAGGACCCGCTCCAGCCCGGCGAGCGCGGCGCGCAGGTAGGCCGGGCTCCTGGTGCCGCCGAGCAGCAGCACCTCGGCCTCCACCGGCCGGTAGACCGTCAGGTCGCCGCCGGCCTCGGCCACCAGCTGGAGGTCCTGGCGCAGCGTCGGGGCCAGCTCCCTGAACGTCGGCTCGTCGCCCGCCACCCCCTTGTCCTCATTTCTCAGCATCAGGCCGGTGAGCAGCTCCAGCAGCGCTCGCGGCAGGACGTTGAAGATCGGCGGGCCGAGCCGGGCGGCCTTCATGCCGGTGACGAGCGCCGCCGGGATCCGGCCCGCGGCGAGCTCGCGGTCGAGGCGGGGCAGGTGGTCCCGCGCGCCGGAGCCGTTCAGCGGGGGTTCGAAGACGACGGCCTTGCGCAGCAGGCCGGGCCGGGCGAGGGCGGTGCGCAGCGTGATGATCGCGCCGGAGCTCACCCCGGCGGCGTACGGCGCGCCCGTGGCCCGCAGCAGCGCGCCGAGGTCCTCGACCTCGCGGTCGAGCCCGTACGCGGGGCCGGCGGGGCCGCTACCGCCCCGCCCCCGGCGGTCGGGCAGGTAGCAGGTGAAGTCCCGGGACAGGGCCCGGGCCAGCTCGATCTGGCTGTGGCCGGTCTGCATGGCCCCGTGCAGGATCACCAGGCCGGGTCCCCGCCCGGCCTCGCGGTAGCTGATCGTGGTGCCGTCGTCCGACGTCACGGTGCCGGCGGTGGTCGTGGTCATGTCGTGCTCCCCATGGTTCGGTACGGGAAGCGGGCCCGGCTATCGTTGCCTGTGCCAGCTCGTGGCCGGGGCTCCGCTTCGGTTGCGAGGTCTCCCGGCGGCGGTGTTGCAGCACTGCCGCCGGGATCTTTCATTCGGCGGGGCGGCCCCGTTCGGCGAGGTCCGCCACGCCGGGCGGCAGGTGACCGGTCCGGTGATAGGCCCGCCAGCCCTCCAGCTCGGGGAAGGTGCCCCCGTCCAGCTCCGCCAGCAGCGAGCGCACCCAGGCGGCCTGGGCCTCCCGCATCGCCAGCGCGTATTCCGACTCGACGACGAACAGCCTGGGCAGCTCGGCCCGCTCCTCCTCCAGCGCCCGCCGCTCGGCCTCGATCCGCTCCCCCAGCAGCTCGAGGCGCCGCCGCAACAGCGCGGCGACCTCGTCGGGGCCGAGGCCGCCCATCACCGACAGGCCCGCCCCGAACGCCGACGGCTCCGGCTGCGGGGTGGACAGCAGCTCGCGCGTCCAGTCCTCCGCCTCCCGCCGCCCGGCGTCGGTGATGCGATAGACGGTCCGCTCGGGCCGGGCGCCCTGCCGGCCGCTCTCCACCGCCTCCAGCAGGCCGTGCTTCTCCAGGTTCCGCACGACGGTGTAGAACGAGCCCCATTTGAGGGGCATGTCCTGGTCCTTGCCACGGGCGCGCAGGACGGAGGCCATCTCGTACGGGTGCATCGGCCGCTGGACGACCACGGTGAGCACCGCCAGTGCCAGCAGGTTCTCCACCGGGCGCCGCTTGCCCATTCCGGTCACCGCCTCGTCTACGAATATTCGTTGGCGAGTATACGTTCGCGAGTATCATGCCACAAGGTTGAGTCTCCAGTGGGTGGAAGGTGCAGGCTGCGAGTCGTGAGTGACGGGCTTTACACCATCGGCGAGCTGGCCCGCCGGGCCGGGCTGCCGGTGCGGACGATCCGGTTCTGGTCCGACAGCGGCGTGCTGCCGCCCACCGGCCGGTCGGCGGGCGGCTACCGCCTGTACGACGAGGCCGCCCTGACCCGGCTCGGCCTGGTGCGCATGCTGCGCGAGCTGGGCATCGGGCTGGAGGCCGTGCAGGAGATCCTGGCGCGGCAGGTCACGGTGGCCGAGGTGGCGCGGGTGCACCTGCGGGCCGTGGACGCCGAGATCCGGGCCCTGCGGGCGCGCCGGGCCGTACTGCGCCTGATCTCCGAACGTGGCACTACCGACGAGGAGACCGTGATGTTGCACAGACTCGCCCAGTTGTCGGCCGCCGAACGGCGGCAGATCGTGACGGAGTTCGTCTCGGGGACGTTCGCCGGGATCGAGCTCGACGACGACGCGGCAGTGATCGCTGACTGGATGCGCGAGCTGCCCGACTCCCCCTCCCCCGCGCAGCTCGACGCGTGGGTGGAGCTGGCCGGGCTGATCGCCGACGAGGACTTCCGGCGGCGGCTGCGCCGGATCGCGCTGGCCGGGCCCGGCCCGCTGCCCGAGTACGAGCTGCGGGCCCGCGTGCTGGCCGAGGCCGGTCCGGCTCTGGCGGGCGGGGTCGATCCCGGGTCGGCGGCGGGCAAGGAGGTGCTGGACCGGGTGGCGGGCCCGGCCGTGGACCGGGCGGCCCTGCTGGAGTGGATGGAGACGGTGGCGGACGCGCGGGTGGAGCGGTACTGGGAGCTGCTGGCCGCGCTCAACGGGCACGGCGAGTCCGCGCCCGCCGTCCCCGCCTTCCGGTGGGTGATCGCCGCCCTGCGCGCACGCGGCATCGGCTGACGGCCGCCGGCCGGCCACGCGGGCGGCCGGCCGCCACCCCTACGCGCCCCGGCCGGCCTCGGCGTCATAGTCGAGGCCGAGCCTGGGGGCGAGCTCGCGCAGGCAGTCCTCGAACATCGGCTCCAGGTCGGAGTAGGCGAAGTCGAGCTGGTTGAGCACCTCCATGCAGAGCAGGCCGTAGAGCCTGATCCAGCACGACAGGAAGACGTGGATCACCTCCACCGGCAGCGTCAGGCCGGCGGCCCGCGCGTACGTCTCCAGCTGCGCCCTGATCGACGGATCCAGCTCCTCCGGCGCGGGCACCGGGAACGGCCGCGCCTCCCACAGCTGCGCGATCTCCTCGACGAAGGCCCGCTCGAAGTCCTGCCCGGCCCGGTCGCGCGGCGAGTCGAGCCGCCGCTCGCCCCTGATCGGGCTGGCGAACACCCAGCCGAACTCCGCGCGGTGCGTGATGGCCCAGCGCCGCATCGCCCGGCACGCCGCCAGCAGCCGGCGGCCGGGCTCCTCCCGTGGGTACGCCTCGCGCGCCGCCCTGATCGTCTCCGTCAGCTCGCGGTAGAAGTCGACGGTCACCGCGGCGACCAGATCGTCATGACCGGCGAAATAGTGGTAGAGCGCCGGCCCGCTCATCCCCATCTCCCTGGCCACCGCGTTGATCGTGACGGCCGCCGGCCCCTGCTCGATCAGCAGCCTGCGCGCCGTGGCGCGGATCTCCGCCAGCGTCGCCTGCCGCACCCGCTCGCGCCTGCTGACGCCCTGCGTGGCCATCGCCCACCTTCCTCCGGGAACGCACGTTGACATCCTAATGCGTCTATGTTTCCTTAGGCCCTATAAACAAATCTATTCCCACTAAGGAGAAGGAATGGCGCGCAACCCGCTGGCGAGCGCCTTCGCCAAGTACGTGATGGAGGGCCGCGTCACCAACGCCGAGTTCGTCACGCCCACGATGCGGCGGATACGCCTGGCGACCGGTGCCCCCATCGCGTTCCCCTACCGGCCGGGCCAGCACATCAGGGTGCAGCTCAACGACCCGCTGTCGGTGTCGGGGATCCTGCGACCGGCCGACACGCTGCGCACGTACACGATCTGGGACCTGGACCCGGACCGGCGCGCGCTGGAGCTGCGGGCGCACCTGTACGACGGTGACGGCATCGGGCTGCGCTGGGCCCGGGAGGTCGCGCCGGGGGACGCGGTGACCTTCTGGTGGCCGCAGGGCGACTTCTTCACCCGCGACGACGCGCCCTTCCACCTGTTCGCCGGGGACGAGACGGCGAGCGCGGCGTTCGGGCCGATGATCCGCGCGCTCGGGCCGGGCGCGCGGGTGCACGGCGTGCTGGAGAGCGAGTCCGCCGAGCACGATCCGCCCATGCCCGGGCCGCACGAGATGCGCCGGGTCCACCGGCGGGGCGCGCCGGCCGCGTCGTCGAAGACGCTGGTCGAGGCGGTGGCCGGGCTGGAGCTGCCCGGGAACACGGGGGCGGCCTACGTGGCGGGCGAGGCGCGCACGTGCCAGATGATCCGCGACCATCTCGTACGCGAGCGGAACTGGCCGCGCAAGTCGATCAAGGTCAAGCCGTTCTGGGCCCCCGGCAAGCGCGGCCTGCACTAAACCGGTTGGTTCTCCGGGGTCCTGTCGGCACGCTGGGGGCGTGAACGAACTACTGGGACACGCGGCCGGAAGCCGGCTCCTGATCGTCAACTGCGACGACTTCGGGATGTACCGGGCGGTCAACGAGGCGGTCGTGCGCTCGATCGAGGAGGGGATCGCGGGTTCGTGCAGCCTCATGACGCCCTGCCCGGCCGCCGGGCACGCGATGGGCCTGCTGCGCGAGCGGCCGGAGATCTCCTTCGGCCTCCATCTGACGCTGGTCTGCGAAGCGCCCGGCCACCCGTGGGGGCCGCTGGCCGCCCGGGAGACGGTGCCCTCGCTGCTCGACCCGGACGGGCTGCTGTACACGTTCGACCGCATTCCCGACCTGCTCGCCGCGGCCCGCATCGAGGAGGTGGAGGTGGAGTTCCGGGCCCAGATCGCCGCCGCCACCGACGCCGGGCTGGCGCCCACCCACCTGGACTGGCACTGCCTGGCGGACGGCGGGCGCGCCGACATCTTCGACCTCACCGTGGACCTGGCCCGGGAGTACGGGCTGGCGGTGCGGGCCTGGCTCGACCCCGCGCGCGGGAAGCTACGGGCCCGGGGCCTGCCGGTGACCGAGCCCGGCTTCCTGGACAGCTTCGAGCTCGACCTGGACGGCAAGGCGGCCGCGTACGCGCGGCGGCTGCGCGAGGTGCCGCCCGGGCTGAGCGAGTGGGCCGTGCATCCGGCGCTGGGCGACGAGGAGGCGCGGGCGGTGGATCCGGACGGGTGGCGGGTGCGGCTGAGCGACTACGAGTTCCTCACCTCGCCGCGGGCACGGGAGCTGTTGCGCGAGGAGGACATCGTGGTGATCGACTACAGAACCCTGCAGAGGGTCTGGACCGGCCCTCACACGTGAGGGCTCGCACCCGGAAGGCGAAAAGGGGGATCAGAAGGCGGCGACAGGGGTCAGAAGGCGGTGGCCAGGGCCATGGCCGCGGCGGCCTCGTGGCGGAGAACCATGATCAGGAGCGTGGCGACCAGCGTGGCGATGAGCAACCAGCTGATCAGAATGATGACCGTCGAGCGACGCGGCCGGCTCCGAGGACCCGGCGACTGCCCCGTCGACCTCGCCTCGCTGCGGCGAACCCGCTCGTTGAACGACTCCAGCCGTGCGACGAGTCGCGGATCGTCGTCGACGAGGTGCTGCTCGATCTGGGCCAGCATCCGCTCCTCGTCCTGCGACCAGGCCATAGGTGCACCTCCGGAACGCAAGCTCTGTGGCGTCTTTCTGCCCAACCCTGAAGATCATTAGCCCCCGGCTGACCCAGTAATTGCCACCTCTTTTCAGTTTGCGATCAAGCTCGAACTTTTGTTCTAATCATGGCATGCGCTGGGACAACCTGCGCCTGGCCGGGCCCGGCCGGGACGATCCGGCCGCGCCG
The DNA here is from genome assembly GCF_041950495.1 of Nonomuraea sp. MTCD27. Lineage (NCBI taxonomy): Bacteria > Bacillati > Actinomycetota > Actinomycetes > Streptosporangiales > Streptosporangiaceae > Nonomuraea > Nonomuraea sp. MTCD27. Next base: position 116,653 of record NZ_JBGNUW010000025.1, on the reverse strand, counting down.
CTCTTCGCTCGCGGCGCGGTGACCCGAACGTTCGACACACCCGAGTTCAAGGGGATGACCTTCTACGAGATCCGGGCCAGATCCATCATCAACCGGGTTCCCGGGGCCAGCCGGGTGCCGTTCGACTACACGATCAACCCGTATCGCGGCTGCAGCCATAGCTGTATTTACTGTTTTGCCCGAAAAACGCATGAATACCTAGATTTGGATGCCGGTGAAGACTTCGACTCCAAGATCGTGGTCAAGGTCAACGCCGCCGAGCTGGCCCGCAAGGAGCTGGCCGCACCCCGCTGGGGCGGCCACCACGTCGCCATGGGCACCAACGTCGACTGCTACCAGCGCGCGGAGGGCCGCTACAAGCTGATGCGCGGCATCCTGGCCGCCCTGCGCGACGCCGCCAACCCGTTCTCGATCCTCACCAAGGGCACCCTGATCCTGCGCGACCTCGACCTGCTGACCGAGGCCGCCGACGTGACCGACGTCAGCGCCAACGTCTCGGTGGGGTTCGTCGACCCGGAGCTGTGGCGCGCCGTCGAGCCCGGCACCCCCAACCCGCGCCGCCGCCTGGAGACCTGCGCGACCCTCAACGACAACGGCATCGCCTGCGGCGTCCTGATGGCGCCCATCCTGCCCTACCTCTCCGACTCCCCCGCCCAGCTCGACCGCACGGTCAAGGAGATCGCCGAATCGGGCGCCACCCACGTCGCCCCCATCGTGCTCCACCTGCGCCCGGGTGCCCGGGAGTGGTGGCTGAGCTGGCTCTCCCGCGAGCACCCGCGCCTGGTGCCGCGCTATCTGGAGCTGTACGGGCGGGGCGCCTACGCGCCGAAGTCCTACCAGCAGCGGGTGACGGGCCTGGTCAAGGAGCTCGCCGAACGCCACGGGGTCGGCCGCGCCACCCCGGCCATGGCCCGCCGCCTCCCACCCCGCCGCCCCACCGCCCCGGCCGAGCCCGAGCAACTCCGCCTGCTGTAACCGCCCGCGCCCCGCAGGGGCCACCATCCCGCGACCCAGGGCGGCCACCACCCCTCCCACCCCTGGAGCCGCTGCCGGCCGGCTCCCCACCGTGCGTTCCGGGGCTCCACGTCCCGACGGCGCGCTTCGCGGGGCCTGGCGATAAATGGCTGGCCCGCAGCTGGTGGGCGGTGGCAGGATGGCCGGGCTGTAGCCCGTCGACGATCAGGAGCTTGAGATGCGGCGCCGCCTCGGAATCTCCCAGCGCCCCATTGGCACAAGAGTTTCTCGAGGGCTCCTCCAGCATGCACATCCTGAACATCGGCATCCTCGCGCACGTGGACGCGGGCAAGACCAGCCTCACTGAGCGGCTGCTGTTCGAGACCGGCGTGATCGACCGGCTCGGCAGCGTCGACGAAGGCAGCACCCAGACCGACAGCGGCGAGATCGAGCGCCGCCGCGGCATCACCATCCGCACCGCCGTGGCCTCCTTCACCCTGGGTGACCTGCGGGTCAACCTGGTGGACACCCCGGGGCACGCCGACTTCGTGGCCGAGGTCGAGCGCGCGCTCGGCGTGCTCGACGGCGCCGTGCTGGTGCTGTCGGCGGTCGAGGGCGTGCAACCGCACACCCGGGTCCTGATGAAGACCCTGCGCAGGCTGCGCCTGCCGACGCTCATCTTCGTCAACAAGATCGACCGGGCCGGGGCCCGGGAGCGCGAGCTGCTCGCCGACATCCGGCGGCGGCTCGCCCCGTCCTGCGTCCCGGTCAACACCGTGACCGGCATCGGCGGCCGGGCGGCCGTCACCCGTCCCGTCGGCTCCACGCAGGAGGCGGCCGAAATTCTGGCCGAGCGGGACGACGGGCTGCTGGAGCTGCTCGTCGAGGGCGGGACACCGAGCGCGGACCTGGTACGCGCGGCGCTGGCCGGGCAGTGCGGGGACGGCGTGACCTATCCGGTGCTGTTCGGCTCGGCGATCACCGGGCAGGGCGTTCCCGAGCTGCTCGACGGGATCGGCACGTTGTTGCCCGCCGTGTCGCGGTCCGCGCTCCCGGACGAGCCGGCGCGGGGGGCCGTGTTCGCGATCGAGCGGGGCCCGTCCGGGGAGAAGGTGGCGTACCTGCGCCTTCGTGCCGGGGTGTTGCGGGTGCGGGAGACGGTCGTGTTCCACCGCGGGCAGAACGCCACGTACGACGGACGCCTGACCGCCCTGTCCGTCGCCGGCGCCCCAGCGCAGCGGGAGGCCGTCACCGGGGACATCGTCAGGGTGTGGGGCGTGCCCGAGATCCGGGTCGGCGACCACCTGGGCGGGCCGGGCCCGGCCGGGCAGGCCCACTTCACCCCGCCCGGCCTGGAGACCGTCGTACGCCCCCGCGTCCCGGGCCAGGAGCCCCGCCTGCACGCCGCCCTGCTCGCGCTCGCCGAGCAGGACCCGCTGATCGGCACCCGTACGCTGGCCGGCGGCGACACCTCGGTCCTGCTCTACGGCGAGGTGCAGAAGGAGGTCATCGGCGAGACCCTGGCCAGGGACTTCGGCGTCGAGGCGGACTTCGAGCCCAGCCGGCCCGTCTACTTCGAGCGCCCGGCGGGCACCGGCGAGGCGGTCGAGGAGATCCAGCGCCACGGCCGCAACACCTTCATGGCCACCGTCGGCCTGCGCGTCGACCCGGCCCCGCCGGGCTCGGGCGTGGACTACCGGCGGGAGGTCGATCTGGGGTCGCTGCCGCCGGCCTTCCACCGGGCGATCGAGGACAGCGTGCACCTGGCGCTGCGCGAGGGGCCGCACGGCCGGCCGGTCACCGACGTCGTGGTGACGCTGACCAGGACCGGCTACTCCGCGCCCGAATCCGTGGCGGCCGACTTCCGCGGGCGCACGCCCGTCGTGCTGGCGCGGGCGCTGCGCCGGGCGGGCACGATCGTGTACGAGCCGTGCCATCGCTTCGAGGCGGAGGTGCCGCTGGAGACGTTCGGCGCGGTCACCGCGAGCCTGGCCGGAGCCGGCGCCGAGCTGCGGGACACGCGGCGGCGGGACGACACCTGGGTGCTGGCGGGCGAGATCCCGGCGGCGGCGGTGCACGAGGTCGAGCTGCGGCTGCCCGGGCTGTCGCACGGCGAGGGGGTCTGGTGGTCGGAGGCCGCCGGCGACCGTGCGGTGCGGCAGTCCACTGCGACCAGATAGGTGGTATGTCGGTTTTCTCGTTAGATGGGTATTAAGGGGCTTGGTGCACCAATCCGGTGCATCTCGTCCGTACAGGGGGGATTTCGATGGCAGACACGAAGAAGAAACCCGCATCCAAGTCCGGCAAGTCCAAGAAGCAGGCCATCAAGACCAGCAGGCAGGCCAAGGAGACCAAGCGGGAAGACCGGAAGACCACCGGCGAGGAGTGACCATCGGGCAGCCGTCGCCGGCTGCCCGACCGGTGACATGATCGGACGGCCGAGGCCCCACAGGGCCCCGGCTGTCCGATCGACCGTGGAGCTGCGCCCATGTCGGGTTACCTGCGTTTCCCCGCTGTCTTCCAGGACGTGGTGGTCTTCGCCGCCGAGGACGACCTGTGGATGGTCTCCGCCCAGGGCGGGCGGGCCTTCCGGCTGACCGCCGGGCTCGCCGAGGCCGGCTACCCGCGCATCTCCCCGCGCGGCGACCAGCTCGCCTTCGTCGGGCGCGAGGAGGGGCCGGAAGAGGTGTACGTGATGCCGTCCGACGGCGGCGCGGCCCGCCGGGTGACCTTCCACGGCGCTCGCTGCACGGTGACCGGCTGGGACCCCGAAGGGCGCATCCTGTACGCCAGCGACCAGTCCCAGCCGTTCGAGGGCCGCAAGTGGCTGCACCGGGTGGCGCCGGGCGGGGTGCCGGAGCGGCTGCCGTACGGCCCGGCGAACTCGATCGCGCACGGCCCCGAAGGCATGATCGTGCTCGGCCGCAACACCGCCGACCCGGCACGGTGGAAGCGCTACCGCGGCGGCACGGTCGGCGACCTGTGGATCGACCCGCACGGCGACGGCGAGTTCCGCAGGCTGATCAGGTTGCCCGGCAACCTGGCCTCGCCCTGCTGGAGCGGCGGCCGGGTGTGCTTCATCTCCGACCACGAGGGCGTCGGCAACGTCTACTCGTGCGCCCCCGACGGCGGTGACCTGCGCAAGCACACCCACCATGACGACTACTACGCCCGCAACCTGTCCGGCGACGGGCACCGGCTGGTCTACCACGCGGGCGCGGACCTGTACCTGATGGAGCCCGGTGAGCGGCCGCGCCGGCTGGCGGTGCGGCTGGCCAGCTCCAGGACGCAGCGCAACCGCAGGTTCGTGGAGGCCGCCGACTACCTCGACAGCGCCACGCTGAGCCCGGACGGCAGCGCGCTGGCGATCACCGCGCGCGGCAAGGCGTACGCGATGGCCGACTGGGAGGGCCCCGTACGCCAGCACGGCTCCTCCGACGGCGTCCGCTACCGCTTCCTGACCTGGCTGAACGACGGGGCGCGGCTGATCGCGGCGGCCAGCGACGACGGCGACGAGGAGAAGCTGGTCATCCTGGAGGGCGGCGAGGGCGGCCCCGGCACGGAGGTGGCCCGGCTGGGGCGGATCAACGAGCTGGTGCCCGACCCCGCCCACGACCGGGTGGCGGTGGTCAACCACCGCGACGAGCTGCACCTGCTCGACCTGGCCACGGGCCGGGCCGAGCTGGTCGAAGCCAACCCGCACGGCCCGCCGGAGGACCCGGCGTGGTCGCACGACGGCACGTGGCTGGCGTACGCGAGCCCGCTCAACTCCCAGGCCACCGCGATCAAGCTGCACCATCCCGAGACCGGCCGCACGGTGCAGGCCAGCGAGCCGGTGCTGAAGGACTCGATGCCGGCGTTCGACCCGCGGGGCGACTACCTGTACTTCATCGGCCAGCGCGTCTTCTCCCCCGTCTACGACCAGCTCCAGTTCGACCTGGGCTTCCCGCTGGGCACCCGCCCGTACGCGGTGGCGCTGCGCGCGGACGTGCCGGACCCGTTCGTGCCCCGGCCGCGCCCCCTGGAGGAGAAGGACGACGAGGACGAGGAGGAGCCGGGACCCCTGAGCGTCGAGGTGGACGGGCTGGCCCGCCGGGTGACCGCGTTCCCGCTGCCGGAGGGCCGCTACGAGCGGGTGGCCGGGCTGAAGGGCAAGGCGCTGATCCTGACCAGCCCGCTCGAAGGGGACAACACGCTGCACCTGTTCGACTTCGCCAAGGGCGAGAGCGAGACGTTCGCCGACGGCGTCGGGGAGTTCGAGCTGGGCCGTGACCACAAGACGCTGCTGTACCGGGCGGGGAGCCGGCTGCGGGTGGTCAAGGCGGGCGAGGTGCCCGGCGACGAGGAGGGGCCGGGGCGCGAGAGCGGCTGGGTCGACCTGTCGCGCATCAAGGTGTCGGTCTGCCCGGAGGCGGAGTGGCGGCAGATGTTCCGCGAGGCGTGGCGGCTGCAGCGGGAGAATTTCTGGACCGAGGACATGGCGGGCGTGGACTGGCCGGCCGTCTACGACCGCTACCAGCCGCTGGTGGACCGGGTGACGACCCGGGGCGAGTTCTCCGACCTGCTGTGGGAGCTGCACGGCGAGCTGGCCACCAGCCACGCGTACGAGAGCGGCGGCGAATACCGTCCCGGCCCCGACTACAGCCAGGGCAAGCTGGGCGTGGACTGGCAGCTGCGCGACGGGGTCTACCACATCGGCGCCATCGTCACGGGTGACCCATGGGACCCGCGGGCGACCTCGCCGCTGAACCGGCTCGGGCTCGACGTCCGTACGGGTGACGCCGTCCTGGCCATCAACGGCGCGCCCATCGGCATGGGGGTGGCGACCCCGAACGAGCGGCTGGTCAACCAGGCGGGCGAGGAGGTGGAGCTGACGCTGCGCCGGGAGCAGCGGGTCTTCACCGTCACCGTGCGCGCCCTGGCCGACGAGCAGCCGGCCCGCTACCGCGACTGGGTCAACCTCAACCGCGCCCAGTGCCACCAGCGCTCCGGCGGCCGGGTCGGCTACCTGCACGTGCCGGACATGAGCGCGGACGGGTTCGGGGAGTTCCACCGGGGGTTCCTGGCCGAGTACGACCGGCACGCGCTGGTCGTGGACGTGCGCTTCAACGGCGGTGGCCACGTCTCGGCGCTGCTGCTGGAGAAGCTGGCCAGGCGGCGGCTCGGCTACGACTACCCGAGGTGGGGGGATCCGGAGCCGTACCCGCCGGAGTCGCCGCGCGGGCCGCTGGTGGCCATCACCAACGAGTGGGCGGGCTCCGACGGCGACATCTTCAGCCACACCTTCAAGCTGCTCAAGCTGGGCCCGCTGGTCGGCCGGCGCACGTGGGGCGGCGTGATCGGGATCTGGCCGCGCCACCAGCTCGCCGACGGGACGGTGACCACGCAGCCGGAGTTCTCCTTCGCCTTCGACGACGTCGGCTGGCAGGTGGAGAACTACGGCACCGATCCCGACATCGAGGTGGACATCACCCCGCAGGACTACGCCAGGGGTGTGGACACGCAGCTGGAGCGGGCCATCGACGTCGCGCTGGACCTGCTGGCCGAGCGCCCGCCGCACACTCCTGATCCCCGGCACCGGCCGCGCATGCAACCTTAGGCACCTGTCCGGCGTCTAAAGATCATAGGTGGGGATAGCGCACAGGGGATGAACACCGTGCACTCCATCGACCGCAGGACAATGGGCCGGTGGTGAGGCGACAACCCTCACCTCCGGCCACGTGTGTTGAGACTTCTTCCGCGACTAAGGGGGATCCGACAGGTGCGCGCACTGGCACGCAAGGGCAAGTCGGCGATGGTCCGGCTCTACCGGGGATACAACCGGCGCAAGGTACGGAACGCGCCGCCTCCCTCGACCCGGCAGGTACGCATCCTGCTGCTGCACGCCTACGGGATGGGCGGCACGATCAGGACGGTGTTCAACCTGGCCAGCTACCTGGCCGAGGAGCACGACGTGGAGATCGTGAGCATCCTGAAGGAGGCCGAGGAGCCGTTCTTCCCCATTGACCCCCGTGTGCGGTTCCGCTTCCTGGACGACCGGCTCAACCCCGGCCCCGACCCGGTGCGCGCGATGTTGTCGAAGCTGCCGAGCAGGCTCATCCCCAAGGAGGAGACGGCCTACCACCGCTTCAACATGTGGACCGACCTGAAGCTGGCCCGCTACATCCGCTCGCTCGACACCGGTGTGCTGATCGCCACCCGCCCGGGGCTCAACCTCGCGATGGCCCAGTTAGCCCTGCCCGGCGTCATCACCATCGGGCAGGAACACGTGGCCCTGCGCACGCAGGCCGAACCGATCCAGGAGCTGATCAAGTGGCGCTACCGGCGCCTGGACGCCCTGGTCACGCTGACGAAGGCCGACCTGGGCGACTACCGCGACACGCTGCCGAAGAAGCCGCGCAAGCTGGTCCGCATCCCCAACGCCGTGCCGCCGATGACCGGTGACGTCTCCAAGCTCGACGCCAAGGTGGCCGTCGCCGTCGGCCGGATGACCCGCATCAAGGGCTTCCACCGGCTGATCACCGCCTGGGAGACGGTCGCCGCCGCCCATCCCGACTGGAAGCTGCGCATCTACGGCGCCGGGCCGCAGGAGGAGAACCTCGCCCAGCAGATCGTGGACGCGGGCCTGGAGGGCAAGGTCGAGCTGCCGGGGCCGACCGCCGACGTGGGCGGCGAGCTGGAGAAGGCGTCGATCTACGTGCTCAGCTCCCGTCACGAGGGCTTCCCGATGACGATCCTGGAGGCCATGGCCAAGGGGCTGGCCATCGTCAGCTTCAACAGCCCGCACGGCCCCAAGGAGATGATCACGAACGAGGTGGACGGGCTGCTGGTCAAGCCGCGTACCAACGCCAACCTCGCCGCCTCCATCATCCGGGTCATCGAGGACGAGCAGCTGCGCCGCGACCTGGCCGCGGGCGCGCTGGAGACCGCGCACACCTACGACGTGGACGTCATCGGGCAGAAGTGGGACGCGCTGCTGGCCGACCTGCTGGCCAGGCGCGAGGGCAAGACCCGCCCGGCCGGCGCCCCGGCGGACCTCACACCCCCGTGCCCGTGAGCTCCACCGGCTCGGCGATGACGTCGACGAGCGCGCCGTTGCGGTAGACGGTGATCGGCAGCGGCTGCCCGATCGCGTCGGCGAACATCAGCCGCTGCAGGCTCTGCGCGTCGCCCACCGGGTTGCGGCCCGCGCTCAGCACCAGGTCGCCGGCGTGCAGCCCGGCCCGGTGCGCCGGCGAGCCGGGCACCACCTCGACCACCCGCAGCGCGCCGTCCTGCCCCGTGCGCCGGCGCAGCTGCTCGGGCAGCGGCGCCGGGGAGGTCACCAGGCCCAGGAACGCCCGCCTGACCCGGCCGTGCCTGATCAGCGCGGCGATGATGGACCGGGTCGTGCCGTTCATCGGCACGGCCAGCCCGACCCCGACCCCGGCCACGGCCGTGCTGATCCCGACCACCCGCGCCCGCGAGTCGGCCAGCGCCCCGCCGGAGTTGCCCGGGTTGAGCGCGGCGTCGGTCTGGATGACGTCCTCGATCAGCCGCATGTTGGCGCCGCTGCGCGCGGGCAGCGACCGGCCGAGCCCGGAGACCACCCCGGCGGTCACCGACCCGGTCAGCCCGAGCGGGTTGCCCACGGCCACCACGAGCTGCCCGACCACCAGCTCGTCGCTGTCGCCGAGCTCGGCGGGCGGGGGCGTGGCCGTCCGCGCCCTGATCACCGCCAGGTCCGACAGCGGGTCACGGCCGACCACCTCGAAGTCGCCGGAGGTGCCGTCGGCGAAGGCGACGGCACCTCCGCGGGAGGAGCCGACCACGTGGGCGTTGGTCAGCAGGAACCCGTCGGCGGTGAACACCACCGCGGACCCGCTGCCCCGGCCGGCCCGCACGGCGGCCACCTTCGGCAGTAACTCGGCCGCCACGGAAGACACGACGCTGGAGTAGGCGTCGAGGGGATCCGCCATTACGTGCCCTCCTTTGCTTACAGGATTACACGCTAGCTCCGTTGGCGGGGACTCGCGCGTCGAGCCCGGCGGGCAGCAGGTCGGCGGCCAGCAGGCCGCGCTGCATCAGCCAGCGGCCGAGCGCCACGTAGGCGTCCACGTCGCGGGCGCGCAGGAACTGGTTCACCGTCGAGTGGCACGGGAAGGCGCCCCGGTCGGCGGCCAGCGCGACCAGGTCGCTCGGCATGTCGTCGCTGATGTGGGTACGCACGAGGACCAGGTAGTTCGCCGGGCTGTCCGGCGTGTCGTCCGGGTAGGCGAAGCGGATCCGCTCCACCGGCTCCTTGGAGGTCAGCAGCCGGCCGTCGGCCTCGAACTCCACGCCCAGCTCGGTCCGGGCCAGCGAGATCACCCGCAGCAGGTTGCCCACCCGGTGCACGTCCACCGCCGCGTCCACGGCGAAGATCGTGCGGCAGCGCCGCCTCAGCAGCTCGACGACGCCCGAGTTGTCCCAGTGGCCGCCGTCGGAGACGAAGACGTAGCGGTGGCGTACCGACAGGTTGCCCAGCGCCTCGCGCCAGGTCGTGAGCGGGCCCGGCCGGTGCCAGCGGCGGACGAACCACTGCGGCGCGTGCGAGGTCAGCCGCCCGGGCGGGCGCCCGCCCACCGGGTTGGGCAGCCACAGGCCCAGCCGCAGGTTGATCAGGGCCAGCGCCATCCGGCTGGCCCGGTTGGTGTAGCGGCCCATGTTGGGCGCGACCGCGGCGCCCGAGGCGGCCACCAGCGAGGCCGCGTCCGGCACCGCCGCGCGCGCCTGCGGCGGCGCCTCGCCGATCGCGGCGCCGCCGACGTAGTCGGGCGCGAACACGAACGAGGCGCACCCCTCCCCCGCGGCGGACTCGTCCTCGCGCAGGTTCACCGACGCGCACAGCAGCAGGTACGGCAGCCCGTCGGCGTGCATGTCGGCCAGGTGCACCTGCGAAAGCCGCAGCATCCCCTCGTCGCCGCGCTCGCCGAGACCGGTGCGGACCACGTAGGCCCGGTTGAGCCGGCGCGAGTACGGGTCGTGCAGCGAGGTGTCGTTGGCGTGCACGGTCATGGCGAACACCCCCAGCACCGCCACCGCCGTCACCGCGATCACGGCCGTGGCCACCGGGCTGAGCTGGGTGACCTGCGCCGCCAGCAGCAGCGTCGGCAGGATCAGCACCGCCGCCATCGCGGTGGAGAACAGCAGCCGCAGCAGCCGGCGCAGCAGCTGGCGCGGGCCGCTGAAGGACAGCAGCCACTGGGAGCGGAAGACGTACACGGCGATGACCGCCAGCACCACCACCAGCCCGGCCAGGCGGGTGGTCGCCGAGAGGTCGAACATGCGGCTGTCCAGCACCCGGGTGCTGACGGCGATGACGTCGGGCAGCACCAGCGCGGTCACCGTGGCCAGCGCCAGGCGGCGGGTCAGCAGCTCGGCGGCGCGGCTGCGCACGCGCATCTCCAGCAGCACCGCGATCACCGCGACGGCGGCGGCCAGCGCCCACCGCTGCCCGATGAAGCGCCCCGCCAGCACGTCGTGGTCCACGGCCAGCACCCGCGTCACGCTGTAGGCGCCGCCCAGCACCGCCCCGGCCAGCGCGATCGCGGCCACGAACGGCACCAGGTTCACCAGCATCCCCAGCGCGTACCTGGCACCGGACAGGAAGATGTCCGACCAGTCCTCGCCGAGGTAGCGCAGGTTCCTGCGCAGGTGCGCCTCCTCCGGCGAGCCCTTGCTCCACGGCGGCACCGCGCCCGGCGGCAGCGGGCTGCGGCGCGTCTCGGCGCGGGCGGCCATGAACGCGGCGGCGGTGTAGCTGCCGCCGGACACGGCCGACACGTAGCGGGTACGGGCCAGCACGCCGGACTCCTCGGTCACCTGGAGCGCGCCCAGCCCGAGGCAGGCGGCCCGCACGCCGCCGCCGCTCAGCGCGAGGCCGATCTGGTCGAGCCCGGCCGGCTCGGCCAGGTAGCGGTAGCGGGAGGTGTGGGCGGTCATGACGGCTCCGGCGTTCCCGAGGGGTAGACGGGCTTGGACGCGGGCGAGGAGACCCTGCCGCGCGCGTTGTACTCGCGGACGAACAGGGGGTGCAGGCAGTACTCCTCGTCGGGCGAGAGGATCATCTGGCCCTCCGCCGCGTAGGCGAACTCGGCCTTCAGGTACCGCTCGCTCTCACCGGTGAGGCGGCCGATGATGCCCACGTCGGTGAACATCTCGCGCACCTCGCGGTAGTCGAGCCCGAACTCGCGCCGGATGCCCGCCTGGTTGCACATCCGGTGCAGGAAGGCGTCGTCGAAGCGGAAGGGCAGGTACGGGATCAGCCGCCGGGCCACGTCGTGGGCCTTGGGATGGCGGAAGTGGTGGGCCGAGAAGACCTCGGGGCACAGCGTGGCCTCGGCCTCGGTCACCGTCTCCAGGATGTGGTTGCCGTCCACGACGGGGCGGCCGGTCGTGGCGATGGCGCGGTGCAGGGCCTCGTTGAAGATGTACAGGACCTGGCGGGGCAGGAGCTGGGTGTGCCGCAGCACGTACGCGACCGACCGCTCGGGCAGGCCGGCCCGGTTCTTCAGCTCGGGCACGATCACCCGGTCGAGCAGCGTCAGGTAGCCGTCGTCCGGCAGGCCGCGCAGCAGCTCGGGATAGTGCCGGGTGAGGAACATGTGCAACCGCGCCCCGACCGTCCGCAGCAGGTCCTGCCAGGTCCAGCGCAGCACCATGCGCCCGCTGAAGTCCTTGATCGGGTTGGCCGAGACCCGGTCGAGCACCGGCCACAGCTCGCTGGGGAAGCAGCACTGGATGCGGAAGTAGGTCCGGTCGATGCGCAGGCCGAGCCGTCCGACCAGGTGGAACAGCCCGCGCAGGACGCCCTCGATGCGCTCGATGTGGTCGCCGATGTTCTCCAGCGAGTCGATCAGCACGAAGACCGGGGTGTCGCGGGCGTCGAGCACGCTCTTGGCCGCCTCGATCGTCTCCTTCCACGGGCGGCGCGACAGGCGGAAGTCGCGGCTCAGCTTCTCCAGGCTCACGACGTTGTCGAACTGGTCGACGTGCTCGATCAGGCGCGTGGTGACGAAGTCGAGCGCCGCGTCGTCCCGGCTGTCGGAACCGGCCACGTCCTGGCGCAGCGCGGCGGTCTCCTCCCACAGCACCTGGAAGGCCCGGTCGGGGTCGCAGTCGTGCCGCTCCGCGACCAGCCGGCCGATGATCGGCGCCCACAGCAGCGTCTCCCAGAGCTCCGCCACCCCCTCCACGCTGAGGACGAGCGGGATGGCGAGCAACTCGGTGGCCGCCTGCAGCCGCGAGAACACGCCGTGGGCGCTGAGCCGGACCACGAGGTTGCGCGGCTCGAACTCGCGCGACAGCAGCAGCGCCGTCTTCCCCGAGCCCCGCCGTCCGACGATGAACGTGGGCGGGTTGTCCTTCGATCGCAGGTGCAGGTGGACCCGCGTGTCGTAGATGGCCCTCAGCACCGGGATGCTCACCCGGTCGGACACGACACTGGGCCCGAGCGGGTTCCTCGGGGTGAACAGGGTCTCAGCGGGGTTTCTCGCGGCCTTCATGGGCGACTCTCGGGCACTCGGCGGGGATGTCACCGATATCGGAGCGGCATGCGGCTTTCCTGATACACCTCACGCCAGGGCTTGTGCGAGCGCCAGGCCGCAGTAGGCCGCTCCCAGCCCGGCCACCACGCTGGCCACGGCGTTGGCGGCCGCGTGGAAGCGCGCCCCCTCCTCCAGCAGCCGCACCGTCTCGTAGCCGAACGTCGAGTACGTCGTCAGCGCCCCGCAGAAACCGGTGCCCGCCAGCGCCATCACCCCGCCCTCGGCGGGCAGCGCGGCCAGGAAGCCCAGCAGCGCCGACCCGGCCACGTTGACCGCCAGCGTCCCCCAGGGGAACACCGTGTCGTGCCGCGCCTGCACCGCCCGGTCCGCCAGGTAGCGCAGCGGCGCCCCCACCGCCGCGCCCAGCACGATCAGCAGCACGGTCACCCGGTCACCCGCGCCCCGGCCAGCCGCCTGGTCAGCCACATGCCCCCGGCCACCGCCAGCAGCGCCGCCACCATCGTCGCGGCCAGATAGACCAGCCCAATCACCGGCGCCCCCGCCGCGACCGCCCGCTGCACGTCCACCGCGTACGCCGAGAACGTGGTGTAGCCGCCCAGCACCCCCACCCCGAGGAACGGCCGCACCAGCCGGTGGGCCGGCCGCACCTCCGTGATCACCACCATGAGCACCCCGATGAGCAGGCACCCCGACACGTTGACCAGGAAGGTCGCCCACGGGAAGCCGGCCGGCCCGTTGGGCAGCGCCACCTGCGCGCCGTGGCGGGCCAGCGCGCCCAGCGCCCCGCCGGCCGCGATCACCGCGAGGACCGGCCAGTGCAGCTCGGCGCGCTGCGCGGGGACATGGAGATCGACATCCGGATCGATCGGCCGATCAGTCACATAACCCTCCCCGTGTCGAAACTGACGATGCCGGGAATTTCTCTAGACAACCTGGAGTGCACGGAGGCCTGGTTGAGCACGAAGGACGCGGTCGCCCTTCTCGCAGGAGCCGTCATCGTCGTTTCCTTCATCGGCAACACCAAGATCCCGCCGGCCACGGCAGCCAGCCCGCTGGGCAACGTCAGCGGGACGCTGCCGGGTCTGGCCCCCATCATCTCCGACGCCGAGAAGTCGGAGGCACGCGGCCTCATCCAGCGCCTGCGCGTCAAGGGCTACGGACCCAACACCGGCTACCGGCGCACCCGGTACGGCGAGAACTGGGCCGACAGCGCCACCGGCGTGCCGTACGCGCGCAACGGCTGCCGCACCCGCGACGACCTGCTGGCCCGCGACGGGCAGAACGTGAAATACCGGGCGGGTTCGAGCTGCGAGGTCGTCTCGATGGAACTGACCGACCCCTACACCGGCCGGCTCATCCACTGGCACAAGGACAACGCCGACGAGGTGCAGGTCGATCACGTGGTGCCGCTCAACTACGGCTGGCGCATGGGGGCGCCGCGCTGGCCGATGTCCAAGCGGGTCGACTTCGCCAACGACCCGCTCAACCTGCTGCCCGTGGACGGCGAGGCCAACGAGCAGAAGGACGCCTCGGGCCCGGCGAGCTGGCTGCCGCCGCGGCGCGGCGTCCGCTGCGCCTACGTCACCCGCTTCGCGCAGGTCGCACTCAAGTACGACCTGCCCGTCACCGCGCCCGACAAGAAGGTCATGCTGGCCCAGTGCCGCTGACCGGTGCGGCCTACCGCGGGTCGATCCAGTCGAAGCCGCGCCGGAACGTCTGCTCGGCCAGCACCCGCTGCCCGGCCACGTTGGGGTGGAAGAAGTCCCACTTGCTGACGTGGTCGAGGGTGAACGGGAAGGAGAACACCGCTCCCCCGTCGGTGCGGCAGCCGGGACCGTACGCGGCGCACGCCTCGGCCGCGGCCCGGTTGTAGGCGATCACCCGCGCCCGCACCCGGTCCCGGCGCTCGGCGTCGGCCCGCCGGGTGGAGGTGGGCTTGGCCAGCATGGCCTGGCAGATGCGGCCCGCCGTCCAGAACGTTCGGGCCAGCGGGTTGCCCCTGCCGACCTGCCACAGCCGCCGCAGGTCGGGGATGCTCGCGATGAACACCCTGGCCCGCGGCATGCCGGCGCGCAGCTCGGTCAGCGCCGCGTCGAGCCGCCGCCGGTAGGTCTGGACGGGGGTCATCGCCTGCTCGGTGCGCACGCAGGCGTCCTGGGCGCCTATGAGAATCGTCACGTAGTCGGCCTTGGCCGCGACCGCCTTCTTCACCTGCCCGAGCAGGTCGGCGCTGGTCGAGCCGGGCACGGCGAAGTTGAGGTTGTGCTTCTGGAGCGTTCCAGAGAGCTTCGACAGGCGCAGGTAGTGGCTGCTCACCTCGCCGTGGTCGCCCGCCGACCAGGAGCGCGAGGTGCAGGAGACGTACCAGCCGCAGGCGTTGAAGCCGGTGGAGATGGAGTCGCCGAGCGCGGCCATGACCTCGGGCACCTGCTGGGCGGGCGCGGCCTGGGCCGGGCCCGAAGCGGACAGGACGACGACGGCGGCCAGGGCGGGCCCCAGGTGACGAGCGATCATGGGCACCAAGGTAAGGAGCCGATCACCGACTCACTATGGCCTGGCGGCAAGGTCTGTCAGTTCAGGACCGACTTCATATCACCGCTTGACAGGCCGGACCCAAACTGGTTGCACCCAATCCCTACGAGCATCCGGTTTTTTCCGGGTTCTTTGCCCGTAACCTTGCATTCACGGGGGTCCGAGTCGAACGTGTTCAGTTCCCGCATAGAGTGTCTTGGGTGAGTGTCGCGCTCGGAACAACCCGCCCGCTGCCGGTTCGCACCACCCCTGTTGGCGACCCCGGTGACCTGCTGGCTTCCCTTCCCAGGACGGCCCCTTACGCCTGGATCAGGAACGGAGAGGGCCTCGTCGGCTGGGGACAGGCCGCCCGGGTGGCCGTGCCCCCGGGGCCCGGCAGGTTCGCCTGGGCCCGCCAGTGGCTGGCCACCGTCCTCGGCGACGCGAACGTCGACGACGGCGTGCGCACCCCCGGCTCCGGCCCGGTCGCCTTCGGCAGCTTCACCTTCGACGAGGACGCCCACGGCTCGGTCCTCGTCGTCCCCCAGGCCGTGCTGGCCCGCCGCGGCGGCCGCGCCTGGCTGACGACGATCGGCGAGGCGCCGCTGGAGACGTTCACGCCGATCCGCGATCCCGGGCGGATCAGCTACGGCGACGGCAGCCTGACCGCCCCCGAGTGGGAGCACGTCGTGGCCCGCGCCGCTCGGCGCATCCGCGACGGCGAGCTGGAGAAGGTGGTGCTGGCCCGCGACCTGGTCGCCACCGCCGAGCGGCCGATCGACGTGCGGCTGCTGCTGTCCCGGCTGGCCAGGCGCTACCCGGAGTGCTACACGTTCTCGGTCGCGGGGCTGGTCGGCGCCACGCCCGAGCTGCTCATCCGGCGCACGGGCCAGGAGATCGAGTCGCTGGTGCTGGCCGGCACCACCGCGCGCGGCACCGGCCCGGCCGACGACCTCGCGCGGGGCGCGGCGCTGCTCGCCTCGGCGAAGGACCGCCACGAGCACGAGTGCGCGATCGCCTCCGTACGCCAGACGCTGGCCCCGCTGTGCTCCTCGCTCACCACTCCCGACGAGCCGGAGCTGCTGGTGCTGCCCAACGTGCAACACCTGGCCAGCCACGTCACCGGGCGGCTGGCCGACGGGGCCTCGGTGCTGGACGTGGTGGCGGCGATGCACCCGACGGCGGCCGTCGGCGGCACCCCCACCGCGACCGCGATCAAGGTCATCCGCGAGCTGGAGGGCATGGACCGGGCCGGGTACGCCGGTCCGGTCGGCTGGATCGACGCCCACGGCGACGGCGAGTGGGGCATCGCGCTGCGCTCGGGGCTGGTGGAGGGGCGGCGGGCCCGGCTGTTCGCGGGCGGCGGCATCATGGGCGACTCCGACCCGGCCGCCGAACTGGCCGAGGCCCAGGCGAAGTTCCGGGTCATGCAGTACGCCCTCGAAGGGTGACACCGAGGCTGAGGGTGGGGCGCGTGGCGGTCAGGCGGGGACGTGGAGGTCGCCGCCCATCGTGACGCGCGCCCGCCCGGCGGTCAGCGTGGCCACCCAGTCGGCGAACGCGGCCACCTCGTCGTCCCCCACCGCGACGCCGAAGGTGACCTCGCCCGCGTAGGCCACCTCGCGCACCGCGTGCCGGGAGGCGCGCAGGTCGTTCTCCACCCGGCCGGCCTGGTCGTGCGCGACCGCGACGCGCACGAGCTTGGCCGGGACCATGCGTACGGGCTCGGCCCGGTCGAGGGTCTCGGTCACCGCCGAGCCGTAGGCGCGCACCAGGCCGCCCGCGCCCAGCAGGGTGCCGCCGAAATAGCGCGTCACCACCGCCACGACGTCGCTGAACCCCCTGCCCACCAGCGCCTGCACCATCGGTGTGCCCGCCGTGCCGCCCGGCTCGCCGTCGTCGTCGCCCTTCTGAACGCGCTCGCCGATCACGTAGGCCGTGCAGTTGTGGCTGGCGCCGGGATGCTTCTGGCGGCGCTCGGCGATGAAGGCCGCCGCCTCCTCGACGGTGCGCGCCGGGGCCAGGGCACAGACGAAGCGCGAGCGCCGCGCCTCGGTCTCGTGCTCGACGACAGTGGTGAGAGTGAGATACGGCGCAGGCACATTCGACAGGGTATGCCCTTGCCGCGGGGACTCAGCGAGCTACCATCTCGTCATTCCATAAGGACCTACGGGAGGGTCTCATGGACACGGCGAACAACGTCATGCCCTTTGTCACGGCGGCGATCGACGCGTACGGCACCGGGGTGCTGGCCAAGACCAGCGAATTGGCCGCGGACACGGAGGTGGCCCGCGGCTCGCGCATCCTGCAGCGGGTCTTCGGCCGGGGCGACGCGCACTCCAGGCAGGTGATCGGGCAGGTGGCCGGGGCCAAACCGGACGACGAGCCGAGCAGGGCCGCGTTGAAGCTGGCGCTCATGGAGGCGTTCCGGACGGACCCGATCCTGGCCCGCGAGGTTGCCGCCATGCTGCCCCGGGTGGCGGTGACTGCCGCCGGGGAGCGGCCGGTGGCGGTGGGGGGCGGTAACAGCGGCGTGATCGTCACGGGGGACGGCGACCGGCTGGAGTCGCCCCGCTGACGCTGCGGGATGCCCTGCCGCCCGTCGGCTCCTGTGCGGCCCGCACAGGCGGGCGGGGCCCGGCGCACCATACGGTTGCGCCCATGAGCTATCGCGTCGCCATGGACATCGGCGGCACCTTCACCGACGTCGTCTGCTACGACGAGCGGTCGGGGGCCGTGACGGCCTCGAAGGCGCCCACCACGCCGGGAGACCTGGCCGAGGGCGTCTTCGCCGCGCTCGGGCGGGTGGTGGACGATCCCGCGGACATCTCGTTCTTCGTGCACGGCACCACGCAGGGCCTCAACGCGCTGCTGGAGCGCAAGGGCGCCCGCGTGCTGCTGCTGGCGAGCACGGGCGGCCGGGACGTCTACCAGATCGCCAGGGGCAACCGGGACCGCATGTTCGACCTGCGTTACCGCAAGCCCGCGCCGCTGGTGCCGCGCCAGGACGTCATGGAGGCGGGCGGGCGGCTGGACTATCTGGGGCGGGAGCTGGTGCCGCTCGACGAGGAGTCGGTGCGGGCGGCGGCGCGGCGGGCGCGCGAGGAGGGCTTCGACGCGGTCGCGGTGTGCCTGCTGTTCTCCTACGCCGACCCGGCGCACGAGGTCCGGGCGGGCGAGATCCTGCGGGCCGAGCTGGGCGAGGACGTGCTGGTGGTGCTCTCGCACGAGGTGGCGCGGGAGTGGCGGGAGTACGAGCGCAGCTCCTCGGCGGTGCTGGAGGCGTACACCGGGCCGGTGGTGCGCCGCTACCTGGCCAGGATCGAGCGGCGCTTCGCCGAGCGGGGGCTGGCCGTGCCGGTGCACGTGATGCAGTCGTCGGGCGGGCTGGTGAACGCCTCGTACGCGATGCGCCGGCCGCTGCAGACGCTGCTGTCCGGGCCGGTCGGCGGGACGATGGGCGGCGTCGCGGCCGCCAGGCTGCTGGGCGGCGGGGGCGGGGCCGCGGCGGGGAACGCGATCTGCATCGACATGGGCGGCACGTCGTTCGACGTGTCGCTCGTCGTGAACGGCCGCCCCGACGTCAGCGCCGAGGCGCGCATCGAGGGCTACCCGGTGCTGATGCCGATCGTGAACCTGCACACGATCGGCGCGGGCGGCGGCTCCATCGCCTACGCCGAGGCGGGCGCGCTGCGCGTCGGCCCCGAGTCGGCCGGGGCCGTGCCGGGGCCCGCCTGCTACGGCCGGGGCGGCACCCGGCCCACCGTCACGGACGCCAACGTGGTGCTCGGGCGGGTGGATCCGGCGTGGTTCGCGGGCGGGCTGATGGCGCTGGACGTCGACGCGGCCGGCGCCGCGGTGGCCGAGCTGGCCGGGGAGCTGGACCTCGATCCGCTGCTGCTGGCCGAGGGGATCTGCGACGTGGCCAACGCCAAGATGGCGCAGGCCATCCGCACGCTGACGGTGGAGCACGGGGTGGAGCCGCGGGAGTTCGCGCTGGTGGCGTTCGGGGGCGCGGGGGCGATGCACGCCGCGTTCATCGCGCGGGAGCTGGGGATCTCCGAGGTGGTGGTGCCGCGGTTCCCGGGGGCGTTCTCGGCCTGGGGGATGCTGGAGGCGGACGTGCGCCGGGATCTGACGTTCCCGTACTTCCGGGCGCAGGACACGCTCGACGGCGCCGACATGTCCGGAAATCTCATGATTTTGCAGGAGGAAGCGCTCGACGCGCTCGCCGGGCAGGGCGTGCCGGAGGAGCGGCGGCGGGTGGAGCACGCCGTGGACATGCGGTACGAGGGCCAGGACTACACGCTCACCATCCCGCTGCGCGACGCCGCCGAACCGGCGGAACCCGGCTTCCCTGCGCGCATCGCCGCCCGTTACGCCGAGGCGCACACCAGCCGGTACGGGCACGCCACGCCGGAGGCGCCGGTGGAGTTCGTCATGCTGCGCAGCACCGGGTTCGGCTCGTTCCCGCGTACCGCCGCCCCGGCCCCCGGCGCGCCCGGCCGCACGGCGCCGGACGTACGGGATGTGATCTTCGACGGGGCGGTGCACCGCACGCCCGTCCTGCGCCGCTCCGCCCTCGACGGCGAGCTGGCCGGGCCCGCGATCGTGGTGGAGGAGACCGCGACCACGGTCGTCCCGCCCGGCTGCCTGGCCACCGTGGACGACAACGGCTTCCTCATCGTGAAGGTGGACAAGTGATCGACCCCGTCACCACCGAGATCATCCGCTGCGCGCTGCTGCAGGCGGCGGAGGACATGAACACCACCCTCATCCGCAGCTCCTACACCCCCGTCATCTACGAGGCCAAGGACTGCGCGGTCGCGCTGCTCGACCGCGACCACAACGTGCTGGGCCAGTCGTCCGGCCTGCCGATCTTCCTGGGCAACCTGGAGGTGTGCACCCGCGAGACCGAGCGCCTGTACGGGCGGGAGGTGTGGCGGGAGGGCGACGTGTGGGTGCTCAACGACTCCTACATCGGCGGCACGCACCTCAACGACGTCACCGTCTACGGGCCGATCTTCGCCGGCGGGGAGCTGGCCGGGTTCGCGGCCTCACGGGCGCACTGGCTGGACGTCGGCTCCAAGGACCCCGGCGGCTCGATGGACTCCACGTCGATCTTCCAGGAGGGCCTGCGGATGGGCCCGGTGAAGGTGTACGCGGACGGCGCGCCCTGCCGCGACCTGCACGAGTTGATCGCCCGCAACGTACGTTTCCCGCACGCCACGCTCGGCGACATGCGGGCCCAGGTGAGCTGCGCCATGACCGGGCAGCGGCGGCTGAAGGAGATCGTCGACCGGTGGGGCCTGGAGACCGTGATGGCGGCCCGCGACCAGATCTTCGCCCAGACGGAGCGGATGGAGCGGGCGGCCATCGCGGAAATCCCCGACGGGGTCTACGAGGCGTCCGGGTTCCTCGACAACGACGGCATCGACCTGGACACCCCGCTGCCGGTGAACGTGACGATCTCGGTCTCGGGCGAGTCGATGCACGTGGACCTGACCGACTGCGCCGACCAGGCTCTCGGGCCGGTCAACTGCGGGGCGGCGCAGGCGGTGGCGGCGGTGCGGGTCGGGTACAAGCTGCTGGTCTCCGGTGACGTGCCGCTGAACGGGGGCTCGTTCCGGCCGCTGTCGGTGGAGACGCGGCCCGGGTCGATGCTGGCCGCCGAGTCGCCGGCCGCCTGCCAGTACTACTACTCGCACCTGGGGCTGCTCATCGACCTGGTGGTCAGGGCCCTGGCGCCGGTGCTGCCGGACAAGGCGGCCGCGGCGTCGTACGGGGACTCGATGATCGTGCAGTTCACCGGCACGGACCCGCGGACCGGCAAGCTGTACGTCTCCCAGGAGGCCACCGTCGGCGGCTGGGGCGCGTGGGAGGGCGGCGACGGCGAGACCTGCCTGATCAACAACGTCAACGGGTCGCTGCGGGACATGCCGATCGAGGTGCTGGAGACGCTCTTCCCAGTGCGCGTCACCCGCTACGAGGTGCGGCCGGACACCGGCGGGGCCGGGCGGTGGCGGGGCGGGAACGGGGTGGTGCGCGAGTACGAGTTCTGCGGCGACACCTCGCTGTCGCTGTGGTTCGAGCGCTCGGTCACCCCGGCGTGGGGGCTGGCGGGCGGCGCGGCCGGCGCTCCCCCGCGCGTCACGCTCAACCCCGGGACTGCCGGGGAGCGGGAGATGCTCAAGGTCAACGCGCTGCCGGTCAAGGCCGGGGACGTGCTGCGGTGCGAGTCGGGCGGGGGTGGCGGCTACGGCCCGCCCGAGCTCCGCGAGCCCCGGGCCACGGCCGCCGACCTGGCCCAGGGCATGATCACCCGCTGACCCCGCCCCCGCCACCGGCCCTGCCTTCGCATGGGGACCGCCCACCCCGTGAGAGCCGCCCGTCCCGTGGAGGCCGCCCGCCATGTGAGAGCCGCCCGCCCCCTGGAGGCCGCCCGCCATATGAGAGTCGTCCGCCCTGTGGGGGGCGACCGCCCTGTCGGGGGCGCCCGCCACGCGAGAGCCACCCGCTGCCCCGGGGGCTACCGCGGTCCCGGGGGCTTCCCCATCCCGGGGGCTACCGCGGTCCCGGGAGTCCTCGCAGTCCTGGAGTCTCCCGCCGTCCCGGCGCTTTCCCCTGGCGGCGGGGCGGCGGCGCGGTGGCGCGGGCGGTCCATCTCGCGCCACTCGGGGCGCACGGCGGCCAGGCCGGTGGTGAGGGCGTAGGCGGCGCCGCAGGCCAGCAGCACCGGCGCCAGCCCGGCCGCCGTCACCGCCAGCCCGGCCAGCAGCCCGCCCAGCGGGACCCCTGCCCAGGACAGCGAGGTCTGCAGCCCGCCCACCCGGCCCAGCAGGTGGCGCGGCACCCGCTCGTACGAGATCGCCCCCAGGATCGGGTTCAGGAACCCACCGCCGAACCCGCTCACCGCGAACACCGCCACGATCGCCCACACCGGCAGGTCGCCGGCCAGGATCAGGAACCTCGGCGGCCCGGCGACCAGGAACGCCGCGAAGAACACCACCCGGCGCGGCATCCGATGCCCCACCGCCGCCGCGACCAGCCCGCCGCCGACCGCCGTCAGCCCCATCACGCTGCTGTTCAGCCCGAGCAGGACGGTCCCGTGGCCGGACTCCTTGGCCCACACCGGCGCGAGCACCTGGTTGAAGGCGGTGTCGAGCAGGTTCGTGACGGCGACCACGGCCATCAGCGCGAGCAGCAGCGACTGCCCGCGCAGGAACGCCAGCCCCTGCCCCAGCCGCCGCCAGTAGCCCTCCTCCTCCCCCTCGGACGCCGCCGCGCGGTGCCCCATGCCGCGCGGCAGCGCCCACGCCACCGCCAGGGAGCCGAGCGCGAAGCAGCCGGCGCTGAGAACCAGGCTGGGCAGCGGCCCGATGACCGCGACCAGCGCGCCGCCGACGGCCGGCCCCACCATCTGCGCCAGCCGCTCCGTGACGCCCATCAGGCCGGTGGCCCGCTCCAGCGGCAGGCCGGCGTGCCCCGCCGCCTCGGGAACCATGGTCTCCTTGGCCAGGTCGCCCGGCCCGCGAGCGGCGCCGATCACCACGACCAGGGCGATCAGCGCGCCCATCGGCAGCGCGCCCAGCGCGTGCAGCAGGACGACGGCACCGGCGGCCGAGGCGCTCAGCACGTCGGCGGCCCACGAGATCCGGCGTGGCCCCGCCCGGTCGACCAGCGGCCCGGTCAGGGCCCTGACCACCACGTACGGGACCATCTCGGCGAACGCCACCACCCCCGTCCACATCGCGCTGTCCGTGCTGCCCAGCACGAACCAGGGCAGCGCGATGGCCGAAACCCGGGTCCCGGTCAGCGCCACCGCCATGGCCGCCAGCACCCCGGCCATCGGCCGTAAGGAGAGCCCGGTCACGGCTCCTCCTGCGGCTCCGGCAGGACCTGCGTGATGAGCGAGACCCGCGCCGCGCCGTCGGGCGCCGCCTCGCCGGGCACGTCCTGGCGGTAGCGCGCGATCACCTCGCCCAGCTCCTCACGCAACCGCCACGTCTCCTCCGGGGTCAGGCGCAACGCGAACGAGCTGAGGTCCAGCACCCGTCCCCACTCCCCCGGCATGGTCTGCATCTCGTTCACCGCCCGCTGGGTGCGCAGGTTGTACAGGGCGGCGATGGACTGCATGTACGCCAGCACCGCCTCGGGCTCCCGGTCGGCCAGCTCCGCGTCGTTGAGCCGGGTGGACAGGTGCACCGAGCGCCACCAGCGTTCGCGCGCGTTGCCCCGCTCGGCGTCCTCCTCCACGAACCCGGCCGCGCCGAGCCTGCGCAGGTGGTAGCTGGCGGTGCCGGAGTTCACGCCGAGGCGCTCGGCCAGGCGGGTGGCGGTGGACGGGCCGTGCTTGCGCAGCAGGTCCACGAGCTGCACCCGGATGGGGTGGGCCAGCGCCCGCAGCCCCTTGGCATCGAGGACGACGACGTTCTTGTCGGGGTCGGTCATGCCTCGAATCCTAGACCGCAAACAGTTCTTCGCAAAGACTTCTTCGCGAAGAACTGTTTGCAATCAGCCGTCCGCCTCAGAAGCCCGCGCTGAGGGAGCGAGCAGCCACACCGGCCGCCATGATCGGCACCCTCGGCGCTCTCCCTTTCGCATGATGAGGGCGGGACGAATATCAGCAGAGCGAAGGCCATATTTCGCGAAACGCGAGGCTCTTTCCCGTCTGCTACGCGAGGATGGGGAGGTGGTACTGCGACGTATGGTCTTATTGGTGACATGTCTGATCGTGGCCGGATTTGCGATCTTTCTTGTGCTTCTCACCTGGGAAGACGCCAACAAAATCGCGACAGCGGTGTCCGCTACGGCGGGACTCGCAGCGGTCGGTGTGGCCGTTTGGGCGGCATTGCCGAGTAGCGCCAAGAGAGTGCGCGTTTCTGGCACCGGAAAGGCGACGGCACGCGCGGGCGGCGTCGCCGTT
Organism: Nonomuraea sp. MTCD27; assembly: GCF_041950495.1. Taxonomy (NCBI): domain Bacteria; kingdom Bacillati; phylum Actinomycetota; class Actinomycetes; order Streptosporangiales; family Streptosporangiaceae; genus Nonomuraea; species Nonomuraea sp. MTCD27. The sequence continues at coordinate 92,734 of NZ_JBGNUW010000025.1, read as the reverse complement.
TCCGGTCTTACCGGTCCCCTCACCGCCTCCGGCGGGGTTCTGGAGGTGAACCGGACCGGAGACGCCGAGGCGTCCGGCGGGAAGGCGACCAGCGGGGTCAGCTTGAGCTGACCGGCCGGCCGCTGACAACGGCGCGCGTGGTGACGACATGGACCGCCTCAACAGCACGACGAAACGTACCGGCGCGGCCACGGCGGGCCCCGGCGGCGTAGCCGTCACCGGATCGGTGCACGGCGGGATCAGCATGGGCGCCCCGCTGGTGGCACGGTCCGCCTACCGGCAGCAGGTCCGGCGCATCGCTCCCGAGCGGCTCCTGGACCGCGACGCGGAGCTCGCCGAGCTCGCGGAGTTCTGCCACTCCGGCGGAGGGTTGCCCTACCTGTGGTGGCAGGCTCCGGCGTGGGCCGGCAAGTCAGCGTTGATGTCCTGGTTCGCGCTCAACTCCCCGGACACCGTCACGGTCGTCTCCTTCTTCATCACCGCGCGGTTCGCCGGCCACAACGATCGCATGGCGTTCGTGGACGTGGTGCTCGAACAGCTCAGCGCGGTCGCGGGCGAGCCCCTGCCCGGCTTCCTGACCGAGGCCACGAAGGAGGCGCACCTGCTGGACATGCTGGACGCCGCGGCCGCGGCCTGCGCGCGGCAAGGCCGGCGGCTGGTGCTCGTCGTGGACGGCCTGGACGAGGATCTGGGGGTGACCGTCGGCCCCGACGCGTACAGCGTCGCCGCGCTCCTGCCCGTCCAGCCTCCGGCGAATGTCCGGATCGTGGTCACCGGGCGTCCTCATCCACCTGTTCCATCCGACGTACCGGACAACCACCCGCTGCGGGAGGCCGCCATCGTCCGCCGGCTGGAGATCTCCCCGCACGCCCAGGTGATCATGACGGACGCCGAACGCGAGCTGAAGCGCCTCCTGCACGGCCGGCCCGCGGAGCAGGACCTGCTCGGCCTCGTCGCAGCGGCCGGCGGCGGCCTCAGCGCCGAGGACCTGGCCCAGCTCACCGGCTGGGGCAAATGGGAGGTCGAGCAGCACATGCGGGCGGTGTCCGGCCGCACCTTCGCGCGCCGCGCCAACCGCTGGCAGCCGGGGACCGGCCCGGACGTGTACGTCCTGGCGCACGAGGAGCTGCAGAGCAAGGCCGTGGAGTGCCTCGGCCCGGCCCGGCTGACGGACTACCGGGAGCGCCTGCACAAGTGGGCCGATGGCTACCGGACGCACGCCTGGCCCGCCGACACCCCCGAGTACCTGCTCCGTGGCTACTTCCTGCTCCTGCAGGCCATCGGTGCCCACGACCTGATGCTCGCCTGCGCCCTGGACCAGGTACGCCACGACCGCATGCTGGACGTCACCGGCGGGGACGCCGCGGCGCTGGCCGAGATCGTCACCGTCCAGCACCTCATGCGCGACGCCGAGCCCGACCTGGCCGCGCTGCTCCGGCTGGCCGTGGCACGCGAGCGGCTGACCTCCCGCAACGCCCATCTCCCGGTCGGGCTGCCCGCCTTGTGGGCACGGCTCGGCGACCTCAGGCGCGCCGAGGCGCTGGCCCGCTCCATCGTCGAGCCGGGGCGGCAGGCGGAGGCGTTCAGCCTGCTGCTGCGGGCCGCCGCGGGCGGGCAGGACACCGCCCGGCTGGCCCAGCAGGGCGAGGCCGCGGCCCACCTGGTGACCGACCCCTACCGGCAGGCACAGGCGATGGTGCAGCTGGTGGGGGCGGTGGCCGCGAGCGGCGACTTCGACCGGGCGGAGCGGCTCGTCCATGCCATCGACGACTCCAGCCGGCGGCCCCAGGCCCTGCTGGCGCTCGTACGGGCCGTCGCCACCAGCGGGGACCTCGGCCGGGCGGAGAAGCTGGCCCGTTCCCTCTCCGATCCGGTCTGGCGGACGCGTGCCCTGGTCGACCTGGTGGCGAGCGCCGGCCGAAGCCGGCTGCCACTGATCGTCGAGGAGTCGGAGGCGGCCGTGGCCGCCCTCGGCGACGGCCGGCGGTTCGAGGAGTGGGTACGGCTCACGGCGGCGCTGTCCGCCACCGGTGACATCGAGGCGGCCGAGGCGTTCGCGCGGCGCGCCACCTCCCTCCACCTGCACGTGGCGAGCCTCGTCGCGGTGCTCCACGCCGCACCCGGCGACGACCGGGACCGGCTGGACGGGCTGGCGGACCGGGCCATGCGGCTGGCCGAGGTCGATCCCGGCGCGCAGTGGACGCAGCTGCCCGTGACCATCTCCAGCATGGATCGCTACGCGACGACGCCGGCCGTGAACGCGAACAGCGCGGAGTGGCGAGCCCGGGAGCTGGCCGATCTGGCCGTCGCGGCGGCCGGACGGTGCTCCGCCGACCTGGTACGGAAGATCGCCGGCAGCGCCGAGGCCGTCACCGCCGTCACCGGCACCCCGCTGCAGGAGGAGGAACGGGCCGACCTGGCGGTCGCGCTGGCCCGCATCGGAGACCACGATCGCGCGGCAGCGCTGCTGGGCTCCGTCCACGATCCCGGCACGCGGGCCGGCGTCCTGATGCGGCAGCTCATCGCCGGGGGGCAGGTGGACCCGCGCACAGTGGAGCGGGCGGAGGAGCTGATCGCCGGCGTCCCCGACGGGGCCCGGCAGGCGCGGCTGCTGGTCGAGCTCGCCGGCGCTGCGATCCTGGGCGGGCGGCGGGATCACGCGCGGCGGCTGGCCGAGCGGGCCGAGTCCGTCGCGCGTTCCATCGCGGTGACCGACTGGCACGCCAAGGAACGCGTCGAACGAGCCCTTGTCCGGGCCGCGCTGGCGACGAGGGACTTCCGCCGTGCGGCCGCGCTCGCCGGGTCCGCGTCGTCCGTCCGGCCCAGGGACGCGCTGCTCGCCGAAGTGGCGGCTGCCACGGCTCGCGGCGGAGATCTCGCCCTGGCCGAAGAGATCGCTCTGCGCATCGCGACCGCGCGGAGCCGCGGGCGCGCCCTCATCGAGCTGCTCAGGGCGGACACCGGCGACCGCCCCGCCGACGGTGCCGGGGCCGGCGACGGTGGCACGCCGGAGCGGCTGGCCGAGGAGGCCGAGAAGCTGGCCCGTTCCCTGGTCGACCCCCAGCAGCAGGCCGAGATGCTGAGCGCGCTCATGCAGGCGCTGGCGGAGAAGGGCGCGACCGAGCGGGCCCTCGCGGTCACGCGCTGGTTCGCCGATCCGCAGGCGCAGGCACAGGCGCTCACGGCGTTGCTGAACCTGGTGCTCGCCCGCGGCGACCAGCAGATCGTCCGCGCAGTGGTGTCGCACGGCGTGGCCGCCACCCGCTCCATCTCCTCGACGGAGCAGCGGGTCGACGCGCTGATCGAGATCGTACGCGCGGCGGTCCGCTCCGGGGACGCCTACTGGACGGGCGAACTCGCCTGGCAAGCCGAGCAAATGACGCGCTGGATCATCGAGCCCGACCAGCGGGCCAGGTCGCTGACGGCGCTCGTCCGGGTGGTCGCCACCAGCGGGGAGCACACGCTGACCGGCCGGTTGACGGCGCGGGTGGAAGCGGCCATAGAGCTCGTCGAAGGCCCGCCCCGCATGGCCCGCGCCCTGATCGAGCTGACGGCGGCGCTCGCCGCCTGCGGGAGCCCGCAGGAGGCGAACCGCCTCGCGGCGAGGGCCGAGTCGGCCCTCGGCTCCGTCGCCGACGCCTACCAGCGGGCCTGCCTGCAAGTCGACCTGATGGAGGCCCTCGCCACCACCACCTGTCAGGCGACGCTCCTCGCGCGGATCGGCCTCGACCCGGAGGGCGCGGCCGGGCCCGGTGCCGGTTCGGCGGTGGTGTCGCCGTGGCGGATCGTCCACCCCGATCAGCGGGCGCGGGCGCTGGCGGCGCTGGCGCGGGCCGCCGCCGCACGGGGACACACCGACGCCGCCGTGCGGATCGCCGGCGCCGTCACCGACCCGTACGAGCGGGACCGGGCGCTGACCGGCGCCGCCAGGGCCGCCGCGGCCGGCGGGGACCTCGAACGGGCCGCCGCCTTCACCCGCCACATCAGCGCCGAGAGCCGCGCCGCGCTGCTGCTCGACCTCATGCGGGACGACCCTGCCCGAGCCGGCCGCCTCGCGGGCCGGGCCATGGCCGCCATCCTCGACCTCGCCGACCCCGACCACCGGGCCGAGCTGCTCACGATGTACGCGCAGGCGCTGGCCGCGGCCGGCGACCACGACGGGGCCGAGGCGGCCGCCCGGACGATCCCCGATGTGCCCACCCGGGCGCGGGCGTTGGCCGGCATCGCCACGCGCGCGGAGCCGGCCGGCGCCCGCCGCCTGGCCGCCGAGATACTCGGCACCGAGGCGTGGACCACGTCCCTGGGCGTGCTCGCGCGGCTGGAGCCGACGATGCTGACCGGGGCCGCCGACGACCTCCTGCGCCCGCGTTGACCGCATGTCCCGCGCGCCGGCCGGGCTTGAGCCGGCACCGCACCGATCACTAGTCTCGTTCGCAGGACCTCGGTGCCGTCTCGCTCGGAGGTACGGTGACACCGGATTCGACCCCCGCCATCGATCGCATCTCAGCCGGATACCACCCGGATCCCGCGCTGTCGATGTCCCTGCACGCCGATGCCTACACGGATCCGGCGTGGTTCGGCGTCGACCAACGGGCGATCTTCGCGCGCACGTGGCAGTGGCTGTGCCACGTGGAGAAGCTGCGCGAGCCGGGAGGCTACGTGACCGGCACGGTGGCCGGCATGCCGATCGTCGCCATCCGGGACGAGGCCGGGACGCTGCGGGCGTTCTACAACGTGTGTAAGCACCGGGCGCATGAGCTGCTGTCCGGCTCCGGTGTCCGGCGCGGCATCGTGTGCCCGTACCACGCCTGGAGCTTCGACCTGACCGGCCGGTTGCGGCGGGCGCGCAACACCGGCGGCATGCCCGGCTTCGACGCCTCCGCCGTGTGCCTGGACCGGATCCAGGTCACCGAGTTCGGCGGCATGGTCTACGTCAACCTCGACCCCGCGGCGGCTCCGCTGTCCGCGCAGGCCGGGGGCCTGGAGGCGGAGATCGGGGCGCGGGCGCCGGACGTGGCCAAGCTGACCCTGGCTCGCCGGCTCACCTACGACATCGCCGCCAACTGGAAGAACGTCGTCGACAACTTCCTGGAGTGCTACCACTGCCACGTGGCCCACAAGGACTTCGTGTCGCTGGTCGACATGAGCACCTATCGCGTCACCACGTACGGGATCTACTCCAGCCACATGGCCCAGGCGGGCCGGGCGGAGAACTCCGCCTACGACGTGTCGGGCGCGACGGTCACCGAGCACGCGGTGTGGTGGCTGTGGCCCAACACCTGCCTGCTGCGCTATCCCGGCCGCGGGAACTTCATGGTGCTGCAGATCATCCCCGACGGTCCGGAGCGGACGCGCGAGACCTGGGACTTCTACCTGGAGACCGCGGAGCCCGACGCGGCCGAGCTCGACAGCATCCGCTACATCGACGAGGTGCTCCAGGTGGAGGACATCGCCCTGGTGGAGAGCGTGCAGCGCGGGATGCGCACCCCGGCGTTCACCCAGGGGAAGATCGTCTATGACCCCGAGGGGTCCGGGTTGTCGGAGCACGCGGTCCATCATTTCCACGGCCTCGTCCTGGACGCGTACCGGCACGAGCTCGAACGGTCATGATGGGCGTGGAGCCGCGGCTCAGCCGGCGGGCGGTGCTGCTGGCCGCGGGCGGGCTGCTCGCGGGTTGCTCCCGGCGGCCGGAGGTCGACCAGGTGCGGCTGCGGCTGGCCACCGGGCCGGCCGGGGCGGTGTACCGGCGCATCGGCGGTTCGCTGGCCGAGCACATCTCCGGGCAGGTGCCGGGCGCCACGGTGAGCACCGTGCCCAGCGGGGCGTCCACCGACAACATCCGGATGTTGCGGGCCGGTGAGGTGCATCTCGGGCTGACGAGCCTGGACGCGCTGATCACCACCGACGGCAGCGCGCCCGAGGGCCTCTCGGCGATCTGCCGGCTGTACGACAGCCACCTGCACCTCGTGGTCATGGCCGGTTCGGCGATCGACGAGTTACGGGACCTGGAGGGCAAGCGCATCTCCCTGGGCGCCCGCGACTCCGGCACCGAGTTCACCTCGATGCGGGTTCTTCAGCTCGGCGTCGTGGACGCCGACGGACGATACCTCAGCCAGGCCGCGTCGGCGGCGGCGCTGCGCGACGGCGAGATCGACGCGATGTTCTCCCTGACCGGCGTTCCGACGCCCGCCATCACGGAGCTGGCGCAGCGGCACCCGATCCGGCTGATCCCGCTGGAGGCGCAGGCGGACGCGCTCTTCGCCGCGTTCCCGGGCCCCTACACCCCGGCCATGATCCCCGCGACCGCCTACGCCGGCGCCCCGGCCACCCGCACCATCGCCGTGCCGAACGTGCTGCTCGCGCGCAACGACCTGCCCGACGACCTGGTCCACGCCATCACTGACACGATCTTCACGCACGCCGGCACGATCACCTCCGGCGGCCGTGACGAGGCCGAGGCCGGTCCCGAGGCCGTTCCCGAAGCGTGGCAGATCAACGTGCGTACCGGGATCGCCACCGCGTCGATCCCGCTCCACCCGGGCGCGGCCGCCTGGTTCCGCGACCGCAAGCGCTGACCCGGGCGCGGCCGCGTGGTTCCGTGACCGCAAGCGCTGACCCGGGCGCCGGAAGTCAGGACGGCGTCGGAGCCGGCGTGCCGGGCGACGACGTCACGTGGGGCACGACCGGCAGGGCGACGACCGCGGCGAATCCGTACCCGGACCCGTCCGGACGCGGCAGGCCCTCCTCCAGCCGCAGCTCGCCGCCGGCGGCCCCGACCAGGTCGGCGCAGATCGCCAGGCCCAGGCCGGTCCCGGACACGTTCTGGTGCCGCGGCGAGCGCCAGAACCGGCCCAGCGCCTGGGCCCGCTCGGACGCGTCGATCCCCTGGCCGTCGTCACGGACCGCGATCGTGACCACGCCCCCGGGAGCGGGCTCGGCCTCCGCGCCATGGGTGAGGACGCGGGCGGTCACCGCCACCACCTGCGCGTCCGACAGCCGTAACGCGTTGCTGATCAGCTCGTCCAGGATGCTGCCCAGCCCGCCCGTCGGCTCCAGCAGCCGCAACCCCGGCGGCACGTCGACCGTCAGCGTCTGCCCCGCCGTCGCCGTCAACGCCCGCCACCGGTCCACCCGCGTCGCCAGCACCGCGTCGAGGTCCACCGGCGACGCCGTGCGGATGCTCTCCATCCGCGCGCTGGCCTGCAGCGAGTTCAGCAACCGCTGCATCGCCTTCAGCTCGTCCACCGCCACGTCGAACACCTGCCGCCCGTTCCCCGCCGCGCGCAGATGCGGTTCCAGGCTCTCCACCGCGAGCCGGAGGCTGGTCAGCGGGTTGCGCAACTGGTGCGAGGCGTCGGACACGAAGGCCCGCTGCCGCTGCACGGCGTTCTCGACCGCGTCCATCATGGTGTTGAACGACTCCGCCAGCCGCCGCAGCTCGACCGGGCCGGCCTCGGCGTCCGCCCGGATGGTGAGGTCGCCCTGGGAGATCCGCGAGCTCGCCGCGTCCAGCTCCCGCACCGGTCGCAGCACCCACGCCGACACCGGCCAGGCGACGGCCACCAGCGCGACCAGCGGCAGCAGCCCCAGCCCGGCGAGCTGGGCCCACCGCAGGAGGATGCGGTGGCGCGTCTTCGACAGGTCGGAGATCGTCACGACGGCGCCGATGACCTCGCTGTCACGGCCCACCGGCTCGGCGACCACGAGCGCGGAGCCGTCCCACGGCGCCCATTCCCCGGACGGTTCGGGGCGCGCCCCGGCCAGCGCCGCCGTCACGATCCGGGGCAGCGCCGGCTCGCCGCGCGCCGCCTCCTGGTAGGCGCGCGTCGGCCCGAGCAGCACCGCGCCGGAGGTGTCGATCACCGCGACCGGGATGCCGTACAGGTCGTGGTAGCGCGCCAGCTCCTGCTGCAGCGCCTCGGTCCGCCCGGTCGTCAGCGCGGTCTCGGCCAGCGACGCGAACCGGCCCACGTCGTTGAGCCGGTCGACGTACGTCTCCTGCATCTCCCGCTCGGCCACGGTGACGCTGAGCGGCACCCCGAGCGCCGCGACGAGCAGCACCGCGAGGGGCACCAGGACGACGAGCAGGCGGCGGTGCACGGCGGGTCAGCCGATCAGCTCCGGCCGGTCGGCCAGGAGCCGATAGCCGACCCCGTGGATCGTGCGGATGAGCACGGCCGGTCCGATCTTGTTCCGTAACGCCGCGATGTGGGTGTCCAGGGTGCGGCTGGAGGACTCCCAGGTCGCGCCCCAGATCTGGTCGAGGATGACGTCGCGGCTGACGACGTTCGGCGCCCGCCGGGCCAGCAGCAGGAGCAGCTCGAACTCCTTGCGGGTGAGCGTCACGGGGGTGCCGTCGACGGTGACCTCGCGGGTGCCGACGCCGATCCGCATAGGGCCGAGGACTAGGGGCTCGTCGGGGTGGCTCAGGGCGCGGGCCACGCGGGTGCGCCGCAGGACGGCGTCGATCCGGGCCAGCAGCTCCGGGATGCCGAACGGCTTGACGATGTAGTCGTCGGCGCCGGCGCGTAGGCCGCGTACGCGCTCGTGCTCCTCCGAGCGGGCCGTCACGGCGATGACGGCGGTCTCCGGGCGGTCGCGCAGCCTGCGGATCACGTCGAGCCCGTCGCCGTCGGGCAGCCCCAGGTCGACGAGGACCACGTCGGAGGGCGCGGCCCGCACCGCCTCCGCGGCGGTGGCGAGGCGGTGGACCTCGAAACCCGCCTGTGCCAGGACGGTCACCAGACCCCGCGCCACGCGGTCGTCATCCTCGATGATGGTGATCCGCATACCGGATTGTACGGCCCGGACCGATCCTCGTGTTAGCCCTTCACTTCTTGGGATTTCTCTGACATCCGGCGCATTCCTTGGGATTCCTCTGACACCATCCGCGTCCCTGTCAGCCCAGACTGAGGCCGCGCACTCACCGACGAATGCGAATGTGATGACGAGGAGGCCGCGACATGACCACGACCAGCAGGTACCGGGCCGCTGCGCGGATGATCACCGCGATCGGCGTTGTTTCGCTCGCCGCCGCCTGTGCCGGCAACGGTGGCGGCGCCCCCGCAGGTGGCGGCACCCCGGCCGGCGGCGGCTATCCGGAGCAGAACATCACGTTCGTCGTGCCGTTCAGCGCGGGCGGCCCGACGGACACCGTCACCCGCATGATCGCCGAACCGATGGCCGCCAAGCTCGGCGGCAAGATCGTCGTCCAGAACGTCGAGGGCGCGGGCGGCACCGTCGGCGCCGGCGAGGTCGCGCGGGCCGAGCCCAACGGCTACACCGTGCTCATGCACCACATCGGCATGTCCACGGCGCCCGCCCTCTACCAGAACCTGGGCTACAAGCCGCTCGAGAGCTTCGACATGGTCGGGCTCGTCACCGAGGTGCCGATGACGATCGTCGCCCGCAAGGACTTCGAGCCCAAGACGCTCCAGGACCTCGTCACCTACGTGAAGGCGAACGCCGGCAAGGTCACGCTGGCCAACGCCGGCATCGGCGCCGCCTCCCACCTGTGCGGCCTGCTGTTCCAGACCGCCGCCGGCGTCAAGCTCCAGGAGGTCCCCTACGAAGGCACCGGCCCCGCGCTCACCGACCTCGTCGGCGGCCAGGTCGACTTCATGTGCGACCAGACCACCAACACCAGCGGCCAGATCGCCGCGGGCGAGGTGAAGGCGTACGCGGTCACCACGCCGGAGCGGGTGAAGAGCCTGCCCGACCTGCCCACCACGACCGAGGCCGGGCTGCCCAAGCTCCAGGTCAGCGTGTGGCACGGTCTCTACGTCCCGAAGGGCACGCCGCCGGACGTCGTCCAGAAGCTGACCGAGGCGCTGAAGACGGCGCTGGCCGACCAGAAGGTAATCGACCAGATGGCCAAGCTCGGCACCGCGCCGGTCCCGGCCGAGAGCGCGACCCCGCAGGCGCACCGGGCCAAGCTCGAGGAGCAGCTCGGCACCTGGGCGAAGGTCATCGCCGACGCCGGCGTCAAGGCCTCCTGAGGTGGAGCGCCGCCGGTCGTTCCCGGACGTCCTCGCCGGGGCGATCTTCATCCTGATCGGTGGCGCGTTCGTGGCGGGGTCGCTCGGCTACGAGCTGGGCACCCCGCTGCGGATGGGCCCCGGCGCCTTCCCGCTGCTGGTCGGCGCGATCGTGGCCGCCCTGGGCCTGGCGATCGTGGTCAAGGGGCTCATCGCGGGCGAGGTGATCGCGTTCGGGCCGATCCCCTGGCGCGCGGTCGCCGTCATCGTGCTCGCCGTCCTGTTCTTCGGATTCACCGTACGGGGCCTCGGGTTCGTACCGGCGTCGGCCGTGACCGCCCTGCTCACCACGCTGGCCAGCACGCGCGTCCGGCCGCTGGCGGCCGTGTCCGTGGCGGCCGGGCTGACCGTGGCCGCCACGCTCATCTTCGTCGTCGGACTTCAGCTGCGGATCCCGCTATGGGGCCCGTGGCTGGGGTTCTGACGCGGCATCCGGAATGAGGCATGGAACTTCTCGACAACCTCGCCCTGGGCTTCTCCACCGCCCTCCTGGTCCAGAACGTCCTCTACTGCTTCGTGGGAGTGCTGCTCGGCACGATGGTCGGCGTGCTGCCCGGCATCGGGCCGACGGCGACGGTGGCGATGCTGCTGCCGATCACGTTCAGCTTCGAGCCGGTGACGGCGCTGATCATGCTGGCCGGCATCTACTACGGCGCGCAGTACGGCGGCTCGACGACCGCCATCCTGATCAACCTGCCCGGTGAGTCGTCGGCGGCGGTCACCGCGCTGGACGGGCACGAGATGGCCCGGCAGGGCCGGGCCGGCGCGGCGCTGGCCGCCGCCGCGATCGGGTCCTTCATCGCCGGCACGGTGGCCACCGTCGCGCTGGCCGTCGCGGCCCCGCCGCTGGCCCGCATCGCGTTGCGGTTCGGCCCGGCCGAGTACTTCGCGCTGGTGCTGTTCGGCCTCATCGTGTCGATCGCGCTGGCCCGTGGCACGGCGCTCAAGGCCCTGGCGATGATCGCCCTCGGCGTGCTGCTCGGCACGGTCGGCCAGGACCTCTACACCGGCACTCCCCGGTTCGTGTTCGACCAGCGCGAGCTGTACGGCGGCATCGACTTCGTCTCGGTCGCCGTGGGCATGTTCGGGGTGGCCGAGATCCTGCGCAACCTGGAGAACGAGCACACCCGCACGGCGATCGTCGGCAGGGTGACGAACCTCTGGCCGACCCGCGAGGACCGGCGCCGGATGGTCGGCCCGATCCTGCGGGGCACCGGTCTGGGCGCCGCGCTCGGCGTGCTGCCCGGCGGCGGCCACGTGCTGGCCTCGTTCACCTCCTACGCCGTGGAGAAGCGGATCTCGAAGCGGCGGCAGGAGTTCGGGCACGGCGCGATCGAGGGCGTCGCCGGCCCCGAGTCGGCGAACAACGCCGCCGCGCAGACGTCGTTCATCCCGCTGCTCACCCTGGGCCTGCCCGCCCACCCGGTCATGGCGCTGATGGTCGGCGCGTTCATCGTCCACGGCATCACCCCCGGCCCGAACGTCCTCACCGACGAGCCGGAGCTGTTCTGGGGCCTGATCGCGTCGATGTGGATCGGGAACGTGCTGCTGGTGCTGCTGAACCTGCCGCTGATCGGGGTCTGGGTGCGCATGCTGCGGATCCCGTACCAGGTGCTGTTCCCGATGATCATCCTGTTCGCGTCGATCGGGACGTACTCGCTGGGGTTCAACGCGTACGACGTCTACGCGATCGTCTTCTTCGGGGTCCTGGGCTACATCCTGATCAAGTGCGGCTGCGAGCCGGCGCCGCTGCTGCTCGGCTTCGTCCTCGGGCCCCTGCTGGAGGAGAACCTGCGGCGGGCGCTCATCATCTCCCGCGGCGACCCGTCGGTCTTCCTGACCCGGCCGATCTCCGCGGCGCTCCTGGCCCTGGCCGTGGCGGCGCTCGTCGTCGCCGTCCTGCCGACGATCCGCCGGCGCCGTGAGGTGGTGTTCGCCGAGGACGAATAGGCGGCCCGGCGCCCGGCCCGCGCCGGGCGCCGTCGGCCCTGCAGTGTTCTCCTGCATGAGATCGCCCTCCCGCCGGTGGCCTTCGGGGAGGGGCTGGCGCGTACCCGGTCCAGGAACGCGTGGCGCTGGAGGAGTTCACCGCGCTTCTGCCCCGGAGACCGTGGTCATGGTGCGCGTGTGGCCGCCGGCCCCGAGTAGCGAAGGCAGGACGCGCTCCAGGTGAGCACGCGAGACCATGGGTCGTAGGACCAACGGCCGATCCGCGCGTACCCGCCGGTCAGGCACACTGCTCGGCGTGCGTTCCCCCTCTCCACCCCGCAACCCGGCCGTGCGGCCCTTCCTCGTCGGCATGTTCGTCGACGCCCTCGGCAATGGCCTGTACGTCCCGCTGACCCTGCTGTTCATCCAGCAGGTGACCGGACTGCCCGCCACCACGGTCGGACTCGGGGTGACCCTGGCGGCCACGCTCGGCCTGGCGGCGAACCCACTGGCCGGGGTGCTCATCGACCGGTTCGACGCGCGTACCGTGCTGGTCGGCACGTATGTGATCCGCGCGCTCGGCTTCGCCCTCTACCCCCTGGTGGACGCCTTCGGCCCGCTCGTCGCGATCGCCGCCGTCATCTCGGCCGGGGACCGTGCCTTCTACCCCGCCTCGGGCAGCTACGTGGCGGCGCTCACCGAGGGCGGCGGCCGGGACCGGCTGTACGCGATGCAGGCCACGGCCCGCAACGTCGCCTTCGGCCTGGGCGGCCTGCTGTCGGCCTCGGCCCTGTCACTGGCGGGCGGGATCGGGTTCACGCTGATCGCCGTGCTCAACGCGGCCAGCTTCGTCGTGTCCGCCGCCTGCCTGCTCCTGCCCGGCGGCCGGGTCGTGGGCGCGCGCCGCAAGGGGGACAGGCCGGGCGGTTACCGGCAGGTCCTGACCGACCGGCCGTTCATGGGCCTGGTGGCGGTCGAGCAGGCGTTCACCCTGACCCGCCTGATCCTCTCGGTGGGGCTCCCGCTGTACGCCGTCTCGGCGCTCGGCGCCCCGCCTGCCCTGCTGGGCATCCTCTACACGATCAACACGCTGCTCGTGGCGGCCGGGCAACTCCCGGTGCGCCGCATGCAGCGGCACGCCCGCCGGACCCACGCGATGGCACTGGCCGGCGGCGTGTTCGTCCTCGCCTGCGCCCTGTACGCCGCCGCCGCGTTCCTCCCCGCCGGCATCCCCATGATCGCCGCCCTGGTGACCGCCACCCTCGTCTTCACCCTCGCCGAGCTGCTCCACGCGACCCCGAGTGCCTCCCTGGCCGCCGGCACCGCTCCCGCCGCGCTGCGCGGGCGCTACCTGGCCGTCCACCAGATGACCTGGTCGGTGGGCCAGGTCATCGCCCCGGCCGGCTTCGCCGGTCTGATCGCCGTCTCCCCGGCCCTGTTGTGGGTAGCGCTGGCCGCCCTGCTGGGCCTGGCCGGCGTGGGCATGCTGCGCCTGTCCGCCCACCTGCCCGCTTCGGCCGTCACCGCGCCCGAGCCCAACCCCGACCACCAGCGGCTGCCCGACAATGACCGGGCATGACCGGGCATGACCGGGCATGATGGCCGGCCGGCCGGCTACAGGTCCAGGCGGGCGGGCCGCCAGATCCGTCCCGAGCGCGGCGAGCTGCTCCTCCGCCACCACCCTGGCCTCGTGGGAGTGCCCGTCACCGGGACGACGACCTCCCGGCGGAACCACCCTGCTGTCCATCCTGGCCGGCTACCTCGGCTGCACGCGGATCACCCGGCGCTCCAGAACACATCGATGCCCTCGCCGAGCGCTGTCGCGGACGGGAGTCCATCCCTTGGTCACGATCAGGGGCGCGGGAACAGCGCGGCGGGCTCACCGAGGCGCTGCGGGACGGGAGCCGGCGGCGGCAGCCGCGGGGCGAGGACGGGCAGCCAGGTGTGCTCATTGCGCAGCAGCTCGTCTGGGGATCGCGTCGCCCAGGGTAACTGGACGGCGAGGTCGTCGCCGAGCCGCCACAGCTGGTTGTTGCGCTCCGCGTGCCCGTGAGAGCACCGGCTACGGCAGGCGGGCGTGCTCGGCGCGGCTGGCGGAGATGCGCCGGACGGCGAGCGCGCGGGCCTGCTCAGTGTCGTGGCCGGTGAGCCGGGCGAGGATCGACGCGAGCGGCCTGACCTGGCCGTGCCCTCCCCAGTGGCCCTCGGGGATCTCGGTGGGGAACACCCAGATCCGGCCGGCATCGCGCGGCCAGGCGCCGTTCTCGGCGTCCAGGATGGCCTCGGTGACGTCGGCGATGACGCCCGCCCGCGCCTTCTCGTCGAGCTGCCCCTCGGGGACAGAAGGGACGACCTTGTAGCGCGGTGCGTCCGCGGGCGATCCACCGACGTAGACGGCGGCAGGCCGGTGCAGGAAAAGCCAGGAGACGCCGCGGGTCACCGGGTCGGCGGGGTCGAATCCCTCGTAGCGGATCAGGATCTCGGTGATCCGGTTCAGCAGCGCTGCCTCAGCGTCAGGCTGGAGCGCGCCGTCGGGGATGTACACGTCGAGCATGGGCATGGCCCGCCTCCTGAATCCATTTCTCAACTCAGCGCCGGGGAGCCTACGAACGCTGGATGGAGATTGTCAACCCAGGTGGATACGATCGGCCCGTGGAGATACGGCGGATCGACCCGGTGAACTGTTCGGTGGCCCGCGCCCTCGCGGTGGTGGGCGAACGCTGGTCGCTGCTGATCGTGCGCGAGGCGCTGGACGGCGCACGCCGGTTCGGGGAGTTCCGGGCCCGCCTCGGCATAGCAAGCAACCTTCTGGCCGCCAGGCTCGACACCCTCGTGACCGCCGGAGTGATGCGACGCGTCCCCTACCAGGACCCCGGCGACCGGCAGCGCTTCGAATACCACCTCACTGAGCAGGGCCATGCCCTGCGGCCCACGCTGGTTGCCTTGCTGGAATGGGGTGACAGGTACCTCGCGGACCCACAGGGGCCGTCGGTCATCGTCCGGCACAAGCTCGCCGACGATGGCACCGCGTGCGAGGAGCCGGTGCGGGTCGTTCTCGAATGCGCTGCGGGGCACACCCGACTACCATCGCAAGGCGTCTACCGCGCGCCCGGACCAGGCGCCCGCTTCCTGGACCCCGCCGGCCCCGGTACCGCCAAGGGATCCGCTGTCGCTGAGCCGCTTCCCGGCCGTGGCGCGCCATGAGCACATCAGCACGGGCAGCCGGAGAGCTCCGCGCCGCCCGGCCCTCGATCAGCCGAGCCATCGCGCGGCTCCAGGCCGGCCTGCGGTACGGCGGCCAGGGCAGGGCTGGCCAGGATGTGCGCGCTCCAGGTGCCGCCGGCGCTGCCTGACAAGTTATCCAGGGTCGTCAGGCACGTTGGTTACCTGCGAAAGCCCCTCACAAGGATCTCGCTCAGGCCCGGCTTGTACCAAGTGGATGCTGCGCCAGCACGCGGGAGACCATTGTCTCGGCGGGCCTGCCGAGCACCTGTTCCAAGGCGGGAGTCTGCTTCTCCATGGCGCCGGCTCTCACCTGCGCATTGAGCCGGCTCATGGGTCCAGGGGTGATGTCCGGCACTTCGCGGTAGGTCACGCCGAGGGCCTCGGCCACCTCCGGGTGACTCCACAGCGGGCCGGTGAAATCGTAGGCCTGGCCTAGATGTTCCTCGCCGGTCAGCACGTTGGCCGCCGCCTCGGCCAGATCGGACCGAAAGGCGGTGTTCAGTCCTCGGCCCCCGGTGCTACCGGTCAGCTCTCCGCCGGAGATCCGCGGGACGAAAGCTTCGCCGTAGAAGGGGTGACGCAGGATCGTGTACGGCAGTCCGCTGCGGAGTATGGCCTGCTCTGTGGCGTGGTGGGCCTCCGTCATCCCGGTGGCGACAGTGTCGGCCTCCAGAAAGCTGGTGTAGACGATCGCGCCGACGCCCGCCTTCGCGGCGGCGGCGACCGCGGCCAGGTGGTGGCCGATCCGACGGGCGGGGTCGAGTTCTGGAGAGGAGATCAGGAGCAGGCGGGTGGCACCGTCGAAGGCTTCAAGCAGACTCGCCGGGTCGTCGTAGTCGCCCCGCCTGACCGCGACACCTTCAGGGGCCCGTCCGGGGTCACGTACCGCGGCCACCACCTCTGCCCGGGTTCGCAGCTGGTCAACGACGAGGCGGCCGAGTGCACCCGACGCGGCCGAGATAACGATCATGGGACTCCCTCCAAAGACAGCTCACAGTGAAGCGCCGATGAGCAGCCAGAGGCCACTCGTTTTCCTCCCTCGGCGGTGAACTGGTGATAGGCGGCGATGACGACACCGCGGGTGATCCGGAGGTCCGCGGCGAGTGCCCGGGACAACGGCAGCCGGACGCCGGGGCGCAACCGGCCCGCCCTGATGGCATCCCGCAGGCTCCGCTCCAGCTCAAATGACGGGCTCGGACGCGACCGTCTTCGGTGGCGGTGAAACGCATGAGCAGTCCGCCCAGGCTGCGGGAAGTGCGCAGACGGGTGACGGGGAGGTGAACGTCGGGGCGCAGCACGCGGGCGGCCCCAGCGACGGCTGTGCGCCAGTCGCCGACGTGGTGCGGCATGCCGCAGGACAGGACCAGGTCGAAGCGCTGGCCCTCGAACGGCAGTGCGGTGGCGTCGGCCTGACAGGCGCTCGCCCGGCCGTCGAAGTTTCCCGCCCCGATCCCGAGCATTTCACCGGTTACCGGTGCGCCGTTCAGCACCCAGGTCACCATCCAGCTTGTCGACGCTGAGGGTCTTGAGTGTCGCGGACATGGTGGGGATGGGCGTGGTTTCATTCCTGGGGGTGGTCGGAAGGTCGCCGGTATTCCTGCATCGTGTCTTTGAGCAGGTCCAGTGTCCACAGCAGGTGGGCGCGGAGGATGTCTGGCGGCTCGCCGGCCGCCATGGTGCGTACGGCCACCGCGACGAGCGCGCCGGTGACAGCGGTCGCCTGGTATTCGCTCAGTTCGTCGGGGAATGCGGCGTGCAGTGCCGTGGCCATTTCGCGTTCGGCGGTGCTGATCCGTAGCATGCAGCGGGCCTGCAGGTCGGGCCTGACCAGGAGCGCCTGGAGCCGGACGTGGCGATGCCGGCCCATGAGTTCGTCGGCCGTGCGAGGCAGCACCTCCAGGGCAACTCTGCGTAGCGCGTCGAGCGCCCGTTCGCCGTCGGGGCGGGCGGCGAAGGCGGTGTGCAGCCGCTCCAGGTGGTCGTCGGCGTCGGCAAACAGCAGGTCGTCCTTGCTGTTGAAGTAGCTGAAGAAGGTCCGTCTGGACACGTCGGCGGCGGCGGCGATGTCGGCGATCGTGGTCTGGTCGTATCCGCGTTCGATGAACAGCCGCAGCGCTTGGTCGACCAGCAGGCGCCGGGTGCGGAGTTTCTTGCGCTGGCGTAGCCCGTCTTCCACTTCCACGGGAAGAGCGTACAGCGATATCTGCACCAGTGTGTATATGCACTGTTGCAAATTTACCCTCAGTGCAGTTTGATGTGGCGTCATGGTGAAGATGCTGGAAGGAATCGGCTCGTTCGCAGTGCGCCGCCGATACCTCGTCATGGTGGGATGGCTGGTCCTGTTCGCTGCGCTGTTGGGACTCGGCAGGCTCGCTGGTGGGGCCTTCGTCGACGACTTCCGCGTGCCGGGCTCCGGCTCCGAGCGAGCGCTGGACGTGATGCGCGGGCATTTCCCCGCAGCGGGCGAGGTCAGCGCCGACGTGGTGTTTCACATCCCTGGCGGACAGCTGCGGGACCCCGCGCCGGCGAAGGCCGTCGCGGCCATGATCGCCGAAGTGGCCCGCCAGCCGTATGTCACAGCGGCCGCGGACCCGATCACCACCGGGATGGTCAGCGCGGACGGCGCGACCGCGCTGACCAGCGTCCAGTACACGGGCCCGACCGGCGAACTCGGCGCCACCGCGCTGAACCGTCTCGAGCAGGCCGCCGCACCGGTCAGGACGGCCGGGGTGCAGGTCGAGTTCCGCGGCTGGGTCGTCGACGCGGCCAGCAGGCCCGAGACCGGGATCGCCGAACTCGTCGGACTCCTCGCCGCCGCCATCGTGCTGTTACTCGCCTTCGGATCACTGGTCGCGGCGGGCCTGCCGATCGTGACCGCGCTGATCGGGCTGGGGACGGGCTCGGTCCTGGTGCTCCTGGTCGCCTCAGTGGTCGACATCCCCAGCTCGGCACCGATCGTCGCGGTCATGCTGGGGCTGGGCGCCGGCATCGACTATGCGCTGTTCCTCGTCACCCGGTTCCGCCAGCACCTGGCCGCCGGCAAGGACGTGCGCGCGGCGGTCATCAAGGCGAACGCGACGGCGGGACGGGCCGTGCTGTTCGCCGGCGGGACGGTTGTCGTGGCCATCCTCGGCCTGTATGCGGCCGGTATCCCGTTCGTCGGGTCGATGGGGCTGGCCTCGGCCTTGATCGTCTTGGTGATGGCGGCCGCCGCGCTCACCTTGGTGCCCGCCCTGCTCGCGGCGCTGGGCAGGCGGGTCAACGCGCTTGCCCTGCCCAGGCTCAGCCGTACCCGGCCATCCGCGCGAGCGGCCGGGGGTGGGTGGATGCGGTGGAGTGAGCACGTACGCAGGAGGCGGTGGTTGTATGCGATCGGCACCACCCTGCTGCTCCTGCTGCTGGCCGCGCCCCTGGCGTCGTTGCGGCTGGGCATGCCCGACGATCGGGTCCAGCCCGTCTCCACCACACAGCGGCAGGCCTACGACCTCATCGCCCGCGCCTTCGGGCCCGGCTACAACGGGCCACTCCTGGTCGCCGTCGAACTGCCCCCGACCGGCCGCACCGCGCTCGACCGCATCGCATCGATCGTCAAGAACGACCCGGGCGTCGCCGTGCTCGCCCCACCCCAGGTCAGCGACGACCAGCGAGCAGGCATCGTCACGATCATCCCCAAGACCGCGCCACAGGACGAGGCAACCACCGACCTCGTGCATCGCCTCCGGCACGACGTCCTTCCCTCAAGCCTGGCCGGCACCGGCGCGCGGGCGTACGTAGGCGGGCTGACCGCACTCATGATCGACATGGCGGACCGAGTCACAGACCGGATGCCATGGGTGATCGGCGGAGTGGTGACGCTCTCCTTCTTCCTGCTGATCGCCATGTTCAGGTCGGTACTGGTTCCGATCAAGGCGGCGCTGCTCACGCTACTGTCCATCGGCGCCGCGTACGGGGTGATCGTCGCGGTCTTCCAATGGGGTTGGGGACTGAGCCTGCTGGGCGTGGACCAGCCGGTCCCGATCATGTCCGTGGTGCCGATGTTCCTGTTCGCGGTGTTGTTCGGCCTGTCCATGGACTACGAGGTGTTCTTGATGTCCAAGGTCAAAGAGGACTATCTGTCCTCCGGCGAGCCCTACCACAGCATGGTCACCGGATTGGCGGCGACCGGCCGGGTGATCACCTCAGCCGCAGCGATCATGGCCGTGGTCTTCCTGAGCTTCGCCGGGATCGACAACCCGTTGGTGCAGATGGTGGGCATCGGTCTGGCAGCCGCGGTGATCGTGGACGCCACGATCATTCGGATGATGCTCGTACCTGCCCTGATGAGCCTGCTCGGCCCCGCCGCATGGTGGTTCCCCCAGCGAAAGAGACGACCTGCGCTCTCCGATCAACAGTCTTGATCGCGAGGTATGCAAGACTGCTGTTGCTTGTTATCAGAAGTTTCGACAGTCGGAACTTCTGACATCAGCGGGTGGGGCGACGCCTGGAGGTACCCGCCGCGTTCACCGCGGCGCACGACGACTACACCGCGGCCCTCGAACGCGCGCCGCTGGACGCCGACACCCGCCGCACTTACGCCTCCCGAATCCGCGCCTTCCTCGCCTGGCTCGATGCCGCCGACCTCGACAAGGGCCGACCACCTCCGACACGTCGCGACCCAGTGCGGCGGGCTCAAGGTACGGCATGCGCGAGCGTGGCGGGGGTAAGAGCGGGGTCACCGTGGCCGAGGAGATCTTCGCCCACTACGGGAGGCAACCTCGTGCTGCGGATCCCGTTCAACCAGGAAGGCGGCAAGGTGACGCCGCAGATCCGCGAAGAGGTCGCCGAGGTGCTCAACCGCCTGCCCGCACACTGACCGGAAGACAGCCACCTCGGCAGATCACCCGGCAGCGGACCTCGGCCGGTGATCGTCGGCTGGGATCTGCGTGTGCAGCCTGGGTCAGGCGGTGGCGAGGGTGGCGGTAAGGCCGAGAGCTTCGAGTTGCCGGACGTGGTTGCGGATCTTCCGGCCGATGTCAGGTCAAGCCGTCAGGAGCTCCCAATCACTCACTCAGCGCTACTTTGCGGCTGGTGGCCTCTACCCGAGCGCCGGGCCAGGTAGGTTTCCACCTCCGGCACGTCGGCCAGATCCTCCGGCAACCGGATGCCGAACACCACCCCCCCTTGCGCCTGTCTTGCCAAGGATCCGTCGCATGACAGTCAGCCTTCTTGATGGTTCCGGGCGCCGGGAGCCGGGCCGGCGAGGAGTTCGGCCGCGCGTTCGGCGATGGTGTAGACGGTCGCGATGGTGTTGGCCGAGGGGATGGCGGGGATCACCGAGGCGTCGGCCACCCGGAGTCCGCTGAGGCCGTGCACCCGTTAACGGCGCGGTCGGGAGCACCCACCACGTCGAGCGCGGCGTCCGCAGGTCTGGCGGGCTGACAGCTTCGGGAGCGCGGGAGAAGACCCATAACCCGTTCCACCTCGCCCTGCGACGCTTGCCGAGGCGAACACTCGTACCGTTATCCGACATGAAATGGCGGCTGGTGACAGGCGCGTCAACAGCAACCCGACTCGGAGGTGTCTCCCGGCCGATGACCGAAGATCACGCGAGTGACGCCCTGCTGCGCCGCCGCTCCTGGTACACCGCCGCTGAGCCGGCTGCCGTCCAGGTGGTGCCGACCGGGCTGGAGGACGGCCGGTACCTCGTGGTCGTCGCCGGAGACCTGCTCGGCACGGTCGGCCCGGCGCGGGCGGGTGGCGGGCCCGGCGCCGCTCCCCTCTGGCACCTCGAGCCGCGTAGGCGGTAGATCTGCCGCTCTTGACGGTGTAGGCAGCTATGCGTCAATTCCTTGGCCAGACGGTGGTCCAGGCAGCGAACGGTCTGTGATCGGGGCACGGCCTCGTGGACACCTTGTCCACGTCTACGAACTGGCCGTAGTAGCGGAATTCGGTTGAGGGATCGTCGGGGTTCGTTCTGCAATCGACTACCACCCGGTGGGTGCCCGTTCCTGATGTGCACAGCGACCACGCTACGTCGATGGCACCGTTCCTAACCCCATGGGAGCAGTTGCTTGGCACGGCCTGAGCGGGCATGGCGTTCACGCCCAGGGCCAGCACGCCCGAAAATACCGCAGCGACGGCCGAGAGTTTCCGCATGTCATTCCCTTCCGTGGATGATCTTGCGGAACCAATGTCGCAGATTGCGGTATGTCCGGGGTATGTCCGCCCTCTCATGGACATCACTACGACGAGTAGGGGCGCAGAGAGTTTGGAACGGAACCCGGCGTCAACGTGATTTCCGCTGGTCATGTAGCTGATTCGGTCGTCCTGCTCGGCGGTGGCAAACGCCGGATTCCGTTCCGTTGCACTACCCTCTGCGGCAGGACCGTGTACTGCTGGGTGGCGCGGTCGTCGAGGCGCTGCACGAGATCCGCTACGGTCCGGGGGACGGCCGATCCGGAGCGGGACCGCTGCAGGCGAGCGGTTGAACCCCCGCCGTACCCGATGCGGGGCGCTGGAGGCCAAGTGGTGGTCCGGTGGCGGTCAGGGCGTGCTCCCAGCACGGCACCGCAGCCGATTCCTCGGCGGGCCAGCGCAGGTAGATGAGCGCCCCGTCGAGCGAAAGGCCGGTGTAGAAGTCGAAGTCGTCGAGATCGGCGGCGATGGTCTTGACGTGTTCCTCCGCGAAACGCCTGAACTCCTCACGCCGCGCCGCGGGGAGCTGGTCCCGGATCCGGCGCATGATGGGCTTGATCTCGGCGATGAAGGCGTGTCTGTCCATCGTTGCCGTCTGATGCAGGCCGAATTCCGGCACGAGGTCGAGCATGCGCACGCCGCCGGGGCCGGTGACGAGAGTGGCGGTGGCCGCCGATGAGTCGGTGTCGTGGGTGGTGGTCGATGAGGACTTGGGGTTGCCTGTCGAGGCGTGCGCGTATCTGACCGGGGTTGCGCGTGGCGGGCCGGGCGTTCGGCACCGGCAGGTCGGCCGCGTCGAGCTGGTGCTGGAAAAGATGTCGACCGGCTGCCCTCGGCAGCGGTAGCGTCCGGGATTGATGTGGAGCGAAATACGACCGCCGACGACGACTCAGGTCCGCGACGCCTTCGGTGTCGAGGTGGGCGAATGGCGGCCGCATCCGGGCGGGTTCGAAGCGGATGTGTTCACCGACGGGCGCTGGTTGCTGAAACTGTGGCGTCAGCAGCCCGACAGTGACGCCGCTCTTGCGCTGACCGCTGAGTTGGCAGCTCGGGGCATCCCCGTTCCGGCGGCGGCGCGAGCACGTGACGGCTCGTACACCGCCGAGCACCATGGTCGGCGCTACGCGCTGTTCCCGTTCGTCGACGGCCGCCAGGGAACGTGGAACGACGCCGAGGCGATCGCGCGGGCGATGCGCGCCGTGCACGAGGTCACCGGCCTCGCCCTGCCCCGCACCGATATGGACGAGTGGTGCATCGAGGTGCTGCGCGACCGGCACGACCACCCGTGGATCGGAGACCGCCGCGACGAGGTCCTGGCCAACGTCGACCGGCTCGAAGCGGTGATCGAACGGGCACGCGCGATCGACGTGCCCCACGTCGTGTGCCACCACGACCTGTTCCCGCACAACGTCCTGGTCGACCGCGACGGCCGCATCGCAACCCTGCTCGACTGGGGTCATACGATGCTGGCGCCGCGCGAGCACGATGTGTTCGCCGCCCTGTGCGGGCCCGACCCGGTGCGCTTCCTGCGCGCCTACGGCGCGCAGGGACTCGACCCCACCCATCTCGAGTACGCCCGGCTCGCCCGCTCGCTGCGCGACCTTGCGGTGCGCATCTCCAACGAGGTGGACCTGGAGGGCGTCAACACCTGGGGTTTCGACGGGTTGCGCCGGGTGGACGCCGATCTCGAACTCTCCCGGCCTTTTTGCGATCGCTGAGGTCACCCCATGCGTCCGATCGACGAGAGTGCGGCGCGATCGGCGCCGGATCACGGTTCTGGGCCGGCCCATTCCGGTGGCGGGTGTTCGAGTTCGTCGCTGAGCAGGTCGGGCCATCAGGTCAGCGCCATCGGCGCGGGACGGCGTCCCGACGTAGCAGACCAGGTTCACCACCGATCGCGGGCTTCGATCACCCGGTCCGGTTTCCTCCGGCCAGGTGATGTCTCCGGACAGGGTGTGCCCTTCACAGTGCTGTGGCGACATCTGTCACGCGGGTTCGGTGCGGCCCCGCCGCACCGGTGGGCGGAGGGGTCGTGACCTGCTGGAAATCGATCTATCCGAGCACCGGGTAGTTCGCGCGGAACACGTTGTGCGGGTCACGGGCCTGCTTGATCTCCCGCAGCCGCGCGAGCGCGCTGCCGGAGAAGGCCTTCGCCGCCGTGTCACCGGGGGACAGCAGGGTGTACGGCTTGCGGCCGCTGATGTAGGCCTCCAGGTCGGCCACGATCTCGGCCTGCTTGGCGCGGGTCGCATCGGCCGTGTGCGGCAGGCCGAGACCCAGCAGGCCGAGCAGGTACGGCTCGGCCACCGCGCCGCTCGCACCGGCCCCGCCGCCCGGCTCGGCGAGCGCCCCGCCCAGGTGCCTGATCTGCACGTTGATGAGCGGTTCGACCGGCTTGGCCAGCAGGAGCTCCACCGCGTCCGCGTCCAGGCCGGTGAGCAGCTCCGCACGAGCGATGGACGGGGCCGGATCGGTGGGCTCGGCGGTGATGTCACCCAGGTCGGCAACCGGGACGACGCCGCGGCTGTCGGAGATCGCGCCGCCGATCTTGTCGATGCGCGCCAGCAGGTCCTCCCCCTGAGCCGCCTCCCCCAGGTAGGCCAGGTCCAGCGTCACCATCGGCGGCGCGCCGGGCGGCTGCAGCCGGTTGATCCAGACACTCAGTTCACGCGGCGCCTCGGCGGTGATCTCCAGGAACGCGTCGTACACCTCCCCCGTCCGGTGCTCCGGCCAGATCACGCGCCCGCCGTACAGGACCGGCGCGGGATACAGCTCGAGTTCGAGGGCCGTCACGACCGCGAAGTCCCCGCCACCGCCGCGCAGCGCCCAGAACAGCTCGGGATCGGACTCGGCGGTCACCCGGCCCGGCTCGCCGTCGGCGTCCACGATGTCGATTGCCCGCACGCTGTCGGAGGCGAAGCCGTACTTGCGGCTGAACCAGCCGACCCCACCCCCCAGGGTGTAGCCGGTCACGCTCACCCCCGGCGCGCTGCCGGACAAGCCGGTCAGACCCAGCGGACCGGCCGCCGCCAGCACCTGCCCCCACTTCACACCCGCGCCCACCCGGACCACGCGCCCCTGCGCGCGTACCTCCACTTTGTTCAGCAGGCCGGTACGCAACAGGATCAGGCCGTCCACATCACCCGAGGCGCCATGCCCGCTCGGCTGCGCGGCCACCGTCATACCCGCCCGCCGCGCGTAACGCACGAGCGCCGCCACGTCATCGGCATCCGCGGCCTCCGCCACGGCCGCCACCGGCTGCCGGACGGTCAGATTCCACGCGGTGGCCGCCTGTTCGAAGCCGTCGTCATCGGCCAATAGCACGCGCCCTTTGAGGACACCGCGCAGATCGTTGATCGTCATCGTCGTCTCCCTTTTCGAGTTCTCAGAAAATGCGAAGGAATACCGTGCTGCGCTACGAAAAGGCGGCGCCCTGACCAGACCGGACCAGGATCACGCCCGAAACCTCGATCACACCAGGATGAGAATGGCCGCGACCCCCACCATCACCGCGGCGGTGAGGCCGTGAACGCCGAACGCCACCGCCCGCGGACCCCCGTTCCTGAGCACGACGACCATGTCGCCCAGCGGGGCGAACACGCTGGCGAGAATCAGCCAACCGAGCATGTGCTGGTCTCCCGTCACGAGGGCCGGGAGCACGACGAGCCCGGCCGTGATGTCCCGTACGCCCTTGACAGTCAGGTACGCGTTCATGGACACGGGAACCCCGTAGCCCGCCGCCGACGCGACCGGCTGCAGCAGGAAGCGGATGCCGATGAGGATGATCCCGATGGCGATCAGTCCGGCGAGCCAGGTGGCGATGGTGACCATGTCGTCCCCTTAGATCGTTGCTAGAAGTGTTAGCGACGCTAGACTATCGGCGCTCATCTGTCTAGCAGTGCTAGGATTTGGGAGGTGTCCACACAGCAGCGCAAAGAACGCGAACGCGCCCAGCGCCACGACCTGATCGTCAAGACCGCCCGCAGGCTGGCGGAGTCCGAGGGCTGGGACGCCGTGACCACCCGCCGCCTGGCCGAGGAGATCGAGTACAGCCAGCCGGTCCTGTACAGCCACTTCGCCGGCAAGGACGCCATCGTCGCGGCGGTGGCGCTGGAGGGCTTCACGGAACTGGCCGTACGCCTGCGCGCCGCGACCCGGACGGGCGAGCCGCGGGCCGCGCTGGAGGGGCTGGCCAGGGCCTACATGGCGTTCGCCGAGGAGAACCCCGCGCTGTACGACGCCATGTTCACGATGGCCGTGGACCTGCCGTTCGGCCAGGACGACACCCCCGAGCCGCTCCGGGACGGCTTCCAGGCGCTTTTGACCGGGGTCGCGCAGTTCGCCGGCGACCGCGACCCGGCGATCCTGACGGAGGTCGCCTGGAGCGCCCTGCACGGGCTGATCGTCCTGTCCCGCGGCGGCCGACTACCCGCCTCAGGCCGCGAGGCCCGCCTGACGCTGCTGCTCGACCAGCTCAGCGCCACCCGCTGACCCACCCACGTACGGTCAGCCGTTCCACACGGCGGCGACCTGGGACGCGACCTCCAGGCCGGGCCGGCGACCCGCTCGGGCGGCCGGAGCGCGGCGGGCGGGGTCCACAAGATCAACACCGTTGGGGGCTCATGACGCGATTCCTACCGGCACCCCTACTCGTCGGCGTAGGGCTTGAAGAGCACGTCGCGTTCCATCCACGACTCGTTGAGCAGCTCACTGCGCACCTCGCCCTGGATGATTCCCAGGAGAAGGTCGGTGGTGAGCAGGTCGTACCTCTCCCACACGTCGCCGTTCCGGTCCGAGACCCGGATCGGGTACGAATCGGCCGCGGCCTCGGGTGAGACCTGCCAATAGAGGGTGACCCCCGTGCCGGTCGAGGCCCAGGGCAGCAGCCTGGAACCAGGGTCGAGATCGTCGGGCGCTCCCACGACCTCGTCCTCGAACAGGTCGTGGAGCTGCTCGAACTCCAGCCCCGACCGCTCGAGATCGACGTGCTTGAGACCGGGGCCGGGCGCCGGAACGTAGAGCTTCAAGTAGCCCAGCCAGAGTCCGCCACCCCCTGCGTCGAGAAGCTTGCGGTAGTCCTGCGGCACGGGCGCCCCGAGCCGGTGCTCGACCTGTTCCCAGTCGAACGGGCCGGCCAGCGGTACGAGACGTGCCGTTTCGATCAGCTGCTGAACACTGCTTGTCATGCCGGATGTACTCCTCGGGGTTGCTGGTCCAGGTCCGATCTGTCCGAACCGGATCCCGCCCGCGCCCGGCCAGGAACGGCGCGAGCGGAGCAGGCCCTGGAGAGCTGAAGGTCACCGGGCGGCACCGGCACGAGATCGCCCACGCGCTGACCAAGCGGCCGAGAACATAAGCCGCAATCTACTCAAATCAAATGCCCTCTGAGGGCAACGGGGTGGTGCGGGCCGACGGTCGCGATCAGCCGGGCCAAGGTGCGGGTGTCGCCGGCGTGGATGGTGGCGGTGCCGAGTGAGTCGAGGACCGTCTCGACGGCGCCGGTGACGACCTGCACGCCGGTGGGGTGGCCGGAGGGCGCGGCCGAACCGGACGCGCCGCTGGGGAAGGTGACGACCGGCATGACCACCTCCACAGAGCCGATGTGACATCATCAAGTCGGCCCGGCCGGGGCGAGGGGCGAGCTGGCCGGACGCGGCCCGCAAGTACCCAGGTGTGCAGGCGATGGAAATTCCCTGTCGCCGGTCTTCATGGGTCCGCCTCCGACTTGGAGAGCGCATGCTCCCCTAACCGGCTCTATTCGGTAGACAGCGTCATCTCCGGTAGGTATCTTCTCCGGGTCCCGCCCGTGCCCTGTCCGAAGCCGGAACCGGCGCAGCCTTCGCCTCCGGAAGTGGTGCCTCAGGTCAGGTGACCGCGCCCCGCATCCACGGAAGACGCTTCGTGACCGACATCGTCCCGCTGCGCAAGAACGTGCGCTTTCAACTGCTGTGGGTCGGCAGCGCGGTCTCCCAGTTGGGGTCGGAGCTCACCAGGCTTGCCATGCCTCTGCTGGTGCTCGCGCTCACCGGCTCGCCTGGGTTGGCGGGCATCGTCGCTGGAGCCCGCACCGTCGCCTTGCTCGCGGTCCAGATGCCGGCCGGCGTCTGGGTGGACCGGTGGGACCGCCGCCGCACGATCATCACGGCTCAGGGCCTTCAGGCGGTTGTCTCCGCGCTGCTGACGGCGCTCATCATCACCGGTCATGTACAGGTCTGGCAGTTCATCACGCTGGCAGTGCTGGACGGGCTGTGCGCCGCGTTCATCGGTCCCGTCCAGGACACGGCGATCCGCGGCATCGTCCCCTCGGGCCAACTGCACAGTGCCTACGCGCAGGAGGAGGCCCGTACCCACGCGGCCGGGCTGATCGGCCCTCCGCTCGGTGGCCTGCTGTACGGCCTGGGGCGGGCAGTGCCCTTCGTCGTCGACACCATCACTTTCCTGGCCGCCACGCTTTTCTACGCGTGTGCGAAGGTGCCGCGCCGCCCGGCGGACGAGCCGCGAGCCTCTGCACGAGATGACGGCGAGGAGCGGCGGCCGATCCGGCGTAGCATGCGCCGGGAAGCGGCCGAGGCCGTCGTATGGCTGTGGCGCCAGCCTGGCCTGCGGGAGGTCTCCGCAGCGGTGATGGTCCTCAACCTGCTGGGCGGGGCGTTCCTGATCCCGCTGATCGTGCTCGTCGGCGAACGCGGCGGTGACGCGCGCGTCACCGGCACGGTTCTGGCCGGTCTCGGTATCGGCGGACTGACCGGTGCGCTGTTGTCGGGCCGCATCAGCAGGCTCCTGCCTCCCGGCAGACTGCTGCCGGCCGTCGTGACGGTCTTCGGTGCCGCGCTGGCGGCCACGGCACTGCCCTGGGGGGCGTGGTGGCCGATGATTCCGTTGGTGTTCATCACCTTGTCGACGCCCTCGCTGAACGTGGTGATGAACGTGGTGGTCGCACGAATGGTGCCGGAAGCGATGCTCGGCCGGATGGGCGCGGTCCTGGGCGTGGGCGGGATGGCGCTCAAGCCTCTCGGGCCAGTCCTCGGCGGGGCGTTGGCCGCGGCACTGGGCGGCGCGGCGGCGCTCGTCGTGCTGGGCGGGCTGCTCGGCCTGACCGCAGCTGTAGCCGCGCTCAGCCCGGAGTTGCGCCGCTTCACCGGAGAAGCCTCCGCGGCCGGAGACGACACTTCAACCGATGGCAAGGCGCCGCGCGCCCCCGCCTAGTGCCACATTGATGACGGTTACTCTCCGGTCATACTGGCTCGTAGCGGTCGGGGCGTCGTCGTCGTGCGAGGTCCTCACCTGCGCCGCTCCAAGGCATTTCGGGAGTTCCGCGGCCTCTTGCCGTCGCGCTCGTCGCTCGCCATCAAGTTCACGAGCCAGCGCACGCACCGTGGCAGAGATGGAGCTGTTGCCGCGGCTCAGCCCGCCCGGCCGCGCCGACACCGGGATGAGGCTGTCAACACACGAAATGATCTTGACGTGCCGTGCGGACTTTTTTCAGCGCGTCATTTGGCCGCGGTGTCGGTGGGCGGCGCGGATCGCGGCATCGGTGACCTTGTCGTCCAGCAACGCGTACAGCTGGGTGGTTTCGGTGGAGGCGTGGCCCAGGCGGCGGCGCACGGCCTCGATGGGTTCGGTGGCGTGGGCGTGTCGCAGCTGGCGGACGTCGATCTCGACCAAGCGAAGTGCTGCGGTCATGCTGCCAGGCGGGTGCCCCGGCGCCAGACGGCACGGGTGTTGAGGGTGTCGCTGATGTTGCTGACCGGGTCGCCGTCGACCAGCAGAAGGTCGGCGCGGAGTCCCTCGGCGATGCGGCCCCGGTCGCTGAGGCGGAAGCGGCGGGCTGTGGTCGCGGTGGCCGCGCGCAGGGCCCGTGGGGGCGTGAGGCCGGCTGCCACAAGGTATTGCAGTTCGTGGTGCAGGCTCGCTCCGTGGGCCAGGCCCCCGAAGAACGTCTCGGGCATGGAGACGTCGGTGCCGGCCAGCACGTCGATGCCGGCGGCATCCAGGGCGCGCACGGTGTCGTACACGTCATCGAGCTTGCCCTGCGGGTAGCGGTTGTAGCTGGAGCGCAGGGTCTGGTCCCACTTGCTGTCGAGGCGTGCGGCGACCCGGGGGTCGTCGGCGAGTTCGCTGCCGGTGTTTCCCATCATCGAGGCATTGAGAGTGATGCAGGGAATGACGAACATGCCCGCATCCTTGATGAGGCTGATGATCTCGGCGGTGTGCGGCTGGTCCATGAACACGTGGGTGACGCCGTCGACGCCGGCTTCGGCGGCCATCCTGGTGGCCTCCACGGTCAGCGCGTGGGCCACGGTAAGGGCGCCGTACTTCTTGGCCTCGGCCACACCGGCGTTCACGGTGGCCTGGTCGAGCGAGGGCAGCCCGGGGTGTCCCTCCACGCTGCCGTCGTCGATCATGAACTTGATGAAGTCGGATCCCCGGGCGAGGAGCTGGGGCACGAAAGCGGCCGCTTCCTCGGGAGTGGTGGAGAACGGCATCAGGGGCATCACCGGGGGGAGATCCCACTTCGGCCGGAAGCCTTCGGGCATCAGCTCGCTCGGGTGACCACCGGGCGGTGTGATGGCAAAGCCGGAAGAGCGCACGTCAGCCAGGGTGTCGTCGTCGGTGATGAGCCCCCGGTTCTCCCGGGTGTTCATCCCCTGCATCTCCAGTTCGGTCGTCACCCCGAACCGCAGGGCGAGCGCCAGAGAACCCGGGGCGGAGTGAACATGGGCGTCGATGAGCCCCGGCAGCAGTGTGGCGCCGCTGCCGTCGACGATCTCGCTGTCTTGAGGGGCGTCGCCACCGATGCGGGCGATCCTCCCGCCGTCGATGACCACGGTCCGCACGCCGACCGCCTTCTCTCCGTCGAAGATCTGCGCGTTGGTGATCGCGGTGAGCGCCATGGCAGTCCGCCTCGTTTCCTCGCTCGCTCAAATTTACATACCTGATGCTATGTACTTGTCTAATGCTATGCAAATGCGCGAACCCGGCCTAGAATCGGTCACATGAGCAGCGCGTCCTTGTCTGAGCAGCCCTCCGACGACCTGGCGCTCGACCAGATCGGCCCGGCGCTGTCACGTCTGCGACGACGCGCACCGGCATCGAGCAAGGATCTCTCCCGCAACCTTGTACTCAACGTGATCGCCGACGCGCCGGGCGAGACAACCGTCGGTGGCCTCGCTGCCGAGATGGGCGTCGCCCAGCCGGTGGCCAGCCGGACCGTCGCCGCCTGCATAGAGGACGGGCTGCTGCGCCGGGCGGCGTCCCAGTCCGACGGACGCCGCACCGTGCTCGAGCTCACCGAGCACGGCGAGGCCGAACGCAACCGCTTCGCCGCTGAACAGCGCAAGGCGTTCGAAGAGATCACTGCCGCCTGGTCGCCGGAGGAGCGGATCCAGTTCGCACGCCTGCTGGCTCGATACGGAGCTGACGCCACCGCATGGTCCAGGAAACAGGCCACAAGCCGTGACTGAACGAGCGGCGCCCCGCCACCAAGTCATGGCAAGCTCGACGCCGTCGCCGCTGGATCGAACGCCAGGCCACGGAAGACGCTCGACTGGGACACCCCCGGCCAAGCGCCTCGCGGAGCTCTTGGCAGCCTGCGGCTGACCTGCATGTAGGCCCGGCGTTCGGGTCGGCATGCTCTCCCGATGCGGCCCGTCGTCGCCCCCGAGCACTACAGCTTGTAGTTTCTAAGCTCACCTCCGACACGGCTGAAACCATGACCAGGAAGCGCACCCCACGTGAACCCTCTGACCGAAGTCGTCCTCACCCGATTCGGCGACGCCCCGCTACGGATCGGCACCCGTACCTCCACCATGGCCATGATTCAGAGCCGCCATGTTGCTGAACTGATCACAAAGCTCGTCCCCGGCATCTCCGTCGAGATCGTGCCGACGCAGGTCAGCGCCGACCTGTGGCCTGGTGACCTGGCGGGGATCGGCGGCAAGGGCGCCTTCAGCAAGGAAATCGACCGCGCCTTGACCAGCGCACGGATCGACATCGCCGTTCATTGCATGAAAGACGTTCCCGGCGACGTCCCCCTCGCGGAAGGAACCGCGTTCGGCGCCTACCTGCCGCGCGACGACGTCCACGACGTCGTGGTCACCCGCGGCGATGTCCCCTTCGCGGATCTCCCACCCGGGTCGCTCATCGGCACCAGCTCCGTACGCCGCCACGCCCAGCTCAGCATCCACCGGCCCGACCTCAGGGCCGAACGCATCCGGGGCAATGTCGACACGCGCCTGAACCACCTGGACAAAGAGGACGGCAAGTATGCCGCCCTCATCCTGGCCCGCACCAGCCTGATCCGCCTCGGCCTGCTCGACCGCTACCACGAGACACTGCCCCTGGAGTTCCACAGCGCCGAGGACGGCATCGTCTCCATGGTGCCGCCCGTGGGCGCGGGCGTCATCGGCCTACAGGCCCGCACCTCCGACACCCCGGTCATGCGGCTCCTGGACGAGCTCAACCACCCGCTGACCGCGCGCCACATCCTGGCCGAGCGCACCATGCTGCACATGCTGTCCGGTCACTGCAACAGCCCCATCGCAGGGCACGCCTCCACCACCCCAGACGGACAGATGGGCCTGTTCGGGATGGTGTTCAACAGTGACGGCAGCGCCTTCGTCCGTTCCCACGCCTGGGGGGAGCACTCCGACCCGGCCACTCTGGGAGCATCCGTCGCGGCCGACCTGCTCCGCCAGGGCGCGCGTAACCTGATCACCGCCACCCGGAAATGACCTGCGGGGCTGACGTACGGCCCGGTCTCGCGGACGACTCGCACAGTTGTGCTATCGCCTCCCACCTGCTCGTGCTCGACGAGGTGGGCGCGCCGCCTGCGACAGCCGAGGCACCGGCCACCACCCCGGGCTCGGCAGCGACGGGCGTGACGGGTTCACCCTCCGAGATCGATTACCGGGTCGACATTCAGAGACGAGCCGCTAGCGAGTCGAATCGGGTACGTCGGGCAATCCGCACCCGAGCTGGCAGTACAGCTCCAGTTGGTCGAAGTACTCCCGATGCGTGGCGATCTTCCCGTGGGCCACGTGAGCCATGCAGGAACCGCGAATGGCAACGCGGCGGCCGGTCGCCTCCAGCTCGCTCCCGTTCGGCAGGAGGAAGGGGCCCTGATGCGTGCCGGTGAGCGTCCACTCGGTGACGGCAGGATCGTCACAGGCGACCTCCAACCAGGGCGTCTGCTGAAGGTCGGGAAAGGCCTTGAAGAGCTGCTCCCAGAACCAGGCGATCTGCTCATGGCCCTCCAGCACGCCGGAAGGCGCTACGAACACGGCCTCGGGCAGGTAATTGTCGAGGACGGCGGACACATCATGAGCGTTGATCGCCCGATACAGCCGATGCTTGATCTCCCAGCCAGTAACCATCCCAGCTATCCCTTCCCCCTAGGGCGACCTACCTTCTACCCGCCCGGGAGCCGACGAGTACGGGTTGTTCTCCTTTTGACCTGGTGTTTTTGACCTGGAGTGCCCCAGCCATTCACTGGCTGCTCTCGGAGGGTTGACCAGGCCGCCTCGGCGCCCCCCGCGCCCGGCATCCCGGACCGCCGGAGACTCGCGCCGCACCGGCGAAGCCGGAGCGGAGTGCTCTCCCGACCCGACCGCGCGCACTGCCGGACCGGCACCCGGCCGGCCCCCCGAATCTGACTTTGGGCCTTGCGCGGTGGCAGCCGATCCGTTAATCCTTAGGAAACTTTCTTAAGCATTAACCTCGAGGAGTGGTCACGTGCTGCGAAGAATCCTGGCCCCGCTGGTCGCGCTGTTACTGGCCACGGGGGTGCTCGCGGTGCTCCTGCCGGCCGCGGCGAACGCGGCCGCCTGCGCGACCGCGTGGAGCACCTCCGCCGTCTACACCGGCGGGGCGGTCGTGTCGCACAACGGGCACAACTGGTCCGCCCGGTGGTGGACCCAGAACGAGGCCCCCGGCAGCGCCGACGTCTGGGCCGACCAGGGGTCCTGCACCGGCGGCAGCGGCGGCGGGGGAACGGCCTGCTCCTACCCGAACTGGGTGGCCGGTCAGTGGTACGGCGTGGGCAGCATCGTCCGCTACACCGACGGCAACCACTACATCGCCGTACACGAGAACCCCGGGTACGACCCGGTCATCAGCCACTGGTACTGGGACCCGCACACCTGCTCCGGCGGCCCCACCGACCCGCCGGACCCGTCGGGGTTCGTCGTGACCCAGGCCCAGTTCAACCAGATGTTCCCGAGCCGGAACTCCTTCTACACCTACAGCGGCCTGGTCGCGGCCATGAGTGCCTACCCCGCCTTCGCCAGGACGGGCAGTGACACGATCAGGAAGCAGGAGGCCGCCGCCTTCCTCGCCAACGTCAACCACGAGACCGGCGGCCTGGTCCACATCGTCGAGCAGAACACCGCCAACTATCCCCACTACTGCGACCCGAACCAGCCGTACGGGTGCCCGGCCGGGCAGGCCGCCTACTACGGCCGCGGCCCCATCCAGCTGAGCTGGAACTTCAACTACAAGGCCGCCGGCGACGCGCTCGGCCTGCCCCTCCTGACGAACCCCTGGCTGGTGCAGCAGGACGCGGCCGTGGCCTGGAAGACCGCCCTGTGGTACTGGATGACCCAGAACGGCCCCGGCACCATGACGGCCCACAACGCGATGGTCAACAGCCGCGGCTTCGGCGAGACCATCCGCAGCATCAACGGCAGCCTGGAGTGCGGCGGCCGCAACCCCGCCCAGGTGCAGAGCCGGGTCAGCGCCTACCAGCGCTTCACCCAGATCCTCGGGGTCTCCCCCGGCGGCAACCTCACCTGCTGACGGCCTGACATCCGGAACCCGCGCGCCCGCCCCCTCTTCGCCGGCGGGCGCGCGGCGTTCCGACCAGGAAAATCCCATGCCCCAAGTTGAACAGGACGTTATTCACGATCTACCCCAAAGCGGGCACGTATAGGGCCTTCAGACCTGGGAGCCGACATGTGTGGCATCTGCGGATGGGTGGACTTCGAGCACGACCTGCGGCAGGAGCGGCAGATCGCGCAGGACATGACCGACACGATGGCGTGCCGTGGTCCCGACGACGAGGGGCTCTGGACCGCTCCCCACGCCGCCATCGGGCACCGCAGGCTCGCCATCATCGACCTCGAGGGCGGACGCCAGCCGATGGTGGCCGACGGCGAGGGGCGCGAGCCCGCCGTCCTCACCTACAGCGGGGAGGTCTACAACTTCGGCGAGCTGCGCGCGGAACTCACCGCCCGCGGCCACCGCTTCCGCACCCGCAGCGACACCGAGGTCGTGCTGCGCGCCTACCTCGAATGGGGCGCGGACCTGGCCGAGCACCTCAACGGCATGTACGCCTTCGCCGTCTGGGACGCCCGCTCCGAGCAGCTGCTCCTCGTCCGCGACCGCATGGGCATCAAACCCCTGTACTACTACCCCACCCCCCACGGCGTGCTGTTCGGCTCGGAGCCCAAGGCCATCCTCGCCAACCCGCGGGCCCGCCGCGAGCTCGACGCCGACGGGCTGCGCGAGCTGATGTCGTTCATCAAGACGCCCGAGCACGCCATCTTCACCGGCATGTACGAGGTGCGCCCCGGCCAGGTCGTCACCGTCAGCCGCGACGGGATCCGCAAACGCCGTTACTGGCAGCTGGACTCGCACGAGCACTCCGACGACGTCGGCGAGACCGTCAAGACCGTGCGCACGCTGCTCGACGACATCGTCGCCCGCCAGCTCATCAGCGACGTGCCCCTGTGCGCCCTGCTGTCCGGCGGCCTGGACTCCAGCGCGATCACCGCCCTGGCCGCCAGGCACCTGCGCGAGCAGCACTTGGGCACCGTACGCTCGTTCTCCGTCGACTTCGCCGGCTACACCGAGAACTTCAAGCCCGACCTCACCCGTTCGACGCCCGACACCCCCTACGTCCACGAGCTGGTCCGCCACGCCCGTACCGACCACACCGACATCGTGCTCGACTCGGCCGAGCTGATGAACCCCGGCGTGCGCTCGGCCGTGCTGCGGGCGCGCGACCTGCCGACCGGCATCGGCGACATGGACAGCTCGCTGTACCTGCTGTTCAAGGCCATCCGCGGCCACTCCACGGTGGCGCTGTCGGGAGAGTCGGCCGACGAGGTGTTCGGCGGCTACCGGTGGTTCCACGAGCGCGAGGCGGTCGAGGCCGACACCTTCCCGTGGCTCGCCATCCCCGGCGCCGCCCCGCACACCGGCGTGGAGCGGCTGCTCAGGGACGACCTGGCGGACGAGCTGGACCTGCCGGGCTACAGCGAGGAGCGCTACCGCCAGGCCCTCGCCGAGGTGCCCCGGCTCCCGGGCGAGACGGGCCACGAGCGCCGCATGCGCGAGATCTCCTACCTGCACCTGACCCGCTTCGTCCAGCTCCTGCTCGACCGCAAGGACCGGATGAGCATGGCCGTGGGCCTGGAGGTACGGGTGCCGTTCTGCGACCACCGCCTGGTCGAGTACGTCTTCAACGTGCCCTGGGCGCTCAAGACGTTCGACGGCCGCGAGAAGAGCCTGCTCCGCGCGGCCGCGTCGGACCTGCTGCCCGCGGGCATCCTCCAGCGCGTCAAGAGCCCGTACCCGACCACCCAGGACCCCTCCTACGACCAGGCCCTGCACGAACGGGCCCGTGTCCTGCTCCAGCGGGAGGACTCACCCGCGGCCCGGCTGATCGACTGGGACCGGGCCCGCGCGACCGTCGACCAGCCACCCGCCCCGGGGAACCGGGCGGCTCTGGAGCGGTTCCTGCAGCTCGACGAGTGGATGCGGAACTACGGGGTCGAGCTCGCGCTCTGAACCGCACCAGCCTCCGACTGGAGAAAATGTCCAACCTGGACATATCATCCAACGTGTGACGCAGACAGATCCCCGCGTGCGGATGTGGTCGCCGGTGTGCGAGGCCATCGCCGCGCTGCTGGCACCGCACGCCGAAGTGGTGCTGCACGACGCCGCGAACGACCGCGTGCTGGCCGTGTGGAACCCCATGTCCAGGCGCGGCGCCGGTGACCCGTCGCTGCTCGGCGAGCTGGAGCGGCTCGACCCGGCGGGCAACGACGTCTACGGCCCGTACGAGAAGCTGCTGTCCGACGGGCGGCGGCTGTCCTCGGTCAGCGCCGTGCTGCGCGACGACGGCGGCGAGCCGTCGGCCGTGCTCTGCGTGAACCTCGACCGCACCCCGATGGAGCAGGCGGCGGCGCTGCTGGCCGCGTTCGCCGCGCCGACCGCGCCGCGCCCCGAGGCGCTGTTCGAGCAGGACTGGACCGAGCGCGTCCACCGGATCGTCGGCGCCTACGTCCGCGAGCACGGGCGGGGGGTCGAGCGCCTGACCCGCGCCGACCGCCTCGCCGTGCTGGCCGAGCTCGACCAGGCCGGCGTCTTCGCCGTCCGCCGCGCCGTCCCCGTCGTCGCCGGCGCGCTGAAGACCTCCCGATCCACCCTGTACGCGCTGCTCGCCGAACTCAGAAGGAGCCGCCCATGAGCCGACTGCCCGACTTCCGGCTGGAGGTCTACTTCTCCCGCTGGGAGTTCACCGCCCGGCACCACCTGACGGCGTCCGACGCCCAGACCATGACCATGGCCGAGCTGCTCTCCCTCGCCGCCCCCGAGGACGTCCACGCCTGGGAGACGCTCTCCCTCGGCTACACCGAGACCTACGGCGCCCTCGAGCTGCGCCAGGCCGTCGCCGACACGTACGACACGGTCGGCGCGGACGACGTGATCTGCTTCGCCGGCGCCGAAGAGGCCCTCTACCTGGCCATGCAGGTGCTGCTCGGCCCGGACGACCACGCCGTGGTGCTCACCCCCAACTACCAGGCCGCCGAGACCGTGCCCCTGTCGCTGTGCGAGGTCACCGGCGTGGCCCTGGACCCCGAGCGCGACTGGGCGCTCGACCTGGACGCCGTCGCCGCGGCCATGCGCCCGAACACCCGCGTGGTGTCGGTCAACTTCCCCAACAACCCCACCGGCACGCTCATCCCCGCCGCCGACCTCGCCCGCCTGGCCGCGATGTGCGACGAACGCGGCATCCACCTGTTCAGCGACGAGGTCTACCGCGGCCTCGAACTCGACCCGGCCCGCACGCTCCCGCAGGCCGCCGACCTGTCACCCACCGCGCTCTCGCTGAACGTCACCTCCAAGTCGCTCGGCCTGCCCGGACTGCGGATCGGGTGGATCGCCTGCCGCGACCGCGAGCTGCGCTCCCGGCTCGAACGCGCCAAGCACTACACCACCATCTGCAACTCCGCGCCCAGCGAGGTGCTCGCCCGGATCGCGATCAAGGCCAGGGACCGGATCCTGGAGCGCAACCGGGGCATCATCGCCACGAACCTGCCGCTGTTCGAGGAGTTCTTCACCCGCTACGGCGACCTGTTCGAGTGGCGGGCACCCGACGGCGGCTGCGTGGCCTTCCCCCGCTACCTGGGGCGCGACGGCGTGGAGTCGTTCTGCACCGAGCTGGTCGAGACGGCCGGCGTGCTGCTGCTGCCGGCCGGCATCTACCGCTCGGAGCTGACGGCCACGCCCGGCGACCGGTTCCGGGTCGGGGTCGGGCGCAACGATCCCGGGCCCGCCCTGGACGCCCTCGCCTCGTTCCTGGACGGGCGCCGATGAGCCTGCCGGGCAGGGACCGGTAGGTGCCCTTACGCCTCGGGCAGGACGTCGCGCAGCAGGCGGCGCGGCCCGGGGCGGCGCTTCCACTCGCGGGGGTAACCGAGGGAGACCTCCTCGAAGCGGACCCCGTCGTACCAGGTGACGCGGGGGATGTGCAGGTGCCCGTAGATCATCGCCGCGGTGGGGTGGCGGCGATGCCAGTCCCCGGTGGCGGTGGTGCCGCACCACTGGGCGAACTCGGGGTAGCGCAGCACGTCGGTCGGCTCGCGTACGAGCGGGTAGTGGTTGACGAACACCAGCGGCACGTCGTCGTCCAGCTCCGCCAGCCGCCGCTCGGTGAGCTCGACCCGCGCCCGGCACCAGGCCTCGCGGCTCGGATAGGGGTCGGGGTGCAGCATGTACTCGTCGGTGCAGACCACGCCGGTGCTGTGGGCGTAGGCCAGCGCGCTGTCCTTGGTGGGGTGGCCCTCGGGCAGGAACGTGTAGTCGTACAGGAGGAACAGCGGCACGATCCGGACCGGCCCGCCCGGCCCCTCCCACAGCGGATAGTCGTCCTCCGGGGTGAGGACGCCCAGGTCCCGGCACAGACCCACCAGGTGCTCGTAGCGGGCGGCCCCCCGCAGGTCCGGCGGCTCGTCGGGCATGGTCCACAGCTCGTGGTTGCCCGGCACCCACACGACCCGCTCGAAACGGCCCGCCAGCAGCTCCAGCGCCCACCTGATGTCGGCCGGCCGCTCCGCGACGTCCCCGGCCACCAGCAACCAGTCGCCGGGCGTGACCGGTTTCAGGTCCTCCACGATGGCTCTGTTCTCGGGGTAGGCGATGTGCAGGTCGCTGACCGCCAGCAACCTGCCCTCGGATTCGGGAGCGGGCAAGGGGTGTCTCCTTCCGGGATGCCCTTCGAGCATGCCATGGGGAGCTCAGCGGAGCATCACGTGACAGGCGAGTTGCAGGGCCAGGCGGGTGGCGGCGTCGTCGAGATCGAAACCCGCGGCCTTGATGCGGTCCAGGCGGGTGGTGATCGTGTTGCGGTGCACGCCCAGCCGCTCCGCCGCCTTCAGCGCGCCGCCCTCGTCCAGGACCGCGGCCAGGGTCTCCAGCAGCGTGCCGTCCCTGTCGATCCCCAGCAGCGGGCGCAGCACGACGGCGGCCGGCGCCCGCAGCACGCCGGTGGGCAGGGCGCCGAGCAGCTCCGCCGGGCCCATCCGGTCCGCGCGCAGCACCGTACCCTCGACCGCCACGAACGCCGCCGCCTGCGCCCCAAGCAACGACTCCGCCACCGGCTCCAGGCCCTCGACCTGCGCGCCCACCCCTCCCGCGCACGGCCACGGCATCGTCCCGAGGCAGTGCTGGACGCGTCCGGCCAGCTCGGCGGGCCCCAGCGCCGACCAGCCCGCCCACCCCTCGCCCCGGACCAGCACCGGGACCTGGCCGAGGCCGGCGGTGATGAGCGTCTGCGCCAGCGGGGCGTCGTCCGTCTCCGCCGGCGGGCGTACGTGGTAGGCGGTGAGGGGCCCGCGCACCGGCCAGCCCAGCGCGATCGCCGCGGTCCCCGCGTCCTCACCCGCCGCCGCCTCACCGGGAGCCCCAGGGCCGGACGGCGCACCGAGGGCGGGGGTGGCGGATCCGGTGAGAAGGCGCTCGGCGAGGGAGGCCTGGAAGGCGAAGTCGGCCGCGGCGCGCAGCCGCTCCTGCGCCGCCCAGGCCGTGAGCGGCGCCACCGCCAGCCCCAGCACCGTACGCACCACCGACGGCCACCCCGGCGAGCGCGACGAGCCGCCCGCCACCAGCGTGCCCAGCACCACCTCCTCCTGCCCGGGCACCGTCACCTCGGCCGACCACCGCCCCGACCGCGCCACGGGCGAGTCACCGGCCGCGTCCCGGCGGCCCGCCAGGTAGCGGCCGTACCGGTCGAGGAAGGCCACCGACGTGCCCGGCAACTCCGCGTTCAGCACGCCCAGCACCCGCCGCGCCGACGCGCCCGCCTCGGCGAGCCGGGTGGCGCAGCGGGCCACGAGCTGCGTACGGGCCGCGTCCGGACGCGAGGCGGCCGAGGCGACCCGCACCGCGACGATCAGCGGATCCTCGTCCACGAAGATCAGCGTCACGCCGAGCCGCTCCGCCAGCACCTCCCCCGAGCCCTCGCTCAGCCCGCCCGACGGCGCGATCACGCAGGCCGCCGCCTGCTCCCAGGCCCGGCGCATGGCCATCTCCACCGCCCAGCCGCCGCTGGCCGCCGCCCCGATCAGCACCACCGCCGTGTGCGGCGCGACCGTCCCGAACACCGACAGCTCGTCCACGATCCGCACGCCCCGCACGGGGTTCTCACCAGCGCCGTACATGCGCGCCCCGGCCAGCGGCCCCGCGTTCACCAGCTCGGCCACCGTGACCGGCGCCTCCCACCCAGGCGCCCGCATCCCACCGTTCACCGCATCCCACCGTTCACCGCATCCCACCGTTCATCGCAACCCCCAGCCCACCTGCAACGCCGAAGTCACCCGCGGCCCCCGGCTCACAGCGGGATCCCGAACGCGCGCGGCCCGCCCAGAGCCAGCCCCGGGTCCGTGTGCCACACCGGCGCCGCCCGCACCACCATGATGTCCAGCTCCAGGCCAGGCTCCGCCTTGTCCACGTCCACCACCATCCCGTCGGCCGTGGAGATCATGCAGATCTGGTCCGGCACCGTCGCCACCACCGCCCCGTCGGCCAGCGCCAGCACGATCTCGTTGTGCGCCTCCAGCCGCACCAACCGCCGCAACCCCTCCGACTCCCGCAGCACGATGCTCGACGGCAACGACGGCAACGCCAGGTCGGAGCCGTGCCCCGTGCTCCCCTCCACAGCCAGGATCCGCCCCCGGCACAACGTCCGCACCCCGTACGGCGCCGCCGCCGACCGCGGCACCCCCGGCTCCCCCGCCCGCATGAGCAGGCTCACCGTCCCCGGCACCAGCACCCGCGCCAGATCGCCCGCCGCCATCGGATAGCACGCCGCCACCGCCCATCCCCCCACCGACAGCACCACGGGACGCAGCAGCTCCTCCACCCGGCCGGCCCCCGTCTCCAGCACCACCAGCTCCCCCGACCCGCCCGCCAGCGCCAGCGGCACCGGGCTCATCCCGCCCAGCGCGTACGTCGTCTGCTCCACCAGCGGGAACACCCGCCCCGTACCGTCGCCGTCCACCAGCGGCACCCCCAGCGCGGCCGCCCCGATCAGCGGCACCAGCGCGTTCTCCGCCGCCAGATTCAGCGCCACCACCGCCCCGGCCCGCTCCCCCAGCCTGCGCTCCAGCGCCCGCACGGCCCGCTCCGGCTCGTCCCCGGCCGGGAGCTGCTCCCCCAGCGCCGTCGTGGAGCCCACCAGGCTGATCGCCACACACAACGTGTCCGGCGCCAGCTCCCCGGCCGCCACCAGCTCCACGCCCCGCCCGACCACCGACCGGGCCCAGTCGAGCGCCAGGTTGTACGACGAGTCCGCCGCCCCGGTCGCGAACAACCGCGACCCCGCCGAGAACCGGCCCAGCCCGTCCCGATCGATCAGCCGGCCCACGGCAGCCCACCAGCCGTCACGCGCACCCGGTAAAGCCCGTCCGGCAGGTACGACAGCGGGTTCACCGTGGTCTCCTCGATCCTGGCCGACCCCGGCGCCGCCCCCGCGCTGACCACCCGGGCCAGCGCCTCGTCCCTGGCGTCCTGGAGCACCCGGTCCAGCTCCGCCCGCCCGCGCGCCTGCACGATCCGCTCCACCTGCGCCTCCGGCTGCCCCAGCGAGGCGCCGTACGCCGCCGCCACCCCGTCGGAGACCTCCCCGCCCAGCACCGGCCGGCCCCGCGCCATGCTCGCCGCCGCACCCAGGTCGCAGGCCAGCGGATAGCGCCGGAAGTAGTGCGCCGCCACCAGCCCGCTCCCCGACCTGGCGAAATACGCCGGCACCCCTGGCACCTCCCGGGCCACCTCGTCGGCGATCCGCCCCGCCTCCGGTCCGAGCGCCGCGTTCCGGATCGCCTCCGCCTCCCGCTCCCGCAGCCCGGGGTGCCCGAACTCGTACGACAGCGTGATCCGCGCCTCCGGCACCTCCGCCGCGATGATCGCCGCCACCGCCAGCTCGTGGTCGGTCAGCATCGGCGAGCCCGTAGCCGTCACGGCGAAGTCCGTCAGCCCGCACGTGGCCGCGAACCGCCGCACGGCCTCGGTGTCCAGCGGCGCCAGCGGCCTGCCGGTCACGCTGTGGCCGCCCCGCACGATCGTCGCCACCCCCGAGCCGACCACCGGGCGCAGCGCCTCCGGGCACGGCCCGCCGACCCGGACGGCCGCCACCGGAGCCGTACGCACGCCGCCCAGGTCCACCGCCACGCAGGCCCGCTCGGCCGACCGCGCGACCGCCCGTGCCACCGGCCAGGTGGCCGCGCCGTCCCTGACCGCCACCACCACCGGCGCGGCCCCACCGAGCGCGACCCCGACGATCACTCCAGCTCGCGCCCTTCGGTCTCCGGCAGCGGCAGGGCCAGCAGCGCCGTCGCCACCATGAACGCGTTGATGATCAGCATGGTCGCGGTGAAGCCGGTCGCGTTCGCCAGCAGCGCGCCCACCGCCGACGGCGCCACCGTGGTGGCCACCAGCTGCGCCGCCGTGGCCCACGAGTAGCCGGTGCCGCGCAGGGCGGTCGGGTAGAACTCGCCGTTCCAGGTGTTCCAGACACCCCACGCGCCCATGCTGAAGAACGCCAGGACGAAGTTG
Source organism: Nonomuraea sp. MTCD27 (assembly GCF_041950495.1). NCBI lineage: Bacteria > Bacillati > Actinomycetota > Actinomycetes > Streptosporangiales > Streptosporangiaceae > Nonomuraea > Nonomuraea sp. MTCD27. The sequence continues at coordinate 50,033 of NZ_JBGNUW010000025.1, read as the reverse complement.
CCCAGGTACAGCCCGACCATGGACTCGGCGGTGGCGAACCAGAGCCCGCCCAGCACCGCCGCCACCACGTAGACCAGGAAGACCTTCCGGCGGCCGAAGCGGCCGGTCAGCAGCGAGGCGCTCACGTACCCGGGGATCATCAGCAGCGCGCTCAGCGCGGCGAAGCCCAGCGACGCCGACAGCGTCAGGCCCCTGTCCTGCAGCAGCGTGGGCAGCCACGTCTGCAGCCCCCAGTAACCCCAGTTGAAGACGAAGTTCAGCAACAGCATGACCACGGTGATCCGGGCCAGCCCGCCCCTGAACAGGTCCAGCGGCCGCCCCACCCGGTGGCTCGCCACCGTGAACGTGGCCTCGGCGTCCGGGCTGCCCAGCGAGCGCAGCACCGCCCGCGCCTCCTCCTGCCGGCCGCGCGCGGCCAGCCAGTACGGCGACTCCGGCACCCACGCCCTGATCGCGAACGCCCACAGCCCCGCCGCCGCGCTGGCGATCACCACCACGTGCCAGCCCAGGTCGCCCAGCGACACCGACGCGCCGATCGCGGCCAGCATGCCGATCGGCCACCCGATCGACAGGTAGACGGCCGCCCGGCCACGGTGCCGGGTCGGCAGCAGCTCCAGGAACAAGGGGAACGTGATCGTGTACACGCCGGCCAGCGCCAGGCCCGAGGCCACCCGCAGCGCCACCAGCACCTCCATGTTCGGGGCGAACGCCGAGGCCAGCGCGATCACCCCGTACGCCAGCAACGACCAGAACGCCGTCGGCCTGCGCCCGATCCGGTCGGCCACCGGCCCCCACACCAGCACGCCCGGGATCATGCCGAACGCGACCGCCGACAGCACCACCCCGACGCCCGCCTCGTCGATCCCGAGCTTCGTGCCCAGATCGCCGGAGACGTAGACCAGGGCGAGCTGTTCCCACGATTCGATGACGAACGCGATGAACAGGGCGAGCGCGATGAGCACGTGCCGTCGGGTGAACGGCATGCGGTCGAACGCCGCGCCGATGGGCAGCGTCCGGGAGTCGGTGGCGGTCATGCAAGCTCCTCGGAGGGGGGCGGAATCTCGCCGCACCCTACGGCGGCCCCGCGCCGGCTCACCTGTGCGCACCGCCCTGACCGGCCCCCTCACCTTGTGCGGCCCGCCCTGACCGCCCTCCCTGATCGCCCGCGGTGACACCGCACGCCCGCCGGTCCGCGGGTCGCGGGCACGGCCGGGCGGACCGCCCTCGCGGGCGGTCCGCGATCTGGCCTGCGGGGTAATAACGGTCCCGGGGGCTTGCCGGGCCACAGTCTCACGCCGGGCGCCTTTACTTAGTAGATTCCGAATGCAGCCAGTGGCGCAGCCTGGTCGTGGCCAGCTCCATGGCCGTCCGGTTGGCGTTGGTGTCGCGCAGCAGGTCCACCATGGCGAAGTCGTGCACCATCCCGGCCAGCCGCACCGCCGTCACGTCGCAGCCCGCCTCGCGCATCCGCCCGGCGAACGCCTCGCCCTCGTCGCGCAGCACGTCCGCCTCGCCGTTCATGACCAGCGCCGGCGGCAGGCCGCGCAGATCCTCGACGCGCGTCCGCAGCGGCGAGGCGTGCGGCTCGGCCCGCTGGGCGGGGTCGGTGGTGTACTGGTCCCAGAACCACTTCATGCCGTCGCGGTTGAGGTAGTAGCCGGTGGCGAACTGCTTGTACGACTCGGTGTCGAAGTTCGCGTCCGTGACCGGGTAGAACAGCACCTGGCCGCACAGCCGCACGTCACCGTGCTCCTTGGCCATCATCGCCAGCACGATTGCCATGTTGCCGCCCACGGAGTCCCCGGCCACCGCCATCCGGGACGAGTCGAGGCCCTTCTCCGGGCCGTGCCGCATCGCCCACTGGGCGGCGGCGTAGTTCTGCTCGATCTGGGTGGGGTACTTGGCCTCGGGCGCGCGGTCGTACTCGGGGAAGACCACGGCGGCGTCGCAGCGCACGGCCAGCTCGCGCACCAGCCGGTCGTGCGTGCGGGCCGAGCCGAACACCCAGCCGGCGCCGTGGATGTAGAAGATCACCGGCAGCGTGCGGGTGGCGCCCTTGGGCTTGACGATCCGCACCGGGATCACGCCGGTCGGGCCACCCTGCACCTGGATCCACTCCTCGTCGATCTCCGGCTTGGGCACGTCCGGGTCGGACTGGAGCTTCTCCAGCACCTCGCGGCCCTGCTCCGGCGGGAGCTCGTAGATGAAGGGAGGCTTGGCGTTGGCATCCGCGAACTGCTGCGCCGCCTTCTCCAGCACGACGTTCCTGCTGGTCATCGTGGTCATGGGTGGTCTCCCGGCCGCTTATCGGTGTTTCGACATGCCGAGGTGTTTCTGCCTGGTGTTCCGTCCGGGTGACCGCCCTGATGGGTCAAATGTCGGCCAAGTTCACTGCCGTTTGAGCTCGTGCTCCAGCTCCTCCAGCTCCGCCCCGCCCGCCATGAGGGCGGTCAGCTCCTGCGGGGTGATGTCCGCCTTGGCGTATTCGCCCATGCTCGTGCCCCGGTTGAGCAGCAGGAACCGGTCCCCCACCGGGTAGGCGTGGTGCGGGTTGTGGGTGATGAAGACCACGCCGAGCCCCCGGTCGCGGGCGCGGGCGATGTAGCGCAGCACCACGCCGGCCTGCTTGACGCCGAGCGCCGAGGTGGGCTCGTCGAGGATGAGGACGCGGGCGCCGAAGTGGACGGCCCGGGCGATGGCCACCGACTGCCGCTCGCCGCCGGACAGCGTACCGACGGGCTGGTCGACGTCGCGGATGTCGATGCCCATGGCGCGCAGCTCCTCGCGGGCCACCCGCCGGGCCTTGGCCACGTCGAACGCCAGGCCCTTGCGGGGCTCGGAGCCGAGGAAGAAGTTCCGCCAGACGGACATGAGCGGGATCATCGCCAGATCCTGGTAGACGGTGGCGATGCCGCGGTCGAGCGCGTCGCGCGGGCTGGCCAGGCGCACCTCCTTCCCGTCCACCAGGTACGAGCCCGCGTCGTGCTGGTGGATCCCCGAGAGGATCTTGATGAGCGTGGACTTGCCCGCGCCGTTGTCACCGAGTACGCAGATGACCTGCCCGGCCGCCACGCCCATCGACACGTCGCGCAGCGCCAGCACCGAGCCGAACGCCTTGCCGATGCCCCTGGTCTCGAGGATCAATGCTTCACCTCCTCCGCGTACCGCCTGACCAGGCGGTTGGCCAGCGTCGCCAGCAGCAGCATCGCACCGAGGAAGAACTTGAACCAGTCGGCGTCCCAGCCCAGGAAGACGATGCCCTTGTCGGCCATGCCGAAGATCACCGCGCCGATGGCGGCCCCGATGGCGGAGCCGTACCCGCCGGTGAGCAGGCAGCCGCCGATCACGGCGGCGATGATGTAGATGAACTCCTGCCCGATGCCGATGTTGGCCTGCACGGACGTGTAGCGCAGCGCCAGGATCGAGCCGACCAGCCAGGCGGCGAACGCGGTCGTCATGAACAGCGCGATCTTCGTACGGGCGGCGGGCACGCCCACCGCCCGGGCGGCCTGCTCGTTGCCGCCCACCGCGAAGATCCAGTTGCCGGCCCGGGAACGCATCAGCACCCACGTGGCCACCACCGTCACCAGGATCCACCACAGGATGGCCACCCGGAACGAGGTGCCGCCGATGTCGATCGTCCCGGCGAAGATCGCGTTCGCGCCCTCGAACCCCTCGGCCCGGCGCAGCCCGCTGACCTGCACGGTCCCGGTGAGGGCCTTCGTCACCCCGAGGTTGACGCCCTGCAGCATGAGGAACGTGCCCAGCGTCACGATGAAGCTGGGCAGCCGCGTCCTGGTGACGACCATCCCGTTGGCGAACCCGACGGCCAGCGCGACCACCAGCCCGGCGAGCATCGCCAGCCACACGTTGAACCCGAAGCGGGTGGCCAGCGTGACCAGGATCAGCCCGCTGGTGCCGGTCAGCACGCCCGCCGACAGGTCGAACTCCCCGCCGATCATCAGCAGCGCCACCGCGACCGCCATGATGCCGAGCGTGGCGGCCGGGTCGAGCCAGTTGGCGATGCCGGCCGGCGACCGGAACACCGGCGACTGGGAGGCGAAGAAGACGAACACCACGACGAGCCCGACCACCGCCCCGAGCTCGGGCCGGATGAGCAGGCGGCGGGCCAGGCCGACGTGGCCGACCCGCTCGTCCGCCGCAATCGTCATCGCGTCCCCGCCTCGGCCAGCTTGGCGACCTGGTCGGCGGTGTCCTTGGTGACGAACCCGGGCCCGGTGTTGACCGGCAGGCCGCCACCGACGGTGTTGAGGTTGGCCTTGTACAGGTTGAGGAAGGTGATCGGCAGGTAGCCCTGCAGGTACTGCTGCTGGTCCACGGCGAACAGGACCTCGCCGTCCTTGATCGCGGTCACCACGTCGGCCGACAGGTCGAACGTGGCCAGCTTCGCCTGCGAGCCCGCGTCCTTGATCGCGTCCCTGGCGGCGACCGCGACGGCCGGGTTGAGCGACAGCACGCCGTTGACCTGCTGGTCGGACTGGAGCTTGGCGGCGACCTTGGAGGTGACGTCGGCCAGGTTGCTCACGTCCACCTGCAGCCGCTCGACCGTGCCGCCCAGCGTCTCCTCGGCGCCCTTGCAGCGCTGGTCGAGCCCGACGTTGCCGGCCTCGTGGATCACGCACAGCAGCTTGGTGACGCCGGCGGCCTTGAGCTGCTCCCCCGCCCCGCGCCCGGCCACGTCCTCGGACTGTCCGACGTGGGTGATCGCGCCGAACGCCTTGGAGGAGTCGGCACCCGAGTTGATCGTCACGACGGGGATCTTCGCCGCGACGGCCTTGCCGATGGCCTCCTTCAGCGCGTCGGGGTTGGCCATGGAGACCACGATGCCGTCGACCTTCTCCGAGATGGCCTGGTCGATGAGCTGCGACTGCTTGGCCGGGTCGCCGTCGCCCTGGTAGGTGACCTGCGCGCCGTACTGCTTGCCCGCGGCCTCCGCGCCGTTCTTGACCACGTCCCAGAAGGAGTCACCGGGCGCTCCATGGGTGATGACGGCGAACTTGCCGCCGCTCCCGCTCCCGGCCGGGGCGGGCGCGGAGGAGGCCGGCGGGGCGCTCTGCGCGGTCTGACCTCCCGAGGAGGAACAGCCGGTGACGGCCAGCGCACCCAGCAGTGCCAGCACGATCGGGGTTCGTCTCATAGGACACCTCCAAGACCAACGGGCTAGCCCTGGTTCTACCCCAATGTCATCTGTTTGTATAGACATGCGGACTTATGCCCGGCACGTTCACCCGTAGTTCAGAGTGATCAACGATCATGAGGAGATGCCTGTGCGTGCCTTCTTATCCACGATCCTCCTGCTTGTCACCCCCCTTCCGCTCGCCGCCGCCGTGCCCGCCGCCGCCTCCGGGGTCGCCACCGTCACCGCGACCGCCGAGACGCCGTCGCTGTACGACGACGAGGCGGGCGGCTTCGCCAACGGCGACGACCCGGCGATCTGGGTGCACCCCACCCGTCCGGGCAGGAGCGTCGTGATCACCACCGCCAAGGAGGGCGGGCTGTACGCGTACGCGCTGTCCGGCGCCCAGCTCCAGCACCTGCCCGCCCAGCCGCCGCCCGGTCCCGACCACGAGCCGGGACGGCTCAACAACGTCGACCTCGTCCACGGCTTCCGCCTGTCCACCGGCGCCACGGTGGACCTCGCGGTGGCCTCCGACCGGGGCCGCGACCAGCTGCGCGTCTACGCCATCGACCCGGCCGCGGCCGCCGCCGGCCGGCCGCCGCTGACCGACATCACCGACCCGTCCGTGCCGTTCGTCTTCAACACCACCCAGGAGGAGGTGGACGAGGCGGAGACCGCGTACGGGCTGGCCGTCAGCGGCACCCGCGTGGTCGTCAGCCGCCGCCACCAGACCAGGCTCGGCCTCCTCCAGCTCACCGCCGCCCCCGGCGGCAAGGTCACCTACCACTCCGTCCGCACGCTCGACCTGCCCGCCACCTTCCCCCTGCCCGACGGCACCACCTGGGTCCCGTGCGGCGAGCCGGGCGAGCTGGCGCAGATCGAGGGCATGGTCGTGGACCGCGCCCACGGGGTGCTGTACGCGGCGCAGGAGGACGTCGGCATCTGGCGCCTGCGCGCGGACCTGACCGGCCGTCCGGTGCTGATGGACAAGGTCAGGGAGTACGGCCGCCAGGACACCTACGACCCGGAGACCGAGGAGTGCGTCCCCGGCCAGGACCGCGGCTACGGCGGCGACCACCTGTCGGCCGACGCCGAAGGCCTGACGATCTTCGAAGACGGGGACGACGGGGAAGGCTACCTGCTGGCCTCCAGCCAGGGTGACGACACCTTCGCCGTCTACGACCGCGAGGACAACGACCACCTGGCCCAGTTCCGCGTGGCCGCCGGCACCCGCACGGACGGCGCCGAGGTCAGCGACGGGGCCATGGTCACCAGCGCCTCGCTCGGCAGCGCCTTCCCGGAGGGACTGCTGGTCGTGCACGACGGCGCCGACACGCCCGGGGACGGCGACCGCGAGGTCACGAACTTCAAGTTCGTGAGCTGGCGGATGGTCGAGAAGGCGATCGACTAGGGTCTGTACGGAGTTGAGATCAGCGGGATTGCCTGCGCTACGTTCGGCGGCCTGGTAGGCCATCGGGCATGGCGCGTGGAGACCTCGCCGACGAGGAATGGTCCTTGATCGAGCCTCACTCGCCGTTGGGTGAGCGAGGCCCGATCCCGGATCTGCGGCGGTAGTTCAACGCGGTGATGTGGTGGTTGAGGACCGGCAGCCCCTGGCGGGACCTGCCCGCCGCCGAGCACGGATCCTGGTCCACCATCTATGACACGTTTCTCTGCTGGGCGCTGAATGGCGTGTTCGAGCGGCTGATACAGGCGATGATCGCCGAAGCTGCGGCTCGTGGGCAGGCCGGCCTCGACGTGGTCAACGTGGACTCCGCCACGGCCCGCGCCCATCATCAGACCGCCGGGATGGTCCTGGACGGCGAGCTGGCCACTGCGCTGGAACAAGCCGCGAAGAGGGAAAAGGGGCAGATTCAGTTGCGATGGCTGATCATGATACTACCGCTGGGCTTTCACCAGGGAGTGGGACAAGAGCCCTGAGAGAAAGCTCATTCTTCCCTACCCACTGGCCATGAGCGGTGCGGGTCCAGTTGCCATCGGAATCGACATATATGATCCCGACACGCTGCTCACCTGTACCGCTTCCGCACGTGGAGAAGGCATACTTCTTGCGGTCAATCCACTGATATCCCCGCGAACAGTTACTCAGGGTTGCGTGAGCACTTGTTGTGGGAGCGAGAACAGTTGCCGTGGCGGCCAGAACCACGATCGCGATGGCTCGCCTCTTGTATCTCGTCGCCATCTTGATCCTCCTATGCTTTCGCCTTCGGCTGGTGAGAACGTTAAGGATTGTCGCTGGCACGGCGCTGCCCGTACTCCACCCGTACTCTGCCGGTGCCGCTCTGTACGTCCCCCGTACCGGACAGGCGTCCAGCTAATCTTGAGCTCGATCAGCGCAACGGTCGTGCTACTCGGCCTCCGCGTCTGGTCGTGCTGGTCGCGTTGTTCACGCGCGACCGTGATCGTCGACGCACTGCGATGACGATCTTTCGCACTCTTTACGCACGGCGTCGCCCGTAACCGGGAACGCCTCCTTACAGGGCGTCAAGCCCTGCACTTGGAGCGTGAACGGAGTTGGGACCTTCAAATGGGTCGTAGGCTGCGGATCCACAAGACGGCTCCCCGGAGATGAAGACCGGCCAGGTAACTGTCGGGGGTCTTGTCGAACCGGAAGGCCAGCGCACGCCCTCCTTGATCCGATTGACGCACCGTTCCACCGTGTTGCGCTCCATGTAGAGATCCGGATCGTGGCGGACCGGCCGGCCGCCGCGAGAGCCACGCTTCTTGCGGTTGGCCGCCTGGTCGACCTTCTCCGGGACGATTGCCTTGATTCCGCGCGCCCGCGCAGGGAGGCGCGGTTGCCGCGGGAGGAGTAGGCCTCTCATCGTCGAGGGCACCCTCGAAGGACTGGCCTCGGCCCGAGCACACGGCCGCATCGGCGGGCGACCGGCGGCCCTGGAATCCCGACAAGCCGGTCTCGGCGTAGAGGAGGAGCACGATGCTCCCCCGGTCACCTACTACGGCGCCAAGGCCAAGCTGAGCTGGTTCTCAAGAATCTGGAGCGATCTCCAAGGTTAAAGGTCAAGTTGGCGGAGCGGTGCGGCGGAGCCGTACCACCACAAAGGCGAGCAGCCCGAGGGCGGCCAGCGCGAAGACCGCGTTGCCGATGAGGTCCACATGCGCGGGCGCTGGGAAACTCGGCGGCTGAGGGAATCCGTGCCAGGCGTAGGTGACCACGCTGGCAGCTCCCAGGGCGAACTTGTGCCAGGGTCCCCAGCCCGTGCGCCGGGACCAGCGCAGGATGAGCAGCATCATGGTGGCGTAGTGCGCGAGGTAGAAGCCGACCGTGATCCACGCGGGCACGATGGACTCCAGTTTGATCCCCACCAGGGCGAGCAAAGTGGGGAGCCAGAACGCCAGCCCGCCCGCGATGGTGATCGCGAAGACGGTCCACGGGCTGGCCGGCGTGGCCGGGAGCAGGGGGCGGCGGAATCGAACGGACAGGAACGCGGCGATGATCAGGGCGACGGCCGTGATCAGCGTCCAGGTGATCTGAGCGGCCGACAGCGGGTAGATGGCGGCCGGACTGGCCAGGGCGATGGGCACCGCGCCGCCTAGCAGGAACAGGACGGCTGACACGGTGAGGCCGACCTTGCCGAGCCAGGGGGTGTCCGGCCGGCGTGAGCCCGCCTCTACCATCGAGATCGGCATCGCGACGCTCCATACCCCATGGATGGCCAGGACGAACACGGTCCAGTAGGCGCCGATACCCAGCGCCGGAATGAACCCATAGTCGAGCAACCGCAACCCGACATAGTCGGGATCGAACAGCGACCGGGTGAGCAGGCCCTCCTCGATCACGGCATAGGCGAGCCCGAGCAGGACCGCATCGACCGGAATGGCCGTCTCCTGACCGGGCGTGCAGGGTCGAACGCCGCGGCGCTCCGCTCCATGGAGGAGGTCCTCCCGGCCGACTGGCTCCAGGCGGCGCGGGCGTCGGGCCCCGTCGAGGTGGTGACCGGTCCTGGCCAGCACGTGCACGTCCGTGCGGACGGCTCCACCCGGATCAGCCTGCCCGCCGACGACAACACCGAGATCGCACCGGCGATCCGGGAGGGGCAGCCCGGCCGCGTGCCCGTGCCGTCCGCGCAGCCTGGCGGGGTGGCCAAGGCCACTCAGCCCGGCGGAGTGGCCAAGGCCACAGTGGCGGCGCACGAGCTGGGCCACCACCTGGAGGCGACCGTGTCCGGCCTGCGCGCCGCCGGGGAGGCGATGCTGTGGGACCGCACCAGCCACGGCCCGATCGGTGACCGCGTCAGGCCTGAGCCGATGTTCGGCGAGGACCGCGGTCGCCCGTTCGAGATCTACCCGGGCGACTTCCCCGACGCCCGCACCGGCCGCGTCAACGGCGACGGCACGCAGGAGGTGTTCGCCAACGTGCTGGAGTCGCTGGCCGGCGGCGGCGACTACGCCGACGCCGACCTGCGGCACTGGGGTCTCGGCGCGCTCGCCCTCCTGGCCACGGACGCGACCGGCCCGCAGGGCGGCACCCGCCGCGACGTGGGCGCCGAGTGGCGCGACCCGCTGGACGGCATCAACCTGCTGGCCCTGCCCGATGAGCAACTGCGGGCGCTGCTCCCCCGATCGACGACCCGCAGGCGGTCGCCAGGTTGCTCGCGGTGCTCGACGAGCGCGAGCAGCGGCGGACCGGCCGCGACCAGATCGACCTGGCCGACCTGTCGGACGCCGAGCTCGAAAGCATGCTGCTGGCCGGCTGGGACGGCTACGGCGACGACCCGGAGCGGACGGCGTCGCAGGACCGGGTGATCGCCGAGACAGAGGCGCGGGAGGCGGAGCGGCGACGCCTGGGCGACGAGCTCGGCGACCTGGCCGCCTCCGACCTGCTGTCCATGGACACCAACGACCTCGCCGCGCTGTACGGCCGCAACCTGGGCCGCTACGGCATGGACCCGGCGGTGACCGCGCTGCTCGACCAGATCAGCGCCGAACTGGAGGAGCGCGACCGGGCGCCGCGACATCGGCGCCGACCCGTACGCCGCTATGGACCTGGCGGGGATGAGCGAGGAGCAGCTCGCCGAGCTGATCGAACGGCACCAGCCGTCCTACCACTCCGACCCGTGGTCCGGCGCGCTGGTACGGCGGGTCATCGCCGAGCTCGACGACCGCGACCGCGACCGGCAACAGGGCGCCGAGGACGACCGCACCCCGGAAGAGATGCGGATCGACGACCTCATCACCCAGGGCTGGAACCCGCGCGACGCGTACGCCGAGGTGTACGGCCTGTCGGAGGAGGAGATGGACCGCCAGGAGCGGATCGCGATCATCGACGCCAAGCGCGGGGCTGGGGAGCGGCGCGAGCAGGTGGTGCGCCGCATGTACCGGTAGTGGGTGTACGAGCAGGCCCTCGAAGCCGAACGCGCGACGAACGGCTACATGCTGTCACCACTCGGCCGGAAGGCCGGCGTGGACCCGAAGCGGCTGTGGGGCGGCAACGCCGACCACGCGCACGCGTACGCGTCGGAGGAACTCAAGCGGTGGTGGGCAGAGCAGCCGAACGGCGGCAGGATGACCTACAACGAGTGGCGCGCCCAGTGGCTTGGAGACTCCCGCGACCGCAGGCAGGCACAGGAGCGGCGGCAGACCGCGGGCAACGGAAGGGACTTCGGCTGATGACGACCGGCCAGGGGCGGACGCCCACCACCGAGGAGCTGGCCACCGCGCGCCGCTCCGCCAGGCGCGCGGCGAGACTCGGCGCGCCGCCCGGTGTATGCCCATACAACCCGCGCAACGCGGACGAGCAGACGCTGGCCACCGTGTGGATCGCCACATACGTTGACGCCCTACCCGACGACACGGCCGGCGGCACTGGCCAGGAAGAGGCATAGCCAGTGGGCCGCATCGTGGAGGGGTACATCGACGGCGTCTACTACGCCGTCACCGTGGGCGAATCCCAGCAGGGCAGGCCCGACAGCATCGGCGTCGTCTCCGGCGCGGCCGCAGCGCGCCGGCTGCTGGAGTTCCACAACGGGCAGCCGCTGCCACGCTCCGGCCATGTGCTCGACGTGGCCAACCCGGACCTGGTCGTGCAGGCGCTCCAAGACCTGACCGACGTCATCCATGTTCGCTTGGCCGGGTCGGCAGGCTCTTAGGCTTATCGGACCTGTGTCCGTGAATTGACGACGTGGCAGCCTTGAGAATCGCCGCTCACCAACGATTGCGGGCCTGGAGACTGAAGAGACGATTTGGTCACCCACGGGCCAACGACGTCTCTTGTGTAGGGGTAGTGGGCTGAGTTGCACTTTGCGATTACGCGGTAGGTGCCGAAACCGGACCGGCATTGTGTGTAGGCGAGGTTGACGGCAGTGTTCAGGCCTGCCACGCAGTCCCATACCTCGGCTCGCGCCGGCGTGGCGATCCCGGCGAGGACTACGGCACTAGCCGCCCCCGCCGCCAGGGTCCGTACGAGTATGCCCATTGCGTCTCCTGTAGTTCCTTTGGCATCACTTATGAGCTTCATGCTCCGCTTTCGCCCTCCCTGGCAACAGGGCACCAGGAGGACACCCTCCGGACATTTGCGTCGATGTGGGCAACCAGAATCGGAGCGAGACGCTAGGACCGGCCTCCCGGCATCTTGGGGGTGTGCGGGGGTTGGGGTGGCGGTTCGGGCTCGCGATAGGGATCACGCTGGGACTGGTTGTGGGGTCGGTCCTGCTGAAGTCCTGCGCGCCCGAGCCGCCACCTGTGGACATCTTTCTCGACGGCCCGCCGCTTCAGACCGCAAGCTTCAGGGGGACGCCGTGACGATGTACCGGGCCAACGGCACACAGATCAACAAGACGCAGGCGACAGCGCCGGCCACCGCCGTACCGGTGACCGACCCGCTCATGAAGATCACCGAGCACATCTATGAGGGTGTGCGGCCGGACGGCACCGACTATCCGCCGGCGCGGCGCAGGTTGAAGTTCCGCACGGACCAGATCATCCGCACGTCGGAACTCAACGCCTGCTTCCCCGCCCCAACAATCAAAGCGATCAGCCCCGCCACCGGTGCCGCCGCAGGCAACACGTTCGTCACCATCAAGGTCACGAACGCCACTCCGGGCACCACGGTCACGTTCGGCGGTGCTCGTCCACCACGCACGCGACCTCCTCGCCGCGGGCGTGCAGCTGGGCGACCAGGTCGGGCAGGGAGGCGGAGACGGGGACGATGAGCACGTCGTGGCTGATGTCCGCGATGCGGGTGGTGGCGGCCTTGCCGGCGGGTACGGCGGCTGCGTCGCGCAGGCTGACCAGCCCGATCACCTCGTCCATGGTGGAGCCGAGCACCGGGTAGTGGGTGTGGCCGTGGGAGGCGATGAGCTTGTCCAGATCGGCGGCGGTGGCCGTGCCGCTGATGGCGATGACCTCGACGCGGGGCACCATGACCTCTCCGGCGGTGTGGTCGGAGAAGGCCAGGGCGCGTTCGAGGACGTCGGCATGGCTGCCGCGCAGCTTGCCGTGGGCCTCGGACTCGCCGATGATGTGGCCGAGCTCTTCCAGGGTGGCGCCGTGGTGCAGTTCTTCGACCGGTTCGATTCCGACGGCGCGCAGGAGCTTGTTGGCTGCGGTGTCGAACAGCTTGATGACCGGGCCGGCGATGGTCATGTAGACGAGCGTGGAGCCGGCGAGGGCGCGGGCCAGCTGTTCAGGTCTGGCCAGGGCGAGGTTCTTGGGGGCGAGTTCGCCGAGCACCATCTGGATGACGGTGGCCAGCGCGAAGCCGATCGCGAGCGCGACGCCGCCGACCATGCCCTCGGGCATGCCGATCGCGGTCAGGCCGGGGGCGATCAGCTCGGCCAGGGCGGGGCGGGCGATGAAGCCGACCACGAGCGCGGTGACGGTGATGCCCAACTGTGCGCCGGACAACATGAACGACAGCCGTTCCATCACCTTGACGGCTTTGGCGGCCTTCTTGTCGCCGGCGGCGGCCTGCTGGGGCAGAGAGGGAGCCAGTCGGCAGTGACGTAGGCGAACTCCTGCGCGACGAAGTAGCCGGTGGCGAGCGTCAGAAGAAAGATGGCCAGCAGACCGGGAAACACACTCACCTGTTCCGCTCCTTTCCGTCGCAGTGACATCGATCTGGCGGCGTATGCGGGCAGGCCCGCCCGCATACGCTCGTACGGACGCTGACTGATCCGTCGATACCGCAGGTAAACCGGGGCACGTCTTGGCGTCGCAGAGAGACTGAGCTGTAGGGCGTAGTGGGATGTCCCTGTATGACACTGATGCCCCCATTACGATGATCATTCAATGCGGGTCGCCACCCACGGCGGTCGAAGGTGTCAAGGCAAGAGCGCGTTCATGACGTCCTGGAGAGCAGGCTCGTGCAACGAGCCGTCATCGCCGCGATCGTCATCAATGCGATCACCATCGGCATGAAGACCAGTTCATCCCTGATGGATCAGGTTGGCTGGCTGTCGCACGCGGTGGACCGACTCGCGCTGACGATATTCACCGTGGAGCTGGCGGCCCGCCTGTAGGCCTACGGGCGGAGGTTCTTCACCGACCTGTGGAACTGGTTCGACGCCAGCATCGTGGCGATCGTGCTCGTCCCGCTTGCGGGCCCACGTCGGTGCTGCGGACGCTGCGGCTGGTGTCCACCGTGCCCGGTATGCGGCGCGTGGCCGGCGTGCTGCTTGCCGCCTTGCCCGGCATGGCCTCCATTCGACGAGTTGCCGCGCTCGCTGTTCACGCTGTTCCAAATCATGACCGGCGACGACTGGGGGAACGTTGCGCAGGAACCGAGCCCCCACCGGCCGAGACGCGGGCGCCGGCCGAGCTGGAGACGGTCAGACAGGAACTTGCCGCGGTGAACGCGAAGCTCGACCAACTGCTCATGCGGGAATCGGCATCTCCCGCTGCCCAGCCAGGCACCACCAGCCAGGCGCAGCTGTCGTGATCGTGGGCACGGATTGGGCGGTGGGCAGTCAGCGAAGGATGCCCTGGTCGTAGGCGAGGGCGACGGCGGCGGCCCGGTCCTTGGCGCCGAGCTTGCCGTAGATGTGGGTCAGATGGCTCTTGACGGTGGCCTCGCTGATGAACAGGGCCGCGGCGATCTCCCGGTTTGAGGAGCCTTTGGCGACAAGGCGCAGCACGTCGCGTTCGCGGCTGCTCAGGCTGTGGTTCCCGGGTGCCCGTACCCGGGAGACGAGCCGGGCGGCGATGTCCGGGGACAGCACGGTCCGGCCCTCGGCGGCGGCCCGCACCGCGCCGAACAGGTCATCGCGCGGGGCGTCCTTGAGCAGGTATCCGGTCGCGCCGGCCTCGATCGCCGGCAGGGTGTCGGAGTCGGTGTCGTAGGTGGTGAGCACGAGTACCCTGGCCCGCGCGCCGCGGCGGGCCAACTCGGCGATCGCCTCCACGCCGCCGCAGCCGGGCATGCGCAGGTCCATCAGAACCACGTCGGGGTCGAGGCGGGTGACCTGCTCGATCGCCTCGGCGCCGTCGGCTGCCTCGCCCAGGACCGCGAAGCCGGACGGCACCTCGAAGATGCTGCGAAGGCCGTGCCGTACGACGGGGTGGTCGTCGACGATGACCAGGCTGATGGGACCGCGGGGGGCGGTGAGTTCACTCATGGCTCACCAACGGTACGCGTACGGACAGGGCGGTGCCGAGCCCCGGCTCCGACTCGATGTCAATGGTCCCGGCGACCCGCTCGACGCGAGCCCGCATGCCGCCGAGGCCGAAGCCGCCGGTGGAATCGCGCGGCGGCAGGCTGCGCGGGTCGAAGCCGCGTCCGTCGTCGCGAATGTCCAGGCTCACCTCGTCGTCCATGTAGGAGAGGGTGACTCCGGTCCGTTGCGCGCCGGCGTGCCGGGCGACGTTGGTGAGGGCTTCCTGGGCGATGCGGAGCAGCGTGGCCTCGATCTCGTGGTGCAGCGGTTCGACGGTTCCGGTGACGGTGAGCTCGGCACGGACGGCGGTCTGCTCCGCCCAGGCTGCGGCGATCTTCTTCAGGGCTGTGGGCAGGGGGTCGTGTTCCAGTTGACCGGGGCTGAGGTTCTGGACCGAGCGGCGCGCCTCCTGGAGGCTGTGCCGGGCCAGGTCGGAGGCGCGTTCGATGTGGTCGTGGGTGGCCGCGGGGTCGATGGTGTCGGACGCGGCCCGGAGCTGGGCAACGATGCCGGTCAGGCCTTGGGCGAGGGTGTCGTGGATCTCCGCGGCCAGCCGCCGGCGTTCGTCGGCGACGCCGGCCTCCCTGGCCTGGAGGAGCAGCTGGGCGTGCAGGCCCGCGTTCTCCTGGAGCGCCCGGGCCAGGCGGTCGTTGGCGCTGCGCAGTGCGGCGGCGTGCTCGCTCTCCTTGACCGCGATGTGGTGGAAGCCGAGGGCGAGGCCGGAGTGCAGGGTCAGCAGCGCGATGAACGCCAGCCAGTGCATGCCCTCGGCCGGAGGCAGGCCGCCGGCGTTGGAGCCGGCCATGGTGATCGCCGTGGCGAGCAGGGCGGGGCGTACCAGGTGGCGGGGCAGCAGCAGGTCAGCATCGTAGTAGCCGGTCAGCGCGTAGATGGCGAAGATCGGGTTGCACCAGGAGAGCGCGAAGCCGAGCGCCCAGCGCAGGAGGTAGTAGAGCTGGGGCGCCGGACCGTGTACGGTCCGGCGCCTGCCGTCGGCGCTCCACCACACCTGCAGGGCCAGCGCGGCCACGGTCAGGACAGCGGCGATGTACTGTTCGCCGACGTTCATCACCGCCTGCGCGCTGACGGCGGCCAGCAGCGCGCCGAGCCCCAGCAGGGCGTACGGTCCGACGGTCGCGAACCGGTGCCGCCACGACGGAACGCCCTTCGCTTGGCCGGATAAGGTGGCCGACTCGCCGCCGGCCTCGTCGGAAGGATCGTGATGGGCGGTGCCGACCACTGTGCCGTCCGTCATCCGGCCCCACCTCGTTCTGGTCATTCCCAGCGGAACCAGCGGATGGACGCGCCCGCCAGCACCGTGATCCACACCAGCATGATCGCAAAGTGTGGCAGGGCCGGCCAGTTTCCGGCGGAAGCCTGGTGAAGAGCCTGGGAGGCGGCGCCGAAGGGCGTGAGCTCCACCACGCTTTGGAGGGCCTGCGGCATGGACTGGACCGGAACGTACATGCCCGCGGTGAACGCGACCGGAAAGAAGATGATCGTGGCCGCGGAGGTGGCACCCTTGGCGGTGCGCGACACTGCGGCGATGAGCCCGCCGCAGACCAGTGCGCCGAGCATGGCCAGGATCAGGGTCAGCGCATAGGCGAGCAGGTTGGCGGGCAGGGCGACGCCGTACAGCACCCGGCCCGTGGCGATGACGACGATCCCACCGGCCAGCGCGGCGGCGCCGTGCACGAGCACCTGGGCGGCCAGGATCGCGGCCGGCCGTACCGGTGTGGTGGACATGCGGCGCAGGATGCCCTTCTCGCGATAACCGGTGAGGGTCGGCGGCAGGGAGTTCAGCCCGGAAAGGATCATGCCGAGCAGCACGGCCACCGGGAGGTACAGATCGATCGGCCGCGCTCCCCCGGAGGCGGATCCCGCCTCCCGAAACGACGGGACCAGGCCGAGGATCACCAGGAGCAGCAGAGGGAAGGCGAGGATCCAGAACACGCTGCCAGGTTCGCGGCGGAACAGCCGGCCTTCGGCCTTCAGCACGGCGATGGATGCGGACATGTCACAACTCCTTGTCGGTGAGGTCGAGGTAGGCGTCATCGAGGGAGGCGCTCTCCACGCGCAAGTTCCGCGCTGCGATGCCGTTGAGCGCGAGCATGGACATCAGTGCCTCGGCGGTCTCGTCGGTTCCGGTGACGACCAGCCGGACGCCGTCCGTACGCCGCACGGAGCGGATCGCGGGCAGCGCGGCCAACTCGCCGTCGTCCAGGTGCCGGGAGGGAACGAAAGAGATGACCGTGGCGCTCCCGCTGCTCTCGATCAGCCCCGCCGGCGTGTCCAGGGCCGCCAGCGCGCCGGAGCGGAGGAGGGCCACGCGGTCGCACAGGTGCTGTGCTTCCTCCATGAAGTGGGTGACCAGGACGATGGTCACGCCCTCGTCGCGGACGCTGCCGACGAGCTCCCAGGTGTCGCGCCGTGCCTGCGGGTCCAGCCCGGTGGTCAGCTCGTCCAGGATCACCACCTTCGGGCGGCCGATGAGCGCGAGTGCGATGAACAGGCGCTGCTTCTGCCCGCCGGACAGCTTCTCGAAGCGCACGCCCAGCCGGTCGGTCAGGCCGAGCCGCTCGGTGAGATCCCGCCAGTCCGCCGGGCGCGGGTAGAAGGCGCTGTACAGCTCCATCGTCTCCTGGACGGTGAGCTTGCCCTGCAGGTCACTGTGCTGGAGCTGGACGCCGAGGATCGGGGTGACCCGCTCCCGGTCGGTCACCGGGTCCAGGCCGGCCAGCCGGACGCGCCCGGCGTCGGGCTTGCGCAGCCCCTCGATGCACTCGACGGTCGTGGTCTTGCCCGCCCCGTTGGGGCCGAGCAGGCCGAAGATCTCGCCTTCCTCGACGGTGAAGGACACACCGTCCACCACGGTCCGGCCGCCGTAGGACTTCGTCAGCCGGTCGACTTCGATGATCGCCATGCCTTGAGGATCGTCCGCCGCGCCGTTGCCGGGCATCGCCCGTCGCGCTGGAGTCGGCATCAACCGATCGGATGATGCCGACGTACGACGTTCTGCGCGGACGGCCGCGGGTAGGCCGATCATGCCGATGGCGGCGAGCAGGTCGGCGGCGGGCGAGGGGGGGCGGGACGGACGGCGCCGCAGGTGGAGACGTTTCGGTGCGCGTGCTGAGCGCGGTGGTCAGGTCGTGGAGGTGGTCGCGGTGGCGGGTGACGGTGCGTTCGACGGCCTCGCCGAGATTGTTGGGTCGGACCGGGGGGCCCTGCCGGGATTGCTCCCGGTGGGTTCCCCGGCCCGCCCGCCGAACCCGCCGTGCCCATTACTGAGCAACGGGCTCTCCACGAGATCATGCCGTTGAGGTCATCAGTGCCTCTGGCCAAGGGCTGGGGATGGCGTTACCCCGGTAGCGATACCGAGTGATCGACACTCTGCCGAGGTCGAACAGCCTGATCCCGCCCAGTTCGATGGCCTTCCACCGTCCTTGCGGAGTGCGGAGCCATCGCTGGATGGCCCTCCATGCCATGCGATGCCGGTGCATCACCCAGCGGATCACGCGCCACCACACGAAGGTGTGCAGGCGCTGCAGGGTGGGGACTGTACGGTTTTCGGCTCTGGCACGAATCCGGTGGTGACGGTGGGTGGTGTAAGGCAGATGATCACGGTGTGACTCTGATCTCTTGGAGATCGTTTTTCCTCGCCTGGCCGGGGCGGTGCGAGTCGACCGGGTGGCGGTTGAGGGTCAGGTCGTTCGGGTGATGGCGCAGGTCCGTCCCGAGCCTGTGGCTTGCCCGGTGTGCGGGAACCCGTCCAGCCGTGTGCATGGCTGGCACTGGCGTCGCTTGCATGATCGACCTGTAGGTGAACGGGCGGTGGTGGTGGATCTCCGCCTTCGGCGGTTGGCCTGCGCTGAGGTGGCGTGTCCACGGCGGACGTTCCGTGAGCAGGTTCCGGATCTCGCGGTGCGGTATGCGCGGCGAACCCCGTCCTTGACAGCGTTGATCGGCGGTCTGGCGGTCATGTTGGCCGGGCGGGCCACAAGCGCCGCGCTCGCCAAGCTGGCCGTGACGGTGTCCCGAACGACGGTACTGCGGCTGGTCATGGCCCTGCCAACCGGCGGCGGTCCGGTCCCCAGGGTACTGAGCGTCGATGACTTCGCTCTTCGCCGTGGCCGCCCGCGACCCGACGCCTCACCTCCTGGATCATGACAAGGCCCAGCGACCTGCCCGACCACATTCGACGGCACCTGGACGACCTCGTCGCCTCCTGCCCGCACCTGACCGCCCTCGCCACGCGGGTCCGCGAATTCGCCGACATCCTCACCAAGCGTCACGGCCACAACCTGCCCGCCTGGATCCAGCAGGTTCGTGCCGACGACCTCCCCACCCTCCACAGCTACACGAATGGCCTGGAAAGGACATCGATGCCGTCAGGACCGGATCGACACCGTCAAGATGCCCAAGACGCTGCCCTGCCCCGCCGCGGCGGCCACGTAAGGACCTGCCGCTGGGCTGGCTGCGTGATCGGGTGCTGTTCGAGACCGCCTACGTGTGCGGCGCCCGCGCCTCCGAGGTGTGCGGTCTGTACGTCGAGGATCTGGACCTGCGGCTGGACGATGAGCACGTGCCCATCTGCGGCAAGAGCGGCAGCGTACGCACCGTGCTGCTGGACGACCGTGGTTACGTCACGCTGCTCAAGCTGGTGCCGGCCTCAGCTCAGGCGATACGGGGACAAGGCGTGGCCTTCGTGCCACTCACAGGGGCCAGCCCTCCGATCACCTCGGCGGTGCTGTGGCGTTCCGGGAACGAATCGCCGGTGCTGCGGCAGTTCATCGAGAGGCTCGGTGTGAGATCGCAGTCGTCACGGCCGGTGCCACGACCCAACGTCCGGATCCTCACGGTCCGGGCCGCGCCGTGACGTCGTTCTCGGGTCCGCGGGCGCATCTGTCGCTGCGCCGGTCAGGCACGGGGCGCGGGAGTCGCCGACTCAGTTGCCGCTGGGAACGTGGAGGGTGAAGCCGTGTAGTCCGGCATCGCCCGTCACGTACACCCTGGTGCCGTCCGGGGACCAGGCGCAGCCACTGAGCGTCGCGCCGAGTCGGATGCGGGCCATCGGCTGCCCCGCGGCAGCGTCCCACACCTGCAGCGTCGAGGCGTACGTCGCCGCCAGCAGGGCGCCGGTCGGGCTGTAGGCGAGCGTGGCGGCGTAGTTGGCGAGACCTTGCAGGCCAGGGAGCTTTCTGTATCGATCTTCCCACTGGCGGATGGCGCCGGAGGCAAGGATGACGGCCGTGCGCGACCCATCGGGCGAGGTGGCCAGGTCCTTGATCGGAGAGCTCATCCGCCAGCTGCGGCCGATCTGACGTCCCTGCTTCGTCCACCGTCGGACGGCAGTTTCGGAGGCAGCGATCAGGGTGCTGCTGTCGGCGGAGATGGCGAGATGACGCGCCGGTCCGATGTCCGAAGGCAGCCTCCGGATCACGATACCGTCGTGGGACCAGAGGTTGATGTCGCCTTCCGCGCCGCTGGTGGCGAACCAGGTGGCGTCGGGTGCGGCGGCGAGCGCGAGCGGCCTGGAGTGGTGGGTCTCCAGACGCTCGCGTACGTTCCCCTCGCGGTCGATCAGCCAGAGCTGGTTCTGATGGTCCCAGGCGACCAGCCAGGATTGGCAGGCGGCCAGCAGCATGTGGCTGACCAGGCCCGACACGCTGAACAGCGGATTTCCCGCTTCATCCCAGTAGACGAGCTCGGCGCCGGCGGTGGCCAGGCTGCCGTTGGGCGCGACGACCACTGCCCCTTGGGATCCCGGTGGCGACTGCCCGTCCAGCCGTGGCAGGTCCTCGTGCTCCCAGACACAGGCGGTACCGTCCGCGCTGACCGATGCCAGCCAGGTGCCGTCTGGACTGATCGCCACACCTTGGACCTCGTCGTCGTGGCCGAGCAGGTGATGGGTCGCGGGCCGGTCGAGACGTGCCACCAGCACGTCGTCGCCCCGGCTTGCCGTGGCCAGCCAGGTACCGTCGGGCGCCACGGCGAGCGGCGCGTAGGGCCAGTGCTCGATCGGGATTCGCTGCAGGAGCTCGCCGTCGGGGCCGTACACCGCTCCGTCGCTGGTCACCAGCGCGTCGCGGGTGGGATGTGCGGCCAGCGTGAATCCCTGTACGGCATGCGGGATTCCGGCTCGAAGGGTGCCGTCGGCGTTCCGGACATGGATCCGGTCGCCGACCGCGTGGGCCAGCCAGGAGCCGTCAGCGGCGATGGCGAGGGTCGACAGCTCCGCATCGTCGGACTGCGCGTCAACGTGCCACAGCTCACGCCCCTGCGCGGTCCACGCGGTCACTCCCCCGTACAGGCTCAAGGCGGCCAGCCAGGTGCCGTCGGGCGCGATGACCACGTCCTGCCCGGTCTCATAGTCGCCGAGCTCCCGCAGTGGTTCGCCGTCGGCCGACCACAGGCGGACGCCGCCGCCACTTACCGCCGTGGCCAGCCAGGTGCCGTCGGGCGCGATCGCCACCCGGCTGACCTGACCGAAGTCCCCCGCCAGCTCCGTACGTACGCTGCCGTCCCGGTTCCACAACCGCACCGGCCCGTCCTCGCCGCCGATCACCAGCCAGGTGCCATCCGGGCTGATCGCGACGCTGGTCGCCTCGCCCTCCTGAACCGTCCAGCTCAGCCTCAGTGAGGGATGAGGCAGATCGGGCGATGTCCACAGGCACTCCAGCCAGGGCACCGCCATGTCGTTCAGAACGTCGCGCAGTTGCCCGGCGATCTCCGGCAGGTAATGGACGCGGCAGGCGAGCGTCGCCAAGACGCTCAAGTCGGTGTAGGGGGGCTCGCCCAGCAGGTGCAGGTTCTGCTCAAGGGCCCTTCGTAACAGCTCCGTCTCTTGCGTACCGGCCCTGGACAGCTCTCGCGCCACCGCACGCGGTCCTGCCTGCACCAGCCTGGTCGCCAACCACGACCCTGCCAAGACCATTTCGCCGAGGTCGCCGCCCGCCGCCTCCAGGTGGTCGGCGAAGTACTCGTAGAAGTACACGCCCGCCTCTTCGGACCAATCCTCTCGGGGTTCGCCGATCTCCACCATAGCCCGGTCCGCCTGTTGCGCGCGTACCGTGCCCATGACGGCGCGGAGGTAGTCGCGTACGGCGCCGGGCATCAGAATGACGTCACGGTCCGGCGCGCGGGTCACCAGGCCGAGCGCGCCCAGTTCGGCCAGCAACCGCTCGCTCTCCGCCCGCGACAGGCCAGCCGTCTCCCACCACAGGAGGGCGGCCAGGTCGAGCGGTATCGGCCGGCTTCCCTTGAACCCTCCCAGTTCGAGCAGTCGTTCCAGGTCTGCGGAAGCAAGCGTTCGTGTCAGCCCATGGTCGAGCACCTGGTGCACGGCACGTGCCCACTGCCCCGCATCCGCCAGGTCGAACGGCTCGTCGGGTACCGCGTCCAACGACCGCATCAACGTACGCAGCAAGGGCCAGCCCTGGCTACGGTCACCGGCTTCGGAGGCGATCGAGGGCAACTTGAACACCAGCCCGCCGGCCGGTGCCCTGGCGCCGGTCACGACGACCACCGCGTTGCTCGCGGCCACCCGTACCACCAGCTCCCCCGTCTCAGGCCGCACCTCGTCCAGCACGACGAGCCGCCTTGCTGGCCTGATCCGCTGCGGAACCGCCATCGCCAGGAAATCACGCACCTTCAGCTCAGCAGCCAGCCCCAGACGCGAGGTCAGACGGTGGTCGAGTACCTGAACCGGATCGTTGCCCAGGGTCACCCACTCAATCTCGCCCCCGAATCGATCACGCACCTCTGACCTGCGGCAGGCCACTGCGGCAAGCGTCGTCGTGCCGAAGCCCTCCACACCATCGAGCTCGGGTACCAGCGTGATGACCCGGTGCCTGCCTGAAACCAGCGCCGTAACGATCTCCTCTAGCAGGTCATCTCTGTTCACCAGCCTCACTCCCCCAATCGGACCGTGCCCGCCCGGCGGCCACACCGCCACCGGGCGCCGGCCGGGCCGCGACGCGACCGATTGCCGGAGATCTTGCTTCCTCCGCTGGATTCGAGCCGCCACGATTGCTGTGACACCTCATTCAGCATGCCACCAAGATCGCAGTTGCGAGGCGGCATTTCTCGACGGCATCAGCCTTCGCGGCCGCCGCGGTGGAGAGCTCCGCCACAGGCGTACGGCCGCAGATCGAGATCATCGCAACCACTGAACGCCGCTTCGCGGTCTTCTTGCAGCACCCGAGCCGACCAGCGGCAGCCGGTGGACCGTTCGGACATCTCACCGCTATGGCGAGCAGGAATGCTTGGGGCGGATGTATCTGGAATTGATCCGTTAGTCATATCGCTTCGGCATAAAAGGATTCTCCCTTCCCTCCTGGGTCTGGCTGGTGCGGTGTCAGCCTTTCCCCTTATGGCAGAGAAATTGCACGAGGCCATCGAGGAGCTCGTCACCCGGCCCCCGGTGTGGCGGCGGGACCGGCATGATGTGGTTCCCTACCTGCACGATCGTGCCGACCGTCGCGTACGGGGATGCGCGCTGGTAGAGGGGCGCGGGGCTGGGCGAGGATTGCGGCGAGGTCGGGGGCTGCGAAGCCCAGCAAAGGCCTGGTCCGGTGGGCGTGGTAGCTGAGGGTGTCGCGGTCTCGGCCGAGTAGCCGGGCTGCCAGGGTGAGCGTGACGGTGTTGCGGTGGCTCTGACAGCGGCCAGGACACGATGCCGGTGGTCGAGAAATCCGAAGCCGGGGTTGTATCCGCGCCGGTTGATGCCCTTGCGCTTTCGACTGGTACGTGCCCTCCCCCGACGGCCGCCACGTCGCCTGCGCCGTCTCCGCCTCCGGGTCGGAGGACAGCTCCATCCACGTGATCGACGCCGACTCCGGCGCCCTCCGGGAGACGATCCCGCCCACGACGCGTTTCGCCTTCCTGAGCTGGCTGGAGGACAGCCGGTCGTTCGTCTATCACCGCTACGTGGAGCGGCACCGCTTGGACAGCCGCTCCCTCCTGCATCAGCTGGGCGCCGACCCGGCGCAGGACACGGTGGTGCTGGCGCGCGGCCTCAATCCCCACGTCGAGCTGACCCCGCGGGACCGGCCCTTCCTGGTGGTGCCGCCGCGAGGCGAGTGGATGCTGGCGATCGTCTCCCACGGCGCGCTCAGCCCCTGGCCCTGGACCAGCGAGCAGCTGAGCGACTGCACGGTGTACGTGGCGCCGCGCGCCGGGCTGGCCGACCCGGCCGCCTGCCCGTGGCGGCTGGTCGCGGGCGTGGCGGACGGCGTGACCGCCTTCGCCACCAGCCACGACACCCTCTACCTGGTCTCCCATCGGGACGCGCCGCGCTCCCACGTGCTGGCCGTTCCGCTCGCCGTACCAGATCTGTCCCGAGCCCGGGTGGTCGTGCCCGCGGGTGAGCGGGCGGTGGAGGCGGTGCGGGTCGTCGGCGACCGGCTGCTGGTGCGCGATCTCGACGGTGGCGTCAGCCGGGTACGGCACGCGCCCCTGTCCGGCGGCGAGCCCGCCGACCTCCCGATGCCGGTGGACGGCGCCATCCTGGAGTGGACCACCCACCCAGCGCGGCCCGAAGCCCTGCTGCTGGTGGCCGGCTGGACCGACGCGCCACGGCTCTACCGCTACGACGGCCAATCCCTCCAGGACACCGGGCTGGCGCCCCGCTCACCGGTGGACTTCGGCGAGGTGCACGCCCGCACCCTGTACGCGCCCGGGCGGGACGGGACGCCGATCCCGCTCACCGTCATCCACCACAAGGACCTGGAGTTGGACGGTGACAATCCTGCCGTGCTCACCGGCTACGGCTCCCACGCGATCCCCGACCTGCCGGAGTTCCATCCCGAGCTGCTCGCCTGGTACGAGCTCGGCGGCGTCTACGCCGTCGCGCACCTGCGCGGCGGCGGCGCCTACGGCCGCGAATGGCACGAGGCCGGGCGCGGCGAGCGCAAGGAGGCCACCATCACGGACTTCATCGACTGCGCCGAGCATCTCATCGCCCTCGGCTACACCCGTCCGGGACGGCTGGCCGGCCAGGGCGTCAGCGGCGGCGGCATCCCCACCGGCGGCGCGCTGGTGCGCCGGCCCGATCTGTGGGCGGCCATGGCGATCCAGGTGCCGACGGTGAACGCCACGCGGAACGACTTCACCGAGAGCGGGCCGATCAACGTGCCCGAGTTCGGCAGCGTCACCACCGAGGAAGGCCTGCGTGCCCTGCTGATCATCGACGCCTACCTGCGGGTTCGAGACGGCGTGCCGTACCCGGCGGTGCTGCTGACCACCGGCCTGCACGACGCGCGGGTGCCACCGTGGCAGCCGGCGAAGCTGGCCGCCGCCTGCAGGCGGCCACCGCCTCCGGCCGGCCGGTGCTGCTGCGCGTCGAGGAACACGGCGGCGGCTCGACCCGAGACCAGGAACATGCCCCGCTCGCCGATGTGCTGGCCTTCCTGTTGCACGCTTTCGAGGCGTCACGATGAGTACGGCTGAGCAGCGGGGAGTACGACTGAGCAGCGGGCCCTTCGCCATGGCGCGTCGCTGTCGTCCGGCGGGCCGCTCGATCCCGGCCTGCGGGTGACGCCCCCGAAGTGACCGCATGGTGCCGCCGTGCCGTCGCTGAGTACCTCGTGCCCGCCCCCGACCCGGTCGCGGCTGGCATCGACGGGTCCGGTGCACCGCGCAGCAGGAGCAGGCGGACCTTGCTGTGCGGTCGATCAGCGACCGGAACGTGGTCCAGGAGATGTTGCCCCCGGACAGGACCACGCCCATTCTGCCGGAAAAGATCTCGATCCGACCGCACATCGCCGCGGCGAGCGCGCACGCGCCGCCCGGCTCGACGACGGTCTTGGTGTGGGTGAAGCAGGCCGCCATCGCTTCGACGATCTCGGCGTCGGTGACGGTGACCACCTGGTCCAGTCCCTGCTGCCCCAGCCTGGTGTTTACGCGCCGATCGTGATGCCGAGCTCCGCTTCAGCGAGCTTGAACAGCAGCTCCCAGCTCTTGGCCTCGGTGTTGGTGTGGAAGGCGACCGCACGCTCGCCGTCGGGCGTGGCCAGGGCGCCGAACATGTGCCCCCAGTAGCTGCCCGCCACACCGCGCACAGTGATCCCGCCGGTCATCGCCGGGTCGAGCTCGAAGGAGCCGAGCCCGTAGCGGGTGTGCGGCAGCCAGTTGGCGCCCTCGGTGGAGACCGTGGTCCACATCTTGCGATGCTGCGCCGGCGGCAGCAGGGACCCGCTGGCCACCGCGCTGATGAGCAGGAGCATGTCACTGGTGGTCGAGACGATGTTGCCGGGCTCCCAGGAAGTGTCGAACTCGGTGACGTCCAGGGGCGCGAGCCCGGGCTCCTCGACCATCGACTCCCAGTTGTCCGGGGTGACGTCGGCCGGGTCCACGCCGTCCTTATAGAACTGGGTGGAGTAGGCGCGCGGGTGCGGGCCGGGGAAGGTGGTCTCCCCTTCGGGCCGCACATAACTGGAGCTCAGGCCGAGCGGCTGGAAGACCGTGCGCTCGACTTCCTGGGCATAGGTCTTGCCGGTGACCTTCTCGATGAGCGCCACGGACACGGCGAAGCCGCCGTTGGAGTAGACGAAGCGCTCACCGGGCTGGCCGACCGGCGGCTGGGAGACCGCCAGGCGCAGCAGCTCCTGCTGGCTCCAGGCGTCGAAGCGGTGCTGGGCGAACTTGGACCGGCTGGTGTATCTGGCCACCAGCTCCGGCGCCAGACCCGTGGAGAACAGGCCGCCGGTGTTGCTGAGCAGGTGCCTTATGGTGATCTTGGTGCCGTCGTAGCCGCCGGTGTCCAGCACGCCGGGCAGCCACTTGCTGATCGGGTCCTCGATGTCCAGCCGGCCCTCGGCCTCCAGGGTGAGGATCACGCTGGAGATGAACGCCTTGTCGCCGCTGCCGATCGGCACCAGCTCCCCCGGCACCCGCTTGGCGCCGGTCGTCACATCGGCCACGCCGGCGGTGCCGAACCAGGTGGTGCCGTCGGGGTTCTTGACCTCGGCGACGATACCGGGGATGTCCACCTCGGAGACGGCCCACTCGAGCACCTGCTGCGTCTTGTCGTGCATGTCATGCCTTTCACGCATCTGTCGTTTGACGTTCTCCACGATGCGGACCGGCGGTGACAGCGCTCTTACAGCGCTACGACAGGCGGCGCGGTCGCTGTAAGCGGGTCCTCATAGCCTGGTGGCCATGCGGATTGAGGTGCTGGGGCCGGTGCGGGCCTACGGCGATGGCGGGGCGTCGATCGACGTCGGCGGGATCAGGGTGCGTGCGCTGCTGGCCAGGCTGACGCTGGCGGGCGGAGAGGTGGTGCCCGTCGATTCGCTCATCAACGGGCTGTGGGGCGATCGCCCGCCGCGGGAGAGCGTCAGAGCGCTGCACGCGCTGGTGTACCGGCTGCGGCGGGCGCTGGGCGAGAGCGAGATCGTCGAGCTGGCCTCCGGTGGATACCAGCTGCACGTACGCGCCGAGGACGTCGACGCCTACCGTTTCGAGAAGCTGGCCAAGCAGGGCCGCGGCGAACTGGCCGCCGGTTCCGGCCGGAAGGCTGCCGCGCTGCTGGGTGAGGCGCTGGCGCTGTGGCGGGGCGACGCACTGGCCGACGTGCTCGACGTCCCTTTCGCCGGTACGGCTGCCGCCCACCTGCAGCAGCTGCGTGCCGCGGCCACCGAGGACTGGTTCGAGGCGAAGCTGCTGCTCGGCCACCACGGCGAGATCTTGGCCGAGCTGGAGGCGGCGACCGCGGCGCATCCGCTGCGCGAACGGCTGGCCGTACTGAGGATGCGGGCGTTGCACGCGGCCGGCTGTCAGTCCGAGGCGCTGGCCCTGTTCGAGAAGGTGCGCCGCACGCTCGCCGAGGAATTGGGCATCGACCCCTCCGAGGAGCTGCGCAGGACGCACCTGGCGGTGTTGCGCGGCCAGAGCGAGCTGTCGGAGCGCTCCCGGGCGGCCCCGGGCCGGCTCCCGGCCCCCCTGACCGGCCTCGTCGGCCGGCAGGAGGAGCTGAACCTGCTCGCCGGCCTGTTAGAGAGCTCGCGGCTGGTCACCGTCGTAGGGCCCGGAGGGGTAGGCAAGACCCGCCTGGCCGTGGAGGCGCTGAGCCGGCATCGGGCCCATCGGCGCGGTCGCGTCTGGCTCATCCCCCTGGCCGGGGTGGACACGCTGACCAGGTTGCCCGAGGCGGTGCTGGGCACGATCGCCACGACAGAGGCCCTGCCCCCGGGGACGCCGCTTGATCGATCGGTCAGCCTGCTCGCCGGTGGCGAGGGCGTGCTCATGCTGGACAACTGCGAACAGATCTCCGAAGCGGCGGCCGAGTTCGCCTGGCAGCTGCTCGAGCGCCTGCCGAACCTGACCATCCTGACCACCAGCAGGGAGCCGCTGGAGGTCATGGGTGAAGCACTGTGCCGGCTGGCTCCGCTCGCCCTGCCCCCGGCACACGCCGATCCCGTTCGCGCCGCGCAGGCGAGCGCGGTACGGCTGTTCCTCGATCGGGCAGTCGCCGTACGGCCCGGCTTCGCGCTGGACGAATCGACGGCGGGCCCGGTGGTGGACATCGTGCGCCGGCTGGACGGCCTGCCGCTCGCCCTGGAACTGGCCGCGGCGCGGCTGCGCACGATGAACGCCGACGAGCTCTCCCGGCGGCTGGGTGATCGTTTCCGGCTGCTCGGCACCGGCAACAGGACGGCCCAGCCGCGGCAGCAGACGCTCCGAGCGGCCATCGACTGGAGCTGGGACCTCCTCACCGATCAGGAGCGGACACTCGCCCGCCGGATGTCGATCTTTCCGGCGCGAACGGGGCTCGGCCCGATCGAGGCGGTGTGTGCGGATGACTCCGTAGAAGATGTCGCCTATCTGCTGGATTGCCTGGTCGACAAGTCCATCGTGGAGCGGGCCGGTGACGGCTACCGGATGCTGGAGACCATCCGGGCCTAACGCGGCCGGCGAACTCCGCTCCGCCGAGGAGCGCGAAGCCGTACGGCACAAGCTCAGGCGCCACTACGCCGGCCTGGCCGAGCGACACGAGCCGCTGCTGCGCTCGCACCAGCAGGTGGAGTCGCTGCGGGTGTTCGACTTCGAGTATGACAACCTCGTGTACGCCCTCCAGACGGCCATCGACGATGGCGACGCCGAGGCGGCGGCCCGGATCCTCGGCCCGCTGTACTGGTACTGGGACACGCTGCGTTATGACGGCCGGGCCGATGGCTACGTGGCCAGGGTGCTGGAGTACGGCGAGGTGCTGCCCCCGGCGGCCAGGGCCGCGTTCACCACGATCCACCTGCTGGCCGGTGGAGGAGACGCCGAGCAGTTGCGGGCGGCGATCGAGGACTGTGCGCGGACGGGCGCGCTGCTGCGCTACCCGATGCTGCTGACCATGACGCTGACGGCGGCCTTCATGGCCGGCCTGGACGACCTGGTCGATCGGGAGATCACCCGGGTCCGGGACGGCTCGGACGGTTGGGCCATCGCGCACACCCACCTGGTCGAGGCGCTGCGCAGCCGTACCCGCGGAGACTGGACAGGCGGCGCGAGCGCGGCGGCGAGGGCGTTGCGCGCGTTCGAGGAGGCGGGCGACCGGTGGTGGACCGCGATGATGCTGAATGGCACGGCGCAGATCCATGCCGTCGAGGGCCGGCACGACGAAGCGGTCGCCGACTACGAGCGCAGCATCTCGATCAGCACCGGCCTCGCCTGGCAGGAGGAGATCTCATCCCGGCTCGGGCTCGCCGTGGAGCGCATGCGCGCCGGCGATCTGAAGGGCGCCGGGCACGACCTCGAAACCGCGGAACGGGCGGCCTGGGAGCGCGGTCTGCCCATGCTGGAGATCCAGGTCCATGCCTGCTCGGCGGAGCTGTACCGCCGCTGCGGCGAGATCGACCGAGCCGATCGAGAACTCGAGCGCCTGGAGAGGGTCGCCCGCGAGTTGTCCCTTCCCGCGGAGACGAGCCAGAGCCTGCTGCTGCCGGCCCGGACGGCGAACCTCCTCACTGCCGGTGACGCCACACGCGCGCGCGAGCTGATGCCCGGCGCCGTCCAGGCGGCACAGGTGAACATGGACCTTCCGCTGGCCGCCCAGCTCCTGGCCCGGCTGCTGCTGCTCGAGGGCGATCCGGCGGGTGCGGCCACCGCGCTCGGCATGAGCGAGGTCATCCGCGGCGCCTTCGACCGCGGCGATCTGGAACTGAGCGCGCTCGTGGCCACCCTCGTGGACCGGCTCGGCCGCACCGGCTATGCCAGGGCCTATCAGCGGGGCGCCGGCATGCCCCGGCATGAAGCGATCGACAACCTGATCAACACCCGCATGGAGTCACCGAGCTGATCGACTGGCTGGCCTGTGCGACTGACGTCTGCTCCGGGGGTTGAGCAGCATACGAACGAAAAGTCGCGCTTGCGGGCCGAGCGGAAGCGGCTTGGCGTGACATCCCGTTCCGGATTGGGCGTCCGAAGGATCGGACCGAATTTTGGTGTTACGAGGCGCCCAGGCAACAGCTTGTCGGAACAGTCCGGATCAGTGTCGGCGCCGGGGTGGAGCAAGGTGCTCGGTGACGGCGGCGATGGCCTCAGCTCCCGGTTTGACGTAGCGCATGGCGGTGCGGGGGTTCTTGTGCCGGGTCTTGCTCATGATGAGCTGCAGCGGGACTTCGGCGTCGCCGAGATTGGTGGCGGCACTGTGGCGCAGCTGGTGCAGGTCGAGCCCGGCGTAGGTGTCCAGCAGGACGCGGGCGCGGTCGCAGCCGAGGCGGGCGCGGCCAATGTGCGGGCAGATGTCGGCGGCCGCCGGCCGACGGGCCGGGACGGGGCGGCGCTCGGCCAGGAACAGCGGACCATACGTGCGGGTGCTGCCGTCAGGGAGGCAGAGGAGGCGGGGCAGCAGGTGGCGGGCGACGACGAGGCGGGTGTTGTGAGGTGGACCAGGCGTTGATGGCCGCCCCGGTACGTGCGAGGGTGGTCAGCGGCGAAGGGGGTGGGCGATGAGATCGTTCACGGGAAAGATGGCCGTCGTCACCGGAGGCGGCGCCGGGATGGGACGCGAACTGGTCGTTCAGTTGGCCGCCGAAGGCTGTTCGGTCGCCGCGTGCGACGTCGACGAGGCCGGGCTGGCCGTCACCGCCGAGCGAGCCGCCAAAGCCGCACCCGGCGGCGGCGATGTGCGGGTCACCACCCACCACTGCGACGTGTCGGACGAGGCTCAGGTGACGAGGTTCCGCGACGAGGTGGTCGAGCGGCACCGGACCGGCCGCATCAACCTGCTGTTCAACAACGCCGGCATCGGCGGCGGCAACAGCTTCGTCACCAGCCCTCGAGCCGAGTGGGAGCGTACGTTCGGCGTCTGCTGGGGCGGGGTGTACAACTGCACGCGTGCGTTCATGCCGCTCCTGATCGCCAGTGATGAGGGGTGCCTGGTCAACACCAGCAGTGTCAACGGGTTCTGGGCGGCCGGCCCCGGTCTGCCGATGAGCGCGTACAGTGCCGCCAAGTTCGCCGTGAAGGGCTTCTCCGAGGCGATGCTGGCGGACCTGCGGATCAACGCGCCGCACGTACGGGTCGCGCTGGTGATGCCGGGGCACGTCAGCACGGAGATCGTGATCAACTCCCGCCGGATCCACGGCCACTCCGAGCCTGACGACATGACCGCCAAGGAGCTCGCGGACGCCCGCGTGCTCGCCGCCGCCTTCGCGGGCGTTCCCGCCGACCGGTTGAGTGATGAGGAGGTTCGGGCTGCGGTCAAGAGCATGGGTGAGTGGTTCCGCGACACCGCGCCGCTGTCGGCCGCCGACGCCGCGACCGTCATCCTTGATGGCGTACGCGCCGGCACGTGGCGCATCCTGGTCGGTGACGACGCCCGCGCGCTCGACGCGGCGATGCGTGCCGACCCGCTGGACCTGTACCGGCCCGACAGCCCGACCCTGGCGGCTGTGTTTCCCGACATGCGCCGTCGCAAGGAGTGACGCGGATTCGGCAGGAGCGCTGTGAGCCGTCAGCCGGTGAAGACGCGCTCGACTTCGTCGCGTTGGGTGTGCAGGTCCCAGTAGAGAGGGGCGATGTCCTCGGCCTCCGCGGTCGGGGCTCCGGGAGGGCCGCCCGCGCCGATCCACACGTCGATGGCGACGTGCGCGGCCTGGACACCGGTGCCGGCCAGCTCCTTGTGCAGGTTGAGCACCCAGTTGCGCAGCGCTGCCTGGGCGGCGTTGACGTTGCCGAGCATCGGGTGGGGGTCGACCGAGCCGCCTCCGTTGGTGTAGAGCAGGGTGCCCGCGCCGGCCTCGCGCATCGCGGGGAGGACGGCCTGGGTGGCGGTGATGGCGCTGTAGAACAGCAGGTCGATCAGCGCCTGCACATCGGACGGGTTGGTCTCGGACGGGGAGGCGACGGTCAGGGAGCCGATGCCCGGGTTGGGTGAGTGCTCGAGGACATCGATGCCGCCGAAGAGGGTGGCGGCGTCTTCGAGGGCCTGGGTCAGCGCGTCGTGGTCGAGCACGTCCGCCGGGAACGCGGCGGCGGTGATGCCCTCTGCGGTGAGCCGGCCGACGAGGTCGTCGAGCTTGGCTCGGTTGCGGGCGATGAGAGCGACATCGTGGCCCTGGGAGCCGAAGGTGCGGGCGATGGCCAGGCCCATGCCGGGGCCGGCGCCGACGATGGCGAGAGTAGGCATGATCAGTTCACTTTCTCTTGAGTATGGGGTCAGGAGGTTGCGGAGGCGACGGCGCGGCCGTCGGAGCCGCAGGCCGGGGCGTGGCCGCTGGGGGCGAAGGTGACCGGGTGGGTCTCATCCCAGGCTTGGCGCAGGAGCCGCAGCAGGCTGTCGCTGTCGTGGGCGCCGGCGACGACGTACCGGCCGGCGATGACGATGAACGGGGCGCCGCTCGCGCCCAGGCGCTGCGCCTGGCGGGCGTCGTGGAGGACTTGCTGCCGGAAGCGCCGCTCGGTGAGCGCCCGGCGAGTCCGCTCACGGTCCAGGCTGAGCTCTCCGGTGAGCTTCAGCAGGTCCTCCAGCGAGAAGACGGGCTCGGCCCGGCCGAAGTAGGTGCGGAAGATCGCCTCCCACGCCGCCCGGTTCTTTCCCTCGGCGGAGGCGTGCGCGTCGAGGTCTCGGCCTGACCGCTGCCCATGCCGTACCAATCTTGCAGAACGTCACGGACGGTGAAGGTAGAGCCCTCGGGGAAGCCGCTGCCGAGCGGGAGGGACCGGTGGACCACCTCTACGTGTTCGCCGTGCTCGAACCGCTCGACGGCTCCTTTCAGGCGATGACTGCCCAGTCCGCACCAGGGGCCGGTCATCTCGGACCAGATCTCGACCTTCATGGCATCCCCTCCGATTCCTACTATTTGTGCGCAACGTCAAGATAGGACAGTATGGAGAGGCTTACAAAAGGCACATCACTGTGCGCCACGGAGGGGAATGTGCGTCATGGAGCACGCAGGGGGACCGGCGGCCGCCGCGAGCCGGGGGCCCTGCGCGGCGATCCCGGCTGACCAGATGGCCTTCATCCGCCAGATCCTGGACCGGGTCGGCGACAAGTGGAGCATGCTGATCATCGCGACCCTGGAGGACGGCGCCCTGCGCTACACCGACCTGCAGCGCGATGTCCCCGGCATCTCCCAGCGCATGCTCAGCCACACCCTGCGCCAGCTTCAGCAGGACGGACTGATCACCCGCACGGCCTACGCGGAGGTCCCGCCGCGCGTGGAGTACACCCTCGCCCCCCTCAGCCGCGGCCTGCTCGACATCGTCAAACAACTGATCGGCTGGGCCTCCGACCACCACGACGAGATCCGCGCCCACCGCGACCGCGCCGCAGCCGGGTCCTGACAGCCGCTAACGCCGGATTCCGTTCCAAATCTCTCTGACCGCCGGCTCCGCGGGACACCTCCGGCATCGTGGCCCGTATACAGGCATGTTTGCGCTGGTCAGGGGAAGGCGGACGGAATGCTGACCGTAGGCTCCCCCTCATAGGGGATGGTGCTGTGCGTGGGGGCCGGCAGTGGCGGCACGCCGTCGAGGGCCTCCTCGGGCGGGCTCGAGGCGTCGCATCGCGGGTGGCCAACTGTCTGGACCCGGTGACGTGGTCCATCCGCGCCCGGATGACGCTGTCGGCCATCCTGGTGGCCGCGGTGCTGTGCGTGATCGCGGCGTGGCTGATCATGGATAATCAGCGCGATCACGAGATGAGTCACCGGCTCAGGCACGTCTACGCGGCGGATCTGGAGTTGATGCGTAAGCTCGCTCACCGTACGCCGCCCGCCAGCATCGGTGACGAGGGCACGGCCGCCACCCAGCTGGTCGATCGCGCGGGGCAGGTGGTGTCGGCGAGTGATCGGGTGATCGGGCAGCCGCGGATGGCCACGTTCGTGCCGTCGCGGCGGCCCTCGGCCACGGATCGGCGGCTGTGCGACGTGCTGGGCTTTCCCGGCCGGTGCATGATCGTCGCGGCGATGTGGGTTCCCGCCCTCGGCGGGGACCTGGTCGCCTACAGCGCGCTGCCGGTCCCGCCGTGGTACGGGAGCCAAGCGCTGCTCGCGCAACTGGTGGCCGCCTCGGCGATCGTGCTGGTCGTCGTGGGCCTGGGGATCTACCATCTCGTCGGCCGTACCTTGCAGCCGGTGGAGGACATGACCGCCGAGCTCGCCGAGATCACCACGACCGATCTCGGGCACCGCGTGCCCATCCCGGCCCACCACGACGAGATCCGCTACCTGGCCACCGTCGTCAACGACACCCTGGAGCTGCTGGAGGCGGCCCTGCGGCGCGAGCGCCGCTTCACCGCCGAGGCCTCGCACGACCTGCGCACCCCGATCACCGGCGCCATCCTGCGGCTGGAGGAAGCGCTGATGGATCCGGACGCGGTCGACTGGCCGCGCATGGCCAAAGAGCTGCTCGGCGACGTGGAACGCCAGCAGGCGATCGCCGAGGACATCCTCACCCTGGCCCGCTTGGACGCTGACCGGACGGCCCAGCACGAGCGCACCGACCTGGCCGAGCTGGCCCGCGCCGAGCTGGGGCGCCGGCTGCCCGACCGGGTTCCGATCCGCACCGAGCTACAGCCGGGCGTGGTCGTCAGCTGCGACCGGCTGCTGATCGCCAGGCTGCTGGCCAATCTGCCGGACAACGCCCAGCGCCACGCCGCCACCGCCGTCACCCTCGCGGTCCGGGCCGAAGACGACACCGGAGTCCTGACCGTCTTCGACGACGGCACGGGCATCGCCCCCCAACACCGCGAGATCATCTTCGAACGCTTCGCCCGGCTCCCGGAATCACGCCAGCGCGACCCGCAAGGCACCGGCCTGGGCCTGGCCATCTGCCGCGAGATCGCCCACGCCCACCACGGTACCCTGACCATCGAAGACCCCGGCCAGGGAACCTGCCTGGTCCTGCGCATGCCCTTGGCGACTGATCGCCTGCCCGCCGCCTGGCTCACATCATCGGCCGCGAGCACGGCATCGCCCGCCGACGTCCCTGCCCCTTCTGCTCGCAGTGCTGCTCTCCCCTGCCGGTGCTCTCACAGCGCCGCGCCGATCAGGCGGCGGGCCGCGGTCCTGCGGCGCGGCGCAGCCGGTTGGCGATCGCCAGTCCCAGCCCTGCCTCCTGCGGCAAGGACGCCACGATGAGGTCGCAGCCTCGCTGGTCGAGCTCGCGCAGAAAGGCATACAGGCCGCGCGCGTAGGCGGGCATCGACGCAGGGACCGCCACCACGGCATGCACCTTCACCTCGGCGTCGGCGAAGCCGGCAGGAAGCAGGACGCTGAAGGGCGACGTGCTGTCAGCTGATGCGCGGCTTGCTCCGCGTCATTTGGCGAGGACGAGCACGTCGTGTGCGCAGGAGACGACGGTGAGCTCGAGCGGCGCATCCCGCCCCGACGGGAAGGCGACACGGATGCGCCCCCACTCCTCGGCTCGCCAGCGGCCCACCACCGGCCGCGGACGGTCGTCCGGGCCGGGACGGAGGTCGACGAACACCCCGTCCGCCCGAAACTCCAGCCCGCGCCGCACGCGCCGCGAGGGCGGGAACGGGTGATCGGGCGGCCGATAAACCGCCGTGGTCTGACTGTCTTCCTCATACGAGTGCAGCCAGGAGCCAACGATGTCCGCCGGTGCGCAGCTCATTCCCATGCCCCCGGTCAGCCGTCCCGAGGGCCGGTGACCAGGTCGAGCGCCGAGCGGATTTCGTTGAGGAGTTCGGTGGTCAACCGCTCGGTGTCGTGCAGCAACTGTGCCACCTCCCCGTTGAGCTCCGGACGGAACTGTGCCGGCACGGCCGCGGAGCCCACCGACAGCTCCTGCCCGACAAGGAACGAGGCCCGGCTCCCCTCCAGGCAAGCGTCCATCCGGGTGGCCTGGCCCCGCGTGAACATGTACATGGACACGTCATCGGTGTAATCCATGTAGTTGACGAACATGTCGCCATGGGGCCCGTTGTCGCAAGTGAG
The DNA here is from genome assembly GCF_041950495.1 of Nonomuraea sp. MTCD27. Classification (NCBI taxonomy): domain Bacteria; kingdom Bacillati; phylum Actinomycetota; class Actinomycetes; order Streptosporangiales; family Streptosporangiaceae; genus Nonomuraea; species Nonomuraea sp. MTCD27. The sequence goes on along the minus strand of NZ_JBGNUW010000025.1, from coordinate 13,863 downwards.
GCGCGGGAAGGTGGGTCTTCCCGTGTTCGGTCCGGCCTGGTTCGGCGTGTCGGCGACCTTATCATCGCTGCTGCAGGCGCCGTCGTCGTCACCCCAGATGTGGTAGAGGTCCAGCCAGTGGCCGATCTCGTGCGTCGCCGTACGGCCCCCGTCGAAAGGCGGGGTCGCCGTGCCCGTGGTGCCGAAGGCGGTGTTCAGGACGACGACGCCGTCGGTCTGCGGTGGCCCGCCGGGGAACTGCGCGTAACCGAGCAGGCCGCCGCCTAGCTGGCAGACCCAGATGTTGAGATACTGATCGCTCGGCCAGGGGTCGGCACCGCCGGTGACGCCGGCCTTGACGTCGTCGTTCCAGGTGAAGCCGCGCTGGTCGGTCTCCACGCGGACGATCCCGTCGGTGGCCTCGCCGTGCGGGTCCCGCGTCGCCAGCCGGAACTCGATCCTGGCGTCGGCCACCAGTGGCTTCCACGCGTCCGGCACTTTTCCTACATCGGAATTGGCTGCCCGGAAGTCCCGGTTGAGCACGGCCAACTGGCTGTGGATCTGCTCGTCGGAGATGTTCTGCTCCGGCGTGCGCGGATTGTGGACCACGTGTACGACGACCGGCAACGTGACCACGCCGGTGCGCACGGACATGCGCGTCCCCTGCTTGTACTGCAGTGCCCGGTCCTCGATCGTGGCGCGCCGGGCGCGGTAGCTCATGCTCTCATTGAGCAGTTTGCGGTGCACGAGCATGGTGCCGCACAGGTCACGAGTGGGCTGTGGAGATCCATATTCGGACATGTAGCTACACCTCCGGAGTTCGAGCGGGTGGCTTGCACCACAAAGAATGCACATGCTTATTTGTGCTGTTTTTGGCGCATATACCCTGAATTGCCGGTCGGCCAAGCTCAGGAATACCCAAACAACGTCCTCTCATTGCTTGAGGCAGGGCGTGCTCAAGCCGCCCATGAGGGGATATCATCCGCCGGCTCCTCCTATCCAGAGAAATACGAATATGGGGCGGGCATGCGCATCGCGGATCCCGTGGAAGTCGGCAGGAAATTTGGCCGCGGGGAAAAGGGAGCCCCTGCCCGGGGGCAGGGACTCGGCGGGGCCGATGGACCCGCATGGACTGTCAGTGCACCGCGAGCAGGACGGGCCAGGTCTGCGGCCCGACGACGCCGTCGACCTCGATCCCCGCAGCCGTCTGCAGGCCACGGATGCCCACGGAATGGGCCGGAGTGAACATGGTGTCACTGACACCCGCCAGCCCTGGGACGTCCCTGGCGAGCATCAGGTGATGCATCGTGCGCACGTGCGGCCCCTGGTCGCCCTGGCTGAGTATCGGGAGCTCTCCCACGATGGCCTCCGTCCAGCTCTCGTTCTTCTCGTAGTCGGGGTTCCAGAACCCCGCGATGACTGACGCGTCGCGTACGCGCCGCTTGCAGGCGTCATCGGTATTGCCCTCGATCGTCTGCACCCTGCCGTCGCCGAGGTTCTTCTCGACCAGGCCGATATGGTCGATCCGGCCGATCTCGTTGGTGCCGCCCCAGTCGAAGAACACCAGTGCGCCGGGGCGGGCGTACTGCTTGATGTTGGCCGCGGTCCCCGCGTGCCAGCGGCCCAGTCGTTGGCCGTCCTGGGCGTGCCACACCGTGTAGGCGCGATCCCCGTTCGGCAGGACCGCCGCGGCGTTGTCGGAGTGCCGTGCCCAGTACGTGATGGACATGTTGCACCATGGTGCCCTCAGGAACTCCGAACCGTTCCGTTCGGAGTACCAGCGCGTGATGACGTTCGGCCGGCCCGACAGGCCGAGGTCGTCACTCGCCCGCTTCACCATCTTCTCGGCGGTCATGACGGCGGCCTCCTTCCGTTCGGCCCCTGCTCGTAGACGCCGGTCTCCGGGTTGAGGACGTAGCCGAGCGAGACCAGGACCTGCTCCTCATCCGGCTCGGTGGGACCCCAAGCATGGGTGTCCACGGCTTCCGCCACGAGTTCCGCTTCCTGTCTCTTGGTCATGATCAGCCTTCCTGGTAGGCACGCGACGCCCTGACGTCAGATAGGTGGCGATCAGATGCACGTCCACCCCGGGGACGTCCTGAACGTCGCGGCTTGATCGGAATGGGAAGGGCCGGCCGGCACCGCTACCGGCTCCAGCAGCCAGACCGTCCACAGGCAACAGCCCGTGGAGACAGCCACAGCACGGTAGGTACCTGCACCTCAGAGTGCCCTCTATCAGCCAGACATATCCCCCAAAGGCGACCAAATCCCCATCAAACGGACGCCTCTGTTGGCAGCCGGCGCGAATCCTCGATGCCGGCACCCTCGGCCTGACCGCTGAAATCGAGGCAGGCCCAACTGAGGAGCCACGGAGATTCCGGACAGCCGTCTTATGGGCGTACCCTATGCGGCTGTTTGGGTTGAAAGGGACTCAGCGCTCCAGGGCAGTGAGAAGCAAAGGCGATCGTTCCAGTCATTTCGCCCTTCCGGGTATCCCGCGGGGGTATCCGCATAAGACCGTTTATAGGTAAAATTCTGGACGATTTTATCGGGCCGGTCGCCATCGGCATGCCAGCCGCCGTGTACGACGAACGTCGTCGGCGTGGGCGCATCAGCGTGATTGCCCAAGCGACTTTGACTCTCGCTTTGAGTCACTGGGCTTCAGGTTCGATACGATTGTGATGCAGCGTTTCCGGGCAGTCGCCTCGCTCAATAATTGCCCGGCCATTCGATCCGGTGAATTGTCGGTTGATTTCCCTGCCATCGCAGCATCCGCGGGCCGTCCGAGGCGACTCAGGAGTTACCGATCAATTCATTCCGACGTTCGCGTAGAAGCCCTCCCTGCGATGCGTGGGAACTACGATGAAGGCGCAGGTGATTGCCATGTTCGGTGTCGACGTATCCCATTGGAACGGCAAGATCGACTGGAACGCCGTCGCGGCGTCGGGAATCGAGTTCGCCTTCGCCAAGGCGACCGAGGGCGTCCACTTCAAGGATCGCACCTGGGCGCGCAACCGTGCCGGCATGCTGGCCCTGGGCGAGGTGTTCGTGCCCGGTGCGTACTGCTTCCTGCGCGGCGATGCCGACATCACACGACAGGTCGAGCACTTCCTGGAGGTCGCGGGCGACGTGTCCCAGCTGATGGTCGCGCTGGACGTGGAGCGACGGGACGGCGTCAGCCGACAGGCGACGGCCGAGGACGCGCGCAAATGGGTGGCGGAGTTCAAGAGCCGGACCGGCGGGCATCCCGTGCTCGGCTACTACCCCCGCTGGTACTGGAGGGAGAACGGGCAAGGCGACCTGTCCTTCTTCGACACTCTGTGGGAGTCCCACTATGTCTCCGGCAAGGGGACACCCAAGAAGCTGTATGAAGGCGTCCCCGCCGCATGGTGGAGATCCTACGGCGACGAGCGCGTGTCCATTCTTCAGTTCTCCTGTACCGGCAAGGTACCGGGATTTCCCGAGGGACCCTGCGACGTCAACATGTACCAGCGCGACCGTTCACAGCTTCGGGCGCTCGCCCTGGGAGGGATATCCACCGTGGTCATCCCTGACGGCACTCCCCCGTTGTCCGTCGGCTCCTCCGGGCTACCGGTCTCACAGCTCCAGCAGGCACTGAACGCGGCCGGGCGAACTCCGGAACTGGACATGGACGGGGACTTCGGCCCGCGGACCGAGGCAGGCGTGAAGTGGTTGCAGAGGAAGGCAGGCATCGCCGTGACCGGCGTGTACGGCGAGGAGACGGAAGCCGCGCTGAGGTCGGCGCTCCAGCCCACGAGGCTGAAGAAGACTGCCTAGACCCGCGGCGTGGCTGCCCATCGGTTACCTGGGAAATTTCTGGGCTGATGTCGTCCCGCCCCTGCTGATGGGCACGCCACCGGGCGTGTCCTGGTTGGGGACAAGGTAGGTGGTAGCGGCCTGTACGAGGAGACCTACCAGAGCGATGGCGATCTCCTTGGTGAACTGGCCGGTGTTGATCCAGTTGACGGCCAGGGCCCCGAGTGCCACCACGAGCATGGACCACCATTTGCGCGTGGGAAGCCAGGATTTCGACGTAGAGGTTTCGGGATCCATGCTGCTCACCTTCCGCCGACCAGAAGAACCAAAAGCCCACGATATTTCGTGCTGCCGTCGATCGTATCGAGGATACTCCTGGCAAAAAGTCGGCCCGCGGTCAGCTACCGGTCAAGATTCCCACCTGTGATGGTTGCCCAAAAAGCCGACGTATTCGAAGATGATTCCGACGCGATTAACCAATCACGGCTACGGGTAGTGCCCCATCGGACACATCATATAGTCAGGTCGTCATGGAGGGCCTCGATGAACGCAACCACAAAGTACGAACTCCGCGGGCCTGGCATCGAGATCGCGTACCGCAAAGGCGAGTTGTCCGTCAATGGAGATCAGTCGCTCCTGCAAGACCGGCATTTCAGCGGAGACGGTTCGCTGGACGAAGCTACCACCAACATCGGCAACATGGTCACAGCGGTGCTCGACGAAAACGTCCGCGTCGGCTCCAAGGTCCTCTTGACGCTGCTGCTACCGGTCGTCTCCGAGCAGGACGGAGCGGCAGGCGAACAGGTCACCGGGGTGGCAGTCATCACCAGAGCGGGAGATTATGGGTCCGTAGCGCAGGAATACGAGGCCCACTCGCTCGTAGGCGCGGCATCCGATATCTCCACGTGACAGTGCTGTCGACCCGGCCTCGCTTCCGGCGGCACCGAGGGAGTGTTGGCATCAGGCCGTTCCTTCGGCAGCGCGCCGTTGCCAGCATCGAAGGTGTATAGGTTATGGGAGCGCCTTCGTGAACGGACAGGCTCCTGCCGAGTGGCGAGGCCTGCCCGTTCCCTGGGTTGTTCGCTGGAGTTCTCCTGTAGCTGATCCCGGCCCAGGGGTTTGCTGGCGCGGCGAGCGCCTGTCCTACTGGGACGAACTGCCCGGCGACCGCAGGTTCGGCGTGCTGTGGTACCGCGATCGAATCGATCACCACGGCCGGCCGCGGTTCGCCTCCGTCCACACCGGCCGGCACTTGGCCGCGATGACCGACCACCGCTGCCAGATCTGTGGCTGCACCGCTGTCGGCGACGGCCGGATCGAGTGGCTGATTCCCTGCGATGAGTGGGAACGGCTCACCCATCCGGCCAACCCAGTATGGACCGCGACCCCACCATGCTGCCGGGCCTGCTGGCCAAGCGCCCTGCGCTATTGCCCGCACCTGTGCTCGGTCGGCGCCGTCGCGGCGTCGGTGGCAAGGGTGAGACCCGCCGCTCTCTACGGCGACGTGTACGAACCTGGCCAACTCACCCCCCGCAAGTTCAACGCCATCGTGTCGCTGCTGGCCGAAAGGGAGCTGCCTCGCCTGCTCGGCAAGATGCTCATTGTTGAACTGGACGATGTCCGCATGGAAGAGCAGCCCGTTTGATGAGGGCTTAGTCATCATGGGCGATACGCCCGGCTGGTTAGGTCGCGTCCGAGATGCGGTGCAAATGTGAACGAGCGTAGGTTGCCGTGCTGAACCGACCAAAATTCGCACAACGCAAGGACCTACGCTCGTGGCACGCACACTACCGCCGCCGTACAAGCCATCCGCGCCGAGATCGACGCGCTGTTCACCAAAGGTCGCAATCTGGTCGACGCGATCGAGGATGTCGCCCGGCTCGGCGCCCGCCCGATCATCCAGACCGCGGCTGGCACCGCCGAGCTGACGGCGCGGATCAACGAGCTGCTGGCCCACGGCGAACACCTGGCCGCCGAGCGGGACGCCGCGGTGGCGGAAAACGCGCAGCTGAAGGCCAAACTGATCGAAGCCAAGGATAACCTGGCCGCCGCCGGAGGGCGCTCAAGAAGATGATCAAGGAGGTCAGCCGCAGTTCCCCTACCGCGCTTCTTGGGGGCCGGTACTGGCAGGGGCCGTTATCAAGTGACCTGAGTTCTCCTGCCGAGGGCTTGGAACGTCACGGAGAGTCAACCGGTCTGAGCGCCGGATCGGACCACTCGGCGTTCCCAGAGCAAGGCCGCGACCACACCGATGGCATAGGCGACCAGGTCCCATGGGTCGGGGAACGCGCCGACCAGGACACCGCCGATGCCCGGCGGGGTCATGCCGACTATTTGGTAGAACTCGACGGCAGCGGCGATCCCGGCCGTGGCCAGGGTGCGACGTGCGGCGGTGGTGCGCCACAGCAGCCCCACGAACGCGTAGACCAACATGGTGGCGGCGACGTCACTCACGTAACCGCGGATGAACGGTTGTCCCGGGCCCCGATAGAAGAGGACGAACGCGCCGAGGGCGAGGGCGGCGCCACCCAGAAGGACCATGGCACGGCGCATGAGATTGACATCTTCTCCGAATTTCAACGATCAGGACGAACCTGATCATAGGGCTCGTCCCCAGTGGAGGCATGCTGATTGCGGCAGGTCAGCGACCGCAGTGGCGTGCCATGGCGACGGCATGCCAGCACGCTGGAACGTAGTGACGATCCATCCGGAATGAGGCCCGGCCAGATGCAACATTGAGTGGATCTTGGTTCGCGTTTCCGGCAGGGGAACGACCAGCATCTCTGCCGTGATCTTCCCGTGCGGATATGACTGACCAGCGAACACGCTTCGCCAACTGGCAGGGGCCGTTGATTGACTGATCTGAGTTCTCCGGCCGAGCGGATCCATCTGTCACTTTGTGTGATCGCCAAGAGCGTAGGTCTTCCATGTTCCGCCACCCTCGGCTGCGAGGTTCTCGGCATGTTCGACGTGGTAGCGATGGCTATCTTGGGTTCTTGGCATCTTCTCGCAGGTCAGAGCGATATGATCTTGTCAGGCACGTTAACCGGTCTTGAAGGCATGTTGTATCGAAGGCGTGCCCAGGGGGTTCGGCGAAGGCAGGCGATGACGCGGTCGAGGGCTGAGGCGCGGGGAGTGTTGGCGTTGGCTGTGCGCGGCGTGGCCAGGAAGGCGACCGCGATGAGCGTCACGTGTCCCGTCGCGCAGCGCGGGGACCTGCGATGCCGCACTCACGCCAGCCACCGCGCGGAACCGTGGGCTGGGACGATGTACCGGATGACGTGCCGGAGTCGCGCGGCGGCCGGGGAAGTGGATCGCCTGCTCAGCACGCCCGTCATGATCGCTCACGTACGGGAGAAGCGGCCATTGTCACGTACGTCTTCGGAATCCCTGATCGCAGATGGAACGCACGGGCATACCGTTGAGCTCCCCTTCACCGGACCACCTATATGAGACGGCGTTCCCGGAGGTTGACCGTTTTCGCGTGTCGGTTTCTGAAGTCCTCTGCACTGATTCCCGAGGTCGTCTTCGAACCGACTGATCTGAACGCGCCTTGCTCGTCCGAGCTTCGCGGTACGCCGTCGCCGACGCCCTCCGCCACGCCCCCCAGACGGAGCCGACGGCCCCGCCCGCCCTGTGACACCCGACCAATCCCGCCCCGGCCTCCGGGCCCACTTGATTTCCAGGACGCGGGTTTCCGGGAGCCCTGGTCGCTTCGGTGTCCTGTCGGTTCCTGTAGAGCGATCGCCGCGTCGTTGTCGGAGACGTCGTCCGCAGTAATCCGTTTGTGTATCACCACAGCCCGCTGTCAGTATGAGGGCCCATGCGTCACCCTCTTGACACGCTGGACTGGCCGATTTCCACCGAGCGGCTGCTGTTGCGCCGGGCTGCCCCCGACGACCTGGACGCGACCTGGGCCTTCCGGCAACTGCCGGAGACTCACGAATGGGTCGCGGCCGCCACAGACACCTACGACGACTACCGTGAGCGTTTCCTCCGCGAGGAGCGGCTCGTAGATCTGCTCATCGTCGAACTGGACGGCCGGGTGATCGGCGACCTGACACTGAAGGTCCAGGACGGTTGGGCCCAGGAAGAGGTCGCTGACCAGGCGGAAAGCGTACAAGGAGAGCTCGGGTGGACGCTCGATCCCTCCTACGGCGGCAAGGGCTACGCCACCGAAGCGGTACGCGCCCTCATCGACATCTCCTTCAAGAGTCTTGGCCTGCGCCGCCTGCACGCGGACTGCTTCTACGACAACGAATCCTCGTGGCGGCTGATGGAGCGGGTCGGGATGCGCCGCGAACAGCACACGGTGAGAGACTCACTCCACCGCACCAAGGGATGGCTCGACGGTCTCTCATACGCGCTCCTGGCCGAGGAATGGCCCGCTCACGAGTGATTACGGCGGAGGCGCTTGGGAGCCCTCGCCGGGACGAAGATCACGCTGTCACCCATACACGCGGCCGCTCTCCTGCCGGCGGGCCGTCTCAGTAACGAGGGTTTCTGAGAATCAAGCCTGGTCCTTTTCTGGGCATTTGATGGGCAAGTCGCATGGAGACCGATCTGGCCAAGCGGTCGAGCGACGTCGTGGCCGCCTTCCCCGACCTGGCCGACGAGTTAGCGTCGGTGCTGCGCCTACCAGGCCGGACGCGTCGAGTAGGGCATCAAAGCCGTGGGGTAGGGCTCAAGCCGTCGGGCAGAGGACGGCTTCGACGGTTTTGATCATCGCGGGGACAATGGCGTGGTCGTCGACGGTGCTCCGCGTGATGGAGATGGCGAACTGCTGCCGGCCGCCGGCCGAGGAGAAGGTCAGTGTGGTGAGGCCGGGTGCCGAGCCGCCGAGCATCTGGCCTTTCAGCTTTCCTCCGCACAGGCCCGTGCCCTGCTGCGCGCAGGGTGCCGGTGAGGACCGCCTGCAGCGACGGCGGCAGCAGCCTGCCCTGGTCGAAGGCCCGCCGGAAGGTGCTGACGTCCTGCGTGGTCGAGACGACGCCGCCGGCGCCGTTGCCCCAGCTGGCGTTGAAGCGATGCACGTCGCGCAGGGTGCCGGTGGAGTCGGGGTAGTAGCCGTGCCCGTGCGGGCCCTTGATACCCTGCGGGGGCTTGGTGGCCTGGTAGGTTCCCGTCATGCCGAGCGGGCGGACGAGGCGCCGGTCGAGCTCGCCGGCCGGTGCCGTCAGGCGCCGCCGTTCACGGGGCGGTCGGCGCCAAGCCGAGTTGCTCGAGCACGCCCAGCCGGTCCTCGTAGGTCCGTTCCTCGATGACCATTCCCGCGTCCAGCGTGAAGATGCTGATTCCCCTGCGCGCGATTGTGGTGCCGACCGGAATCGTGACGTACAGGAGAGGGTGCTTGAAGGGCTTTTTGGCCGTGCCGTTCATGGTCCATCGCACGACCACCTTGTTCCCTTCGGCGATGATGTCCTGGACGCCTCCGCTCAGGTTCTCGAAGAACTCCCGTGGGTTGTCCGATTCGCCGTGTGCGAGAAGGATCTCCCAATCGTCGGTGTCGGGCATGCCGGGTGTGTCGACGACCCGCATCCGGTCGAGGTCAACGACCGCTTCCCAGTTCTGTCTGCCACCGGCCAGGTAGCGACGGACAATGGCCTTGGTCTCTTCGATGGACATGGGCGTTATCCCTTTCCTTTCTCAGCCGTTGCGGGCTTAAGGGGTTGCGGGCTTAAGGGGTTGCGTCAGGTGCAGGAGCGTGATGTGGCCGGCTGAGACGGCCCCGCGGCGTCCCACTTGGATCTTCACCGGCGATGGGCGATCGCGGTTCGGTGGAGACCACCGGGCGCCGAGGTCAATGGGACCGCAGCGTCCGGGGGCGACCAGGACGACTTGCTTCGACGCCGCTGGCCGTGCGGGCAGCGACATGCGGAAACGGACGATGTCCGGTTCGCGGGCTGGGTGGGCCGGGTGAACACGAGCCATAAAACTACACACGAAGGATATTTGCAACCTAGTGAAAATTTCCCTGGTATGTAAACTTGCCTTCCATGTAGAGTATGGCCATGGAGCAGACGCTGGGCCTGAGGGAACGCAAGAAGGAGTCCACGCGCCGCACGCTGGTCGCGGCCGCGGCGCGGCTGTTCGCGGAGAAGGGATACGGGCAGACCACGGTCGCGGAGATCGCGGCGGCGGCCGAGGTCTCCACCAAGACGCTCTTCAACTACTTCGGCGGCAAGGAGGACATCCTCTTCTCCGGCGACCGGCAGCGCCTGGTCACCGCCCTGAGGGTGATCTCCGAGCGCGGCCCAGACGAGCAGCCGGCCGACCTGCTCGCACGCCTCGGGCAAGAGCTCATCACCTCATTCGCCGACCTCAACGGCGAGAGCGACGAGGTCACCGCGATCCCCTACTCGCTGCGTGTGCGGCTCATCCTGACAGTGCCGGAGCTGCAGGCCCGAACGATGCATGACCTGCAGGACGCCCAGCTGCGACTCGCCGAAGCGCTGCACGCGGCCTACCCTGACCGGCTCGACCGGATCACCGCCGCAGGCATCATCGGCGCATTGCTGGGCGCCGCCAACGTCACCCGGCTGGTCAGCATGAAGCACGGCGACAGGCCGCAGCAGGTCCTGGAAGCGACGCGACAGGGTCTCGACGTCGCCATGCGCGGCGTCGCCACCGCGGCGAACACCGCTGCCGCCAATCCGCCCTCTTGAGCTTTCGCCAGGTAAGGACTCGATGGTTATCTGGGGTTCTTGGCCTCTTCCAGCAGGTCAGAGTGAGATGTTCTTGTCAGGCACGTAAGGCGTGTTCCCTGGCGATGAAAGACTGCAGCGCGGTGCCGGGATTCAGATCCGCGTCGTTTCGGCCACCAACGTGAACCTCAGGGGAGGAGCACAAGCGCCAGGTCGACGAGAAACAGAAGAGGAAGCCGACTTCATGGCCGGCGAACTCCTGATTCCGCTCGCCGGGACCTCGCGCATGGCGTTCGACGGCTTTGGAGCGCCCCGGGAATGAACCGCTCCGACTTTCTTGGAGACCCTGAAGCCAGCATGATCGTGCTGGCGGAAGGGAGAAACACACACGATGCCAGCCCCCAGGAAGTACCCGCAGGAAGTGCGCGAGCGCGCGGTTCGGATGGTCTTTGAGGTCCGCGAGCAGACCGGTAATGCGCCGGGTGCCATCGCCCGGGTAGCCCAGCAGCTCGGCGTGCACCGCGAGGCGTTGCGCGGCTGGGTCCGGCAGGCTGAGGTCGATGGAGGACAGCGGCCGGGCACCTCGACGGCCGATGCCCAGCGGATCGCCGAGCTCGAGCGGGAGGTCCGTGAGCTGCGCCGGGCGAATGAGATCTTGAAGTCGGCGGCTGCTTTTTTCGCCCGGGAACTCGACCCCCGACCGCCCAGATAGTGGCCTTCATCGACGCTCACCGCAAGGAATTCGGCGTCGAGCCGATCTGCCAGGTGCTCGATCTCGCACCGGCGACGTACTACGCGGCCAGGAACCGGCCGCGCTCGGCCCGTGAGCGGCGCGATGAGCAGCTGTCGGCCGAGATCATCCGGCTGTGGAACGACAACTTCGAGGTGTACGGGGTGCGCAAGATGTGGAAGGCGCTCAACCGCCAGGGCGTGGCCGTGGCTCGCTGCACGGTTGCCCGGCTGATGCGCCGGTTAGGGCTGTCCGGCGCGGTCCGTGGCGATCACAAGCGCCGCACGACCATCGCCGAGCCGCTGTGCCCGCGCCCGGCCGGCCTGGTCGAGCGGCACTTCGCCGCGCCGGCGCCGAACCGGCTGTGGGTGGCCGATCTGACCTACATCCACACCTGGGCCGGGTTCGTCTACGCCGCGTTCGTCATCGACGTGTTCTCCCGGATGATCGTCGGCTGGCGGCTGACCGACCATCTGCGTACCGACCTGCCGCTGGACGCGCTGGAGATGGCGATCTGGCGTCGCGGCGGCCAGGCCGACACGCTGGACGGGCTGGCGCATCACTCCGACCGCGGCTGTCAATATCTGTCGATCCGCTACACCGACCGACTCGCCGACGCCGGCGCAGTCAGCTCGGTCGGCTCGCGCGGGGACAGCTACGATAACGCGCTGGCCGAGAGCACCATCGGGCTGTACAAGACCGAACTGATCCACCGCCGCGGCCCCTGGAAGGGCCTGGACGACGTCGAACTCGCCACCATGGAATGGGTCGACTGGTACAACAACCGCCGCCTTCACAGCGCCTGCCAAGACCTTCCACCCGCCGAATACGAAACCCTCTACCGCACAAAGATCAACTCGGCTACTCTCACCCCAGCCACGTAACCCGGTCTCCAACAAACCCGGCACGGTTCACGAGTTCGAAAGAAAGGTGCACCCGTTTCTGCGCTGGAGACGGACGCGGTACTCGAATCCTCGCAGGTCAGGCGCAACTTTTTTCATGCTTCAGCGAAGTTGATCATCATTGCTGCATACCGGGAGGCTGGCTGGGGAGGGCCGGGAAGTCACGCATGCTGCGCATTGAGGTGGCGAGCAGGAGCAGCGGGGAGACGGCGAAGAAGGTGGCCAACACCCACATCGCGACGCCGACCCCGAAGGCTGTCGCCAGGACGCCGGCAGTGGCTGCGCCGAGCGGCACGGTGCCGGAGATGACGAACCGGGAGACCGCCGTGACCCGGCCCAGGAGGTGCGCCGGTATGTAGTTCACGCGGAAGGTAGCGGTGACGGTGCCCGACATCGTGGCGCCGAGCATGACCACGAACGATCCCACCGTGAACAGCGCCAGCTGCCAGCCAGGGCCACTGGCTGGCAGCAGCAGCATGAACGGCGCGGTCACGACATTGACCCCCACGTAGGTGCGTGCGCTGCCGAAGCGGGCGACGGCCCGGGACGCGAGCACGGCGCCCAGCAGGCCGCCCAGGCTGGCGAGGCTGATCAGGCCGCCCACAGTTCCCGGCGCGATACCTTCGGCGCGCACTAGGAAGACGATGCGCAGCGAGAACACGCCGAGCATCCCGAGGTTGATCATCGCCGCCACGATAAGCATGGGCAGCATGAACTCGCCGTACTTGAAGTACCCTAGGCCTTCGCTGAGCTGCCGGAGCATGCCGGGCCGCTCGCCCGCCGCCGCCCTCGGCTCGGGCGTGGTCCGCAATCTGAGCAGGCAGGCGGCCGAGACGATGAAGGTGACCGCGTCGATGAGCAGGCCGCCGACCGCTCCGGCCACCTCGGTGAGCAGACCGCCGAGGCCCGGGCCGGCGATCTCGGCGGCCGAGGCGCTGGCCTGGAGCTTGGCGTTGCCCTCCATCCGGTCATCCGGGGCCAGTAGGTGCGGCAAGTAGGCGTTGAATGCAAGGGTAAAGAACACGCTGGACGTGCCGGCGATCAGCACCGCGGCCAGCAGCATGGGCACGGTCAGCACACCGGTCCAGGCGGCGACCGGGATAGCGGTCAGGACCGCGGCGGACACCAGGTTGGCGGACACGAGGATGCGGCGGCGCGGCCAGCGGTCAACCCAGGTACCGGCCGGGAGGCCGATCAAGAACCAGGGCAGCCAGCTGGCTGCGGTCAGCAGGGCCACCGTGCCGGTGCTGGCATGCAGGACGGTTATCGCCAAGAACGGGACGGCCACCGTGGTGATCGCCGAGCCTAACCCGCTGACCGACTCCCCAGCCCACAGCAGGCCGAAGTTCCGGGTGCGGAACAGGCCGCCCGGCCGCCTTTTCTTAGCCACGGTGATGTGCGGCCAAACCCCCATCTCGCGATCACCCACCGAACTCACGGTAGCGCCACAGTCGGGAGTGGCGGCGGCATTTAACGGAGCGGTGCGACCGGGCGAGGTGGTGGCGCTGCGCTCTCTGCTCAGCCACTCCCTCAAAAGGAGCCGCACCCAACGCAAATACACCTTGGGACGGTCGAACCTCAGCAAGTCCCCGACCTAGGGAGTGTCTGACAAATGATCAACGTGCACGCTTGAATGGTCGATCGTGGTGCGACGTGGTGAGTTTACCGACAAGGCGTGGGCGCGGATCGAGCCGCTGCTGCCGGTGGCCGATGGCCGGGGCCGTCCCTGGCGTGATCACCGGCAGGTGATCGACGGCATCCTGTGGCGGCTGCGAGCCGGGACGCCGTGGCGGGACATCCCCGAGCGGTACGGGCCCTGGCAGACCGGCTA
>NZ_JBGNUW010000024.1:0-192397 GCF_041950495.1 Nonomuraea sp. MTCD27 | reverse complement strand
AGCGGCCCACCTTGGCGAGGTCGTACCGCTTGGGGTTGAAGTAGAGGTTCTCCAGCAGGGTCTGCGCCGACTCCTTGGTCGGCGGCTCACCGGGCCGCAGCTTGCGGTAGATGTCGAGCAGGGCGTCATCCTGGCCGGCCGTGTGGTCCTTCTCCAGGGTGGCCCGCATCGACTCGTACTGGCCGAAGCGCTCGAGGATCTGCTCGTTGGTCCATCCCAGTGCCTTGAGAAGCACGGTGACGGCCTGCTTGCGCTTGCGGTCGATGCGCACACCGACGCTGTCGCGCTTGTCGATCTCGAACTCGAGCCAGGCACCCCTGGACGGGATGACCTTGCAGCCGTAGAGGTCCTTGTCGGACGTCTTGTCGACATTGCGTTCGAAGTAGACGCCGGGCGAACGGACCAGCTGCGAGACCACGACACGCTCGGTGCCGTTGATGATGAACGTGCCCTTCGGCGTCATGAGCGGGAAATCGCCCATGAACACCGTCTGGCTCTTGATCTCACCGGTGGTGTTATTGATGAACTCCGCCGTCACGAACATCGGGGCGGAGAAGGTCATGTCCTTCTCTTTGCACTCATCTACGGAGTACTTCGGCGGCTCGAACCGGTGATCGCGGAACGACAAGGACATAGTCCCCGAGAAGTCCTCGATAGGACTGATCTCTTCGAAGATCTCTTCGAGACCCGACTGGGTCGGGACGTCCTTGCGCCCGGCCTGGCGAGCCGCCTCTACCCGGGCCTTCCACTTCTCGTTGCCGAGCAACCAGTCGAAGGACTCGGTCTGCAGGGCGAGAAGGTCAGGAACTTCGAGAGGCTCCTGGATACGCGCGAAAGAGACGCGACGGGGACCAGCGGGTACGGCGGAGGCGTTGCGCGAGGCTGCCAACAGATGTCCTTCCGAGGGCTCGCGGCGGACTGACTACACGCACGCCAGACAACCTCGCAACGTGAGCAAGCATCGCGGGTCGTCAAAGGGCAGCGCAAAGGGGCAGTGTAGCCGAACGGCACACGCCTGTCCACTTCGCCCTCGCTGCATGCTCCACGTTGGTCGCAGCATCGCCCGTTCAGGCGGAAACGTCAAGCCCGCGAGCCCGACTTTTAGCCGACTCAGGGCCCGGACGCTGGGTTTTCTCCCCTGTGTGACTGATCGCCTACCGCCAGGCCCAAGACGATACCCGCGAACGGGGGCGGTTAACGCTCTGTCACACCGGGGGGCGAACCCATGCCGACAACCGGTGTAGCTGTGACTGGGTTACCCCTATCAAAGGCTTCGCTAAACCTGATTTTTGGTAACAATTGAAGGAAGCGGCACGCCCGTGATCTCAGGGCCCCCCGGCGGTCCCCAGGAGAGTGGACAGGGCCGCCACCAGCCAGCGCGAGTCTTGCCGCACCATGACGAACCTGGCCCGGTTGTAGGAGAACTCGTTCCTCAACCCTTCTTTACCGGGGATCTCCTTGACCGTACCAGTGTTCACGAAGAGCAGAACCTCTACCCGGTCGGGCTCGGCGCGCTCGACCCCGGCCCCCGCGATGGACACGGTCTGCACGATCTTCTGCTCCCTGGCTCTCGACGCCAGGGTCGTGCTCAGCTCCTTGTAGTGCTTGGTCAGCTCTCCCGTGGTGAACGTCGCGGCCCGTGCCAGATCCTCCTCGACCGTCCGGTAGTCGTACGAGAGCAGGTCGGGCGCGACCTTCTTGGCCGCGGCCACGGCCTCCGCCCCGGCCGCGTCGGCGTCGCGCAGGTCCCGCAGGTTGAACCACATGGTCGGCACCAGCACCCCCGCCACCACGACGAGGATGCCGAGCAGCGCGATCGTGAAGATCCTCACTGCACCTGCACCACCTTCGACACCAGCCAGAGACCGCCGACCTTGCTCACGTCCATCTGCCATCGGTAGTAGCGGTCCTCGGGCGGGCTCTTGGAGCCGTCCCAGCGGATCTCCACATCGGCCACGACCAGCACCTTCGCCGAGGTCCCCGTCATCGAGACCAGCCCTGTCGCGCGCAGCACGCCGTGCTGGACGACCTTGTTCTCGACGGTGGTGGACTTGAGCTTGCCGGCGTTGGTCGTGTACTCGGTCTTCGCCACCCCGGTGGAGGTGTCGAGGATGCGCCGCAGATCGGTGTCGACGGTCCGGTAGTCGAGCGAGACCAGGTTCTTCGCGTGGGTCCCCGCGGCCAGGAGCGCGGCCTGCTTGTCGCCTGCCCTGCCCTGCTCGTCGCGCGCCTGCGCGGCGATCCACGTGCCGGTGCCGACGAGCGCCGCCAGCACCCCGCTGAGCGCCGCGATCAGGATGCGAGCGGGCCGAACAGCGAGTACTGCCACGTCTGCTCACCCCTCTCCCGGCTGGTCGCTGCCGGATCATAACGCGACACCCACTCCCGAAGTCCGCGATTCGACGGAGCCGGTTGGGCAGGCGGCGCGGTTGCGGGCCGCACTCACTCCGGTCCCGCCGTCGCGAGGCTCCCCGCAGCAGGCCGGGGGTCACGTCCTGCGGGTGGCGCCTGCGTACGCGCTCGTACCCGCGGCGGCCGGTTGCGGTCGCGGGTGCGGGCGAGGACGTCCGACAGGCCGCGGGAACCCTTCCGGAAGGAATCGGTCAAGGCAGCCAGATCTCCCGCAAATGCCTTCAGATGGCCCTCAGAGGCCCGCTGAGCGCCCAGCACGGCCTTCCCCTGACTCAGACCGCCACGGTCTCGGGAAGCACCTCCTCGGCCTTTCCGAGCAGCGCGCCGCTCACCTCGGCCGGCCGCACCCCGTTGGCTCCGGACGCCTTCTCCAGCTCGGCCAGTGGCGCGCGAGAGGGGCCCGGCCCGCTTCCACCGGCTGCTAGGCGATGCCGTGGAGGTGGGCGTTGACCAGGCGGGGATATTCCTCCAGCCAGTTGCGGCCGCGCTCGTCCACGAAGGACCCCTGCGGCGGGATCACCCCGTTGGCCGCCAGCCAGGTGCCCGGCGGCTGCTGGGTGCGGCGCATCCGGTTGCCGGTCGGCATGAGCTGCGGCGGGATCGGCGGCAGCGCCCCGGGGTCGTGCCCCATCTGCGCCTCGGCCTCCAGCTCGGAGACGTCCTTCTCCTCCGACATGCCGATGGGGCCGTGTTTCCTGGCGTTCAGGAACTGCCGCACCGCCGGCTCGTCGCTCGACAGCAACATCTCGCGCGGGCCGAACATCACCAGCTCCCGCCGGAACAACATCCCGATGCTGTCGGGCACCGTGCGGGCGGTGTTGATGTCGTGCGTCACGATCAGGAACGTCGCCTCGATCTCGGTGTTGAGATCGACGATGAGCTGGTTGAGCAGCGCGGTGCGGACCGGGTCGAGACCGGAGTCGGGCTCGTCGAACAGGATGATCTCCGGGTCCAGCACCAGCGCCCTGGCCAGCCCGGCCCGCTTGCGCATGCCGCCGGAGATCTCCCCCGGCAGCTTGGTCTCGGCGCCCAGCAAGCCGACGAGCTCCATCTTCTCCATGACGATCTGGCGGATCTGGGTCTCGCTCTTCCTGGTGTGCTCGCGCAGCGGGAAGGCGATGTTGTCGAACAGGTTGAGCGAGCCGAACAGGGCGCCGTCCTGGAACAGCACGCCGAAGAGGCGGCGCAGGTCGTAGAGCTTGCTCTCGCTGCAGTTGGCCAGGTCGTAGCCGTCGATCCAGATGTGCCCGCGGTCGGGCCTGAGCAGGCCCACCAGGGTCTTGAGGAAGACCGACTTGCCGGTGCCCGAGGGGCCGAGCAGCACCGAGATCTCGCCCGCGGGGAGCGTGAGCGAGACGTCCTCCCAGATGACCTGCCGACCGAACGACTTGGTCAACCCGTCGACCACGACTTCGACGCCCACTGGCCACCTTCCCGATCGCAGGGAGTACTCAGGGGATAACGTGCCGCAAACTTTACTTCGACATTGCCCTCACCGTAACGACGTACCGGCGAATGGGAACCGGATCCCGGACCTTGTTACCGGGCGGTTATGAGACTTCCTGTCCAGTAAGGGCGCGGAGGCTGGGGCGGAGCAGGCGGGCGAGCTCCTCCTGCGGCACCCCGCGGAGCTCGTCGAGCTCCAGGAGCTGGTGGCCCACGGTCACGCCGAGCATGACCAGCGTCATCAGCGCCGCGCGCAACCGCGCGTCGTCGCCGGGCAGCGTCTCGGCGAGCCGGTCGATCTGCTTGCCCAGCACCAGCCGGGCCGACGTCGCGGCCTCCGGGTGGGTGAGCATCGAGCGCATCATGGCCAGCGAGCTCTGCGGCAGCTCGCCCATCTTCACGGTGAGCGTGCCGAGCAGGTGCTCGACCACCTCGTCCGGGTCCAGCTCCCCGCCGGAGGGCAGCGTCACGCGTACGGCCTGCTGGAACAGCTCCTGCTTGCTCCCGAAGTACTGCATCACGAGGGCCGGGTCGACCCCGGCCGCCTTGGCGATGCCCCTGATGGTGGCGCGCTCGTATCCCACGTCGGCGAAGAGCGACCTGGCCGCGTCGAGGATCCTCCCCTCGGTCCTGCGCCGCCTCTCGGCCCGCGGAAGCACCTTGTCAGCCACGAGCCGACTCTACATGCGTTGACCGACTCGCCGGTTTCGCTCTACGCTCGTTGAGTCAACACTCGTTGAGTGAAATGAGGGGACGTTTCATGTCCATCGAAGAGATCGTCTCGGGCTACCACGCGGCCATGGTCCACAAGTCGCCCGACGAGCTGGCCGAGCTCTACGCGGAGGACGGGCTGCACGAGTTCCCGTTCGGGGGGCTGCCTGCGTACCAGGGGAAGGAGGAGGTCCGCGCGGGGTACCGCAAGATGTGGGGCGCGACCCCGTTCGAGGTCGAGGAGGTACGCCGGCTGGCGCTGCACCGGACGGAGGACCCCGAGGTCGTGGTGGTGGAGCAGGACACGATCGTCGCGGTCGGCGACCGGCGGATCACTGTCCCCAGCCTCGCCGTGCTCCGGATCAGAGACGGCCGGATCATCCACAACCGGGACTACATGGACACCAGCGCCGTCGCCGAGGTGCGGGCGGGCTAGGCGCGCGGCTTCTCGGGCACGTTCACGACGACGGTGTTCGCGCAGAGGTCGTGGTAACACCGCCTCTTGTGGTCCCAGAACAGGTGCTGGCCGTCGAGCAGCCCGACGAACCAGCCCACCACCGGGATCATCGGGACGAAGACGAAGAAGCCGGCACGGATGGCGGACGCCCGCAGCGACGGCGGTCGTCCCGTGGCCGGCGCGACCACCATGATCCTGAACAGCCGTTTGCCGATCGTCTGCCCGTAGCGCGCGTGCAGCAGCCAGAAGTAGAGGAAGTTGAGGATCAGGAAGACCAGGTCGTCCGCGTCTTTCGTCACCGCCTCCACCGCCTGCTCGATGGGCCACGCGAGCAGCCCGCACACGAGGAGGTCGACGACGATGGCGAATAACCGCGCGGACCGGGGGGCGATCCATAAGCGGACGGCGTGGGGGGTGGAGTCGATCATTCGGCGATTGTCCCGCTTCCCGAGGAGTGCCCCGCTCAGGACCGGGTGAGATCGAAGACCGTGGTGCCGCCGACCGTGGTGGCGGTGAACGTCTCCTGCACCCAGGCCGCGATCTCGGCCGCGTCGTCGCTGCCGCCCGCGCTCCGCCCCCCGCCTCCCATCCCGGTGCGGACCGCCTGTCCCGGGCTGCCCGCCGCCGCCCGGGCGCTGGAACCCTCCACCGGACAGCCTCCCGAACCCCCACCGGTGGAGGGCCCGGCAGTCGGGATGGCCCCCGTGTGCGGCGTCCCCGCCGTGTCCAGGGCGTACGCCACCGGTCCCGCCAGGCACGCGACCAGGGCGACCGCCACCACGGCGGGCACCCGCCGGGTGAAGAGCATCGCCGGGGCGGCCCCCAGCCCCGCCACCAGCACGGCCGCACCCAGCCACGGGTTCCAGTCGGCGCTGCGCGACAGCAACGCGCAGGAACCACACGGCCGTGACCGCCACGACCACGGCCGACAGCCTGTGCCGCCCGCCGCTCCCGGAGCACCG
The DNA here is from genome assembly GCF_041950495.1 of Nonomuraea sp. MTCD27. NCBI lineage: Bacteria > Bacillati > Actinomycetota > Actinomycetes > Streptosporangiales > Streptosporangiaceae > Nonomuraea > Nonomuraea sp. MTCD27. The sequence goes on along the minus strand of NZ_JBGNUW010000024.1, from coordinate 186,409 downwards.
CCGCGCCCATGCCCACCAGCGCCGCGATGGCCGGGGCCAGGGCCACGGTGTAGTAGGCGTGGTAGATCCCCCGCATCAGGCCGAAGACCAGCCCCCTCACGACCAACCGGCTCCCCCACACCCACAGCGCGGCGCGTACGGGATCGGTCCGCTGGGCACGCCGATTGGCGACCCGATGAGACGAGCGTGAGAAACCTCCGAGCCACCGGCACCGGCGCTCGGCCGCCCACGGCCCCGGAACGCGAAAAGAGGCGGGCACACCCGGCACCAGGGTGTATCCGCCTCTTTCCGAAGAGCTCTTGCGTGAAGCGAAGGGGAAGTTACTTCACGGTCACGGTGGCGCCGGCGCCCTCGAGGGCAGCCTTGGCCTTCTCCGCCTGCTCCTTGTTGACCTTGCCGTCGAAGACCGGCTTGGGAGCGCCGTCCACCAGGTCCTTGGCCTCCTTGAGGCCCAGGGACGTGAGGGCGCGGATCTCCTTGATGACCTGGATCTTCTTGTCGCCGGCGGCCTCGAGGATGACGTCGAACTCGTCCTGCTCCTCAACGGCGGCGGCCTCGCCACCACCAGCGGCGGCGGGGGCGGCGGCAACCGCGACGGGGGCGGCGGCCTTGACGTCGAAGACCTCTTCGAACTGCTTCACGAACTCGGACAGCTCGAGGAGGGTCATCTCCTTGAACGCGTCGAGCAGCTCGTCGGTGCTGAGCTTCGCCATGATGGTTTCCTTACGTTTAGGACTTGCTGAAAACTAGGAACGGGACCGCGGTAGTTGCGGCAACCCCCGTGTTACTCGCCAGCCTCGTCGCGCTTGGCGCGCAGGGCGTCGGCCAGCTGAGCCATCTGCGTGGGCAGAGCGGCGAACATCGCTGCGGCAGCGCTCTGCTTCGCCTTCATGGCACCGGCAAGCTTCGCGAGGAGGACCTCGCGGGACTCGAGGTCGGCGAGCTTGGTGATCTCGGAGGCGTCGAGCGTCTTGCCGTCGAGGACGCCGCCCTTGATCACCAGAAGGGGATTGGCCTTGGCGAAGTCACGCAGACCCTTGGCCGCCTCGACAACGTCTCCGTTGACGAAGGCGATCGCGGTCGGACCGGCGAGCAGGCTGTCGAGGCCCGCAAGACCGGCCTCGTTGGCCGCGATCTTGGTCAGGGTGTTCTTCGCCACGGCGAACTTCGCATTCCCACCGAGAGAGACGCGCAGCTCCTTGAGCTGAGCAACGGTGAGACCGCGGTACTCGGTCAGAACGGCGGCGGCGCTGCCTTCGAACTCACGCTTGAGCTCGGCAACCGCTGTCGCCTTATCCGCCCTCGCCATGGGCCTCCTTCCAGATGTGCCACCGGCGAAGGGCCCCAGAAATGAGAACAGCCCCGAGCGCAGGGCGCACGGGGCTCGCACACACGGATCAAACCATGTGGGAAACTCGCATCACACCTGCGCGGGCCGTCCACTTGACGTGGAACCTTCGGTCGCCAGGCTTTGAGGCACCTGACGACGACCGGCGGTCTTTGGCAACCACCAGACTACGTCCTGGCCGCCGAGTTTCCAAATCGTTCTCAGTTGGTCGTGCCCTTGGGCAGCTCTCCCACCTGGTCAGCGGGCGGGGCCTGGATGTTGACGGCCTCGTTGAAGTCCTTGAAGAACAGGGTGGCGTCGAGCGTGGCGCCCTCCTTGGAGCCGTTCAGCGCGAGCTTGCGCGGCAGCCCGTCGGCGGCCACCCAGATGTCGAACTTGACGTCCTTCAGCTCAGCCAGGCCCTGGCGCGCCTGCTCCTGCTTGTCGGCGGGCAACTGCTGCACGGCCGCCTCCACGGGGAAGGTGCCGCTGTAGTGAGTCGTGTCCTCGCCGTTGACACTCTCGTTGCCGACGGACTTCACGTCCTGCGAGGCCGTGACCAGCTTGGTCATGTTGCCGAGATCGAACTGCTGGATCTGGCCGAGGTACTGGTCCACCTGCGCGGAGTCGCCCATCTCGCTCAGCGTGAACTTCATCCACGGCTTGGTGGCGCCCATGAGCTCCTTGAGGGCCTCCACCTTCACGTAGACGGTGTCGCCCTGCAGCACGGCACGTACGCCACCCGGCAGGCTGCGCCCGCCCATGTCGACGGTGTCGAGCGTGACGTCGGCGGCGAGCTGGGGCTTGCTCTGGTAAAGCATGCGACCCTGCACCTTGCCGGCGCCCTCTTGCGGGTGCGTCACGTTCACCACGGCGTCCACCGTGTAGCTGGTGACCTCCGCGGTCTTCTGCGCGGCCTGCGCGAGTACTTCGGAGGCGGCCAGGTTGACCTGGATGGGCTGGGCGTTCGATCCGCAACCGGCGACCGCCGCCACAACGAGCGCGGCACCGGCCGCGGCCATACTTATCGTGCGCTTCAGCATGTCTTGACCCTACTTTTAGGTATCCGCGCTGTGGCGTCTTCCCCTCATAAATAGGGGAAAACCCAGGGTTAACCCTCACACCCCATGCACAATTCCCACACAACCATCGGCGCTGCCCCCTGTCCCTGCCCCCAACCAAGGCCCCGAACCGGCTCGGGGTGGGGTTCGGTCCAAGGCTGGTGGGGGCAGCATGCGTGTCGCCATGCGGTCCGGTACGGCGGTCGGCACGCGGTTCCCGATCCAGCGGACGCGCGACCGCGGCGCGGTACGACGGACCGGCAGGCTGGGACGGTCTCCGACGCCACACCCGTGGGCGGGACGAGCGGCCGGGCTAACGCGGGCACCGCAGGCGCGGCGGACGCGTGGCTGGGCGGCCCTGAGGGCGCGGCAGAGGCCTGGGCAGGCCGGCGAATGGGCGGCACCGGGTGACGGCCACACGGGCGCTCAGGCACACGCTGAGCACGCGGACAATGCGTTACCCGCCCCCAACGACCGGGACACCCACGCGACCCGCAGGCGCGCGCGGAAATCGTGGAGGCAGGTGGGGCGCATGGAGCAGGTGGAGACGTACCGGAAAGCCAAAGCGCCCCTGCCCGGTGAACGGGCAGGGGCGCGGAAGGCTTCCGAGGAAGCTCAGCCCTCCAGCTCGGCCGTGAGGCCGCGGGTGACGTTGGGGTCGACCGGGACGCCCGGGCCCATCGTCGTGGAGAAGGTGACCTTCTTCAGGTAGCGGCCCTTGGCGGCCGACGGCTTGAGACGCAGCACCTCGTCCAGGGCGGCGGCGTAGTTCTCGATGAGCTGGCGCTCGCCGAACGACGTCTTGCCGATGATGAAGTGCAGGTTGGCCTGCCGGTCCGTACGGAACTCGATCTTGCCGCCCTTGATCTCCGTCACGGCCTTGGCGACGTCGGGCGTCACGGTGCCGGTCTTCGGGTTGGGCATGAGGCCACGGGGACCGAGCACGCGGCCGAGCCGGCCGACCTTGCCCATCAGGTCGGGCGTGGCCACCACGGCGTCGAACTCGTTGAGCCGGTTGCCCTTGGCGATCTCGTCGATCAGCTCGTCGGCGCCGACGATGTCGGCGCCCGCCTCGCGGGCCGCCTCGGCACGGTCACCGGTCGCGAAGACCAGGACCCGGGCGGTCTTACCGGTGCCGTGCGGGAGGTTGACCGTGCCGCGCACGATCTGGTCGGCCTTGCGAGGGTCGACGCCGAGCCGGAGGGCGACCTCCACGGTGGCGTCGAACTTGGTGGTCGACGTCTCCTTGGCCAGCTTCGCCGCCTCGACGGGCGTGTAGAGCTTGTCGCGGTCTACTTTGGCGGCGGCGTCTTTGTGCGCCTTGCTGCGCTGCATTTCTTGACTCCTTGTGGTGTGCGGGCCCGTCTCGAGGACGGCCCTCCCACGACTTCTGGGAAAGGTCTTACTCGGCGACGGTGATGCCCATCGACCGGGCGGTGCCGGCGATGATCTTCTCGGCCGCCTCGATGTCGTTGGCGTTGAGGTCGGGCATCTTCGTCTCGGCGATGCTGCGCAGCTGCTCGCGGCTGAGCTTGCCCACCTTGTCGCGGTGCGGGACCGCACTGCCCTTGTCGAGACCCAGGGCCTTCTTGATCAGCTCGGGCGCCGGCGGCGTCTTCGTGATGAAGGTGAAGCTGCGGTCTTCGAAAATGGTGATCTCAACGGGGATGATGTTGCCCCGCTGGGACTCCGTCGCAGCGTTGTACTGCTTGACGAAGTCCATGATGTTGACGCCGTGGGGACCGAGGGCGGTACCCACCGGCGGCGCCGGAGTGGCCTGGCCAGCGGGAAGCTGGACCTTCACCAGGGCGGCGATTTTCTTCTTCGGAGGCATTTGTCCTTCTCCGGGTCCTGATTGCGGTGCCGTCAGGTCCGCGGATGCGGCCCTGACATGTCGGAAGGCCGCCCTTCGCGCAAGGCGGCCAGCCGAACGTCTAAGTGTATGTGATCGTCTTAGATCTTCGAGACCTGGTTGAACGAGAGCTCCACCGGAGTCTCGCGGCCGAAGATCGACACGAGCACCTTGAGCTTCTGCGACTCGGGGCTGATCTCGCTCACCGAGGCGGGCAGCGTGGCGAACGGGCCGTCCATGACCGTGACGGACTCGCCGATCTCGAACTCGACCGTCGGGCCGGTGGCCGTCTTGGCCGTGGCCTTCTTGGTCTCCTCGGTCGGCTCCGGCGCCAGCAGCTTGGCGACCTCGTCGAGGCTGAGCGGGCTCGGCTTGTTGGACAGGCCCACGAAGCCGGTCACGCCGGGCGTGTTGCGCACGGCGGCCCAGGACTCGTCGGTCAGCTCCATGCGCACCAGCACGTAGCCGGGCAGCACACGCTCCTTGACCGGCACCTTCTTGCCGCTCTTGAACTCCTGGACGGTGTGCGTCGGCACCTCGACCTGGTAGATGTAGTCCTCCATGTTGAGCGACACGTTGCGGCTCTCGATGTTGGACTTCACGCGGTTCTCGTAACCGGCGTAGGAGTGGATGACGTACCACTCGCCGGGAAGGCCGCGCAGCGAGCTCTTGAACTCCTCGACGGGGTCGACGTCGGGAAGAACCGAACCGTCCTCGACGGCAGCGGCCTCGACATCGGCCACCTCGTCGCTCTCCTCGACCTCGGCCTCCTCGAGAGCCGCCTCGGCGGACTCCTCAGTGGCCTCTTCCAGCTCGTCGCCCCACTCGTCGCGGGACTCGTCCGCCGGAACTGAAGACTCGGACACGGTGACTCTTCCTCTTTCGTGGTATCGAATGGCGACTCCGTCAGGCGATCCCGGCGGTGTCTCGGTCAGGATCCGCCGAAGACGCGGAGAACCACCCATCCCAGGGCACTGTCGAGCCCGTACACGATAGCAACCATGATCAGAACGAATATCAGAACGACCGTGGTGTAGGTGATGAGATCCTTGCGTGTCGGCCAGATGACCTTACGAAGCTCGTTGACGACCTGCCGGTAGAAGAGGGCAGGAGACGTACGCGTCTTCTTCTCGCCACTAGGCTTGTCTGCGGTCTCGCCGCGCGTGTCGATCGCCACAGTCCTCACCTGATCCGTCGTATCCAACGCAGTCTTGCGGCGCGCTTACACGCCTAGTATTGCGCGGACCGCACTCGCAGGGCACGAGGGACTCGAACCCCCAACCGCCGGTTTTGGAGACCGGTGCGCTACCAATTGCGCCAGTGCCCTATGTCGTTGACCAGACTACCCTGATCGACTCACTGCCTGGACCGAACCGCTCGCCGACATGCGGCGGAAGGACCAGGCGAAAGCATACGGGGGATTGCCCGGTACGTCGAACCAAAACCTGATCGCCCAGGTCATGACCGCGTGGGAGTCACATGGGAGCATGGACACATGTCCACTCGACCCCGCATCTCCGCCAGAATTTCCGCGATTTCCGAGTCCGCCACGCTCGCCGTGGACGCCAAGGCGAAGGCGATGAAGGCGGCCGGACGCCCCGTCATCGGCTTCGGCGCGGGAGAGCCCGACTTCCCGACGCCGGGCTACATCGTCGAGGCCGCGATCGAGGCCGCCCGCGACCCCCGCTTCCACAAGTACACGCCGGCCGGCGGTCTCCCCGAGCTCAAGCAGGCGATCGCGGCCAAGACCCGGCGCGACTCCGGCTACGCGGCCGAGGCGTCGCAGGTGCTGGTCACCAACGGCGGCAAGCAGGCGGTCTACGAGGCGTTCGCGACGCTGCTCGACCCGGGCGACGAGGTCCTGGTCGTGGCCCCCTACTGGACGACCTACCCCGAGGCGATCAAGCTGGCCGGCGGCGTGCAGGTCGACGTCGTGACCGACGAGTCCACCGGCTACCTGGCGAGCGTCGAGCAGCTCGAGGCCGCGCGCACCGAGCGGACGAAGGTGCTGCTGTTCGTCTCGCCGTCCAACCCGACGGGCGCCGTCTACTCCCGTGACGAGACGGTGGCGATCGGCCGCTGGGCGGCCGAGCACGGCCTCTGGGTGGTCACCGACGAGATCTACGAGCACCTGGTGTACGCCGGCGCCGAGTTCACCAGCATCGCCACGGCCGTCCCCGAGCTGGGCGACCGGGTCGTCATCCTCAACGGCGTGGCCAAGACCTACGCGATGACCGGCTGGCGCGTGGGCTGGCTGATCGGCCCGGCCGACGTGGTGAAGGCCGCGACCAACCTGCAGTCCCACGCCACCTCCAACGTCTCCAACGTGGCCCAGATGGCGGCGCTGGCGGCGGTGTCCGGCGACCTGTCGGCGGTGGCGGAGATGCGCACGGCGTTCGACCGGCGCAGGCAGACGATGGTCCGGATGCTCAACGAGATCCCGGGCGTGTTCTGCCCCGAGCCGAAGGGGGCGTTCTACGCGTACCCGACGGTCAAGGAGCTGATCGGCAAGGAGCTGCGCGGCAGGCGGCCTCAGTCGTCCGGTGAGCTGGCGGAGCTGATCCTGGAGGAGGCCGAGGTCGCGGTGGTGCCGGGCGAGGCATTCGGTACGCCGGGCTACTTCCGGCTGTCCTACGCGCTGGGTGACGAGGACCTGGCGGAGGGCGTGAGCCGGCTGGGCAAGCTGCTCTCCGAGGCCCGCTGACAGCGGGGTCAGGGCTCAGCCCAAGGTGATGCCGTCCGCGATCTGCCTGATCTCGGTGGTGAGGCCGGGGGTCGCGGCGACGTAGACGGCGGTGCCCGGCCGCTCCAGCCACATGAAGTTGCGCACGCCCGTACGCGTGGTCCAGTGCAGCGCCGGCTTGCCCTCGTACACGGTCAGCGTCGACCTGGCCACCAGCGTGACGAACTGGTCGGCCGTGCGCACGCCGCACACCACGCCCACGTACAGGCGCTCGTCGTTGTCGCCCCAGATCCGTCCCCTGACCTTGAGCGGCCGCCGGAGCGAGTCGAGCCGGGCGAACGAACCCTCGCGGTCGAGGCCGGGCAGCGTGGCCGGCACCAGCACCTTGGTGCCGCCGCAGGACAGCGGGGCCGTGCTCTTGCGGGTGACGACCGGTTTGGGCGGCGGGGTGGCCGTGGACGGCAGGGCTTCGCCACCACCGCCGCACGCCGTGAGCGTGCACACGAGGAGCACCGCTGCCAGCCGCCGCATCGACCCTCCCCTTGACATGTGCGGATAACCAGGGAAAAGGCTCTCAGTCTCCTACACGATTCTTGACGGAGGCGGCAATTGCCACGAGTTCCCCGCCGAGCGAATCGCTGACCCTGATCCACGCGCCGGTCCCGGCGCGTTCGAGCCAGACGATCGCCCTTCCGCCGCCCGGATGTCTCCCGACCACGGCGGGCCTGCCGCGCACGGTGGTGGCGCGGGCGTTCAGCAGGGTGGCCCGCTTGCGGTAGCCGTCCCAGTCAGCGGCCACCGTACCGTGCTCCACCTGGGCTTCGACAAATCTGTCCGCCGAGCCGAACCAGGCCCAGCCGCCCTCGACCCCGGGGCGCCGCTCGATGGCTCCCCCGCCGCCGCGGTCGAGGCCGTCGGGCAGGTACGTGAGCCAGAGGTCGTCGGAGATCACCGCGAGCGTGGCGACGGCGGCCACGGCGACGGCCGGCGGGCTCGCGACCGGCACGGGCGGGGGCGCCGCCCCCGTGTGGCGCGGCGGACGCCCGAACCCGGATGAGAAGAGCGCGTAGATGATGAGGGCCGTCAATCCGAACGCGAGCCCCGCGAGCGCCGCGCGCCATCCCTGGCCGATCTCGTACCCCTCAGGGATCATGCATCCTTGATCCCCCATCCGGCCTCGTCCGTACCGCGAGTTCTACTCGGCCGGACGGACGCCTTCCGCGATCTTGTCACGGACTGCCGCGTCGACGACGCGCGAACCCGCCCGGAGGTTGAGTGGCAAGATATGCGAATGCCACGGCCTCTACACGCGCTTCCCAAGGCCCATCTTCACCTGCACTTCACCGGCTCGATGCGGCACGCGACACTGATCGAGCTGGCCAGGGAACAAGGGCTGCACCTGCCCGACGCGCTGGAAGAGGACTGGCCGCCCAAGTTGCGGGCCACCGACGAGCGTGGCTGGTTCAGGTTCCAGCGGCTGTACGACATCGCCAGGTCCGTGCTGACCCGCCCCGAATACGTCTACCGGCTCATGCGCGAGACCGCGGAGGACGAGGTCGCGGCCGGGTCGCGGTGGCTGGAGATCCAGGTGGACCCCTCGGGGTACGCGCAGCGCTTCGGCGGGCTGACGGCCACGCTGGAGCTGGTCCTCGACGCGGTGGACCAGGCCGCCCGGCACGCCGGGGTCGGCATCGCCGTGGTCGTGGCGGCCAACAGGACCCGCCATCCGCTCGACGCGAACACGCTGGCCAGGCTCGCCACCCAGTACGCCGGCAAGGGCGTGGTCGGCTTCGGGCTGTCCAACGACGAGCGGCGCGGCGCGGCCAGGGACTTCGAGCGGGCCTTCCGGATCGCCAAGCGGGGCGGGCTGCTGTCCGTGCCGCACGGGGGCGAGCTGCTGGGCCCGCGCAGCGTGGCGCAGTGCGTGGACGACCTGGGGGCCGACCGGGTGGGGCACGGGGTGCGCGCGGCGGAGGACGCCTGGCTGATGCAGCGGCTGGCCGACCGGCAGGTCTGCTGCGAGATCTGTCCCACCTCGAACGTGGGCCTGGGGGTGGCCGAGCGGGCGGCCGACGTGCCGGTGCGCAGGTTGTTCGACGCGGGGGTGCCGATCGCGCTGGGGGCCGACGACCCGTTGTTGTTCGGCACCCGGCTGCTGCGGCAGTACGAGCTGGCCCGGGAGTGCTACGGGTTCAGCGACGCGGAGGTGGCCGAGCTGGCCCGGCAGTCCGTACGGTCGTCCACGGCCCCGGAGTCGGTGCGGAAGGATCTGCTCAAGGGCGTGGACGACTGGCTCACGAGCTCACCGGAGTGACTCGGCCACCCGGACGGCCTCCCGCACGGAGCCCGCGCCTTCCAGGCGGTAGTTGAGCGTGTCCTGCTGCCAGATGAGCGTGGGGGCGGCCTGGCGCAGGGGGACCTCCGTACCGTCCTGGCGGGGGATGTAGCCGAGCGGGTGCGCCCCCGGGATCCACCAGGCGTCGTCGCCGTTCACCAGCGTGTGGCCGGGGAAGGGCGGGCCGAGCTTCTTGAAGAAGAACGGCCGTACGGCGCCGTCGAACTGGTCGAGCCTGATGCCGCCCGGCCAGAACATCGACACCACCCGGCCGCGGTCGGCGACCGTGACGCGTTGCGGGTCGCCCAAGGCGGACGGGATCCGCACCTGGAACCTCACCTCGTTCGGCAGGTCGTCCAGCGTCACGGGGTGCTCGCCCGGGATGGGGGTCGGGGTGGTGATCGGCGGGGGTGCCTCGTCGCCGATCCTGAGCTCGACCCCGGCGAACCGCAGGATCTGCGCCACGGCGGCGCGGCCCTGGGGGGTGGCGGCCGTCACGGTGACCACGGCCACGACCACGGCCGCCACGATCGCCCACCGGGTCCGGCGCCGCCGCCCGTCCCGCCTTCCCGGCGCCCGGGAGTCGCGGCGCGAGGGCGGGCGAACGGGCCCGGTGACCGGACCGTGCGCCGGATCGGGACTCGGATCGGGACTCGGATCGGGCGTCGGGTAATGCGCTGGATCCGGGGCCGGATCGGGGGCGGCGGCTTCGAGGCGGGCGCGGACGGTGGCGGCGACGTCGGCAGGGGGTGGGGTGGGGACGTCGAGGAGGTCGCCGAGTGCCAGGAGTTCGGCCTCGAGGTCGTCGAAGGGCTCACGCGAGTTCATTGCCCACCTCCTCCCTCAGCCGGGCCAGCCCCCGATGGGTGCTGGACTTGACGGTCCCGACGGGCCAGTCGAGCACCTGCGCGGTTTCCGCTTCGCTCAGTTGTAAGAAGTACCGGCAGACGACCGCCTGGCGTTCCCGCTCGGGCAGCCCGCGTACGGCCGCCAGCAGGCGCGAGCGCCGGTCGGTGGCGACGGCGGCGCCCTCCGGGTCGTCCGGGGCCCGCGTGTCGGCGATGGCGCCCAGGCGCAGCGTGAGCTCGGACCTGCGCCCCCGCGACCGGGTCAGGTTGTGGGTCTCGTTGGCGACGATGCGCAGCAGCCACGGCCGGAAGGACGATTCGCGGCGAAAGCTCGACAGGTGGCGGAAGGCCTTGACGAACGCCTCCTGCACCACGTCCTCGGCCTCGTTCCCCGCCCCCAGCATGGCGGCGGTACGGTGGGCGAGCGCGCTGTAGCGGGCGACCAGCACCTCGTAGGCGGCCAGGTCACCGTCGAGCGAGCGGCCGATCGCCTCGTCGTCGTCCATGACGAGTCAGATTCCATCCCATCCGGGGCTTTCCGGGGAAGGGTGTTTCGCTGATCGTGTCATCTTCATGACCGGCCGGGGCATTAGACTCGGGCAATCCATGAGCCCCTTGAAGGAACGGGATTATGTCTTCTGGGTATGACCGTGTAGTGCAACCGGCGGCCGGTGACGAGGCCCTGGAGAACCACCTGGGTGGGGACGAGGCCAAGAACTACCGGCAGTACGAGTTCGACATGGTCGCCCCGCATGTCGGCCGCTCGATGCTGGAGATCGGCTCGGGGCTGGGCCACTTCGCCGAGCAGTTCCTGCCGCGCCTCGACCGGCTGGTCGTGAGCGACTTCGACCCCTACTGCGTCGAGCAGCTGGAGAAGCGCTTCGCCGACCGCGACGACATCAGCGTCCTGCAGTTCGGGCTGCCGACGAACATCCCGCTCGAGGACAAGGTCGACACCGTCGTCATGATGAACGTCCTGGAGCACATCGAGGACGACGCCGAGGCCCTGCGCTCGCTGGCGCGCGTCACGCTGCCGGGCGGGCGGATCATCATCTGGGTGCCCGGCTACATGCAGCTTTATGGGGACTTCGACCGCAAGGTGGGTCACGTCCAGCGCTACACGCCCAAGACGCTGGGCACCGCGGTGGCCAAGGCCGGGCTCGACGTCGAGGTGCTCAAGCCGATCAACTTCCTGGGCGGCATCGCCTGGTGGGCGGCCGTGCGCAGGGGCGGCGTGGGCTACCCGGACCCGAGGCTGGTCAAGATCTACGACCGTACGGTGGTGCCGCTGACGCGGCTCATCGAGCGGTTCGTCCGGCCGCCGTTCGGCCAGACCGTGTTCTGCGTGGCCCGGGTCCCGAAGCAGCGGTAACGCGCCCGGGGCCGCCCCAAGGGTTGGCGGGGCGGCCCCGGGCGGGCTACTTGATGGAGCCGGCGGTCAGGCCGCCGACCACCTTCCGCTCGATCAGGGCGAACAGGATGATCACCGGGATGGTGGCGATCACCGAACCGGCGAACAGGTTCTGCCAGTCCACCTGGTACTGCCCGATGAACGAGTTGAGTGCCACCGGGAGCGGCTGGTTCTCCGTCGTCGTGGTCAGGGTCAGCGCGACCACGAACTCGTTCCAGGCGGCGATGAACGTGAAGATCAGTGCGGTGATGACGCCGGGCATGGCCAGCGGCAGCGTGATCCGGAACAGCGCGCCGAAGCGCCCGTTCCCGTCGATGAACGCCGCCTCCTCCAGCTCGCGCGGGATCGACGAGAAGTACGCGTTCAGGATCCACACCGCGAACGCCAGGTTGAACCCGCCGTTGACCAGGATCAGCGCCCAGATCGAGTCCACCAGCCCGAACTGGAAGAACTCGCGGTAGATGCCGACCACCATGGCCGTGGGCTGGAACATCTGGGTGATCAGCACGAGGATCAGGAACGCGGTGCGGCCCCTGAAGTTGTGCCGGGCCGAGTAGTACGCCGCGGGCAGCGCCACCAGCAGCACGAGCACCGTCGAGCCCGCCGCCACCTTGATCGTCACCCACAGGTTCCCGGCCAGGCCGCTGCCCCAGAAGTTGGCCAGGTTCGACCAGACCCACTCCTCGGGCCAGAACGTCACGTCGCGCAGCGAGTCCTGAGAGCGCAGCGAGGTCAGCAGCATGACCACGTACGGGAACAGGAAGAGGAACGCGATGACGTACGCGCTGGCGGCGATGAGGACGGTCTTGAGCCTCGGCATCGCGCGCGCGGCGGCACCGCGCCGCTGACGGGCGTGATGGTGCGGCTTGACCTGCGGTGGCATCGTCTTGACGGCCATCACGCCACCTCCTTGTTCCACCGCGACACCTTGAGGAAGACCAGGGTGAGCACGATCACCATGCCGAAGTTCACGACGGACATGGCGGCCGATTCGCCGATGTCGGAGCCCTTGAGGATGTACATGAGGATCGTCGAGGTGGCCGTCGAGTAGCCCGGCTGGCCGTGGGTCATCGCCCAGATGATGGGGAAGCTGTTGAAGACGTTCATGACGTTGATCAGGGCCGCCACGGTGAGCGCGGGGCGCAGCAGCGGCAGGGTGATCGACCAGTACGTCCGCAGCCGTCCGGCCCCGTCCATCCTGGCGGCCTCGTACACGTCGGACGGGATCGTGGCCAGCCCGGCCAGCAGCGCGTACGTCGTGAACGGCACCGACACGAACACCGCGACGAACACCAGCCACGGCATGGCGGTGGAGGCGTCACCGAGCTGGTCGGCGGCGGCCCCGCCCATCGCGTCGATCAGCCCGAGCTTCAGCCGGATCTGGTTGATCACGCCGACCTCGGGGTCGAGCATCCACTTGAAGATGATCGCCGTCATCAGCACCGAGGCGGCCCACGGCGCGATCAGCGCCCACCGGGCCACCTTGCGCAGCGGGAAGCGCTGGTTGAACAGCTGGGCCAGGGCCAGCGAGATCAGCACGGTGAGCGCGACGACCGCGACCACCCAGATCACGCTGCGGACCATGACGTCGGCGAAGTCCTGCTCGGCGAAGAGCTTCTCGTAGTTCGCGAACCCGTTGTATCCGCGCACCACGCCCAGCCGGCTGATCTCCAGGAACGAAGACCTGATCATCTCGACCACGGGCCAGAGCACGACCAGCGCGATCAGCACGATGGCGGGCCCGACCCAGGCGAGGGGTTCGAGGGCGCGCAACCTTCTCATGACATACCTTTCCAGGACGGTACGGCCGGTGGGCGCCGGCCGTACCCGAATCCCGCTGGATCAGCCGGCCGCTTCGGCGGTCTTCTGCAGCTCACCGAGGACCTTGGCCGGGTCGTCCTTGACGGCCCCGCCGATGGTCTGCTTGATCGCCGGGTTCACCTCGGCCCACTTGGGGTCCTGGAAGGGGTAGAAGCTGGCGTTGGGCAGGGCGTCGAGGAACGGCTTGAGCTTCTCGTCGCTCGACAGCTTCTGGATGCCGCCGTTGGTGACGGGCAGCAGCTTGTACGTGTCGGAGATCTTCGTCGCGGCGTTGCCGGTGTAGAAGAAGTCGAAGAACTTCTTGATCTCGGCGGCGTGGCCGTTCTTGTTGAACGCCATGATCCAGTCCATGACGCCGAGCGTGGTGTCGAGCGGGCCGGCCTTGCCGGGGATGGGCACGACGCCGTAGTTCTTCAGGCCGGCCGCGTCGAAGATCGGGATCGACATGGGGCCGCCGTTGACCATGCCGACCTTGCCGGCGCCGAAGTCCTCCCAGACCGTCTTGCGGTCCTTGGTGCCCGGGTTCGGGGTGGTCAGGCCGGCGTCGACCAGGCCCTTCAGGTAGGTGAAGGTCTCCACGTTCTGGGCCGAGTTGATCGCCCACTTGCCGGAGGCGTCCTTGTAGCCGCCGCCGTTGCCCAGCATCCACAGGAACGACTCGGCCTGGGCCTCCTCCTGGCCGAGCGGCAGGCCGAACGGCTGCGTCACGCCGGCCGCCTTCAGCTTCTCGGCGGCCGCCTTGAGCTCGTCCCACGTCTTGGGCGCCTCGGCGACGCCGGCCTTCTCGAACAGGTCCTTGTTGTAGAACAGGGCGCGGGCGGAGGAGACGAACGGGATGCCGTACGCGGCGCCGTCCACCTTCCCGAACTCGGCGAACTTCTGCAGCATGTCGCCGGAGACGTTCGGGGACAGGACCTCGTCCACCTTGTGGAGCAGGCCGTCCTTGACGAAGCCGGAGTAGTCGCCGGTCTGCAGGATGTCGGGCACCTGGCCGTTCTGGACCATGGTGGCGACCTGCTTGTCGATGTCGTTCCAGTTGATGACCTGGACCTCGACCTTGATGTTCGGGTTGGCCGCCTGGAACTCGTCCACGACGCCCTTCCAGAACGTCTCACCGGAGTTCGGCTTGCCGGGGCCGTCGCCGTAGTCGGCGGCGACCATCTTCAGCGTGACCTGGCCGCCGCTGGACGCCTGGGTGTCGCCTCCGCCGCCGGAGCCGCCCGACCCGCAGCTGGACAGGACCAGCATCGTGGCAAGGCCGAGAGCGGCGCCGCCCACAAGCTTGATGTTCACTGGAGATACCGCCTTCTCGTCGGACGGGCCGGGCTGGTCCGTACCAGCCAGCGGACCCAGCCCTGGGGGATGAGGCGCGCGCGAGTCAGGCTCGCTCGCGTTTGCGCCAGCGTAAGCCTGAGTTAAGCAGCCGGTCTATACCGGCTTGTCTCGGTTTTGCAACACTCGCGGCACTTCGACCGCACAACCGGTCTAGACCGGACGTCAGAGGATCTTCCTCCGGACGTTCTCCCCGCCCTCCGGCGCGCCGATCCACGGGCCCTCGATCGACGGGTCGAGGATGCCCTCCTCGACGAAGGTGTAGCGGCCTTCGAGGACGTAGCCGGCCAGGCGGACGTCCTGGCTGTCGCTGTTGTCCCAGAGCCGGTCGAACAGCGCGTCCACGCGGCGTCGTGCCTGGTGGCAGTAGGTGTCGGCGAGCTCGTACGGCCTGCGCCCCAGGTCCCTGGAGTCCTCCTCCGCCTTGAGGCAGACGGCCGTCATGGCGTACAGCTCGGCCCCTATGTCCACGATCCGGCCGAGGAACGACTGCTTGTGCTCCAGCCTGCCCTGCCAGCGGGACATGCCGTAGAAGGTGGACCTGGCCAGTTTCCTGCTGGTCCGCTCCACGAAGCGCAGGTGCGCGGCCAGCGGGCCGAAGTCGGCGTACGCGGTGGGCAGGTTTCCGGTGCCGGCGACCAGCGTGGGCAGCCACCTGGCGTAGAAGCGGCTGGCCCGGCGCAGCGCCTGGGCGCGTTCCTGGCGGGTGGCGTCGGGGTTGATCAGCTCGCCGGCGGCCGACAGGTGGGCGTCCACCGCCTCCCTGGTGATCGCCAGGCGCATGATCTCGGAGGAGCCCTCGAAGATGCGGTTGATCCGGGAGTCGCGCAACATCTGCTCGGCCGGCACGCCGCGCTCGCCCCTCGCCGCCAGCGACGCGGCCGTCTCGTAGCCGCGCCCGCCGCGCACCTGGACCAGCTCGTCGAGCACCTGGTACGACAGCTCGGAGGCGTACAGCTTGGCCAGCGCCGCCTCGATCCTGATGTCGTTGCGCTGGTCGTCGGCCAGGCGGCCGGTGAGCTCGCAGACGGCCTCGACGGCGTACGCGGTGGCCGCGATGAAGGCCACCTTCGTAGCCACGGCCTCGTGCTGGCCGACCTTGCGCCCCCACTGCACGCGCTCGTTGCCCCACTCGCGAGCGATCTTGACGGCCCACTTGGCGTTGCCCGCGCACGTCGCCGGCAAAGACAGCCGGCCAGTGTTGAGCGTGGTGAGCGCGATCCGCAGGCCGTCGCCCTCCTTGCCGATGAGGTTCTTGGCGGGCACCCTGACCTGGGAGAACTCGGTGACGCCGTTCTCGATGCCGCGCAGGCCCATGAACTCGTTGCGTCGCTTGACCGTGATGCCCGGCGAGTCCGCCTCGACCACGAACGCGCTGATCCTCTTGCCGGTCCTGGCCATGACGACCAGCAGGTCGGCGATGACGCCGTTCGTGGTCCACAGCTTGACGCCGTCGAGCACGTACTCGTCGCCGTCGCGGACGGCGGTGGTGGCCAGCCGGGCCGGGTCGGACCCGACGTCGGGCTCGGTCAGGAGGAACGCGGAGATCTCGCCGGCGGCGCACCTCGGCAGGAACTCCCGCTTCTGCTCCTCGGTGCCGAACAGCTTGAGCGGCTGCGGGACCCCGATCGACTGGTGCGCCGACAGCAGCGTGGCCAGCGCCGGGCAGTACGAGCCGACGAGCATGAGAGCGCGGCAGTAGTACAGGTAGGGGAGCCCGAGGCCGCCGTACTCCTCCTTGATCGTGATCCCGAACGCGCCGAGCGCCGCCAGCCCCTTCACCACGTCGTCCGGCACCTGGGCGGTCCGTTCGATGAGGGCGGGATCGACGTGCGCGTCGAGGTAGCGCCGTACGGCCCTGACGAACTCCTCCCCCTTCTTGGTCGCCTCGTCGGGCAACGTGGGCGCCGGATACACCAGATCCAGCCGGAAGTCACCGAGGAAGAGCTGCTTGGCGAAGCTCGGGCGCGTCCACTCCTTCTCCCGCGCCTGCTCGCCGACCTCCCTGGACTCCGCGTACTTGGCGTGCTCGGTCATAGCACCTCCCGACGTTGCGCCGTCTGTGCCCATGAGTACTGCCCGCCTGACGGCGCCCTGTCGCCCGTTTATAGCCCGATTTTGTAGGAACGGCGAGCATTGACGTTCAGCGCGCAAAGTGCCACGAGGCCCAGCACCGCCGGGACCACGAGGTACGCGCCGCAGAACGCCAGCCCGAGCAGCGACATCCCGGTCCCCACCACGGCCGTGCCCCGCTGCCGGCCCGCCGGCAACATCCGCACCGCCGCGGCCACCCCCGCCGACGTGACCGCCGCCAGGCACGCCGAGGTGGCCCGCATCAGCATGTCCAGGTCCACCGCCCACACCAGCACGGGCACGCTGAGCGCGAGCAGCAGCCCGAGGCTCCGGTACGGCGTCTCGCCCGGCCGCCCGCCCCTGGCGAACCAGCCCGGCAGCGCCTTGTCCGCGGCCAGCGCCGCCCCCAGCCGGGACGCCCCGGCCAGGTAGGTGTTGACCGCCCCGAACGTCAGCAGCACCGCCACCACTCCCGTGACCGGCCGCGCCACCGGGCCGAGGCCGGTCTCCAGCATCGCGGTGAGCGGCACCCCGGTCATGTCCGCGCCGAGCACGGCGACCGAGGTGACGGAGACGCCCGCGTACAGCAGCCCGATCACCACGAGGGCCACCACGGTGGCCCTGAGCAGGCCCTTCCGGTCGGCGAACTCGGCCGACAGGTGGCTGGCCGCCTCCCAGCCCACGAAGGCGAACATGAGCACCCCGGCCGCGCCGGCCACGCCCGCGGCGCCGTACGGGGCGAAGGGGGTGAAGTTGGCCGCGTCAGCGTGCGGCGCGGCGGTGATCACGGCGGTGGCCAGGAGCGTGACGAGCAGCATGACCAGGGCGATCTGCAGCCGTCCCGAGGTGCGCAGCCCGGCGGCGTTGGCCGCGAACGCGGCCGCCAGGATCAGGCAGGCGGCCAGGGTGCCGGGCACGCCCAGGGTGGCCTCGACGTACTGGCCGCCGACCAGCGCGCCCGCGACCGTGCCGATGGGGACGGCGCCGTAGAACCACCATCCCGCCACGGCGGAGGCGTGCCGGCCGAACGCGAGGCCGACCACGGCGGCCACTCCCCCGCCGCCCGGGTAGCGCGCGCCGAGCGCGGCGAAGGTCAGCGCGACGGGGACGCTCAACGCGAGCATCCCCGCCCAGGCGAGCACGGAGGCGGGCCCCGCCGCGGCGGCGGCCAGGTGCGGCAGCACCAGCATCCCCGGCCCCAGCACCGCACCGACCAGCAGCGCCGTACCCTGACCGGCTCCCATATGTCCATTCATGAGGCTTGAAACTAGTTCAATCATTCGGCCCTACCCCAGCTCGATCGAACGTTCGGCCGGAATGCCATGCGAAGCTGTGGGCATGGACGAACTTGATTCGGCGATCGTACGGTTGCTCCAAACGGATGCGCGGCAGTCCAATCGCGAGCTGGCCAGGCAGCTCGGCATCGCACCCTCGACATGCCTGGAGCGCGTCAGGGCGCTCACCCGCCGGGGCGTGATCCGTGGCTACCACGCCGACATCGACCCCGCCGCGCTCAACCGCGGCGTGCAGGCGATGGTCTCGGTGCAGGTGCGGCCACTCAGCCGGGCGGTGATCAACGCGTTCAAGACGTCGGCCGCCGAGATGCCGGAGGTCATGAGCGTGTTCGTGCTGGCGGGCGGTGACGACTTCCTGCTGCACGTGGGCGTGCAGGACCTCGACCACCTGCACGGGTTCCTGCTCGACCGGCTGAGCAAGCGCAAGGAGATCGTCGGGTTCCGCACGTCGGTGGTGTTCCAGCAGGTCCAGAAGGCCGTGCCGACGCGGCTGGAGGAGACCTGACTTTCGTCAGGGGTCTCCATGGACGGTCGGCCGATACGGAAGGGGGTCCCGCCTTTCTAGGTTTCTCGGGTGAAATCCCTCATGTCCCTTCTGGCGGCCGCGCTGACCTTCAGCGCGACGCCCGCCACGCCCGCCACGGCCGCCCCTGAGCTGACGCCCGCCGCCGTCGACGCCTACCTGCGCGAGGCGATGGAGTCCACCGGGGTGCCGGGCGTGTCCGTGGTCGTGACGCGCGGCGGCGAGGTCGTGCACGCCGCCGGCTACGGGCACGACTCCGCCGGCCGCCCGGTCACCGAGGACACCCCCATGAGGGTCGCCTCGGTGAGCAAGTCGTTCACCGCCATGGCCGTCATGACGCTCGTGGAGCGCGGCGGGATCGAGCTGGACGGGCCGGTGGCCGCGCAGCTGCCCGGCTTCACGATGGCCGATCCCCGGGCCGCGCGGATCACCGTGCGGCAGCTGCTGAACCAGACCTCCGGACTCTCCGACCGCACGGTCGACATAGGCGCCACCGAGCGCGCCACCTCCCTGGCCGACTACACGGCCCGCCTGGCCGGCTCCCGGCTCGCCGCCGACCCCGGCACCCGCTGGGAGTACTGCAACGTCAACTACGACCTGGCCGCGCGGCTGGTCGAGGTGGCGAGCGGGCGGCGGTTCGGTGACTACCTGCGCGAGCGGGTGTTCGGGCCGCTCGGCATGACCTCCAGCGCCTTCTCCGACAAGGTCGTCCCGGTCGCGGACGGCTACAACTCGCTCTTCGGGGCCTGGCTGCCCCGGCCCGAGCTGGCCGGGTTCCACGACGACAGCGGCGCGGGCGGGGCCATCACCACCGCCGCCGACATGGGCAAGTGGCTGATCGCGCAGGCGGGGGACGGCCGGCCGCCCATCGGGCGGCAGAGCCTGGAGGCCATGCACCGGCCCACCAAGCTGCGCCCGTACGGGATGGGGTGGGGCATCGAGGACAACGGGCAGCTCGTGCACTCGGGGAACCTGTTCACCTACAACGCCGTCGAGGCCGTCTCCCCCAAGACCGGCTACGGCTTCGCGGTCATGACCAACAGCGCGACGCTGTACGACCCGACGTACGACATCATGCTCGGGCTGACGGCGCTGAGCGAGGGCAGGAGCCCGCAGGGCCCGGGGAACGACCGGCAGCTCTTCGAGGCGGTGCTGGCCGCGGTCGCGCTGGTCGCGGCCGGCCTGGGCGTCCTGGGCGCGGTGCGGGCGCGGCGCTGGGCCGCGAAGCGGGCGGGCCGGCCCCGGTGGCGCGTCGGGGTGCGGCTGCTCCCCGCGCTGATCCCGGTCGCGGTGCTGGCCGCGTACCCGGACCTGGTCACGGTCCTGGTGAACGGCCGCACGGTCACCTGGGCCCAGCTCGCCTACTTCCCCGCCCCCATGTCGATCACGCTGGTCGTCGCGGCCCTCGCGGGCTTGGGGGTGACGATCGCCCGAATTTGTGTACTGTGTAAGCTTACAAGGTACACAAATTAGAGGAGACCGCCGTGCACACCGTCGCGATCGTCGTCCCCCTCGTCTGGCTCGCCTGGCTCGTCGCCACCGACTGGTTACCGATGTTCCCGCTCAACGACCTGAGCGGCGCGAACGTGCGCGGCCGGGCCCTGGCGGCGGCCATCAACTACCCGTTCCCGCTCCTGGTCGCCGCCGGGGTCGCCTACGGGCGGGCCTGGTCGCTGCTCGCCGCCATGGGGATCTGCGTCCTGATCCTCGCCGGGCACCTGTACAACTGGTGGCTGCCGTACCTCGGGGTGAGCAACGCCGGGCAACGCGAGCTCTACCGGCGCGAGTACGCCCGCACGCTGAAGATCCTCCCGGCAGAGGGGCACGACGTGGTCGTGGACGTCCAGCACATGGTGGTGGGCGCGCTGTCCCTGATCATGCTGGTGACCACGCTCGTCGCTACCCTGAACCCATGACTCCAGGGCCGAGGCGCGCCGGGCGGCCTGCCGTGCTCACCACCGAACGCATCGTCGCCGCGGCCGTCGAGGTCCTGGACGCCGATGGGCTGGAGGCGCTGACCATGCGCCGCCTCGGCACCCAGCTCGGCGTGGCGGCGATGTCGCTCTACCGCCACTTCCCCAACAGGGACGCGCTGCTGGCCGAGGTGGTCAACCGGCTCTTCGCCGAGGCCGTGTCCGAGTTCGCGCCGGAGACGGCGTGGCCGGAGGCGCTGACGGGGTTCGGGGTGGCGTACCGGCGGATGTTGCTGGCCCACCCGCACGCCGTGCCGCTCCTGGCCACCCACCCGGTCGACGTGGACCTCGGGCTGGAGCTGCTCACGGGACTGCTGTCGCGCTTCGAGGCGGCCGGCATCGCCGCGCGGGACGCGCTCACCGCCGTACAGTCGGTCGGCGTGTACGTGCTCGGCCACGCCCTGGCCCAGGTCGGCACGCCACCGGCCGAGCAGCACGACGAGAGCGCCCGCGCGTTCTACGACCAGTGGTTCGACTCGGGGCTGCTCGCCATGGTGACCGGCTTCGAACGGCAGCTGGTCTAGCCGGCGGTGA
This sequence comes from Nonomuraea sp. MTCD27, assembly GCF_041950495.1. Taxonomy (NCBI): domain Bacteria; kingdom Bacillati; phylum Actinomycetota; class Actinomycetes; order Streptosporangiales; family Streptosporangiaceae; genus Nonomuraea; species Nonomuraea sp. MTCD27. Next base: position 165,341 of record NZ_JBGNUW010000024.1, on the reverse strand, counting down.
CGAGCTCGCGGCGCGGAACGGCCGCGTAGCTGATCGCGAGGGCGCCCAGGCTCAGCGCGGCGGCCGCCGGCCCGACCGCCGTGGTGGCGATCACGACCGGCACCCGCCGCTGCACGACCATGCGCGAGTCCCGCGCGGCCCTGGACCTCGTGATCAGCGCCGGTTCGGCGGCCCGTTAATTCGGTTGCACGGGCTCCTGGCGCCCCCATAGCCTCTTGGACATGCGCCTTTACCAGTAATTCCGCTCAGTCCACCCGTCCAGCCATGAGACGCGGCAATCGAGCATGCCGACCGGCCCTTCCGAGCCGCGTCGTCGAGAATTACGTAAAGGAGCTTCCTCATGCGAGTTCGCGCCAGCAAGAAAAACAGCCGCCCCGGGCTTCCCGTGGTGCGGCCGATGCCCAAGATGCCGCAGCGGCCGATCGCGCCGCCGCGCCGCATCCCCTCGAAGGGGCGCTGAGACTACTACCGGGATGGGTAGTAAACGGAGCGCCGCCTCCCCCGTACGCCTGGGAGGCGGCGCTCCACCTTTCACAGCCTCTCGATGATGGTGACGTTGGCCTGGCCACCGCCCTCGCACATCGTCTGCAGCCCGTACCGGCCGCCGGTGCGCTCCAGCTCGTGCAGCAGCTTGGTCATCAGGATCGCGCCGGTGCCGCCCAGCGGGTGACCGAGCGCGATGGCGCCGCCGTTGGGGTTGACCCGGGCCGGGTCGGCGCCCAGCTCGTGCATCCAGGCCAGCGGCACCGGGGCGAACGCCTCGTTGATCTCGACGACGTCGATGTCGTCGATCGACATGCCGGCCTTCTTCAGCGCCCGCTGCGTGGCGGGGATCGGCGCGGTCAGCATGTAGACGGGGTCGTCGCCCATGAGCGCGAGCTGGTGGATGCGGGCGCGCGGGGTCAGGCCGTGCTCGCGTACCGCCTCCTCCGAGGCGATGAGCACGGCGCCGGAGCCGTCGGAGATCTGCGAGGAGGTGGCGGCGGTGATCTGCCCGCCCTCCTTCAGGGTCTTCAGACCGGCCATCTTCTCCAGCGTCGTGTCCGCCCGGGGGCCCTCGTCGTCCTCGACCCCGTTGATGGGGGCGATCTGGTCCTTGAAGTGGCCGTTGGCGATGGCCTTGGCGGCCCTCTGGTGCGACTCGAACGCGAACTGCTCCAGCACCTCGCGCGTGTAGCCCCACTTCTCGCACATGAGCTCCGCGCCGCGGAACTGCGAGATCTCCTGCTTGCCGTAGCGCTCGACCCACTTCTCCCCGAACGGGAACGGCATCCCCTTCTCCAGGGCGGCGGTGATCGACGAGCCCATGGGCACGATGCTCATCGACTCGACGCCGGCCGCCACGACCAGGTCCTGGGTGCCGGACATGACGCCCTGGGCGGCGAAGTGGATCGACTGCTGCGAGGAGCCGCACTGCCGGTCGATCGTGACGCCGGCGGTGGTCTCGGGCAGCCCCGCCGACAGCCAGGCATTTCTCGCGATGTCCATGCTCTGGGGGCCGAACTGCATGACACACCCCATGATGACGTCCTCCACCGCCGCGGGGTCGACGCCAGTGCGGTCGATCAGCGCCTTCAGCGTGTGAGCGGCCAGGTCAGTGGGGTGGACGGTGGACAGGCCGCCCTTCTTCTTGCCGACCGGGGTGCGGACCGCCCCGACGATGTACGCCTCTGCCACAGTGCCTCCTGGAAACCGAGCATTATTCGGTTACTAGGGGCAGACTACAACAGAATGACGTTCTGGCGCTGCTCACGTAGGGGGTAGAAGCTCCTCCGCCGCGTCGACCCGGAACCGCCACCGGTCCACGACCAGCCCGTTCAGCGTCTCGGACAGCTCCAGGGCGAGTGTGCCCAGCTTGACCGGCTCCTCACCGCGCAGCTCGATAGCGGTCAGCTCGGTGGCGAAGGGCAGCAACTCCTGTACGGCCGGCGGCTGGCCCTTCTGCGGCACCAGCATGGCCCGGATGTCGCCCGCCGCGAACGCGAGCCCCTCCTCCTCCTGCTCCAGCAGGGGCGCCAGCTCCTCGGCGGTGGGCCGTACCGGGAGGATCACGGCCGGGCCGCTCTCACCGCTGTCGTCGGCCGGGTCGCTGACCTCGCCCCGGCACACCGCGAGGCCCTTGAGCCGGAAGGCCAGCCCCTCGGCCAGGAAACGGTCGAAGTAGTCCAGCGGCAGCGGCCCCTCGGCGACCACCCGCACCGCCCACACCTTCTCCAGCTCGCCGCCGGTCAGGTCCGACTCGGCCTCGACGGGCGCGCACACGCGCACGTCGGTCGCCACGATGTCGTCGCCGTCCCGGCGGGCGCTGGGGTCGGCGAGCTGGACGAGACGCAACAGCTCGTCGGGGTCCGGCTTGGCGGGCAGTGCCGCCGTCGGGCCAGTACGCAGTCTCCGCTTCGCCATCCAGCCCATGCCAGCCTCCGCGCTCAGCTTCGATAGGAGCTCGTCATCGTCGCGTAGACGATGACGTTGTCGGTGTAGTGCCCGGTGGTCCGATCGTAGGTACCACCGCAGGTGATGAGGTGGAGCTGGGCGTTCTCCTGCGTCCCGTAGACCCGCTGGGTCGGGAACGTCTTCTTGTTCGCCTGCTCCACGCCGCCGACCGTGAACACCGCGGTCGTCTTGTCCTGGCGCTTGACCTCGATGGTGTCGCCGTTCCTGATCTCCGGCAACCGGCTGAACACGGCGCTGCGCGTCCGGGTGTCCTTGTGGCCGAGCAGCACCGCCGGCCCCACCTCACCGGGGGTCGACATGTTCCGGTACCACCCGACCAGGTTCGGGTCGTTCGCCGGCGGCACCTGGATCGTGCCGTCCTTGGCCAGCCCCACCGACTTGATCGGCGCGTTGATCCCCAGCCGCTTGATGACGATCCTGACCGGGGTGGAGGGCAGCATCGGGGGCGCCGGGGTGATCTGCGGCAGCGGCGGCGGCACGTCGGCCGGGGCCTGGAAGAGCGCCTGCTCCGGCTGCCCGCTCGCCTTCGGCTGCGCCGGCAGGGGCAGGGCGTCCCTGCTGCTCTGCAGGCCGTACTCGGCGGGCGAGTTGAAGACGATCAGCAGGCCCGCGACGACGGTCACGACCCCGGCGATGGCGGCCCCGATCAGCACGGTCCGGAGCGCCGTACTGCCCTTGTCCTCCGGAGGCGGCGGCGGCGCGGGTTGCGCCGGACCGCCACCGTACGGCTGGTAGTAGCCCCCCACGGTCGTCAGCCCTTGGCGGTGCGACGGCGGATGAGCAGCCCACCGACGGCGGCCGCGGTGATCAGAGCGGTGCCGGTCAGGATGAACAGCCGCCCGTCAGGCCCCATGTCGCCACCGGCACCGGTGTCCGCACCCGCCTTGGGCGTCTGGGACTTCCTGGTGCTGCTGGGCGTGACCGTCACCGTCGCGGTGCTGGTCCTGGTGGGGCGGGGGCTGGTCGTCGTGGCGCTGGGGCTCGGACTCGGGCTCGGGCTCGCCGTGCCGGCGGTCACCGTGAAGGTGTACGCCTTGAGGCCGGTCGTCGGGGCGGTGCACCTGATCGCCGGCGAGGTGGCGGAGGTGCCGAAGGCCAGATCGCCCGCCGTCAGCGAGACGGTGCCCGCGGTGGTGGGCTTCACCTTGATCGTGACGCTGGGGAGCGTCGTGATGTCCGAGCCCGCGGTAACCCCCGTGAGGGCGGCCTCACCGGTCGCGGTGGCCGGCGCGCCGGCGCCGCTCGCCTTGATCGTGGCGAAGAGCTTGGGGCTGGTGGTGGGGAAGCCGGTGGGGGCCTTCAACGCGTCACCGGAGGCTTGGATGGTGCCGGTCCAGGTGATGGAGGCGTCGGTGTTGGTCGTGGCGCTGGTGGGGGGCGTCATGACGACCTTGATGTCGACGTCGGCGGGGTAGTCGGCGTCGGTGGTGCCGCTGGGGAGGGTGCAGTCGTAGGTGACGATGTCATCCTCGCTCCCACCGCCGCCGCCCGTCTGGACGGGGATGGAGATGCTGGCGGGAGTCGCCGACACGTAGGTGCAGTTTGTCGCCTCACCAGCCACCGTGATGGTCAGCAGAGTGCCCGTCGTCGTCGACACGGGAGCCAGGACAAGATTGCCGCCCGTCGTAGCCGTGACGCTGACCGAGGCGGTCATCTTCGGTGGCGTATACGTCCCGTTGGCCTGAACCGCCGTCGCGACCGTGCCGGTGCCTGACCCCTTAAGGGGCGTGGGGGTTCCGCCCGTCACCGTGAGGTCACCCCCGCTGGTGGTCACGGACGCTTGTGCGGCGATCGCCTTGGTGGCGGTCATGGCGGGGAAGGTCCACTCGATCGTCGCAGCCTGGGAGGGAGCCACCGTTGCCGGGGCAGTGGCCGTCAACACGACCGACTCGGCCGGCAGAGCGCCGCCTGTGCACCTGTATGTAACTTTCAACGGGTCCGCTGCCGCGGCCTGAGCCGGAGACGACAGAGTTAAGACGGAGCAGACGAAGAAGACCAGCGTGCTCGCAAGCCCCAACGCGGACGTCTTATGGGCGAGGCGGCGCCCCACCTGGGACATAAGCACGGGTCCATCTCCGTTTCAAAGCAGTGTCAACAGTCGTGCCAGAATTCCAGCCGTTGGTCACGGTTAGGTTGAGATCCTACGAACTGTCCCTGTCAACTTCCCGTAAACCGCCAAATCCGCCACAGCTTCCTCCTCAGCCCTTCTTCTTCGACAGCGTTGCGTACACAACAATGTTGTCCGTGTAGCTGTGCGCCGTCTTGTTGTAGACCCCACCACAAGTGATGAGCCTGAGCTGAGAGTTGCTCGTGTTCCCGTACACCCGCTTGGTCGGGAACCCGTTCTTGCTGGCCTGCTCGATTCCGCTAACCGTGAAGCGGGTGACCTTGCCGTCCGACCGGTAGACGTAGATGTGGTCGCCCTTGGCCAGCTCGCGCAGGCGGTCGAAGACGGCGGGGCCCTTGCGGGTGCTGACGTGGCCGTTGATGATCGCCGGACCGGCCTCGCCCGGGACCGGGGAGAAGCGGTACCAGCCCGTCTGGTTGGGCTTGCTCAGCGGCGGCGTGCCGAGCTTGCCCTTCATGTTGACGGTGACCGCCCCGATCGGGGAGTTCACCTTGAGCTTGGGGATCTTGATGCGGGTCGGCCTGGCCTTGGCCTTGGCGGCCTTGGTCTTGGGCGTGGGGATCGGTGCCACGACCGGGGCGGCGGCCAGCGGGGGCGGCGCGTCCGGGCGGGCCGGGGTGAGGGGGACGTTCTTGCCGCCGGGGCCGACCGTCGGCGGGAGCACGAACGCGCCCGCGTTCTGCACCTCCACCTGGGTCGGCGCGTCCTGGGCCGCCAGCAGCGACTCCGAGCCGTCGTCCACGGGAGGCGCCAGCGAGAGCAGGCTCACCATGACCAGGCCGACGCCGCCGAGCGAGCCGGCGATCAGCAGCCCGGGCAGTGCCCTCTGCATCGGTGTCTTCTGCTCGGCCATCAGTGCGCTCCTCCCGCGTGCGCGGCCTTGCGCCGGCGCAGCACCAGGCCGCCACCGGCACTTCCCATCAGCAGGACCATGCCGCCGGCCATGAGCCCGTACGGACGCTCCGGACCTTCCGGCGCCTCACCGGTGTCCACGCCGCCGCTGGGCGTCTTGGCCACCTGGGCCCTGTAGTACCTGGTCGCCGTCGGCCCGGTGCTCTTCGGCGTGGACGAGGTCGTGCCGGACACCTGCGGAACGACGATCACGCGGCCCAGGCCGTCGGTGATGGTGCCGGCCGCCGGGGGCGTAGTGGTTCCCGTGGACGTGGGGTCCGGGTCGTTCGGGTCGTCCGTGGGATCGTCCGTCGGGTCCTCGGTGGGGTCGTCCGTGGCGGTGTTCGTCGGCGTCTGGGAGCCGCCTGGGACGTTGATGTCGATGGCGCCCGGGTCGCCCTGGAGCGTGCAGGTCGCCTGCTGGTGCTGGGGCGGCTCGGGCACATCACCGGTGAACACCTGGAAGGCGTCGAGGTAGGCGACCTTGCTCTCGGTGTTGATGATCTCGATGGTGTGCGGCCCGTACTCGAGCTGCGGCGACGTCCAGAGCACTTCCTGCGTCTCGGTGCCCGTCATGTCGTTGCCGCTGCGGTCCTGGCCCGGCTGGACCAGGCCCGAGGTGACGGGCTGCCCGTCGATGAGCACCCTGATCGGGCTGAGGTCCTGCTCGCGCCTGCCGATGTAGGCGACCTTCGTGCCGATGAAGTCGAGCTTGGCGACGGAGTCGAGGCCCTCGGTCCTCTGCAGGTCGTTGAGGTAGTCGTCGTACCTCGACGCGGTGTACTCCCAGGTCCAGGGCCCGTTGTACTTGATCTTCGGGTCCTTGTTGTTGACCATGACGTCACCCTCGGCCGGAGTGAACCGGACGGTCAGGGTGCTGGGCTTGAAGCGGATGGTGCCGGTCCTCGTGAGCGACGCGCTGTCCGACAGCCCTTCGGGAAGTTCGAGGTAGTCGCCGGGCACCAGCTCGCCCTGCGTCTGGCCACCGCGCGGCCGGAGCTGTCCGATCCAGCCGCCGCTGATGTCCACCACGCCCTCCAGGTCCAGGGAGGACCCTTCGGGGAAGAAGCCGGGCGAGCCGAACTTCTGCAGGCTCTTGTAGCTCATGTCCCAGCGGACGTTCATGGTGCCGCCCTCGACCTGGGGGGTCATCCGGGCCTCGATGTCCACGCCGCTGCCGGCGATGCCGCCCGTGCAGCGATAGTTGGCCACCAACGACGCCTGTGCCTGGCCTGGGATCGACGACGTCACGACGAACGCCGCAGAGGCCGCCATGCCCACCGATGCGGCGATCAACGCCTTGCGCCACCGACTCACGGGAGACTCCGATCAACCACATACGGACCGAGGGTAGATCTTAGGGTCGAAACACCCGCAACACCTACCGAATGTCGCTTCTTCCGTCACTTGTGATGAACCCGTGTCCACAGGCTCCCCGGGCCCCGGTAAAGCGGGTATACCTGGCGGCAACAGAACAGCATTCTGCCAGTGGAGGCGACTGATGCAGCGAGACCTCTTCGACGAGGAGCACCTGCTCTTCCGCGAGACCGTGCGCGAGTTCATGGCCCGCGAGGTCGTGCCGCACCACCCGCAGTGGGAGAAGGACGGCGTGGTGCCGCGCGAGGTCTGGAAGAAGGCCGGCGAACTGGGGATGTTCGGGTTCTCGGTGCCGGAGGAGTACGGCGGCGCGGGCATCACGGACTTCCGGTACAACGCGGTGATCGTCGAGGAGATCATGCGGAGCGGCGCCAGCGGCCTCGGCTTCTCGCTGCACAACGACGTCATGGCCCCGTACGTCGTGGACCTGACCGACGACGAGCAGAAGCAGCGCTGGCTGCCCGGATTCGTGAGCGGCGAGCTGATCACCGCCATCGCCATGAGCGAGCCGGGCGCCGGCAGCGATTTGCAGGGCATCAGGACCACGGCCATCCGCCAGGGCGACCACTACGTCGTCAACGGGCAGAAGACCTTCATCACGAACGGCATCAACGCCGACCTCGTCGTCGTGGTGGCCAAGACGGACCCGGAGGCGGGCGCCAGGGGCACCACGCTGATCGTCGTGGAGCGCGGCATGGAGGGCTTCAGCCGCGGGCGCAACCTCGACAAGGTCGGCATGAAGGCGCAGGACACGGCCGAGCTGTTCTTCGACAACGTACGCGTGCCCGTCGCCAACCGCCTCGGCCCCAACGACGGCGAGGGCTTCTTCCAGCTCATGCACAACCTGCCGCAGGAGCGCATGTCGATCGCCGTGGCGGCGGTGGCCGCGGCCGAGGACGTGCTGGAGCGGACCATCGAGTACTGCAGGACCCGCCAGGCCTTCGGACGCAGCATCGGCTCCTTCCAGAACACCCGCTTCGTGCTGGCGGAGCTGGCCACCGAGACCGAGATCGCCCGCCACTACGTCGACAAGTGCATCCTCGCTCTCAACGCGAAGGAGCTCACCGCGGTGGACGCCGCCAAGGCCAAGTGGTGGACCACCGAGCTGCAGAACAAGGTCATCGACCGCTGCCTGCAACTCCACGGCGGGTACGGCTACATGATGGAGTACCCGGTCGCCAAGGCGTGGCTCGACAGCCGGGTCCAGACGATCTACGGCGGCACCACGGAGATCATGAAGGAGATCATCGGCCGGTCCTTCGGGTTCTGATCCGTCACCGCGCGGCAAGCCGGTTCGCCCCGCATACTGGACAGCATGGACGGCGGCCTGATCCTTCTGATCTTCCTGGCGTTGCTGTTCGCCTGGGTCCTCAACCGCGTGCGCCGGGCGATCCGCCTGGGGCCGATCGGCTATGCCGGCGTGGTGATCGTGTTCGTCCTGGTCATGCTGCTGCTGTGGGGCCAGACCAAGATCTAGCTACGCCTCCAGGATGACGCGCGCCACCAGCTCGGGGTCGTCGCTCATCGGCACGTGCCCGCAGCCCTTCAGCAGCTTCACCCGCTGGCCCGACCACCGCGCCGCGCGCACCGCCTGGCGGCGCAGCAGCAGCCGGTCGTGCTCGCCCCACGCGATCGTGATGGGCGACTTCGGCGGCGCGGGCGGCATCAGCCCGCCGAACGACTCCAGCGTCTCGTCGAACCCGGCCGCCCGGCCCAGCGCCTGGGTGGCCGCGATCAGCGCGGTCGGATCGAGCCTGGTGGGACGGGCGACCAGGACCCCGGCGGAGACCGCGCGCAGATAGCGGTTCTCGGCCGTCCTGGCGAGCTGCTCGGGAGGCAGGGAACGGGCCGAGGCGCGCAGGGTGCGCAGCATCGCCTGGCAGTAGAGCAGCTCCGAACGCGACCAGAAGCCGGCCGGGGACAGCGCGGTCGCCGTACGTACGACACCGCGCGAGGCCAGCTCCAGCGCGATGTAACCGCCCAGCGAGTTGCCCGCCACGTGCGGCTCGCGGACACCGAGCAGCGCGCAGAAGGACTCGACCGCGTCGGCCAGCGACTCGGCGGTGTAGGGGATGCGGTCGGGCAGTGCGGGAGAGACCCCGAAACCGGGCAGGTCCACCGCGATCACCGTGCGCGCGGCGGCCAGCCGGTCCATCACGGGCAACCAGGCCTGCCAGTGGTGACCGATGCCATGAATGAGGATCAGCGGCTCGCCGGTGCCCCGTCGTTCGAAGGCCAGCTCCATTGAGCCAGTGAATCATTCACCTGCCGCGCGTGGGAATCTCGAACCAGACCGCTTTGCCTTCCCTGGTGGGTCGCGACCCCCAGCGCCGGGCGAGCTGGTCGACCAGGTAGAGGCCGCGCCCGCCCTCGTCGTTCTCCCCCGCGCTGCGGATGCGGGGCAGGCGCAGGTCCTGGTCGAACACCTCGACCCAGACCGACTCCTCGCCCCTGCGCAGCCTCAGCGTGAACTCCTTGTCGCCGACCACCTCGTCCTCGAAGCCCGGCACGTCCCAGGAATCCTCGAACGGCAGCGGCGGCCCCTCCACGACCAGCTCCCTGCGCGGCACCCCGGCGGTGGCGGCGTGCAGCACCACGTTGGTCACGACCTCGGAGACGAGCAGGCAGGCCAGCTCGGCGCGCTCCTCGGGCACGTTCCAGCTCGCGAACGCCTCCGCGGCCATGCGGCGCGCCTCGCCCACCATGATCGGCTGGGCGGGGAAGGTTCGCGCCTCGACGTCGAGGTCGACGTCGCTGGAGCGGACCACGAGGATCGCCATGTCGTCGTCGATCTCGCCGGGCACCGCCACCGTGGCGGCGTCGGCGATGCGTTCGACCTCGGCGTCGGACATCTTGGCGAGCTTGTCGCACAGCACGCCGAGGGTCTCGGCCTCGCTCGGCATCCTGCCGTCGCGGCCCGGGCGGCGGTCGATCAGGCCGTCGGTGTAGAGGAGCAGCGCCGCGCCCGGTGGCAGGGTGCGGGTCTCCTCCTTGTAGACCAGGTCGGCGTGCAGGCCCTTGGCGCGCACCCCGAGCGGCTGGCCGACCTCCTCGATCTCGAGCTCCGAGCACTGGCCGTCGATCAGCAGCAGCGGCGGGGCGTGCCCGGCGTTGGCGAAGGAGAGCTGCCGGGACCAGGCGTCGTAGACCAGGTATTGGCAGGTCACGATGGGCGGGATGCTGACGTCGGCGCCGTTGTCGTCCTGCTCGGGGGTGGCGATGATGCGGGTCCACTCGTCGAGCCGGGCCAGGATGTCGGCCGGGGACTTGTCGTCCTGCGCGAACGCCCGCAGCGCCGCCCTGAGCTGGCCCATGATGGCCGCGGCCTTGGCGCCCCTGCCCTCGACGTCGCCGATGACGATGCCGACGCGGCCGGCGGACAGCGGGATGACGTCGTACCAGTCGCCGCCGACCTGGGTCTGGATGCCCTGACCGTGGGAGGCCAGCGGGGCCGCCGGGTAGTAGCGCACGGCGATCTGCAGCCCGTCGAGCTGCGGCAGCGCCCGCGGCAGCAGGTGCTTCTGGAACGACTCCGCCGTGTGGCGCTCCTCCTCGAACAGCAGCGCGTTGTCGATCGCGAGCGCGACCCGGGTGGCGATGGCCCCCACGAAGTCGCGGTCGAAGGCGTCGTAGTGGGGGCTGCGGCGGTCGGTGAGGTTGGACAACCCGAGGTACATCAGCCCGAGCGTCTCCCCGCGCACCAGCAGCGGGGCCACGATGGCGGAGGTCATGCCGATCTCGCCGCACAGGCGCGCGCTGTCCTCGTGGGGCGAGGGGTAGCGGCTGGTGGCGAAGTCTTCGACCAGGATGGTCTCCTGGCGGCGCAGTGCGGTGTCAGCGTAGTGGCCGGAGGGGTAGCGGATCTCGGCGCCCACCGGCTTCCATGTTCCCGACGGCGGCGTCCACCCCTGTACGTGCTGCGAGACCCTGCGGACGAGCCGGTCGCCCTCCATCAGCTCGATGAAGCAGTGGTCGGCGAACTGGGGGACGAGCATCTCGGCGACCCGCTTGAGCGTCTCCTCGACGTAGAGGGAGCCCGCCAGCCGCTCGCCGATGCGCTCCAGCAGCCCGAAGCGGTCCTTCTCGCGCTCGTTGCTGCGCAGCGCCTCGCGAGCCATGATGACGATCCCCGTCACCGAGCCCGACGAGTGGCGCAGCGGCACGGCCTGGGCGCGCACGTAGACGATGGTGCCGTCGCCGCGCCGCACGTCGAACGTGCCCTCCCACACGCCGCCCTTGAGCACATGCTTGGCCAGCTCGATCGCCAGCGGGTGGTCCTTCTCCATGATCCCGAGGGACAGGACGGACGTGTCACGCGAAGGCGTCTTGCCCTGGTGGCCGAAGAGTTTCTCGGCGAAAGGGTTCCAGTAGAGGAGATTGCTGAAACGGTCGGTCACGACCACGGCCATTTCGGCGTGGTCGAGCACGGATCCGGCCGCAAGGTGATCAGCCGCGTCCTGTGACAGATCCCCCCATCGCTTCATCCGGAGACCACTCCTCGGGGTGGCGTGCATGCAAAGCGGACCACGAGCGCTCCTGCAACAGTCTTGGCCAGAGGGGAGTGGAGGGCCTCCCAGGAGGGATTCAACCAAGTAGCTGCGCGCGCGTCAGCGCTTGGAGACAAAAACGTGTGCCGCGATATCGCGCGGTAGCTCCGCAGGAGTGTCCTTCGCGTCACCGTCACCTGTCACCCGTACACCGTCGTCGCTCGCCGCGAGCGTCACCTCGCGTCCGGGTTGTATCCCAACTTGCTTGAGTTTAAGCATCACAGCGGGATCGCTTTGCACTTGTTCGCTAATTCGACGCACGACAACAGGTGTGTCACGTGTTCCCGCGAGGTCGCACATGGTCGTCAGCGTGTCGGGGCCGCTCTCGACCGGCTCCCTGGCACCCAGCTCGGCCAGCCCGGGGATGGGGTTGCCGTGCGGGCACACGGTGGGGTTGTCGAGCAGCGTCACCAGGCGGGACTCGACGGACTCCGACATGACGTGCTCCCAGCGGCACGCCTCGATGTGCACCTCTTCCCAGGGAAGCCCGATGACCTGGGTCAACAGACACTCGGCGAGGCGGTGCTTGCGCATGACGCGGGTGGCCAGGGTGCGGCCCAGCTCGGTCATCGACAGGTGCCGGTCACCTTCGACGCGGACGAGCCCGTCACGCTCCATGCGGGCGACGGTCTGGCTCACGGTGGGGCCGCTCTGCTGGAGGCGCTCGGCGATGCGCGCGCGGAGAGGGACGATGCCCTCCTCCTCGAGCTCGTAAATCGTTCGGAGATACATCTCCGTGGTGTCGATCAGGCCGTGTGCGGTCAAGGCTCCTCCCAACTGAATGGTACGCCGGTCGTGGCGGGGACTGAGCCCGTCCGCAGCGGGCACAGGAGTCACAGGAACCCTATTGGGAGAACGACCGACGATGGTTAAGGACGGCAACAACGGGGCGGCCGAGTTCCTTCCCGACCGGCTCGACCTCGATTCCCTGCGCAAGGCCGCCGCCCGCTGCGAGGGATGCGACCTCTACCGGAACGCCACGCAGACCGTGTTCGGCGAGGGCCCGCGGCGGGCGAGGTTCATGCTGGTGGGCGAGCAGCCGGGAGACCAGGAGGACCGCCAGGGGCATCCGTTCGTGGGGCCGGCGGGCCGCATTCTGGACAAAGGGCTGGAAGAGGCCGGGATCTCGCGTGACGACGTCTATCTCACGAACGCCGTCAAGCACTTCTCTTTCACGCCACGGGGTAAAAGACGCATTCACCAGAAGCCGACGGCCGGCGAGATCGACGCCTGCCATCCATGGCTCGGCGCGGAGCTGGCCGTGGTGCGGCCGGAGGTGATCGTGGTGCTCGGCGCGACGGCGGCCAGGTCGCTGCTGGGGAGGGAGTTCCGGGTCACGCAGCACCGGGGCGAGCCGGTGCCGCTCGGGGAGGCGCTCGCGGTGGCGACCGTGCACCCGTCCGCCGTGCTGCGCGCGCCCGACAGGGACGAGGCGTACGCGAGCTTCCTGGCCGACCTCCAGGCGGCCGCCAGGGTCGCCTAGCGCGCCCGGTAGTTCCGGAAGCCGGCCACCGACAGCCCCACGACCAGCACGGTCACGGCGCACGCGAGGCCGCCGCCCACCCACGCGCCCGTCAGCCCGAACGCGGTCGCGGTGGCTCCGGCCCGCAGCTCGCCCAGGCGCGGCCCGCCGGCCACGACCACCATGAACGCGCCCTGCATCCGCCCGCGCATCTCGTCCGGCGCGTACAGCTGCAGGATCGACTGCCGCCAGACCGAGGAGATGACGTCGGCCACCCCGCCGACGGCCATGAACAGCACCACGAGCCAGAGCTCGTGCGCGAGCCCGGCGGCGGCCACGGCCAGGCCCCAGATGGCGATGACGATCGACAGCGCCACCCCCTGCCGCCTGACCCGGCCGACCCAGCCGGAGAACAGCGCGCCGGCGACCGAGCCGATGGCCATGGCGGAGGTCATCCAGCCGAGCGCCTCCATCGAGCCGCCGAACCGCACGGCGGTCAGCTCGGGGAAGAGCGCCCGCGGCATGGCGAACACCATCGCGATGATGTCCACGACGAACGACATCAGCAGCACCGGGCTCCTGACGACGAAGCTCAGCCCCTCAACCACGGCCCGGGCCCCCGGGCGCGTCACTTCGCCCAGCGGGGGCAGTGAGGGCAGTCTGAGCGCCGCGTAGAGGCTGCCGGCGAACAACAGGGCGTCCACCGCGTACGCGGCCGGGAAGCCGCCGTTCCCGAGCAGGACCGCGCCCACCATCGGCCCCGCCACCGCGCCGATGCTGTAGACGAGCGAGTTGAGCGCGTTGGCGGCGGGCACCAGCTCCGGCTCCAGGATCCGGGGGATGATCGCGCCCCTGGTGGGGCCGGTGATGGCGAAGCCGGTGGAGTTCAGCGCGACCGCGAGGAAGATCAGGTGGATGTTGTTCAGACCGAGCAGGGCCTGGACGAGGATGAACAGGGTGGCCGCCCAGGCGACCAGCGAGCCGGCGATGAGCAGCTTGCGCCGGTCCACGGCGTCCGCGACGGCCCCGCCCCACAGGCCGAAGACGATCAGCGGGATCAGGTTGGCCAGGCCGAGCAGGCCGACGTAGAACGAGGAGTGGGTGAGCTCGAAGACCTGCTGCCCGACCGCCACGACGGTCACGCCGACGCCGACGTGCGACACGGCCTGGCCCAGCCAGATCCGGCGGTACGCGGGAACGCCCAGCGGCCGGGTGTCTACGAGATGACGCTTGACCAGCTCCCCGAATGCCACTTAGAGAACATTAAGGGGCAAGTCTCTCCACAACCCACCCGGGTCGCGTACGCCGGTAGCGCAGCCTGTCGTGCATCCGGTCGAGCTGCCCCTGCCAGAACTCCAGCTCCATCGGGACGACCCGGAAGCCTCCCCAGAAGTCGGGCACCGGCGGATTCTCCGGCCAGCGCGCCGCCAGCTCCTCGTAGCGGGCGTCCAGCTCCTCCCTGGAACGCACGACCGCCGACTGCCGCGAGGCCCACGCCCCGATGCGCGAGCCGTACGGGCGGGAGTCGAAGTATTCGGCCGACTCCTCGTGGGAGATCCGCATGACGGTGCCCTCGACGCGCACCTGGCGGCGCACCGGGTGCCAGGGGAACAGCAGCGAGGCGCGGGGGTTCTCGGCCAGGTCGCGGCCCTTGCGCGACTCGTAGTTGGTGTAGAAGACGAATCCGCGTTCGTCGTAGCCCTTGAGCAGGACCGTCCTGGCGCTCGGGCGGCCGCCCGCCGAGGCGGTGGCCAGGACCATGGCGTTGGGTTCGGGCAGGCCGGCGTCGAGTGCCTCCTGGAACCAGGTGGCGAATTGCGCGATGGGGTCGGACGCGAGGTCTGATTCGAGCAGCGGCTCGCCCTCGTACGTACGGCGAAGCCCCGCCAACGTGGGCGGGCGCGGGGTGGCATCCACGAGACGGTATTCTTGCGCGCTTGCGTGGTAGATCCCATGCACCGCTCCCCACCAGCGGGTTTGGCTCAACGGCGGGTCCCGAGACCGACCATGACCTGGGAGGGGGTTAAATTGACCCGCCGGTATCTCGACATCAAGGCATTGCCCAAACATGGCAACAGAAGGGGAGGCGGCCGAGTATGTCCGACTTCAAACCCGGGCTCGAAGGCGTTGTGGCTTTCGAAACCGAGATCGCGGAACCGGACAAAGAAGGGGGCGCCCTTCGATACCGGGGCGTCGACATCGAGGAGCTGGTCGGCCGAGTCCCGTTCGGGGCCGTGTGGGGCCTGCTGGTCGACAACACGTTCCAGCCGGGTCTACCCCCGGCGGAGCCGTACCCCATTCCTGTCCATTCTGGTGACATCCGCGTAGACGTGCAGAGCGCGCTGGCCATGCTGGCTCCGGCCTACGGCTTCAAGCCCCTGCTCGACATCAGTGACCAAGAGGCCCGCGACCAGCTCGCCCGCGCCTCGGTGATGGCCCTCTCCTTCGTCGCGCAGTCCGCGCGCGGACTGGGCCTGCCGATGGTGCCGCAGAGCCGGGTGGACGAGGCCAAGACCATCGTCGAACGCTTCATGATCCGCTGGCGCGGTGAGCCCGATCCCAAGCACGTCAAGGCCATCGACGCCTACTGGACCTCCGCGGCCGAGCACGGCATGAACGCCTCGACGTTCACCGCCCGCGTCATCGCCTCCACCGGCGCCGACGTGGCCGCCGCGCTCTCCGGCGCCGTCGGCGCCATGTCGGGCCCGCTGCACGGCGGCGCCCCGGCCCGCGTCCTGCACATGATCGAGGGCGTCGAGCAGCTCGGCGACGCCAAGAAGTACGTCCAGAGCGAGCTCGACAAGGGCAACCGGCTCATGGGCTTCGGCCACCGCGTCTACCGCGCCGAGGACCCGCGCGCCCGCGTGCTCCGGCGGACCGCCAAGGAGCTCGACGCGCCTCGCTACGAGGTCGCGGCGGCGCTGGAGCAGGCCGCGCTGGAGGAGCTGCACGCGCGCAAGCCCGACCGGGTGCTGGCCACCAACGTCGAGTACTGGGCGGCCGTCGTCCTGGACTTCGCCGAGGTTCCCTCCCACATGTTCACCTCGATGTTCACCTGCGCCCGCACGGCCGGCTGGGCCGCGCACGTCCTGGAGCAGAAGCGCACGGGCCGGCTCGTCCGCCCCAGCGCCAACTACACCGGCCCCGCCTCGCGCCCGCTCAGCGAGGTGCCGGGCGCCGACGAGGTCGTCGGCAAATACTGATCCACTGATCCCCCCGAAACGGCTACCGCGCGGCCACCCCGCCCCGCGGTAGCCGTTTCGCTTTCCCGGGCTGAAAAGCACTAGGGGAAAGTGGTTCCTTGACCGCCTCCGGTCAAGGGCACAGCCTGACGGCAGGCACCCCCCCAGCCCTCCCACCAGCAGGCACGTCGGCGTTCGCCTGCCTTCCTCCGGTGGGAGGTCAGTAAGGAGGCACGTCATGACGAAGCCCTTATCCGGGCCCTCCTCCGGACCCCCCTCCGGCATGACCAGGCGCGGCTTCCTCACGGGTGTGGGAGCCGGGGCCGCCGCCCTGACGCTCACCCCCGCCGAAGCCCTCGCCAAGGTCGTCACGGTACGCGCGGGTGGCCTGGCCACCTCCCCCGACAGGTTCGGACGGGTCTTCAACCTGGCCCCGTTCGCCGACTTCAACGCGCCCAGCCTGAGGCCGGCGCTGATGGAGATGGGCCGCCCCGGCGGCCTGGTCGACGCCAGGGACCCGCTGCAGGAGGGGCCGATCCGGCTGATCACCAACCCCGAGCTCAGCCCGAACAACCTCGACAACGCCGCGCACACCGCGGGCGTGACGTTCTTCGGCCAGTTCGTCGACCACGACATGACCTTCGACGAGGCCTCGCCCCTGGGCGTCCCCACCGCGCCGGAGCAGTCGGCCAACACCAGGACGCCGGCCTTCGACCTCGACAGCGTCTACGGCCGCGGCCCGGCCGCGGACCCGCAGTTCTACGACCCCGCCGACACCGCCAAGTTCCGCCTGGAGAGCGGCGGCCGGTTCGAGGACGTGCCGCGCAGGTCGAACCGTACGGCGATCATCGCCGACCCGCGCAACGACGAGAACCTCATCATCAGCGGCATGCACGCCGCCTTCCTGCGCTTCCACAACCGGGTGGTCGACCACCTGCGCGCCTCGGGGCAGCAGGGCAACGTGTTCGAGGCCGCCAGGCAGCAGGTCAGGTGGCACTACCAGTGGCTGGTGCTCAGGGAGTTCCTCCCGCTGATCATCGGCCAGAGCGCGGTCAACGACATCCTCACCAACGGCCGGCGCTTCTACCGGCCGGCCGCCGGCCAGCAGTTCATGCCCGTCGAGTTCCAGGGCGCGGCCTACCGGTTCGGGCACAGCATGGTCAGGCCGTCCTACCGCGCCAACCTCGCGGGCAACCCCGACGGCACGCCGTTCTTCGGCTTCATCTTCGACCCCGCCGGACAGGGCCAGAGCGACCCCGTGGACCTGCGCGGCGGGGCCAGGGCGCCCAGGCGCTTCATCGGCTGGCAGACGTTCTTCGACTTCGGCGACGGCGAGGTGCGGCCGAACAAGCGCATCGACACCAAGCTGTCCACGCCGCTGTTCAACCTGCCGCTGAGCGCGATCCCGTCCGCCGACCCGCCGACGTCGCTCGCGCAGCGCAACCTCCTGCGGCACATCACCTGGTCGATGCCGTCCGGGCAGAACCTCGCCCGCGCCATCGGCGTACCGGCCCTGGAGGCCCAGCACTTCCCCGAGCTGCAGGCGATCGGGCACGGCCTGCCCTCCAGCACCCCGCTCTGGTACTACGTGCTCAAGGAGGCCGAGGTCCTGGCCGGCGGCGCCCGGATGGCCGGGGTGGGCGCGCGGATCGTGGGCGAGGTCTTCATCGGGCTGCTGCAGCTCGACCCGAGCTCCTTCCTCGCCACCAACCCGTCCTGGCGGCCCACGCTGCCGCGCCGCTCGGGCGGGACCGGTGACTTCCGGATGGTGGACCTGCTCACGTTCGCCCGGGTGGATCCGGCGAGCCGGGGCCAGTGACCTCCGGGACCGCCGCCACCAGGCCGGCGCGGTAGGCGTTGGTCAGCGCCTCCGACCGGTTGCGCGCGCCGAGCTTCCTGAACAGGCGCGCCCGGGTGCTCTCCACGGTCTTGCTCGCGATGCCGAGCAGGCGGGCGGTCTGCCTGATGGTGTGGCCGCGGGCGATCGAGGCTAGGACCTCGCGCTCGCGGCCGGTCAGCCTCGGTACGGGGCTCAGCCACCGCCACATGCCCGCCCCCACCACCACGTACTCCCTGGCCACCAGCTCCAGCACCGCGCACAGGAGCTCGGGCACGTCGCGCAGCCACAGCACGGCGTACGCGCCGCGCGCGACGGCGTCCGTCACCATGGCCGGCTCGGGCGGCATGGTGGGCACGGCGACCGCACGGGCGCCGAGGCCGGCGGGCAGCGCCCAGTCCGCCGGCACGGGGTCCACGAGCACCGCGGTGAACCGGGCCCCGAGCCAGCCCTGCTCCTCCTCGTCGTACGGCAGCGCGTCCCGCACGGCCGCCAGCGCCTGCCCGGCCCCGAGCAGCGCCCGCGTCACCATCTCGACGGCCAGCAGGCACCTGGCGTGCACGACCACCAGCTCCCGCCCGCGGACGAGCTCCGCGCGCGACGCCTGGCCGGGCGGCCCGATCAGCCCGAGCCCCCGGAGCACCGCCTGCCCCTGCCCGACGACGCCGAGCTTGCGGTAGATGCGCCGCCGGTGGTTCTCCACCGCGCAGCGGGAGACGCTCAGGAGGTCCGCGATCTCCTGAGCGCTGTGGCCTGAACCGGTCAGGGAGAGGATCTCCAGCTCTCTGGCGGTGAGGACGTCAGTGTCATCCATGTCCATCACGGCCCATCACGCCTCGGGCGACTTGTCAGGAAAGTGAGACTCCCTGAGCGGTTAGTCAAGTCCTCGCCCATGCCCGGCCCGCTGACCTGGCATCGTTTGCGAAACTTTCACGGGTCTCATCATCCGGACCGGGTTCAAGCCATTCCACGCAGGTCGGTAGGCTCCGTTACGTGGCTGACATCGTTATTCCCGCTGACATCAAGCCCGCCGACGGCCGATTCGGCTGCGGGCCCTCGAAGGTTCGCACCGAGCAGCTGGCCGCTCTCGCCGCCTCCGGCGCGAGCCTGATGGGCACCTCCCATCGCCAGAAGCCGGTCAAGAACCTGGTCGGCCGCGTGCGATCCGGCCTGGCCGACCTGTTCTCGCTGCCTGAGGGCTACCAGGTCGTGCTGGGCAACGGCGGCACCACCGCGTTCTGGGACATCGCCGCGTTCGGGCTGATCCGCGAGAAGTCCCAGCACCTGTCGTTCGGCGAGTTCTCCTCGAAGTTCGCCGCGGTCACCAAGAAGGCTCCCTGGCTGGCCGAGCCGAGCGTGATCAAGGCCGAGGTCGGCACCCACCCGGTCGCGGTCGCCGAGGACGGCGTGGACGCCTACGCGCTGACCCACAACGAGACCTCGACCGGCGTGGCCATGCCGATCACCCGCGTGGGCGGCGACGACGCGCTGGTGCTGGTCGACGCCACCTCCGGCGCCGGCGGCCTGCCCGTCGACCTCGCCGAGACCGACGTCTACTACTTCGCGCCGCAGAAGAGCTTCGCCTCCGACGGCGGCCTGTGGATCGCGATCATGTCGCCGCGCGCCCTGGCCAGGGTCGAGGAGATCGCCGCGAGCGGCCGCTACGTGCCGGAGTTCTTCAGCCTGCCGGTCGCGATCGACAACTCCGGCAAGGACCAGACCTACAACACCCCGGCCGTGGCCACGCTGTTCCTGCTGGCCGACCAGCTCGACTGGATGAACGGCAACGGCGGCCTGGCCTGGACCACCGCCCGCACGGCCGACTCCAGCTCGCGCCTCTACACGTGGGCGGAGAAGACCTCCTACACCACGCCGTTCGCCGCGC
The DNA here is from genome assembly GCF_041950495.1 of Nonomuraea sp. MTCD27. Classification (NCBI taxonomy): domain Bacteria; kingdom Bacillati; phylum Actinomycetota; class Actinomycetes; order Streptosporangiales; family Streptosporangiaceae; genus Nonomuraea; species Nonomuraea sp. MTCD27. The sequence continues at coordinate 145,578 of NZ_JBGNUW010000024.1, read as the reverse complement.
CCGAGTTCCGCTCGCAGGTGGTCGGCACGATCGACTTCTCCGACGAGGTCGACGCCGCGGCCGTGGCCAAGGCGCTGCGCGCCAACGGCATCGTCGACACCGAGCCCTACCGCAAGCTGGGCCGCAACCAGTTGCGCATCGCGATGTTCCCGGCCATCGACCCGGCCGACATCGAGGCGCTGACGGTCTGCGTCGACTACGTGGTCGAGCGCCTCTAGTCCGCCTTCCGGCCCGTCCTGCGGGCCAGCTCGTCGAGGAGCGCGAGCGCGTCCGCCTCCTCGACGCTCCGCGCGAACCTGGCCAGCACCGGCAACCTGTCGGTGCTGGCCTCGAGTGCTTCCAGCATGAGCGCGGTGACGTGCTCGTCCCTCGACCGCACCGCCGCGTAGCGGAAGGCGTTGCGGTACGGCGTGCGTACGAGCAGGCCCTTCTTCACCAGCCGCTCGGCCACGGTCTGGACCGTGGTGTAGGCGAGCTCGCGCTCCTCGTTGAGCTTCGCCAGGAGCTCCCTGACGCGCATCGGCTTCCCGGCATCCCACAACGCGTTCATGACGGCGTGTTCCAGGGATCCCAGGTTCGCCAACTCACATCCCTCCGGCTCGACGAGTAGGAAACATTCTTGCCCGACAAGTTGCGATTCGGCCAGGGGACCGGACGGCCGAAGAGCCTCGGCTATCTGATGTTCGCCAGCCGCTGGCTCCAGGTCCCGCTCTATCTGGGCCTCATCGTGGCCCAGGCCGTCTACGTCTGGCAGTTCGCGTTAGAGCTCTGGCACCTGATCGAGACGGTCTTCCTGCACCAGCCGAGCGCGCAGGCCGTGCCCTCCCCCGAGGTCGTGGTCATGCTCACGGTCCTGGCGCTCATCGACGTGGTGATGATCTCCAACCTGCTGATCATGGTGATCATCGGGGGTTACGAGACGTTCGTCTCGCGTATCGACCTCAACGACCACCCGGACGAGCCGGAGTGGCTCTCCCACGTCAACGCGAACGTCCTGAAGGTCAAGCTGGCCACGGCGATCATCGGGATCTCGTCGGTGCATCTGCTGCAGACGTTCATCCGCGCGCAGACGACGCCCAACGACAAGATCATGTGGCAGACGCTCATCCACCTGGCGTTCGTGGCCTCGGCCGTGGGCCTGGCCTACATCGACCGCCTGCTGTCCACCTCACCGGCCGAGCACACCCGGCCACACCTGTAGGCCCCCGCTCCCCGCCGCACTCCGGCGGGGACTTTTCGTGGAAGGGGAACGCGCCCCCGGTCAGTAGGGGTAGGCGGTCCTCGACGGGGGCAGCTCGCGCTTCTTGCGGCGCAGCAGCCAGGCGGACACCACGCCGCCGATGAGGCCGAACAGGTGTCCCTGCCAGGAGATGCCCTGCTGGTTCGGCAGCAGGCCCGCCAGGATCCCCCAGTAGGCCACGCCCACGCCGATGCCGATCGCGATGTCGAGCAGGCTGCGGTCGAACAGGCCGCGGGCCAGGATGTAGCCGAAGTAGCCGAACACCAGGCCGCTCGCCCCGACCGTGTAGACGCCCGGGCTGGTCGCCCAGGTGCCCAGGCCGCCGATGAGGATGATCAGCACGCTGGCCCACAGGAACTTACGCAGGTCGCGCAGCCCGGCCAGGAAGCCCAGGATCAGCAGCGGCACCGAGTTGGCCATGAGGTGCCCGAAGCCGCCGTGCAGGAACGGCGCGAAGACGATGCCGATCAGCCCGTCGGGATCCCAGCCCACGATGCCGAACTGGTAGTCCAGCGCGCCGTTGAGGAAGAAGTCGACACCCTCGACGACCCACATCACGGCGAGCATGCCGACCACGATGATGAGCGCGCTGAGCGCACCGGAAAGCAGGGCTCCGGCGCCGCGCTTGGCAGACTCGAACCTGGAACCCGAATAGTCGCTCATGCGCTCTCCCGGTAGTTCGTCTCCTCTTTCTTTACCGTAACCAGGAAGAGCTATGCGCGCGTTAAAGAGTCCCCTCCCGTTTCCTGGGGGAAGACGGGAGGGGGCCGGTCATTCGCCCTTCCACTGGGGCGCGCGCTTCTCGGCGAAAGCCGCTGCGCCCTCCATGGCGTCCTTCGAGCCGAAGACCGGGTTGATGATCGCGGCCTGCTTCTTGAACATCTCCTCCAGCGACCAGTCCTGCGACTCGACGACCACTCTCTTGGTCGCGACGAGCGCCAGCGGGGCGTTGGCGGCGATCTTGCGGGCCAGCTCCAGCGCGCCTTCGAGCGCGGCGCCGGGCTCGGTGATCCGGTTGACCAGGCCGAGCTCGTACAGGCGGGAGGCCGGGTAGTGGTCACCGGTCAGGGCCATCTCCATGGCCACGTGGTACGGGATCCGCCGCGGCAGCCGCATGATGCCGCCCGCCCCCGCCACCAGCCCGCGCTTGGGCTCCGGCAGCCCGAACGTGGACTCCGCCGACGCCACGATCACGTCGCAGGCCAGAGCCAGCTCGAACCCGCCCGCCAGCGCGTATCCCTCCACGGCGGCCACCAGCGGCTTCTTCGGCGGCGCCTCGGTCAGCCCGCCGAAGCCGCGGCCCTCCACCACCGGGAAGTCGCCTGTCAGGAACCCCTTGAGGTCCATCCCCGCGCTGAACGTGCCGCCCGCGCCGGTCAGGACGTAAGCGGAAATGTCGGGGCGGGCGTCCAGCGTGTCCAGCGCCTCGACGATCCCCCTCGCCACCGCCCCGTTGACGGCGTTGCGCGCCTTGGGGCGGTTGATGGTGAGGATCGCGACCCTGCCCGATCCTTCGCCGGACTCTTCGACGAGCACTTCGTCAGACACTGGACCTCACTTGGGCTGGAAACGGATGCCGCCGTCGAAGCGGATGACCTCGGCGTTCATGTAGTCGTTCTCGACCAGCGACCTGACCAGGTGCGCGAACTCGTCGGCCCGTCCCATGCGCTTGGGGAAGACCACCGGCGCGATCAGCTTGGCCTTGAACTCGTCGGCGTTGGCCGAGAAGCCGTAGATCGGGGTGTCGATGATGCCGGGGCAGATCGTGTTCACGCGTACGCCGATCGCCGCCAGGTCGCGCGCCGCGGGCACCGTCATGCCCACGATGCCGCCCTTGGAGGCCGAGTACGCGAGCTGCCCCGTCTGCCCTTCCAGCGCCGCCACGGAGGCCGTGTTGATCACCACGCCGCGCTGCCCGTCGGCGTCGGCCGGCTCGGTCTTGGCGATGGCCGCCGCGGCGATGCGCATGAGGTTGAACGTGCCGATCAGGTTGACCTCGATGACCTTGCGGTAGGAGGCCGGGTTGTGCGGGTTGCCGTCGCGGTTGACCGTGCGCTCGGCCCAGCCGATGCCGGCGCTGTTCACGACCACCCTCAGCGGCTTGCCGGTGGCGACGGCGGCGTCCACGGCCGCCTGCACCTGCTCGTCGTCCGACACGTCGGTCCTGGCGAAGACCCCGCCGAGCTCGTCGGCCACGGCCTTGCCGCGCTCCTCGTTGAGGTCCGCCACGACCACGGTGGCGCCGGCGCGGGCCAGCTCGCGGGCCGTGGCCTCGCCGAGGCCGCTGGCGCCGCCGGAGATGATTGCTGCAGATCCGTTCACGTCCATAGACCGGACCCTAACCCGCAGACCGAATGAAGTTCTACTCGGGGGCGGTTAAATCTCACCCACGGCGGTGTCCACGTCGGAGTACACCTTGATGCGCCGGTCCAGCCCCGTCGTGCGGAGGATGCGGGCCACGGGCGCCTGGGGCGCCGCCAGCGACACGCCTCCGCCCTCTCCCGTCGCCAGCCGCCAGGCCTCGATCAGCACCGACAGGCCGCTGGAGTCCATGAACGACAGCTGCTGCAGATCGAGCACGAGCCTGGCGCCGTCCTGCTTGATGGCGTCACGCACCTCGTCGCGCAGGAACGGTGCGGTGAACAGGTCAAGCTCACCCTCGACGGCCACCACCACGGCATCGCCCAGGGCGTGTCGCGCAAGCCGCAGCTTCATTGGCCCCTCCTCGATGAGCCACTGTACTTCGACATCCCCGGATAGCGGGCATGCACAAACTACGAAAAGTCGGATGCAGGAGGACAAGGCGGGCGTAAACGCGTACCAAACGCCCCGTCAAGAACCATGCTCCGGGTTTCTACCCATCTCAGCACCCGATGCCTCCGCACCGGGGCCACCTCACCCAGCCGGGATCGCGAAGCCGTACGGGAGCTCCAGGCGATGCCGGCCCAGCAGCTCCGCGTCGGCCAGCAGGTCGCGCGTGGGCCCGTCCGCGGCGATCACGCCGTCGGAGAGGATGAGCGCGCGTTCGCACAGCTCCAGCGCGTACGGGAGGTCGTGCGTGACCATGAGCACCGTCACGTCCAGGGAGCGCAGGATCTCCGCCAGCTCCCTACGCGCGGCCGGGTCGAGGTTGGACGAGGGCTCGTCGAGCACCAGGATCTCGGGGGCCATCGCCAGCACCGTCGCCACCGCCACCCTGCGGCGCTGCCCGAACGACAGGTGGTGCGGCGGCCGGTCGGCGGCCTCCAGCATGCCCACCCGCTCCAGCGCGTCCTTGACCACCCGGTCCAGGTCCTCGCCCCGCAGGCCGGCGTTGGCCGGGCCGAAGGCGACGTCGTCGCGCACCGTGGGCATGAAGAGCTGGTCGTCGGGGTCCTGGAAGACCAGGCCGACGCGCTGCCTGATCTCCTTGAGCGTGTCCTTGCGCACCGGCGTGCCTGCCACGGTGACACTCCCGTGCCCGGCGGTGAGTATGCCGTTGAGATGCATGACGAGCGTGGTCTTGCCGGCGCCGTTGGGGCCGAGCAGGGCCACGCGCTCGCCGCGGGCTATCGACAGGTCCACGCCGAACAGCGCCTGCGTGCCGTCGGGGTAGGCGTACGCGAGCTGCCGGACTTCGAGAGAGTTCACCACGTCAGTCCCAATACTGCGAGGGCGATGGCGGGCAGGGCGAGAGCGATGCCCCATTGGCGTACAGACGCCGAAAAATCTTGAATTATCGGCATTTGGCCCGAGTATCCCCGGCTGAGCATCGCGAGGTGCACCCGCTCGCCCCGCTCGTACGACCGGATGAACAGCGCCCCGGCCGACCGGGCGATCACCGGAATGTGCCGGAAATTTCGTGCTTCGAACCCGCGAGACTCCCGGGCCACCCGCATCCGCCGCATCTCATCCATGATCACGTCCATGTACCTGAGCATGAACATGGCGATCTGCACCAGCAGGCTCGGCAGCCGCAGCCGCTGGGCCCCGATGAGGATCGTGCGCGGCTCCGTGGTGGCCGCCAGGAGGATGGAGGCGATCACCCCGAGCGTGGCCTTGGCCAGGATGTTCCACGCCGCCCAGAGGCCGGGCACGCTCAGCGAGAGCCCCAGCACCGTGGTCCGCTCCCCCAGCCCGATGACCGGGATGAGGAAGGCGAACAGCACGAAGGGCACCTCGATCACCATCCGCCGCAGCACGTACGTCACCGGCACCCGGGCCGCCACCGCGACACCGGCGAGCAGGACGGCGTACGCGGCGAAGGCCCAGAAGCGCTCGCGCGGCGTGGCCACCACCACGAGGGCGAAAGCGAAGATCGCCAGCAGCTTGCACTGCGGCGGCAACCGGTGCACGACCGAGTCGCCCGGCAGGTAGAGCTGGTGACGGTGCCCAGCGCCCACGTATCACACCTTGATCTTGTTACGGTTTCGCGCGGCATAGGCCACGGCACCGGCGATGAGCAGCACGAGGCCGACGCCGATGATGCCGGCCACGCCGACGGGGATCCCGCCCACCTCACCGTAGTCGGCCAGCGCCCATCCCCCGAACAGGTGGTCCCCCGCCTGGTCGATGAAGCCCTTGTTCTCGGCGACCGCCTCCAGCCCGTCGGGAGAGGAGGAGGCGAAGAAGGACACGAGCCCGGCCAGCACCAGCGTCACGCCGACGCCGCCGAGCAGGAACGGCTTGAGCGCGCCCCGGGCCGCGACCGGCTCGGGGGCGGGAGCGGTCGTGGTCTCGCCCTCGGCCCCGCGCAGGACCAGCGGCCTGGTCAGACCGCGGGCGCCGTACACGAGGTCGGGCCGCACGACCAGCACCGCGCCGACGGTCATCGCGGTGATGAGGGCCTCGCCGATGCCGATCAGCAGGTGCACGCCGCCCATCGCGGCCGCCACCGCGCCGACCTCGATCGGCGCGGTCCCGCCGATCCAGAACAGCAGCGTGAAGACCAGCGCGGAGGCCGGCACCGAGATCAGCGCCGCCAGGAACGCCGCCACCACGACCTTCCCCCGGGCCAGCGCCGTGACCAGCCGGAAGACGCCCCAGCCGACGAGCACGGTGACGATGCCCATGATCGTGATGTTGACGCCGAGCGCGGTCAGCCCGCCGTCGGCGAAGAACACGCCCTGCACCAGCAGGACCACGGCCATGCACAGCACCCCTGTGTACGGCCCGACGAGTATCGCCGCCAGCGCGCCGCCCAGCAGGTGACCGCTGGTGCCGGCGGCGACGGGGAAGTTGAGCATCTGCACGGCGAAGATGAAGGCCGCGACCAGCCCGGCCATGGGAGCGGTGCGGTCGTCCAGCTCGCGCCGCGCGCCGCGCAGGCAGACCGCGACGCCCGCGGCCGCCACGGCTCCGGCCGATATGGATGTCGCCGCATTGAAGAAACCATCGGGTACGTGCACGGCGTGCCTCCAGAAGAGGTAGAACAAACGGTCCTACTTTAGGACATCGTCTTGCACCTGCATATGGATGGCAATTACCGGATGATCCTCCGGATCAAGGTCTCCGCCGTCAGCCGCCGCACCACCGCGCTCAGCCGCCCCTTGCCCGACGTCGCGTACGGCCGCACGGACCTGAGCAGGGCAGGCCCCCACCACCGGCGCGGCGGCGCCACCGTCTGCGCGTCGGTCTCGATCCTGAACCGCGCCGGCGGCCCGCCCAGGTCCAGCTCCAGATAGGCGTCCCAGGTGCCGGGCGCGAGCCGCCCCACGGCGGGCCTGGCCGCGAAACCGCCTCCGGGCAGCGCCGTCACCCGGTCGCTGCTTTCGCAGCCGGTGCGCCGCTCCCGCCAGACGATCCTCCTGATCGCCGCGGCCGAAGGGGTCGTCCCGACGACGCTGATCTCCCCGTCGACGAGCAGCCGATGCCCGAGCGCCCACCGCGTCCTGATGAGCCGCGCGGTGCCGGGCACCGCGACCACGTGCCCGCCCATGTCGATGCTCAGGTTGCCGTTGTCCCTGGTGAAGTACGGCAGGGCCACGATCCCGCCGATCATCCTGGGCTGCGGGCGGGCGATGCCGCTGTCGCGGTCGGCCCCGAGGCGGCCGAGCCGGATCACGCCCTCGATCTCCACCGCCACCCGCAGGTCCCAGATCCCGGAGCCGAGCGCCCCCACGTTCACCCGCACGGTGAACTCCCCGCCCTTCCGCTCGGCCGGCAGCACCAGCTCCGCGGCCGCGTCGTGCCGCGCGCGCAGCACCACGGCCAGGTTGTCGTCCCTGGTGATGCCGTCGAGCCGGGCGGCGCCCGTCACGACGAGCCGGTCGCCCTCCCAGCGCAGCCCGGTCAGCCGGCGCCGGACGGTGGCGCTCTCGATGCGGGCCAGGCGCACCAGGCGGTCGATGTCGTCGAGCGCGCCCGCCCGCTGCCGGTCGATGGTGTTGAGCCGCTCGTGCACGCCGGGGGTGTACCACTCGTCGCACAGCGCCGCGACCTCCCGCGCGATGTCCTTGCGCCGCACGTCGTCGCTCTCCAGGAACACGGTCCCGAGCTGGGTGAACACGTCAAGCCGGAAGTGCCTGCGCAGCAGGTGGTCGCGGAGCGGGCCGGGCTCGACGTGCCGGGCCATGAGCTCGATCGGGCCCTTGATCATGGCCAGCCAGGCGAGGGGGTCCCTGCTGCCCGCCTGCTGCATGATGCTGCTGCCGTCGGGCCTGGACACGAGGTGGTAGCAGTCGTAGTCGGCCACCACCGAGATCGGCCCCGCGTGGCAGTAGGCGTGCACGGTGAAGAGGATGTCCTCCCCGACCAGCATGCCCTCGCCGAACCTGATGCGGTGGCGTTCGAGCAGCTCCCTCCTGAACAGCTTGAAGCAGCTCAGGCTGTTGTAGACGGTGCTGTCGCCGAGCTCCAGCCGGTCGGCGCTCTGCTGGAACATCGACACCGGCGCCCGCCGGCCGTGCCCCACGATCTTGCCGAGGACGATGTCGGAGCCGTTGGCGTCGGCCACCGCGACCATGCGCTCCAGCGCCTCGGCACCGAGGTAGTCGTCGGCGTCGCAGAAGAAGACGTACCGGCCGGTGGCGTGCTCGATGCCGACGTTGCGCGGCCGTCCCGCGCTGCCGCTGCCGTCGATGTGGACGACCTTGACGATGCCGGGGTGGTAGGCGGCGTAGAGGTCGAGGAGCTCTCCGCTGCCGTCGGTGGAGCCGTCGTCGACGACGACGATCTGCTTCTTCACCCGCTGGACGAGCGCGGAGGTGAGGCATCGATCGAGGTAGGCCCGGCAGTTGTGTACGGGGATGACGACGCTGACGTCCACCGCGTCGTCATCGCTCCCGGTCCCCGGCATCGCCACCACTCCAGAGTCACGTCGCGCTGTCATTCGGTTTCAGTATGTGACGAGCGGACGTACCCATGCGGGGCGATCGGAGGTCTTCATCCCCGGCTTTTGCTAACACCGGAGAATCACGGCATTCCTCCGATAGCGCAGTACACAGCCGTCAAATACCTCATTCAGCCGGCACCGAACGGGTTTCAGGGAGGAGGTTTTCCTACCCGGGAGAAAAAACAAATCCGCTGGGAGCAGTTCGACACCACCGCCCGTCGCAGGTGATCCGCTCGCAAGGGTTGCGCGTCTACAGTTAGGCAACCTTGACCGGGAGGTGGCGGGAAATGGGATCGGATCTCCGCGGAGAGACGGCCGACGGATCGGCCGTCCATGCTGCCGAGTTCATCGTCTCGTCGGCGCGACTCGGAGAGCTCTACGAATGCTCTTCGCTGCTGCGCCGTACGAGGTTGCGAGCCGAAGAGATCGTGGACGAGGCTCGCGCGCTGCTGGCCGAGGCCGAGGAGCGCGGCGACGCCGAACGTGCTCTCATCCTGCGCGAGCAGCTGGAAACGGCGCGCACGCTGTACTGCGAGGTGCTGAACGCGTACCTGACGATCTGCCGCAGGATCAACCAGGAGCGACAGGAGATCCTTCGGGCGCAGATGGATCGGGATCGGCTTCCAGGGTTGTCAGGTGCCGCCTGACGGGAGTAGCGTCAGGCCATGCCTGACTGGAAAGACAAGATCCGCTGCTCTTTCTGCCACAAGAGAAGCTCGGAAGTGAGCAAGGTGATTGCCGGGCCCGGTGTGCACATTTGTGATGAATGCATCGGCCTGTGCAACGAGATCCTCGAGCAGGAACGCCTCGCCACCTCGACCGAGCCCCGGCTCCCGACATGGGAGTCGATGTCCGACGAACAAATTCTCGACCATCTCCCGAAAATCGCCGCCGTACAAGTACAAGTGGACGACAACCTGCGCGACTGGGTGGGGCATCTGCGCACCCGCGACGTCAGCTGGGAACGCATCGGCGCCTCGCTCGGCATGACCCGGCAATCCGCGTGGGAGCGCTTCAGGAGCGAGACCTGATCGCTTCCGGGACGCGTGAACCTCTGTGACGCGTGGGGCGTCCTATGGTGAGGGAGGCCCGAAATGCGCGTCCTGGAGAGCCTCGCGGCGTCCGATCTCGACCAGCTCCAGCTGGAGCTGATCCTGGTCCTCGCGCTGCACGAAGAGGCAGAACGGCTGGCCGCCGAGTGAACGGGCTCCAGCTCCCCGGGCCTCCGGGGAGCTGGAGCAGGGGGACCGCCTAACCGAGCTGGCCCCTGATGGCCCCGTCGGGGAACGGCTTGTTGTGGACGTTCACGTAGTAGAGATGCGGCCACTTCACGATGCCGCGCAGCTCACTCCTGGTGAGCGTGGTGGCGGCGTTCCTGGCGTTCTGGTGCCTGACGGCCTTGACACAGCCGCGCGCGAAGCCCTTCGCGGGAGCCTTCAGCGTGACCACGACCGGGCCGGCCACACCCTTCCTGCCCTTGTGGACGTGGGCCGCGGCGGCGGGCCTGATCTTCTTCGCGCTGATGAAGTAGCACAGCTGCCCGTGCCGCACCTGGTAGACGAACGAGCCGAAGCCGTTGCGGTCGCCGGGGCCGGGGACCTCCTGCCTGCCGGTCATCCTGACGCGGTTCGTGTCGGAGGAGGCGACCTCGGTCATGGCGGTGGTCGCGCCGGCCTGGGTGGGCAGCGCGACGATGGCGGTGAGGGTGGCAGCGGTGGCGAGGGTGCCTGCTGCCAGCTGTCTTCGCATGGGATGATTCCTCTCCCATCGGACTTCAGGACACCCCTCGGCACGGTTGCGGGGCGGGGCCGGTTCGGCGGGTAAGGGGAAAGCCGCCCTTCGGTAAGCCGCCTTACTGGTTGCCCCGAGCGGTCACCCCGCCTTGGTCCTGGCCCTGAAGGCGGCGGTCTTGACGCGGTTCTGGCAGGCCGTGGAGCAGAACCGGCGGGTGCCGTTGCGCGAGACGTCCACGTAGACGCGGTCGCAGTGCGGCGCCGTACAGACTCCCAGGCGATCGCTGAACTCGCTGCCCAGCACGATCGCCAGGCCGGTGGCGCAGCTGGCCGCCCAGTCGCCGGCCGTCGTGCCGCCGCTGCCGTGGAAGTGCAGGTGCCACGGCTCGCCGTCGTGCCGTTCGAGCCGCGGCCTGGCGTGGGTCTCCTCCAGCAGCGCGTTCACCCGCGTCGCCGCGCTGTCGACGTCGCCATCGGCGACCGCGGCGAAGACCGCCCGCAGCCGGGCGGCGACCTCGGCGAACTCGCGCCCCTCCACCTCGGTGAGCTCACGGTAGGCCGGGTAGACGGTACGCAGGCCCGCGGTGGCCGCCGCGGCGTCGTCGACCGGCGCGGGGAAGGGGCGTCCGTGCCGCTCGCCCGGCGTCAGCTCGTTGACGAGCACCACCGCCACCCTGACCACGGTGTCTGTGTGACTGTTGTAATCCAATTGACCGGTTACACCTTCGTGCTTTAGGTTGTGACTGTCCAAAGCTTAGATGACAGTTACAGGGAGAAGTCCATGCTCACTCACGATGCCGCACTGGAGTGGATCGCGCGCTGGGACCGCCAGCAGGAGGGTTACCTGCCCGACCGCGAGGAGCGGTTCACCGCGCTGATCGACGCCGTGGAGGCGCTGGGGCGGCCCGATCCCGTGGTCATCGACCTGGGATGCGGTCCGGGGTCGTTGTCGGCGCGGCTGCTGGAGCGGCTGCCCGGGGCCACCGTGATCTCCGTGGACGCCGATCCGCTGCTGCTCGGGCTCGGGCGGGCCGCGTACCCGGGGCTCACGTTCGTCTCGGCGGACCTGCGTACCGGCGGGTGGACGAAGCTGCTCGGGCTGGAGCGGCCGGCGGACGCTGCGGTCAGTACGACGGCGCTGCACTGGATCTCCGGGCCCGACCTGAAGGGCGTCTTCGCGGAACTGGCGACCGTGCTGCGGCCCGGCGGGCTGCTGCTCAACGGCGACCACATGGACACCGAGGACGCCACTCCGGCCCTGTCGAGACTGGAGCACGCGGTGCACGAGCGCCAGGCCGCGCGGGTGTTCGGCGAGCACCGGCCGGAGGACTGGCGCACCTGGTGGGAGGCGATCGCGGCCGACCCCGACCTCGCCGAGCTCAACCAGGAGCGCACCACGGCCGGGGCCTCCCACCACGGCTCGGAGTCCCGCCTCCTGTCCCACCACGTCGAGGCCCTGGGGGAGGCCGGGTTCACGGAGATCGGCACGCTGTGGCAGCGGGGGAACAACCGGCTGCTGTGCGCCGTACGGGGATGAGCGGCCCGGCCGGGACGCCCTTCCCACCACCGGCGGCGCACGCCACAATGAACCCATGCCGAGCTTCGAGCGGCTCACGATAGAGGAAGCCCGAACCCTCACCCGCACCGAGCTCCTCCCCCGGATCGAGGAGGAGCAGAAATACTGGTATCACCGCATCCACCGCTGCGAGATGCAGCCCGGGGACGAGGCGGCGTTCAAGACCTTCAACGACATCATGCACATCGCGGCCAACCCACACGGTTCCGACGCCGACGCCGACGCCCTCGTCGACGGCAGGCCCCTCGACCAGGACTACTGGACGAAGCCGCTCGGCGAGCTGGGCGAGCTCTAGCCCTCGCTCTCGCCCTGGCGGCTCAGGGCCGGGCGGCGCAGCCAGGTGGCCCAGCGCCAGAGCCATTCGAGCGGCCCGTACCGGTACCGGCGCAACCACAGGCCCGAGAGCACCCGCTGCGCGGCGAGGATGCCGCCGGCGATCAGCAGCACGGTCACCGTCGACCACGTCTCGGGCGGCGTGCCGAGCAGCCGGCTGACCAGCAGCACCAGCACGGTGGCGGTCAGGTAGTTGGTCAGCGCCATCCGTCCCAGCGGGGCGAACACCGCCTGGAGCGCGGGGCGGAGCGGCGTCCTGAGCAGGGCCAGCATCCCGCACACGTACGCACCGGCGACGAGCAACCCCGCCACGGCGAGCGCGGTGCTGAACGCCGCCCCGTCCGATTCCGCGCTCAGCCGGACCTGCACCCACAAAGCGGGCACGGCCAGCACCGCGAACACCGCCCCCAGCACCACCGGCCCCCAGGTGGCCCGCTCCATCCGCGCGGTCACCCCGTACCGGGTCAGCGCCGACCCCAGCAGGAACAGCCCCGGCACCAGCACGACGCCGTTGCTCCCCACGAACGGCGGCAGGACCAGCAGCACCCCCGCGAGCACCGCCACCGCCCACCGGGGCAACCAGGTGGACGGCAGCAGCACCACCAGGCCCACCACCGCGTAGATCGTCAGGATGTCGCCCCGCCACAGCAGGAACATGTGCGCCAGCCCCATGGCCAGCAGCACCAGCAGCCGGCGGGCCAGCACGACCCGCGGCCGGTCGGTACGCGCCGACGCGGACTCCAGCAACAACGAGAACCCGATCCCGAACAGCAGCGAGAAGATCGGGAAGAACCGCTGGTCGGCGAGGTACCCCAGCCAGGCGAGCCCGTCGGCCCCGGCCGCGTCGGTCGTCCTGACCACGCCGGCGTCCACGTTGGCGATCGGCTTGACGTTGACCAGCAGGATCCCGCACAGCGCGAATCCGCGCAGCACGTCGAGGGCGTCGATGCGGGGCCGGCCACCGGAGTCCGGGCCTTGTACATGTGACATGGGCCCATCCTGGGGACGCGGCCCTTGGCCTGGCATGAGTCGAAAGCAGGGTTGATCCCGGTTCGAGCAGTACTTTCGGCCGGACCGGGATCGCGGGGGCCTTCAGGCCGGATCAGCCTCACGGCGAGGCGGCGCGGGCATTGCGACCGCCCCGTGAACCGGAGGCCCCATGACCACGTCGTCCAGTACGTGAAGCGAATCGTCGCGCTCCTGCTCCTCGTCGCCGGCTGCGGATCCCCGGGGGCGGAGGCCGGGAAACCCCCTCCGGCGGACCCGGCCGAGCCCACCTACACCTGCCACGAGCAGCCGATCCCGCTGGACATCATGAGCACCGGCCGCCCGGCGACCCAGCTCGGCCCCGACGGCCGGGCCGCGCTCAAGGGGCAGGAGGTGCGCGAGGTCGGCGACCTGGCCAAGTGGCGCATCGTCGAGGAGACCGGCGAGCGCCTGGCCATCATCAAGGAGTTCGACGGCCCTCAGCAGCGGTGGACCACTCCGGTCACCCACGACTTCCTGATGGTCGAACGCTTCGGCCCACCGGACGCCGACGGGCGGCCGAGCTGGCACCTGCGCAGCTCGGGCGGCTGCAACCTGCGTCGGAACCTGGGCGACCTGGGCGTCGCCGAGCTCACCCTCGACCCGGCGAAGCCGCCCACGGGCACCGCCCTGCACCTGCTGGTGACCGAGCGGGCGTGCGCCAGCGGCCAGTCGGCGAACGGGCGCATCCGGGTGATCCTCCAGGAGGAGTCGGACCGGGACGTACGCCTGGTCATCGGGGTCTCACGTGCGCCGGGCGACCTCCATAACTGCATGGGCAACCCGGCCACGCCGTACACCGTCGAGCTGAGCCGGCCGCTCGGCGACCGCGTCCCGTACGACACCGGCCTCCACCCGATGCGCGAGATCGTGAAACCGTAGCGGTCGTCAACCCCTTGAGCTCGAAGAACGCGATATCCCGCGGTCGAACGCTCAGCCGATCGCTCAGGCGACGCTCAGGCGACACTCAGCACGATCTTGCCCCGATTGCGCCCCTGCTCCCCGCGACGGTGCGCCTCGGCGGCCTCCGCGAGCGGAAAGAGCTCCTCCACCTCGACCCACAGCTCACCCTTGTCGATCAGCTCAGCGATCCTGGCCAGCGCCGCCCCGTCGGGCTCGACCAGGATGCCGGTGGCCCGGACGCCCTGCTCGCGGGCCCGGTCGATCAGCTCGGGCGCCACCCCGGACGGCACCGCCACCAGCAGCCCGCCGGGCCGCAGCACCCGCAACGACCGGGTGCTCGTGTGGTCGCGCTCGTCGCCGACCAGGTCGAGCACCACATCCACGTCCCCCACCGCGTCCTCGAAGCGCGTGGTGGTGTAGTCGATCACCTCGTCCGCGCCGAGCGAACGCAGCCAGTCGTGCTTGGCCGCCGTCGCGGTGCCGATCACGTACGCGCCCGCGTGCCGGGCGATCTGCACCGCCAGATGGCCGACGCCGCCCGCCGCCGCGTGGATCAGCACCCGCTGCCCGCTCCCGACGCGCGCGGTGTCGATCAGCGACTGCCAGGCGGTGAGCGCGGCCAGCGGCGTCCCGGCCGCGGCCTCGTGCCCGACGGTGCGCGGCTTGCGGGCGAACTGCCGGGCGGGCGCGGTGACGTACTCCGCGTACGCCCCAGCCTGGCGCGGGAACCACGGCATGCCGAACACCTCGTCACCCGGCTCGAAGATCGTCACCCCGAACCCGGCCTCCTCCACCACACCGGAGACGTCCCAGCCGAGGATGAACGGCGGCTCACCCAGCACCCCCGCCATGCCCGACCCGCCGCGAGTCTTCCAGTCCACCGGGTTCACCCCGGCGGCGTGCACCCGGACCAGCACCTCGGTGGGCAACGGAACCGGCCGCGGCACCTCGGCGAGCCGCAACACCTCCGGCCCGCCGAAGGCGTCCTGCACGATCGCCCGCATGGTGGATGACATGGGCCTATCTCCTCACTCCGACTCGTACGCCGGGCACCGTCCGGCCCGGTCGCGCAGCCGAAGCTACCCAATGGTCGGTAGTAACCATCAAGGGAGACTGCTATCTTTCGGAAAGTAATAGCCCTTGAAGGAAAGGCCCAGGCCATGGCGATGACCTGCCGATCCGGCCTGCACGACCGCCACGACGTCTACGCCGCGCAGTGCCCCTGCAGAGACGTCCTGGACCTGCTGGCCAACAAGTGGTCGGCCCTGGCCGTGGGCGCACTTGAGGAAGGGCCGCAGCGCTTCGGCGCGCTGCAGCGCCGGCTGGAGGGCGTGAGTCCCAAGGTCCTCACCCAGACGCTGCGCCGCCTGGAGGAGAACGGCTTCGTCGACCGCACGATCTACCCAGCGGTCCCGCTGCACGTCGAATACTCGCTCACCGAGCTGGGCCACGGTGTGGCCGGCCCCCTCAGCCAGCTCCGCTCCTGGGTGGAGAACCACCTCGACGAGATCCACGCCGCCCGCCCGACCGGTCAGCCGCCCAGATAGTACGACGCATACCGGCTTCCAGCCGCCTCAGGGGTCAGGACACAGAATCCCTCAAGCACCCGAACGCGATCCGCGACGCGCGATCCTCCGCGACGGACGAGACGCCTCCGGTTGGAATCCCCCGGGCAATCGCCTACCAATGACCATTGGCACTCCAGACGAGGCCGTAGCTCGTGAAGCCGAAGGCCCTGGGGGATCCTTCGACGTACTCGACGGGATACAGACCGATCCAATCCCGCTTCCCCTGCGGCGTACCCTTCGACCTCGTCTTCGCGACGTGGTCGAGGCCGCCGCGTGACAACTCGAACCGCATCCTGACCGGCACCCCAACGTAGACCAGCGCCCCAACACCAACCCCCCACGACCAGGGGCGGGACGACCCAGAAACGCACACCCGCTCGAACCTACGACCGCCGGCGGGTCCGAGCCGCTGAACGGCACGTCGAAATAGCGGATCGTCGAGTCGTCGTCGGCGGCCATCACCGGCGAGGAATGCGACGCGGTCAGGCGGCGGTGCGTTCGCCCGCGGGTCGGCGGCGGAGGTTCGCGCGCTGGAGAGCGGGGGGCAGGTATGCCTGGTCAAGTGTGCCGACGTCGGTGCCGGGCGGGACGATCTCGTCGATCCGGTCGAGGATGTCGTCGGTGAGTGTGACGTCGAGGCCGGTGAGGAGGTCGTCGAGGTGGCTCATCGTACGGGGTCCGACGATCGCGCTGGTCACGCCGGGGTGGGAGATGGTGAAGGCCATCGCGAGGTGCGTCATCGGCAGGCCCGCCTCGGCGGCGAGCGGAATGAGCTGTTCGACGACGTCGAGCCGGCGCTCGTCGTTGAGGTGCCGGAACAGGCCCGCGCGGCGCAACTCGTTCTGCCCGCCCTTGCGAACGCGGCCGGTGAGCAGCCCCTGCGCGAGCGGGCCCCACACCAGGGTGCCCATCCCGTACCGTTGCGCGATCGGGAGCACTTCGCGCTCGATGCCGCGGTTGAGGAGTGAGTAGGGGGGCTGCTCGGTATGGAACCGCTCCAGGCCGCGCCGTTCGGCGACCCACTGGGCCTCGATGATGTCGGATGCGGGCGTCGTGGACGATCCGATCGCGCGGACCTTACCGCTGTGGATCAGGTCCGAGAGTGCGGACAGTGTCTCCTCGATGTCGGTCTCGGGGTCAGGTCGCTGGATCTGGTAGAGGTCGATGTGGTCGGTCTGCAGGCGGCGCAGCGAGTTCTCGACCGCGGTCATGATCCAGCGTCGTGATGCGCCCTGCTGATTGGGGTCGGCACCCATCGGGCGGCTGACCTTGGTCGCGAGTACGACGTTGTCACGGCGTCCCTTGAGCGCTTTGCCCACGATCTCTTCCGAATCGCCGTACGCGTCGGCGGTGTCGATGACGTTGATCCCTGCGTCGAGCGCCTTGTGGATGATGCGGATCGAGTCGTCGTGCTCGGGGTTGCCGATGGCCGTGGCGAACATCAGCGCGCCGAGCGCGTAGGGGCTGACCTTGATGCCGGTCCTGCCGAGGGTGCGGTACTGCACGGGTTCTCCTCGTGTGGGGATGCTGATGGCGGATCCCGCCGGACTCAAAACGGAACATCGTTCAGCTAGAACAATACGGAACACTGTTCCGAAGCGCAAAGGTCTTCGAGTCAGACGGTGTAGACGCCCCGTACGACGGATCACCGCCAAAGCCGGAGTGGGAGCAGACACCCTCTACAGCCACGTCCCGCAACGCTCGGACCCCACCATCACCACCGTCTTCCGCGGCGACGTCGACACCCGTGCCGAGGCCGTTCTCGGAGCAGCACGAGCCGGTCGAGCCCCTCACCCGGTGACTGCAACGCTTCGCACCAGTCCGTCATGACCAAACGCGGCCCCTGCACTCCGGCGACCCCGCCTACACAACCTGCCCACGTACTCCCAGCAGCGCTTCCCCCTCCCGACCAAACTGCTGAACGGCCTCCGCTGCCAGGCAGACGGAGCCGCGAGACCGACAGAGGCCGAGAGGCAGGGCCAGGCGATGAGCCGCCGACGCAATTCGCACGAGGTCTAGTCGGAGGCGCGTCAGGATGCACCTCTACCTGACCGACTCACAACTTGGTGCCTAAGTCGCCGGCCACCGTCAAAGAAATGCGTGCCTCCCCCGTAGCTCGCCGATTCCACCGCGCTCAGCCACGGGTCTTGAACTCTCGGGGATATGGCCCGTAGCTTGCCCCGAGCCGTCGAATGATCCGTCAGAGGGGCACCCACCATGGCATTGGCATGGCATCCCATGGATCTCGCTCTCGTGGACACTGTGATCAGCCTCGCGAGAAGCCCATGGAATCGCGAAGCACTCGATCAAACTTGGCACCAGACCGGATGGGCACCTCCGAAAGGCGGCTCTCTCGCCAAGCACATCCTCATCGACGACGAGTGGCCCGTAGTGCCCGCGGGAGAGTGGAACGTCGGAGTCATCGTGAACAGCCAGAACACCAGCGTCAGAGGATTCTCCGTGGGCTTCGCCCTCTTCTACGAGCCTGACGACATCTGGGACCCCGACCCAGACCCCGACCTGATGGAGTTCCCCCAGCACACCCCCTCGGACATCTGGCGAATCGATCGCACAGCCGACCGCACCCGGTTCAAGGGCGTCTGGGAAGACGGACACAGGACTGTCACGGAACGATTGGGCCCACCGGATTTGATCGATAATGGCTGGGACGACGAGTCGGGATGGCAACATGCGGTCTGGCGACTGGACGCACGCCTCCTCATCGTGGCCCAAGGCGACGACATCACGACGTACAGCCTCTACGACGAGGCTTCGCTCCAAGTGATCGACCATTCGAGCGACAAGCCCATTCCGACGGGCTGGGATCTCCACGGCCTCCTCCTCGGCTCCAACCTGGAATGAGGCCAGCCCGTACGCCCGTCCAGCCTGGGTGCGCTACGCCTGGTCCCAACCCACGCAGCGGCGATCCGAAAGACTAGATGCATTTACCCGCAGGATTGTCGCCACGGCTGATCCCCGCCGCACACGCAAGAATTCAGGGTCGCCGGCGCCTGGAGCCCCACCGTCGCTCACTCGCCGGCGTGGCGCTGGCGCCGCCGGGCGACCGCGTCACTATCCGCTTGCCAGGGCCCGGCCGAGCGCACTCAGGCGCTCGGCCGCGCTGTGCGGCTGGGCCGTCGGCGTTCCGGAAGCCCGATCGGCCGTTCTCCACCGACGGGAAGGCGCTCAAGTAGCCTGAAATCCACAATTCGCACTAGATCAAGAACACGCAGCCCAAGCTGTTATCGGGCCGTCCGGTACGGGTTCATAATCGTTCGCTCCGGCTCCTTTATCCTGATCGACTTCCAAGGATGTCCACCCGCGTACATGGACGTTGTGAGCATCCGCGCCAGCAAGATCAAGTACGGACTGCGACCAGCGGAGACGCGCTTCGGAGCGACCGGAAGCGACCAAGCTGAGGAAGCCTGCTGTCAGCAGGAGTTGTGAGAGCGGAGTCCGGCGACCGTACGACGGCTCAGCGCTGCCTCGTATGCAATCATCAAGGAATGACAACAAGAAAGGCTCATGGTCGCTGACCACCGGCTCGCGCTCCACGCGACGCTCCCCGACCGCTACGCCCGGCATGAGGTTCTGACCTCGACCATCGACCACCGCGGCCGGCTCGCCGCCCTGGTCGCCGACCCAGCCCAGGGCTTCGTCCCCATCCCTCGCCCCTCGCCACAACAGCCGCCCCCACGCTACGACGCAACGGCCGTCATCTGCGACGGCGCGGAGACCCGCGAGATTCCGCTGACAGATCTCGACCAATGGTTCACCGGCATCGACACCTTAGGCGACGGCATCGTGCTAGCCGCCGCCCGCTGTGCGCGTATAGACATCGACGTCGAGCGCTACCTGGAGCCGATCCCAGAAGACGAGCTACACCTCACGAAAAACGTCCATGTGATCGATGAAGGCGGACAGACCCGGTCGACCTTCTACGCCGGTGACGGCATCGAGCAACTCATGACGGACGCCCAGGGCGCCATCTGGATCAGCTACTTCGACCAGTCGGACTACTGGTTCCCCAACCCGGACGGCACCCGCTCCCGCGGCTTCGCGATCGGCCTGGCCCGCTGGAGCAGCGACGGCGGCCAACCCTGGATGGCGCCGCCCCACACTCCAGGCATCTTCTGGTGCGACTGCTACGCGTTGAACGTCGGAAGCGACATAGTCCACGCCTGCCCCTACCCCGACTTCCCACTGATCGAAATCGATCGCCACGGCGTCCGCCGCATCACCCCGAATCCCATCACACGTTGCCACGGCCTGGCCGTCTCAGGCGGTGAGATCGCCTTCCTCGACCAGCACCGAGTGGCCGGCGGGTTCCGCTGGGAGATCCGCAAAGGCCACCGACAGGGCGAAGCCGTCACCGAATCACACCGGCTGAACCTGCTGCTGCCGCACGACCGACACCCCACCGGCTGGGCGCGAGGGAAGATCGGCAGAGACGGCACACTGTGGCTATACGAGGACGGACACCCCCGCCATTGGTACCGCTATGAGCTGAACTCCTAGGCCAATCCAGGCTGGTCCAACATAAGAAGCCCCTGACGGTATAACACCTGTTCAGGGGCTTCCTGCTGCAGAGCCGACAAGGGGAAACATCTCCCTGAGGTTCTGCTGACAAGCGAAGAGCAGGCGCCTCACCGGCACCCCTTCGTCCCGCTGAAGTGGTGGATACGGGCCGACGCCGTGTGATCGCGCAAGACGACGTTGCTGTACATGATTGCCGACGAGGGGAATCGAACCCTGACCTTCTGTTCACCAGGCTCCCAAACGATCTTCAGAACCGTCCGGACAAGTTCGCCCGGGCTGGTCACTGGATGTCACACCGTCCGCAGTAGTCCACCACAGTTCGTAATCGTCCGGCTGAGTGGCTCCCAAGGTGGCTCCCCGCACTGTGCTGGGTCGCCATGCCTCAGCCGGTGTAATCCTCGAACTCCCACTCTCCGATCCGGCCGATCTTCTCTGCCAGCTCACCCCATGTTGGAGCTTCCAGTACGGCAATCCGATCGCTCAGCCACTCGGTCACCTTGTCGGGATGAAGTTCGGCAACGAAGAGCCAGTGCCGACCAATGAGAAGGGGCGGTGACGGAGTTGCTCTGTGAGGGCCGACGGGGTGCAGACGGTGGCTTGAAGTCGCTCCTCGCCCAGCTCACCCTGAGGACCGGCATACATTTCCAGAAGTTCGCACGCATGGGTCGGCTCGTCGACCCTCCGCCCCGCCTCAAGATCGCCCCAACGGAACTCTCCCACTCGTGCTCTCACCGTCTCATGATCGCGTAACAAGTGGGTTGTCAGGTTAGAAGCTGCATCGACTACGGCCTGATGAGGCGCTGGGCTGGGCAGAAGCCCGGTCGTGAGTGACCTGGTTGACCGCTCGTCATCCCTCTCGATGGCCCGCTAATGGTCCGATCGGCCAACGCGTGACCTGCCTGGACAGAGCGAGTTGCTGCACTCCCGTTGCGGTGTCCCGGGATGCTCGACAGGGTGGGCCTGTGATCGAGATCGACGGCGCTTTCTATCGCATCAGCAAGCCCGGCTTCGAGATGCTGATCACACGCCAGGAAGGGTCCGCCCCCGAAACCGCCGACGAAGCCGACGCGACCATCACACTGTCCGACGGCACCCGCCGGTACGCGACGTTCATGACGCTCGGCGTCGTCAACAAAATCATGGATCGCTGGCGCGACACAGGCGAGTGCCTCAGCGGCCGGTACTTCTGGCTCTCCGATCTGGTCGTCATCCGCGAACCCGGCTTCGACTCGATGATCGCCGCAGTGCAGGACTTGATCGCGACTGGAGAAATCGACGACGCATGCGGCGTCCTGCCGCCTTTTGATGAGGAGGCCATGGATCAGTAGTGGATAGCTAACCCGGGATCCACCAGCAGTAGAGCAATTCGTCGTTCTCCTTGGCCCGCCTTGCAAGGGCGACAAGCTCCTGGACCAAGTCCAACACGTCGCCACCATCGCGGAAGGGGCAGAGCGGATCCATCGTCCAACGCCGGACCACTTCGAGCAGGCGGGAGTCCTCGATCTCGGCGAGGGCATCACGTGCGCTCGCCGGTAATTCATCGATTTGTGGTCCATCGAGGTAAGGCGAGTCCTCCGGAAGGGCCAGCCATTCTTCTTCGGTTTCCGGTTCCCCTTCTGGCGGAGGGTACAAGGTGACCGTCTCGACAAGGTCATCTGAGTAGGGAACGTTCTTGATAGCGGCCACGAGGCTGCCCAGAGAGCCGCTTGGGTCGACCCAGGTGATTTCCACAACATCGAACACCGGAGCGCCGCGAAGGGGTTTGCTGCGGTCCCGTACAGTGGTTGGCCGCAAGGTGGCTGTGGCTCGATCGGGAGCGCGGTAATAGTCACACATGGCACTCATGCGGTCACTCCTGTCGACGAGGGGCGTGTGTCAACGACGGCCGAATTCTGGATCAGGCACACATTTCGTGATCGGACCCTGGTTAGTCAGTCAGCAGGATGCGTTTGCGCAGGAGATCAGGGTTGGCGCGGCCGTACATCTGCCGCTTGAGCATCTTGGTCCGGTTGACGTGCCCTTCGACGGGCCCGGAGCTGTAGGGCAGGGTAAGGCCGGCGGTGACGGCGTCTTGGTCGCGGCGTAGCCCGGTGACGAAGGAGTGCAACTCGGGTAGGTCATCACCCAGGACCGCGTTCATCCAGGCCTCCAGATTCTGGCCGCGGCGATGCACCATCATTTCGGCGAACTGGCGCACATGGAGACCGCCGAAGCTCTCCGCGACTACAGTCACCGAGTCGAACACGAACTCCGCTCCCACACGCTCGGTGCCATCCACCCCGCCGCCGAACCGCTCGACAAGGCGTATGAGCCGTTCGCCGATGTGTCGCACGCATGGGAGGTCATCCGAGGCGGAGGTCACGTCGACACGGCTGCCAAGCTCTCCCATCACATGGCCCGGCCCTGGTTCGCATGGCTCAATCCGAAACGACCAATCGGCAGCGACTTCGACGCCAATGGTCACTGACTCCAAGCGAAGCCACACATCGGTGACTTCAGAGGCGTTGAGTTCGTGCACGAACTGGGCGGCTGTCACCCTGATCAGGCGTTTGTGCGCCAGACACGCAGATCCATGGCATCGGCTACCTCGCTCTAATCTCAGTCCCGGGCGATCTCGACCACGGTACGCACGCCCACAGATGCCCGATAAACCGGTAGCAAGGACCGACGCAGTCGGTCCGCGGCAGCGATCCCCAGCCGCCAACAGCGAGTCCCGAAGTGAGCGATCGTCACGGCCTTGACCACTTCGATGCGAAGCCACTTACCCTTGATCTCTAGCAGCGACGCTACGCCCCTGACATGCGCCATCGGTCTCCGGCGGTCCGTAAACGTCCGCGCTCGTACGCACCGATCATCACCCAGTTGGCCACTCACCACTGCGATGGTTAATGGGCTTGGCCTCAGCCAGGGAATCCAACAACTTTTGTCGCGCAATCTCGGAAGGCGAAACTGCCGTAATCATCGTCGTACCGGCCGCCAAACATGCCCACCTGGTGATCCTCATCGACGGCAGTGGGACCCGCGCTCGCCAGTCCGCTCAATCGCGATCTTGCTGGGCGGTCATCGAGAGGCTCTGCCAGTCATGTGCGGATCACCAGGATGGCGTGCCCAGCCTGGCCAACGCTGCTCCACGAACCCGAACTCCGCCAATCAACAACACGACCGCGCTGCCGAAACCGGCCATCGGGAGTAGACGCCACACCATCCACGGCAGCCTTCCCTCCCACCCCCCACAGCTGAGCAACAGGAAATACGAGAACGCCATGAAGGCCCAGTGAAGCGCAACCACTGCCACGACCAGGGCTGCCAGCAGCCCCACCACTGTCCCGAGCCACCGCTTCGACCAGGCGGCCACCACACCCGACAGCAAGACGCTCACCATAGGCAGACCGTTCAGGGCCAGATACCGTCCGTGCGTGGACTCCACCTGCTGCCGGAGATCGAGCCACATCGCTTCCAGGTCGGACCACAACCCCGCCAGGCCCGATGGAAGAGGGCCATAGCTCGCACAGCCCACCGCTCCATCGCCCTCGAAAAGCGCCGGCAGCCATAAGGACAGAAAGCTCAGCAGACTGACCACAAACGCGGCCAGCCACCATCGAAGATGGCGCCACCGGGACATGGCCTGCCTTCCTCAGAAAGATGATCAGAGGCAGCCATTGTTTCCGGAGACTCTTCATACCGGAGCGCGGACGCCGAATTGAGCTCCAGTTGATAGCTGCGCCGTGGACGCGCTCCTCGGCCAGCGCGCTTATTCGATGGCAAGGGTCGACGAAGTCGGTCCGTGGCAGTTCCCTGAGTCAACCCTGATTTCGGCTTGGAGCATTTTCGCTGGTCAGAACCCTTGAGCTGGCACGCGACCGCAGTGGATGGCTCAGGGGCTGCTCACATCGCTTGGTCAGCCGTTGAGATGCTCGAACTGACGCATGTAGCGCTCGCAGCAATGTTCGAAGGTGGTGCCGCTGTGGGTCAACCGGGTTCGCTCAACCACGCGGTGCGCGTCGGGTGCGGTGGGCTGGAGCATCATGATTTCGTCGTCGACGAACGTGCCACCGCTGCACGATTCCGCGGCCAGCGCGAGGGCTGTTGCGCTGACGACGCCGACACAGGTGCGGGTCGGGGTGAAGATGGCTTCGATGTGCTGTGCGGCCCGAGTTGAGAAGTCCATCACCATGAGCCAGGCACCATCACCGGTCGCGCCAACGTTGACTACTCGGTTCCGCCTGTGTGCTTGCCGGCGCCAGGTTGACTCGGTGCGTTGGGCTTACTCCATAGCTCGGCGGGCGTAGGTGACGCCTGCCGTACTGTTGCCGATCTGGAGCTGTGCTTGGGCTACGTCGGCGTAGATGACAGCGATGCGTTTCGGCCCACAATCGGGAACGTCTCAGGGCTGGCGAGAACTGAACGGAGCACGTTCTGATGTTCCCTACAGCCTTCGGCAATCCTTCCGACCCGGGCACCTTCTCGCACCTGTTCTCCCGCCTGGCCAAGAAGGCGGACCTCGGCCACTGGCACCCGCACGAGCTTCGCCACTCCGATGCATCCCTCATGCTCGCCCAGGGCACCCCGCTCCACGTCGTGTCCGAGGCCCTCGGCCACGCCAGCATCGCCATCACAAGGACGTCTACGGGCACCGACTCGAAGGCGACCGACGCGCGGCAACGGAGGCCATCTCCACCGCTCTCCTGGGGAAACAGCCCCCGGTGGCTCCCACGGACGCCGAAGACACCGGTTGAAGACCGGAAACCGAAAGGCCCCTGACGGCGTAACGCCTGTTCAGGGGCCTCTTCACGCAGAGCCGACGAGGGGAATCGAACCCCTGACCTTCTGTTTACAAGGGACTTCGAGGCTGTCCACCGGTGTCCACCGCTGTCATGGACGCCTGCACAGGCCCCTTTGTGGAGCGTTCCTACCCCAGAAACATCCAGGGTCGTCCAGGGCGGTTGTTAGCATCCGCGTTAGCAAGATCACTAACCTCGGTGCTGCACGCTAGGCAGAACACCTCAAAGCAAGGTCTCTGGCCGAAGTACCTCGTTGCGCAAGATCCGATGGATCTCGCCGACATCGGCGTTATGGTTCGTCTGGCGTCGCAGTTCCTTGCGTACGGCGTCAGTCACCACGTCGGACAGAAGTACCTGGGCCAGGGACTTCGGCGACGTTGCCGCGCGAGCCCTCCACAGATCATCGATCAAGCGGCGCTTGAACGCCTCCTTGGTCAAGTAGAAGAGCGCGTCCGTCTTGACGCTCAAGCTGGCGTCACTGAGCAGGTCGACTTCAAGGGCTAGGTCGATGACCACGGGGAGGCCAGCGGTCATGTGATATGCCTGCCACACCTGGCCGTTGGACAGGACCATCCACTCAACACCCTCGTTCACGGCGTACATCTGTACCTGTCGCAGGTGTTTGACGTTGAGCTTCTGACTGCAACGCTTCACCTCGATGAAGGCGATCAGCTGCTTGTCGATACGAATGCCGTAGTCAGCGAACTCGCCCTTGACCTGGTATTCCGTAGTGAGGTCGTCATATTTGTCGTAGCCGAGTCCTGCACACAGGAAGTCGGTTATGAGCAGACGCGTGTCCCCTTCATTGGCATCACGCGCTATAAGATCGGTTAGCGGCTTGGAGTAACGCCGTATCGCCGCTCGTACGCGGTCCCGCGCATCAGCCTCCCACTTCGGAATTGCCCGCGTTCCCGCCGGCTTCCTCATCGGGGAGCTTGCGACTTCCCTAGTGACCTCAGTCTGCTCGTTACCGACAATCGCCTGTGCGGCCTGCTCGCTCATGGCATCCACCTGCACATCTAGTAGGGACATGGCAGGCTAGGTCATTCGAAAGATCAACACGATATGCCATCAGGGATCGATACGAAAACGAATCCACAGCGCCACTCTGAGTACAGGCCGAACCGTACATATGGAACGATTTCCCTGGCAACCGCTCAGCGGACACAGAATCCAAGTGATCGGCGGTCAAGCCTAAATAGGTGAATATGGCCGTCCGTTTTTCAGGCGGAGCAATCCCTGCACGGCTGCGCGAGACCGTGGTCAGAATCGCATGGAATGGCAGCTGAGGTGCATCCATGTGCAGGGACGTTGCTGTTAGCACCACTGCCACTGTGTCGTTCCACGAACCACATGCAGCCAGGAACTCCCTGGGCTCCTTAGTCAGGATCGATGACCCATACATCGATCGTTGCTCCTGGAACCTCGCCCACGCCCGAAAGGCGCTACACAGCCTCGATGCGATCGACTCTGTCATCGGCGGGCTGAGGCGCCCCCCGCCATGCCCGCGTACCGAAGATGCCCTCCATCGCATCGAGTGTGGGCTTGATGAGGTTATCCAGGTCCCAGACCTCGTTCGCATTGCGAGCTACGGCAAGCCGAAACTCCAAACGAACGGCGAAACGCGCAGCCTGAGGCCCCACTCCGCTCGCATCGATGGCCGATCGAACAGCATCCTTCCAAGGCCTCTCGTGGGCCGTGGCGAACGTAGCAGGTCGGCCAGTCACCTGAATCGTCACAACATGCCGATCCGTCATGCGCCCAGGATCGCACGCTGCCTGCTCGGCCGAGATGGTCCGACTACTTCTTATCCGTAGGGCAAGGCAGACGGCTTGTGAATCACTCGCGCGTAGCTCTGATCAGCAGGCATAGACGGTGGTGGTGTGCTTGCGTGAGTGGGTGTCGCTGTACTGGCTGCTGCACAGCGGACCTCAGCCCTCGAGTCCAGTGGCAAGGACCGACGAAGTCGGTCCGCGGCAGCCGATCGCCCCAGCTCTAGACATGAGGACCGAAGTCAGCGATCGTCACGGCCGTTACCCGTTGAAATGAGGCAAGATGCAGAAGGACGCTGTACCGCTGAGCAGTACTGTGTAAAATCCTAAGGTGGCCAACAGGCAATCAAAGGCTATCGTAGAACTCCAGCGCTATGCAGATAAGTATGTGCAGGCCAAGATTATTTTCTATCCTGTGCATGAATATCCTCGCGCTCAAGAGGTTGAGGCGTTATTTCGACTTGCTGGCTGGAAGACTGCCTTCAATAAGACTCCGCAGGACGGTCGGGTGAGTCAGTATTTTGGAGGGGTCGAGATAGCTGGCTGCAACTCTCACCTGGTTGCGGTCGTGCAGAGCGCATTGTCGCAAGCGGGTGTTCCCGAATTGCGTACGGCGCTGTTGAAGAACGAAGTCGACCAGGATAACCCTAAATACCCCCACGTCGAGAGATCGATTAGAGTGACTATTGGCCACATAAGTCAACCTATCACTGTGGCATCCAGCGGGTTGGCGCCTGCAGATGATAGGAAGTCTAGCGCGATGAGAAGCGTTCTGAAGTGGCTCATATTCTCGGCAGTGTACTCACTCCCTGTCGCCCTGTTCGACTGGGTCTCATTTCAGGAGAAGTCTCAAACTTGGGCACTCCCAGCCTTTCTTGGTACTGGGTCTATCTGCTTGCTGGGCTTTGCGTTTGCTGCTGGGGGTCTGAGTGACCTACTGTTCGACTCTCGCCATAAGGGGGGAGAGTTGCCAGCGGGTTTCATAGCAAGTTTCGTAGCATGCGCAATCATGAGTATGGCTGCAATCGTAGTGTACATACTTGTGCAGCGAAAACCCGATGCCGCGCCAACCACTTCGGACAACTGGTCGGTCAATCCCACACTATCTCTCTTGATTATCATCGGCGGAGGCTTGGCAGGCCTAGCTGCGGTCCTCATTGCGTCCGTAAGCAGGAGGCAGCGATGATGTGGGCTGAAAGACTTTCTTGGATTGCCGGTACTGTTGGATCTGTGGTTGCACTAATAAGCCTTATAACTGCTGTGCGAGCCACCCGGAGGTCGAAGAGATTCGAAGTTGGCCCATCGCGTTCCGCAACCCTGTGCGACGTTTGTAATGGATTGGGCAGAATCGAAATCCTGCGCGACAATCAAGGCGGCGCAGAAGCTGGTGATGACGAGCAGCACACCGAGGAGATTACCTGCCCGAACTGCAAAGGGACTGGATATATCGGATAGTCATATACAGGCTGCGACCTCCGATGGTGCGGCGGGGTGGCCGGGCGGGACCGGCCCGGAGAGGCCGCACGCCCGCCCGGACCGCCCGGCCGCCCGCCGCCCAACGGGCGGCGGCTTGAAGACGTAGAGAAAGTTCTCATCCAGGTTGTGCTGCCGCGTCGTTGATCTTGCAGAGTTCTACCGCGCTCGACCTTGAAGTAGGGCCTGCCACAAGGCGTCACCGTCTCGAATGCGCATGCGATGGGTCTCGCAGACCTCGTCAGTGGCAAGGTCCGTACGGCGCAGGAAGGACTGTCCGCCTGCACCGCAGAGTTCGTAGAAGATCACGTCGCAGTGGCAGGTCCAAGCGAGCGTTCGCCGTCGGGTGTCCTTGCAGGCTTTGAACCATGTCAGCCGCGTGTGGTTCGGCTGTGGCTCGGAAAGGTGCGGAGACAGGCAGTCGCTCACGCGGTCTGGCCGAGCGGGATGAGCGCCCACACCGTGCGCCCGCCTTCGTCACCGTGGACGCCCCACCGCGTCGCAAGGCTCTCCACCAGATGTAGCCCTCGGCCACTCTGGTCCGTGTTCTCCGCCTGGCGTAGGTGCGGGATGCAGGGGCCGCCTTCGTCGTGGACGGCGAGGATCAACAGGGTGGTGCCTGCGTGGAGGGTGACGCCGAATCGGCCGGCGGCCTGGCCGCTGCGGGTGTGGCGGATGGCGTTGGTGGCGAGTTCGGAGATGACGAGTTCGGCGGTGTAGGTCTCGGGGCGGTCGCCGAGGTAGCTGGCGACGAATCGGCGCGCTTCGCTGATCTGGGCCTTGGTGCCGGGGAAGTTGCGACACCACCGGTGGATTTCTTGGCCGCTGTTCAGCGTCAGAGACATCGCCGTTTCCTTGCGTTCATGCAGGTCAACGCCCTGCGATCCGCTATCAATACTTAAAGTACTAGTGCTATACTTCAAGTACAAGCGACTTGATGTACTTGCGCCGCACAATAAGTACTGGTCGAGTGAAGACAACCTGACCCCAGCCCGTCACGGCGACCCGGGAGGCGTGCATGTTCGGACTAATGGTGCGGTTCACCTGCAAGGACGAGGAGAGCGCGGCGGCGTTCGACGCCCTCGTCGGTGAGACAATCGAGGCGATCCGCCGGCACGAGCCGGGAACGATCGTGTATGCCTCACACCGGGTGGACGGTCAGCCGCTCCAGCGGATCTTCTACGAGCTGTACCGGGACCGCGACGCCTTCGATGCCCACGAGCAGACCGAGCACACCAGGCGCTTCCTGGCGGCTCGCGAAGAGCTGCTGGCCTCGGTCGAGGTCGATTGGCTGGATCTGCTGAGCGGGAAGGGCACGACGTCGTGAGCATGGAGTATCAGCGGGCGCTCGGACGGCGTATCGCCCAGGAACGCAAACGGCGCGGCCTGTCCCAGGCGGAGCTGGCACGGCTGGTGGACCGGTCAGTCGCGTGGATTTCGCAGGTGGAGCGGGGCGTGCGCAAGGTCGATCGCATGTCCGTGCTGGAGAAGGTGGCCGAGACGCTGGACGTGCCGCTCTCAGAGCTGGCCGCCGAAGCGCCGGTGGTGGCGGCCACGACCGAGGAAGTGCCGGGGACAGCCGGGCTGCGGCTGGTGCTGTCCGGGGCGCACTCGTTGCAGGCCATGTTGCACGCCACACCGGTACCGCCGACCGACCAGCTCAAGCCGCGGGTGGCTCACGCCTGGGAGCTCACGCATCAGAGCCGCTACGTCGAGCTGACGGAGCTGCTGCGTGGGCTCGTCCCGACGCTGGAGAACGCGGTACGGTCCGCGCCTGCTGAGCGGCAGGCCGAGTTGTTCGAGCTGCTGGCGGTCACCTATCAGGCGTGTTCGGCGTCGCTGGCCAAGCTGGGTGAGCCGGAGGCAGCGTGGATCGCGGCCGATCGGGCCATCAGCGCGGCCGAGCGTGCCGGAAACCCGTTGATGATGGCGGCTGGGGCGTTCCGGCTGGGGTTCGTGTTCCTGGGGGCGCGTCATTTCGATCAGGTGGAGGAGACCGCGCGGACCGCTGCTGAGGCGCTGTGGTTCCTGACCGATCAGGGCAACGTGGAAGCGATGTCGCTATGGGGTGGACTGACCTTGCAGCGGGCGGTGGCGGCCTCGCGGCTGAACCAGGCCGATGTCGCCTACGAGCACCTCTCGCGGGCCCGCGAGATGGCCACGCGGGTCGGCGAGGGGCGCAACGACTACAACACCGAGTTCGGGCCGGCCAACGTGGCGCTGCATGAGGTGGCGGTGGCCGTGGAGGTGGGTGACGCCGGGCATGCGCTGCGGGTCGGGAGCGCGGTGGACGCCTCGACGTTGTCGGCCGAACGACGGGCGCGGCTGGCTGTCGATCTCGCGCGGGCGCATGCGCAGCGTCGCCAGGTGGACGAAGCGGTGGCGCGGCTGCTGGAGGCCGAGAGCATCACGCCGGAGCAGATTCGTAACCACCGGGTCGTACGGCAACTCGTCTCTGACCTGGTGTCGATGCAGGATCCAGCGTCCTCTGAGCTGCGGGAGCTGGCCGAGCGAGTAGGAGCGTAGAAAAAGTACGTGTCCACGTACTCTAAGTACTAGCGATTACTCTCAGTATCAGGTAGCGTTCGTGTTGTAGCTGGAACTCTCCGTAGTCGGAGGGTGGCAGCCCAGCACGAACGCTCTTCGCGTTTCAGGGGTGGATCAAGGAGGTCCGCTCACGGAAGGGCGGAGAGAGGGCCACACATGAAAGTGGCCTGAGCGGGAGACCCGCCCAGGCCGGATGCGATAAGCACCCTAGTTGGCGCTTCGATGCTATCGCCTCCGAGCTGACGGCACGGCCTCCCTCGTCCTGAAACGCCTGATCAACAGGCCGACGAGAGGTCAAACAGCCATGCGTACCGTCCCCATCCCTGTGGACGTCAGCAAGCTCACCATCACCTGTGTGAAGGCCCCGCGCCCTCGCGTGCTCAACAAGGACACCGGCGAGATCAAGACCGACAAGCACGGCAACACCGTCTACGAGGTCACGGTCTCCGTGGAGGACGAGTTCGGCCGGATCGAACTCGTCAAGATCGGTATCACTGGTGAACCGCCCATCAAGGCTGGCGACGCCGTCAACGCGGTCGGACTGCTCGGCTACGTCTGGGAGATCGCCGGACGCTGGGGCATCTCCTACCGCGCGACCGCCCTGCTCCCGCTGCAGGAGGCCGCCAGTGTCTGACCAGCTCTACGCGGTGCTCGCAGTCCTGGCCGCCTCGGCGGCCGGGCTGTGGGCCTGGCGCCGCTGGCACTACCGCTCCTTCTGGCTCATCATCGGCTTCCCGATCACGGCCATCACCATCCGGGCGACCTGGCGCAAGGTCGCTCTCGGCTGCAACCTCACCAAGAAGCGGCAGCGCTTCTGGTTCACCACTGTTCCCGGACTGGTCGCATCGACCGGCGTCGTCCGCGTCCGGCGCAAGTGGCAGCGCATCGCCGTGGACACCAAGCCGTTCATGTGGCTGCCCCTGCCGACCCGGCACGGCTGGCGGGTCACCCTGCACACCCTGGAAGGACAGATCCCCGCCGACTACGCCGGAGCCGCCGAACGCCTCGCGCACTCCTGGGGCGTACACGCCGTGCGCGTCTCCTCCGACAAGCCCGGCCGGGTACGCCTCGCCGCCACCGTCCGTGACCCGCTGGTCAAGGTCGATGAACTGCCACCGTCCACCGAACTGCTCAAGGTCACCGTGGGACGCCTGGAGACCGGTACACCGTGGGTGATCGACTTCCGGACCGTGCCGCACTGGATCAACGCGGGCGCGACGCAGTCCGGCAAGTCCAACCTGGCGAACGCCCTCATCGTCGGCCTCGCGCCGCAACCGGTCGCCCTGGTCGGCTTCGATCTCAAGGGCGGCGTCGAGTTCACCCCGTACGGGCCACGACTGTCCGCGCTGGCCACCACCCGCGCCGAGTGCGGCGGGCTGCTGGATGACCTGGTGGCGCTCATGACCGACCGGATGGGCGTGTGCCGGATGGCCGGCGCCCGCAACATCTGGCAGCTCCCGCCGCACCTGCGGCCGGTGCCGATCGTGGTCCTGGTGGACGAGCTGGCCGAGCTGTACCTGATGGCCGACAAGTCGGAGAAGGACGAGATCGCCAAGACCTCAACAGCGCTGCTGCGGATCGCACAGCTCGGCCGGGCGTTCGGCATCTACCTGTTCTGCTGCGGACAGCGCATCGGCTCCGACCTCGGCCCCGGCGTCACGGCGCTCCGGGCCCAGTGCTCGGGACGGATCTGCCATCGGGTCAACGATCCCGAGACCGCCACCATGACCCTCGGCGACCTCGACCCGGCCGCGCTCGACTCCGCCCGCGCCATCGCCGCCGAGACACCCGGCGTCGCTGTCATCGCCAACCAGGACGGCCAGTGGTACCGCGCCCGCTCCTTCTACGTCAGCGAACAAACCGCGGAACGCGCCGCACAGACCTACGCACACCTGGCACCGCCCTGGGCCGAGGTGATGACAGCTCAACCCGTACCAACGCCCGATCAGCAGACCGCCTGACCCGGTCCGCTGCCAGGAGGAGTTGAGATGCGCCGCATCACCGCCTGGCTCCTCGACACCGGCCCCGTCCTCGTTCTGGCACTCATCGCGGGAGCAGGCTCGTTCACCCACATCCGCGACACCGCCAGCGAACACGGACAGACCGGCTGGATGTCCTGGGCCATCGCCATCTGCATCGACCTGACCTGCGTCATGGCCGCCCGCGAACGCCAGCGCGACAAGAAGACCCACCGGACCCGGCGCGGCCCGATCTCCTGGCCCGTCCTCGTCCTGACCGGCGGCATCGTCCTGTCCCTGGCCGCCAACCTCGCCCAAGCCACACCAACCGTCTGGGGCTGGATCACGGCCGCCACCCCGGCCGGCGCCTTCCTCGTCGCGGTCTCCATGCTCGAACGCCGCGCCACAACCACCAGCACCGACACACCACAGGACGTCCCGCAGACGTCCTCACCGCCCACACAAACGTCCTCAGCCGTCCTCGTGGAGCCCTGTGACGTCCCGGCTCGCCACGACGGCCCAACACCAGACCCGACCCTCGTCGACTACGCCCGCCGCGTCGCCGACGAGCACCACGCCAAACACGGTCAACCGATCTCCGCAGACCTCATCCGTGCCCGCCTCGGAGTCTCCGAGCAACTCGCCGCCGACCTGCTCCACGTCCTGCAACCCGCCCACGCCCACGCCCACTGAAAGGAACGCTATCGATGTCCACCACGCACTCACGGCCCGCGTTCATCACCGGGCTGCGCACCCTGGCCGACCTGCTGGAAGCGCATCCCGACATCCCGATCCCACGAAGCACCGTCATACATCACTTCGTGCGGGACGCCCACGACACCGACATGCACGCCGAGCTTCACCGCCTGGCCACGCTGCTCGGCAGCCACGTCGATGGGGACAGTGGCCACTACACGGCTTCGCTGCGCCTCGGCCCGATCGAGTACCGCGCCGTGGCGATCCTCGCCGAGTCCCGCGCCCGCTACGACGCCCACGACAGCTACCGCGGCTGCATCACGCCCTACGGCCTCGGCGAAGACCGATGAACACCGACACCGTCACCCGCCATCGCTGCTGCACCTGCAACGGCACCGGCATCTACGACGACCAGACCTGCGCCGACTGCGACGGCACCGGCATCGACAACCACGGCGCATAGCCGCTGTAACGCCCCCCGCCTGGCCACACATCCGCCAAGATCCGCGCCAGGCCGGGGGCCATCCACACCAGAGTCACC
Organism: Nonomuraea sp. MTCD27; assembly: GCF_041950495.1. NCBI lineage: Bacteria > Bacillati > Actinomycetota > Actinomycetes > Streptosporangiales > Streptosporangiaceae > Nonomuraea > Nonomuraea sp. MTCD27. Next base: position 111,580 of record NZ_JBGNUW010000024.1, on the reverse strand, counting down.
GGATAGGACAGGACTCATCTTGCCCCACCTTGCTCACAGCCACGCCGTGGCTGGAATGATCCACCGGCTCAACCAACCCGACTACGACCGCTGGGCCAGCCAGATCAAGCGCACCGGCGGCTGCCGACAGCCCATCCACCTGCACGGCAAGGTCGAGCACTACGACCAGGCCACCGGCCACCTCCTGCACCGCTACAGCACCACCACCGAGCCGAACGGCGTCCTGCGCGTCCCGTGCAAGACCCGTCGCGCCTCCCGCTGCCCGGCCTGCGCCGGGATCTATCGCGCCGACACCTACCAGCTCGTCCGTGCCGGCCTTATCGGCGGCAAGGGCGTACCCGACACGGTCAGCGCCCACCCGTGTCTGTTCGTCACGCTCACCGCACCATCGTTTGGAGCGGTCCACTCGCGGCGGGTGAAGAACGGCACGATCCTGCCCTGCCACGCCCGCCGCGATGCCCAAACCTGCCCGCACGGACAGGTCATGTCCTGCACCGACCGGCACAGCGCCGACGACCCACGTCTCGGCGAACCGTTGTGCCCCGACTGCTACGACTACGACGGATCGGTCCTGTTCAACGCCCTCAGCCCCGAACTCTGGAGACGCTTCACGCTCGCCCTACGCCGCCGCTTCGCCCGCCTCAACGGCCTGACCGTCAAGGCCCTCCGCGAGCACGTCAGCATCGCCTTCGCCAAGGTCGCCGAATACCAGCGCCGTGGCGTCGTCCACTTCCACGCCGTCATCCGCCTCGACGGACCTGACGGTCCCAGCTCACCGCCACCGGCCTGGGCGACAGCCGATGCCTTGGCCCAAGCCGTCCAGCACGCAGCAGCCGTCGTGACCGCGGAGGTCAAGCCGCTCAGCCGCGCCTTTCAGTGGGGCACACAGCTCGACGTCCGCCGCATCACCATGGACGGCGATCTCACTGAACAAGCCGTTGCCGCCTACATCGCCAAGTACGCCACCAAGGCGGCCGAGTGTGTCGGCACCCTGGACCGCCGCATCCAACCGCTCGACAACCTCGACGCCCTACCGATCCGCGACCATGCCCGACGCCTGATCGCCGCCTGCATGCGCCTCGGTAGCCAATCCGGCCTGGCCGACCTGAGGCTCGCCCATTGGGCGCACATGCTCGGCTTCCGCGGCCACTTCTCAACCAAGAGCCGCCGCTACTCCACCACGCTCGGCGAACTCCGAGCAGCGAGAGAGCGCTTCGTTCGCACCGAGGCGGTCACGCACGGACGCCTGCCCCTGTTCGACGAAGACACCGTCCTCGTCATCGCCCACTGGCAGTACGCCGGTCAGGGCCATTCGGCCGGCGACGCGCTTCTAGCCGCAGCCATCACCGGCACCACATCGCGAGGCCATCTATGACCCGACTCCTGCTCACAGTTCCCGAAGCCGCCGAAGCCCTGGCCATCTCGCGCAGCAAGCTCTACCAACTGCTCGCCACCGGCGCGGTGGCCTCTCTCCGCATCGACGGCTCTCGCCGCGTCCCCGTCACCGCGCTCAACGACTACATCGCCCGCATGACCTCGAAGGAAAACGCAGCATGACCAAGACCCTCACGGCAGCACCAGGCGACGAGCCGCGTAAGAAGAAGACCCCGAAGCTCCGTGACGGCGTGATGAAACGCGGCACCACCTGGTCCTACGTGATCCGCGTCAAGGACCCGGAGACCGGTGAGAGCAAGCCTCGCTGGGTAAGCGGCTTCGCCACCGAGGACGACGCCAAGGCGGCCCGCGACGAGGCCAGGGTGAAAGCTCGGCGCGGCGAGTACATCGATCGGAACACGATCACGGTCGCCGAATACCTCGCCGAGTGGATCGAGGGTCACGCCGTCGAGATCAAGCCGCACACCCTCAAGGGCTATCGCGACATGATCCGCCTTTACATCGGACCTCGAATCGGGAACGTCCGCCTACAAGCACTACGCCCGGCGGCGATCACGAAGTTCTACCGCGACCTGCTGACAAGCGGCGGCAGGAAGGGCGGCCCGCTCTCGGCGAACACCGTCAAGCACGTCCACACGGTGCTCCGTAAGGCACTCACCGACGCCGTGCTCGTGGACGAACTGCTTCCCCACAACCCCGCCGAACGGGCCAAGCTCCCGCGCATCCAGCCAGCCGAGCCAGGCATGATCTGGACACCCACCCAGCTCCGGGCCTTCCTCGCCACAGCTCAGGAGCACCGCCTGTATGCCTTCTTCCACTTGGCCGCCTACACCGGCGCTCGTCGCGGCGAACTGCTCAACCTTCGCTGGACGGACGTGGACCTGGACAAGCCGCAGATCCACATCACCGGCACCGCCGCCGTGATCGACCGCCAACGAGTCGAGGGCACCACCAAGAGTGGACGCTCCCGCGTCGTGTCCCTCGACCTCAGCACGGTCAGGGTCCTCAAGGCCCACCGCGCCCGCCAGGACGAGGAACGCCTTCGACTCGGCGAGTCCTGGAAAGGCGGAGGAGCATACGTCTTCACGACCGGCTGGGGAGACCCGCTCTTCCCGGACACGCCCAGCTCCCTGATGCCCAAGCTCATCGAGACCCACAACAAGCAGAACCCGCGAGCCCAACTCCCCCACGCCCGCCTGCACGACCTTCGCCACATCCACGCCACGACGCTGCTCCTGGCCGGCGTTCCCGTCCACGTCGTCGCGGCCCGACTCGGCCACGCCGACCCGGCGATCACCCTCAGGGTCTACGCCCACGTCATCCACGAGCAGGCGGCCACCGCTGCCGACGTCTTCGCCAAGGCCGTCGGAGGATAAGCGACCGTGTTAGCAAGCCTGTTAGCAAGATCTCAAGATTGTCCTGACAAACCAAGAGGCCCCTGAACCGGAAACACCAGTTCAGGGGCCTCTTCATGCAGAGCCGACGAGGGGAATCGAACCCCTGACCTTCTGTTTACAAGACAGATGCTCTGCCGATTGAGCTACGTCGGCACGGCCTACCAGTGTAGACGCTAGAGACGCCTGTGACGAGCGACCTCATACAGCGCCACCCCAGCCGCCACCCCCGCGTTGAGAGACTCGGCCGCCGCCTGCATCGGGATGCGCGTCACCACGTCGCAGTGCTCCCGCACCAGCCGTGAGAGCCCCTTGCCCTCCGAGCCCACGACCACCACCAGCGGCTCGGTCAGCAGGTCGACGTCGCCGATGTCGGTCTCGCCGGCACCGTCGAGGCCGATCACGAACAGCCCGGCCTCCCGGTATTCCCGCAGTGCCGCCGTCAGGTTCGACGCGCGGGCCACGCGGAGGGTGGCGAGCGTGCCGGCGGAGGTCTTCCAGGCGCCGCCCGTGACGCCGGCCGAGCGGCGGGACGGGACGAGCAGGCCGTGAGCGCCGAAGGCGGTGGCGGAGCGGGCGATGGCGCCCAGGTTGCGGGGGTCGGTGACCGAGTCGAGGGCGACGATCAGCGGCACCTCGCCGGCTTCCTCCGCGAGGTCCACCAGCTCGGACGGGTGCGCGTAGTCGTATGCCGGGATCTGGAGGGCGATGCCCTGGTGGACGGCACCCTCCGTCAGACGGTCGAGCTTGTCGCGGGAGACCTCGAGCAGGGCGATGCCGCGCTCTGCCGCGATCTTGATGGAGTCGCGTACGCGGTCGTCGTTGTCGATGCGCTGGGCCACGTAGAGGGCGTTGCTCGGCACCCCCGCCTGCAGCGCCTCCAGCACCGGGTTGCGGCCGCCGATGTATTCGGGGGCGTCTTCCGAGCGCCGCTGCCTGGCAGGCGCGGCGCGCCGGGCGCCTCCCTGCTCCTCGCGCGCGATGCGCTCGGTGCGGGCCTTGTCCTTGTACCAGTGACGCATTTCGGCAGGCGGTGTCGCGCCCCGGCCCTCGAGCGACCGGCGGCGCTGCCCTCCGGCGCCTTTGGACGGGCCCTTTTTCTTCGCGGGCCTGCCCGATGCCCTACCCCCTGCTGCCATGCCATCAAGGGTACTCGGGCCGCCAGCCACCTCAGCCCACGGCGGCGAGGGAGGTCTTTCGCAGCGGATGGGCGGTGCTCGCGGAGAGGGTCGAGGAAAGAGGAGGTCGAAGGGCACCGTGCACAGTCGTCCGAGGCAGGGGCAGAGTCGAGTGGTCGATCCGCACTTCCCGGGCGGGCCCCGCATCGCCCACGGCAGAAGTCCACCGGCCGTTCAACAAATCCCCCGCCAAGTCCGTCTCTGTGGAGACGGACCAGGGAAAGGCGATGACAAGTGGAAGACGACTCCCGCTTCACGGAGTTCGTCGCGGAGCGAGCCAATGCGTTACTGCGTTACGGCTACGCGCTCAGCGGCAACCCGCATGACGCGGCCGACCTGACGCAGGAGGCGCTGATCAGGCTGCACCGGGCCTGGTCGAGGGTGCGCCGGAAGGAGGATCCGGAACGCTACACCAAGGTCATCATGACCCGGCTCCACATCAGCGCCTGGAGACTGCGCCGCCGCGAGCACCTGGCCTGGGCGCTGCCGGAGACGCCCCTGCACGACGCGCTGCCCTCCGACGACGACCAGGAGCTGTGGCAGGCCCTCGACGGGCTGCCACGTAAGCAGCGCGCCGTGCTCGTCCTCCGCTTCTACGAGCAACTCGCCGACGCGGAGATCGCCGAGCTCCTCGGCATCTCCCAGGGAACCGTACGCAGCCACGCCTCGCTCGGGCTGGCCAAGCTCCGTTCCGCGATCGCCCACCGTATCCCCGCCAAGAGGAGCACCCCGTGACCAAGGAGCTGGAAGACGACCTCCGCCGGGTCATCGGCCGCGCCGCCGAGACCGCGCCGCAGGCACCGAGCGGCCTGTCCGCGGCGATCGTGGGCCGCTCGCGGCGGCGCCGGGCGCGTACGCTGGCCGCCGTGACGGCGCTCGCCGTGGCGGTCGTCGCGGGCGGCGTGTCCGTGACGGTACGCGACCTCGGCGACGACAGCGCCCACCTGGCGGTGAATCCCGTCCCATCACCTCAAGAGAGCCAGGCCGCCCAGGAAGGCCGTCCTGCCCCCGTCGAGGAGGTGTGGCCGAACGCCGTGTGGAAGATCCCGGCGAAGCTTTCGGACGGCCGCAAGTTCCAGCCGCTGCTGTTCATCGACGACCGGACGATCCTGCTGTCGACGTGGTCGAGCTTCGATAAGGCCGACGCGATCCACGCCTACGACCTCGGCACCGGCGATGTCCGCAAGATCGCCGACATCCGGACGCCGAAGGGCGTGTTCGCCTCCGGGTACGCGGTCGGCGAAGGCCGAGTCGTCTGGCAGACGGTCCGGAACAGGCGTACCGAGTTCTGGTCCGTCCCCATCACGGGCGGAGAGCCCACCGCCATCGCGACGGACGCCCCGGTCGAGGGCGGCACCGACGCCTCCGCCGTGGTCGCCGGCAAGCTCGCCTTCTCCCTCGTCAAAGGAGGCGTCTTCACCCTGCCCCTCGACGGCGGGCAGGTGACCCCCGTCGCGGGTGCCGACCGCCACCACATCCTGCGCTGGCCGTGGGTGGGGACCCCGGGCGACTACACGCCGGACAACGAGCCCAGCTTCGAGGAGCTGCTCAACGTCGAGACCGGGGAGACCAGCAAGGCGCTCGTCCGGCCGGGCGAGAAGTTCGTCAGGTGCGGCGTCACCACGTGCGTCGGCACGGGCGCGGACGAGAAGTATTTCCACCGCCTGCGCGACGGCTCGCAGCAGCGGGAGCTGCCGCAGTGGGCGGCGCTCGGGCTGGCCTACGACCGCTTCATGGCCATCCACCTGCCCATGCCCACCGGCGGCCAGGCGCTGCTCGACCTGACCACCGGCAAGTCCGGCGACCTGGGTCTGCGCCCCGACGCCAAGGGTGGGTCGGTCAGCGTTCAGCCGGGCCTGACCGGGAACCGCCTGGTCTCCTACCCGCTGGGAGACCAGTACGTGATCATCGACCTCTTGCGGATCTAGTGGCTCAGCTCCCAGCGAGCCCCGTGCGGCGTGTCCTCCACCGTGATGCCGGCGGCCGCCAGCTGGTTCCTGATCGCGTCGGCGGCCGCGTAGTCCTTGCGCTCCCTGGCCGCCTTGCGCTGCTCCAGCGCCACCGCCACCAGCGCGTCCACCACCGGGGTCAGGTCCGACCCGGCACCGCGCCACTGGGGCGAGCGCGGGTCGAGGCCCAGAACGTCGAGCATGTTCTGGGTCTCGGCCAGCAGCCGCGCCACGGCTTCCTTGTCGCCCTTGGACAGCGCCACGTTGCCCTCGCGCACCACCTCGTGCACGACCGCCAGCGCCTGGGGCGTGCCCAGGTCGTCGTCGAGCGCGTCGGCGAACGCCTGGGGCAGCGGCGCGTCGGCGTCCACGTCGTGGATGACCTCCGCGGCCCGCGTCACGAAGCCCTCGATCCGCTGGTAGGCCGCTGCGGCCTCCAGCAGCGCCTCCTCCGAGTATTCGATCGAGGACCGGTAGTGCGGCGCCGCCAGGTAGTAGCGCAGCTCCACCGGCCGGACCTTCTGCACCATCTCGGGAATCAGCAGCGAGTTGCCGAGCGACTTGCTCATCTTCTCCGCGCCGATCTTGAGCATCCCGTTGTGCATCCAGAAACGCGCGAAGCCGTCGCCCGCGGCCTGGGACTGGGCGATCTCGTTCTCGTGGTGCGGGAAGATCAGGTCGAGCCCGCCGCCGTGGATGTCGAACGTCGGGCCCAGGTATTTCGTCGCCATGGCCGAGCACTCCAGGTGCCAGCCGGGGCGCCCGGGCCCCCACGGCGTCGGCCACGTCGGCTCGCCCGGCTTCTCGCCCTTCCACAGGGCGAAGTCGCGCGGATCGCGCTTGCAGGACTCGTCGTCGGTGTCGGCCGCGGGCCGCATGTTCTCCACCTTCTGGTTGGAGAGCGTGCCGTAGCGGTCGGCGTAGGACTGCACGTCGAAGTAGACGTCTCCACCGGATGCGTACGCGTGCCCGCGCTCGATCAGCCGCTCCATCAGCGTGATCATCTCGGGCACATGGCCCGTGGCGCGCGGCTCGACGGTCGGCGGCAGGCAGCCCAGCGTGTCGTAGGCCCAGGTGAAGGCCCGCTGGTTGCGCTCGGCCACGACGAACCAGGGCACGCTCTCGGCGGCCGACACCCTGATGATCTTGTCGTCGATGTCCGTGACGTTGCGGCAGAACGTCACGTCATATCCGGAACGCGCCATCCAGCGCCTGAGCACGTCGAAATTCACGCCCGAGCGGATGTGCCCGATGTGCGGGGGAGCCTGCACGGTTGCCCCACACAGGTAAATCGACGCCCGGCCGGCTTCGACCGGAACGAATTCACGGATGGCGCGCGTACTGGTGTCGTAGATGTGCAGGCTCACGAGGAAAGGCTAACGCCTCGCGGCCGCCATCACGTCGATTAATCAGCCTCGCAAGAAGACCCTGTCCGGCGAGATCCGTACGATGAGCCGCTCGACGCCCGGCTTGTCCTCCCATGGGAGCCCTCGGTACTTCTGCGACAGCTCGTCGATGAGCGCGCCCTCGGGGTCGGGCGTCACGGTCACGCGCCCGCGTACTTCCACGTAGCGGTACGGATCGGCCGGGTCGATCACCAGCAGGCTCGCCCGGGGGTCGCGCTCGAAGTTCCGCGGCTTCCTGCGCCCCTTCACGGTCGAGAAGATCACGTCGTCGCCGTCCGTACGCACCCACACGACCGACGACTGCGGCCCGCCGTCGGGGTTGATGCTCGTCACCGTCGCGTAATTGGGCGCGTCCAGAAGTTTGCGGACATCTTCCGTGAGCTCGGCCATGCGGGGTCTCCCTTGATCGGTCTGCGACCCCATTCTTCTGTAGGCTCGAACCGCCATGGACGTGACTCCCCCCTCTTTGCTCCGCCGCCTGGGCATCGCCCTGGCCGGGCTCGCCGTCGCCGCCCTCACCGGGGCCGCGTGCGCGCTCTCCTTCGACGACCTGCGCGCGCTGGCGCTCACCGGCGAGGCCCGCCCCGACCTCGCCTTCCTCTACCCGGCCGCCTTCGACGCGCTCCTGGTGGTGGCGCTGATCGGCGTGCTGCTGCTGCGCCCGGCCAGGATGCTCGTACGCGTCCAGGCGGCGTTCGTGCTGGTCCTGCTCATCGTGGCGGCCGCGGCGGCGAACGTGGCCACGGCGGTGCGGTTCACGTTCGACGTGCGGCCGACGGCCGTGGGCGTGGCCCTGGCGCCCTGGGTCATGCTGGCCCTGGCGCTGTGGCTGTGGTTACTGCTGATCAAGCACGTGCAGGCCCATCGCGCCCAGGGCTCGGGCGAGGGCGACGACCGTACGGCCGAGCAGGACATCGTGCCGTTCCACCGCTCCCCGTCCCAGGCCGGGACACCGCCCCCGCTCGCCACGCAGGCGCCGGTGCCCGTGCTGGAGCCCACGCCGGTGGTCGGTCCCACCGCCGCCCCCGAGACGCCCCCGGTCTCGACGCGGGTGTCCGAGTGGCCGGTGCAGGAGGAGAAAGACCCCGAATTAGAGCCCCAGCCCCAGCCTGAGCCCGAGCCCGAGCCCCGCCCTGAGCCCGAACGAGAGCCTGAGCCCGAGCCGGAACCCGAGCCCCGCCCTGAGCCCGAGTCCGCGCCCGAGCCTGAGTCGTTGACGCGCCCCGTCCGCTGGGGTGACCGGGTCAAGCCCACCGACGTCCTCGTCCACCCCCGCTCCGACCGCAGGGACGAGGAGGAGGACGCCGACACCCAGCCCCACCCCGTCGTCGGGGACGACGAGGTCCCGGATCCCGAGCACGGCCCCGAGGCCGCCGACTCCGGAGAGCGCCGTGAGGAGACGCGTGAGGAGCTGGAGGACACCGCCCCTCACCCGGTGATCCACGACGACACCCCGGCCCCCTCAGGGCGTCTGCGCAGCACGCCACGCCCGCCTGAGGACTGAACACGCCCGCCTGAGAGCTGAGAAGGGGCCCGCCCGGGACGAATCCCGGGCGGGCCCATCTATCCCGCCTGGAGGCCGCTGCCGTCAGACGCTGGTGCCGCGACGGAGCCCGGCCACCAGGCCGACTCCGACAATGGCAAGCACCACCTGCATCACCAGCTCGATCCAGTCGATGCCGGGTGTCGTCTGCACACCGAGCACCTGTGCGAGCAGCGTGCCCAGCAGAGCCGCCACGATGCCGACGACGATGGTGAGGATCCACCCGATGGCCTGCCTGCCTGGGAGCAGCAGGCGACCGATTGCGCCAATCACGGCGCCAATCACTATGGCGCCAAGGATGGATTCGATGGTCATGACATGAAACCTCCCCGTGAGGGTGAGCGGTTCACTCTCACGGAGAGGTGGCTACCCGATCTACGGCGATTATGCGCCGTCTTGGTGAAGGGGCAGGTCAGGTCATTGTTCTGCCGCTGCGACCGCCGCGCCCCATGCCCATTCGCGTCACAAGGAGCACACCGGCGACAGCCAGTACGAGCTGGAGTATGTGTTCGATCCAGTCGATCCCTCGCGTGTCCGCCCAGCCGGCCGCCTGTGCGATCAGCGTGCCGATCAGGGCGGCGACGATGCCGACGATGAGGGTCAGACCGATGGACATGTTCTGCCTGCCGGGCACCAGCAGCCGGGCAAGCGCACCGACGATGGCGCCGATGACTACTGCGGAAACAATCGCGCCGATCATGTGTAGCTCCCCCCGAGACGTTCACATGTCTTGGGGAGACCTACCCCCTGAGCAGGCAAACTACCCATGGGAAGGCGGCGGTCCGTACCGCGCCAGTGACGAACCGCCGCCTCCGAACTCGACGGGCTCGGCGGCCCGCCGGGACACCCTCACGCATCCCTACGTATGACGCCCGCGGTTCAGGAAAGGTTGACGACCAGAGCGGTCGCGATGGCCGCGACACCCTCGCCGCGGCCGGTCAGCCCCAGACCGTCGGTGGTGGTGGCGGAGATGCTCACGGGCGCGCCCACGGCGGCGGCGAGCGCAAGCTCGGCCTCCGCACGGCGTGGCGCCAGCTTGGGCCGGTTGCCGACCACCTGGATGGCCACGTTGCCTATCTCATAGCCGGCGGCGCGCACCTGGCGCGCGGTCTCCTCGAGCAGGGAGGCGCCGGAGGCGCCCGCCCAGCGCGGGTCGGCGGTGCCGAACAGCCCGCCCAGATCGCCCAGGCCGGCCGCCGACAGCAACGCGTCGCAGGCCGCGTGCGCGGCAGCGTCGCCGTCGGAGTGGCCTTCGAGCCCTGTCTCGCCCGGCCAGCGCAGGCCGGCGAGGTTGAGCTCACGCCCTGAGTCAGCCGAAGCGAACGGGTGGACGTCGACTCCGACGCCCACCCGTGGAAGATTCGTGTTCAGGAGTTGAGAACCTCGTCGAGAAGGGCCTCAGCCTTGTCCTCATTGGTCTTCTCGGCCAGGGCCAACTCGCTGACCAGGATCTGGCGTGCCTTGGCGAGCATGCGCTTCTCGCCTGCGGACAGACCGCGCTCACGGTCCCTCCGCCACAGGTCCCGAACCACCTCGGCGACCTTGTTCACATCGCCGGATGCGAGCTTCTCCAGATTGGCCTTGTAGCGACGAGACCAGTTGGTCGGCTCTTCCGTGTGCGGCATCCGAAGGACATCGAAAACCCGCTCAAGGCCTTCCTGACCGACAACATCGCGCACACCGACGAGTTCTGCGTTTTCGGCTGGCACCTGGACGGTAAGGTCGCCCTTGTCGACCTTGAGCACCAGGTAGGTCTTTTCCTCACCCTTGATGGATCGCGTCGTGATTGCTTCGATCCGAGCAGCCCCATGGTGGGGGTAGACGACAGTGTCGCCGACCTGGAAAGTCATGTGACAAGTACCCCTTCCGCTGTACTCCAGGGTACCACGCGTCCACAGCCTCCCGGAACAGTGAAATCCTCATAACTGCAGGTCAAGGCCGCATATTGGGGCTTGACAAGCTCTCAACTGTATGAATCGCATTTCCGGACATAGCGAATGACCTGCGGGGGTGTGGATATGACCTTGCATTGGGGTGGATATGGTGGGCGCTGCACATCACGCACGCGCGACACCTGCGCAAGACCAAGGAGAACCCGCCCGTGACCAGCCGTCGCTGGATTGTCGTAGCCGCCGCGTTCTTGGCAGCCCCCGTGCTCGCGGGCTGCGGGGCTGGAATCGACGCCACCACCAACAAGCCGTACGCCCCGAACGAGGCGCAAGCGTTGATCGAGAAGGGTTCGTACGGCAACCAGAGCGGCATTCACATCCCGCAGGCGTTCATCCTCGGCCCCGACTCCGGAGCGCAGCTGGCCTGGCGCGGCTCCGCCCCGATCTACCTGAACATCCTCAACACCGCCGGCGCCCCGGACACGCTTCAGGCGGTCTCCGCGGGCAACATGGGCACGGTGAAGGTCACGGCGCCGATCCAGCTCCCGAGCAACCAGCTCGTCAACACCGGCAAGCCCACCCCGCAGATCATGCTCGAGGCGATCCCCAAGAGCCTCAGGGGCGGCGAGACCATCAAGCTGGACCTCCAGTTCGCCAACGCCGGAGTCGTGTCCCTGAACGTGCCTGTGGTCACGCGCAGCCGCGAGTTCAAGGACTACCCCCCGGCCCCCGGCGCCACCCCGGCCCCCACGCCGACCCCGACGCCGTCCGCCCCCGCGGAAGAGGCCCACTGACGCGCTGAGGGCATGCGAAACCCCGGCACCGCCGTTCGCGGTACCGGGGTTCCTCACTCCTCCACGGCGTCGAACTTGTAGCCCAGGCCGCGCACGGTCAGGATGCAGCGCGGGTTGGACGGGTCGGCCTCGATCTTGGCGCGCAGGCGCTTGACGTGGACGTCCAGCGTCTTGGTGTCGCCCACGTAGTCGGCGCCCCAGACGCGGTCGATGAGCTGGCCCCGGGTCAGCACCCGCCCCGCGTTGCGGAGCAGCACCTCCAGCAGCTCGAACTCCTTCAGCGGCAGCTGCACCGCCTCACCCCGCACGGCGACGACGTGCCTGTCGACGTCCATGCGCACGGGGCCGACGGCCAGCACGGCCGTCTCCAGCTCCTCCGGCATGTCACCCTGGCGGCGCAGCACGGCGCGGATGCGGGCCACCAGCTCGCGCGAGGAGAACGGCTTGGTGACGTAGTCGTCGGCGCCCAGTTCGAGGCCCACGACCTTGTCGATCTCGCTGTCCTTGGCCGTCAGCATGATGACCGGCACCTTGGAGCGCTGCCTGAGGGAGCGGCACACCTCCGTACCGGGCAGACCGGGCAGCATCAGGTCGAGCAGCACCAGATCGGCGCCGTTGCGGTCGAACGTGTCGAGCGCCTCGGGCCCGGTCGCCGCGACCGACACCTCGAAGCCCTCCTTGCGCAGCATGTAGGACAGGGCGTCGGAGAAGGACTCCTCGTCCTCCACCACGAGTACGCGGGTCATGAGCTCTCCTTCGTCGGCCTCATGCCCCTGAGGGTGCTGCGTCCAATGGTTCCTTCGCTTCGCTCGGTCACGAGGCTGCCTCCAGGGGAATCGAGGGTGGTACGGCCACCGCCGTCCCGCCGAAGGCGGGCAGGCGGAGCGTGAAGGTGGAGCCGGACCCTTCCTTGCTCCATACGGACACCTCGCCGGCGTGCGCGGCGGCGACGTGCTTGACGATGGCGAGGCCGAGCCCGGTGCCGCCGGTGGCGCGCGACCGGGCCGCGTCGACGCGGAAGAATCGCTCGAAGATGCGCTCCAGCGCCTCCTCGGGAATGCCGATGCCCTGGTCGCTGACGCTGATCTCGACGGAGTCGCCCGCGGGCCGCACGCTGACGACGACCCTCGTGTGCTCGGGACTGTAGGCGACCGCGTTGTCGATCAGGTTGCGCAGGGCGGTGACGAGCAGCTCGTCGTCACCCCAGATGCGCAGGCCCTCGGTACCGCCGGTGACGAGCGCGATGTCCTTGGCGACGGCCCTGGTGTTGCAGTGGTCGATGGCGTCGTTGACGGCCTCGTCGATCGAGACCTGGCCCGGGGTGGGGATGGGCTCGGCGCCCTGGATCCTGCTGAGCGTGATCAGGTCCTGGATGAGGTAGTTGAGCCGGGCCGCCTCGTGTTGCATGCGCCCGGCGAAACGGCTGACCGCCTCGGGGTCGTCGGCGGCGTCCTGGATGGTCTCGGCCAGCAGGCTCATGGCGCCCACCGGGGTCTTCAGCTCGTGGCTGACGTTGGCGACGAAGTCGCGGCGCACGGCCTCGACCCGGCGCCGCTCGGTCTGGTCCTCGGCCAGCACCAGCACCTGGCCGTAGGAGCCGAGGGGTGCCACGCGGACGGCGAAGTTGGTGGTCTCCTGGCCGAACTTGTGCCCGGCGACGTCGATCTCGCTCTCGCGGATCTCGCCGTCGCGGCGTACCTGTCTCGCCAGGGCGAGCAGCTCCGCGGCCATCAGGCGGTCGCCCTTGACCAGCCCGAACGCCCGTGCGGCCGAGCTGGCGCGCAGGACGCGGTCGTGGGCGTCCAGCACCACCGCGGACGAGGGCAGCACAGCCAGCACGGACGCGACGCCTTGCGGCAGCGCGGCGCCGGTCTCCACGCCGTCGGTCGCGGCGGTACGGCTGGGGGCCTCGATCTGATTGCGGTAGAACAGGACCGCCAGGGCGCCCACCACGAACCCGGCCAGGGCCGCGAAGCTCATGGCCATCTCACTCATGCCTCCGATGGTAGGTGGCGTTTCCGCAGGGACAGACCCTCTCATCAGGGGATGAACGACCCTTTCCTGGAAAGTTCATCTTGCTGTAGGGGTTCGTTCATCGACCGGGCCGTACGGTGACGACATGCGCGACGCGTACCATGAAGAACTTGATTCGCTGACCGACAAGCTGGTCGAGATGACCAGGCTTGTCCGCTCGGCCATTTCTCGTGCCACCACGGCCCTCCTCGACGCCGACCTCCAGCTCGCCGAGAGCGTCATTTCCCGCGACGAGGAAGTGAACGCGACGTTCGCGGAGGTCGAGACCTCGATCTTCGAGCTGATGGCCAGGCAGCAGCCGGTCGCGGTGGACCTGAGAATGGTCATCACGGCGCTGCGCATGGGCACCGACCTCGAGCGTATGGGCGACCTGGCTGTGCACGTGGCCAAGGTGGCCCGGCTGCGCCACCCCGACTCGGCGATCCCGCCGGAGGTGCGCTCCACCATCCTGGAGATGGGCCAGATCGCGGAGAACCTGGTCACGAAGGCCGGGAGCTGCGTGGCGTCGCGGGACGTTGACTCGGCGCTGGAGCTGGAGCAGGACGACGACGCGATGGACCGGTTGCATCGGAGGCTGTTCAGGAGCATCTTGGCCAAGGACTGGCAGCACGGGGTGGAGCCGGCGATCGACATCACGTTGGTCGGGCGGTATTACGAGCGGTACGCGGATCATGCGGTGCGGGTCGCCCAGGACGTCGTTTACCTGGTCACCGGGGCTCGCCCAAGCTAACAGCCCACGGTGCGGGACCGGGCCGAATACCCGGACTCCGCCCTGAGACACGCGCCGGCCGAGGGCCGACCGCACGGTCTTCGCGAATGGAGCGCTCCGCGAGGGGCTTACCGGCCCCTCCCGAGGCGATGATCGCTCGTGTCCGTCAGGCACCCTCCGGAACCGCCTGCCGGTAGCGGTCGGCCAACGTGCGGATCGCCGCGACGAGTTCGGGCGGCTCGGTGACCTCGAAGTCGGCATCGAGCATGCCCAGATAGCAGGCCAGCATCCGCGGTGTGTCCGAACCGACCTCGGCCACGCAGGCGTCATCGCCCAAGGGTTCCACTGGAATGCCGGACGGCAGCCGTTCGCGCACGTGTTCGGCCGGGGCACGCACCGTCACCCGGGCCCGGCACTGCCAGGTCGCGGTGGCCAGGCCGGCGGCGACATGGCCGGCGAGGTCACCGCCAGGGTCCTCGCGCGGGGTGAACCGCGGGCCGTTCGGCGTCCGCAACCGCATCCGGTCCACCCGGAACGTGCGCCAATCGGACCTCGCGACGTCCCATCCGACCAGGTACCAGCGGCCTCGATTGTGGGCCAGCCGGTGCGGCTCGACCTCGCGGCGGCCGGCCGACCCGTCATGGCCGACGTAGTCGAACCGGAGCCGCTCGTGGTCGCGCGAGGCCGCCGCGATCGCGGTGAGCGTGTCGGCGTCCACGCTGGGGCCCGCGTGCGGAAGCGGGACGAGGTAGGCGCGCAGGCCGTTGACACGACGGCGAAGCCGCGAGGGCAGCATCTGTTCCAGCTTGGCCAGGGCACGCAGCGCTGCCTCCTCGATGCCCGTGACCGCGCCCTGTGTGGCGCCCACCCGCAGCCCGACCGCGACGGCGACCGCTTCATCGTCGTCGAGCAGCAGCGGCGGCAACTCGGCACCCGCCCCGAGCCGGTAACCGCCGGTGACGCCCCTGATCCCGTGCACGGGATAGCCGAGACCGCGCAGGCGTTCCACATCGTTGCGGACGGTGCGCGCGGTGACGCCGAGACGCTCGGCCAGCTCTGGCCCGCTCCAGTCACGCGGCGTCTGCAGCAAGGAGAGCAGCCGCAGCAGTCGTTGTGCTGTGTCCGACATGCTGCAAGTCTGCCCGGATACAGGAACGGAAGGTTCCTGTATCGCTCCTATGTTTGCCGGTATGGACAACAACACCGGCATCCGCCCGTTCCGCGTCGACATCCCGCAGGCCGAACTGGACGATCTGCGCGATCGCCTCACCCGCACCCGCTGGCCCCGGCAGATCCGCGGAACTGGATGGGAGCGCGGTGTTCCCGTGGACTACCTCAAGGTGTTGGCGTCCTACTGGGCGAACGGCTTCGACTGGCGCGCGCAGGAGAAGGCGCTGAACGAGCACCCGCAGTTCGTGACCACGATCGACGGCCAGGACATCCACTTCCTGCACGTCCGCTCACCCGAGCCGGATGCGCTGCCGCTGATCCTCTGCCACGGCTGGCCGGGCTCGTTCGTGGACTTCCTGGACGTGATCGGGCCGCTGACCGACCCCCGCGCGCACGGCGGTGACCCGGCGGACGCGTTCCACGTCGTGATCCCGTCGCTGCCCGGCTTCGGGTTCTCCAACCCGGTGCGGGAACCGGGCTGGGGCAACCTGTTCCGGGTGGCCGCCGCGTTCGGGGAGCTGATGAGCCGGCTCGGCTACCAGCGATTCGCCGCGCAGGGCGGCGACGTCGGGGGTGGCGTGACCATGCTGCTGCCCATGGCCGCCCCCGGCCGCGTGGTCGCCACCCACATCAACGGTCCGTCGCCGTACCCGTTGGGCCCGCCCGTCGAACCGGACGGGCTGTCCGCCGCGGACCGGACGCGCGCCGAGCGGTTCAACGCCGCCCGCCAGGACGGCCTTGGCTACCTGCACCTGCAGTCCACCCGCCCGCAGACCCTGGCCTACTCGCTGACCGACTCGCCGATCGGACAGTTGGCGTGGATCGCGGAGAAGTTCAAGGAGTGGACCGATCCCGCCGCCGAACTGCCCGAGGACGCGGTGGGCCGCGACCGGTTGCTCACCAACGTGAGCCTGTACTGGTTCACCGGCTCCGGCGCGTCCTCGGCCAACATCGTCTACGAGGGAATGCGCGCCTACCGTGAGATCGCCTCCGGCCGGTCCGGCGACGAGCAGGCCGGGTGGCCGTCCGCGCCGGCACCGCCGCAGGGGATCGCGGTGTTCGCGGCGGATCTGACGATCCGTGCCCTCGCCGACCCGGCGAACACCGTCGACCACTGGTCGGAGTTCGACCGGGGTGGCCACTTCCCGGCGATGGAGGCACCCGACCTGCTCGTCGGCGACCTGCGCGAGTTCTTCCGCGTCGCGCGGTGATCCTGGCGGCGGGCTGACGGGCGACTGGCGGGCGACGGTGTCCGGCGTCTTGGGCATCGACCGGGGATGGGCGATGCTGGAGTCGTACGGTGACTGCCGGGAGGGCTGATGGCGGACGACGACGCGAGGACGACGGGCCGGTGCTACGCGTGCAAGCGCACCTTCAGCTACGACCCCAAGGAGGTCATGACCTTCCTGATCGATCGCGAGACCGGCCTCCCGCCGGGGATCACGTTCTTCGGCACCCTACGTCCGGCCACGCCCGAATCCGTGGCCAGATCCGCCGATGAGCCGGTCTGCCCCGATTGCGTGGACAGAGCCAAGCGGTTCACCGCGGAGAGCGACCCGCCTCCGCAATGGGAAATCTGGCCGCCAACCAAGAATTAACCGGTGCATAGCGGCCCCGCAATCGCGGAACTTGCGAGAAGCCCTTCGCGGCGGGCCTAGCATCGTCTGCGGACAGACCGGTTACCGGGCTGGGCGAAGGGAAGCCTTCGCCCAGCTCAAGCGGCTGCGCGATGATCGGCCCCGCGGTCGCTCGTCGCGGTCGGGAGGCGGCGGGGTCAGCGGCCCTGGTTGGCGACGGCCTCGATGGCGGACTTGGCGGCCTCCGGGTCCAGGTACCGGCCGCCGCGGACCGTGGGCCGGTAGTCCGCGTCGAGCTCGTACACCAGCGGAATCCCCGTGGGGATGTTCAGCCCCGCGATCTCCTCGTCGCTGATCCCGTCCAGGTGCTTCACCAGGGCCCGCAGGGAGTTGCCGTGGGCCGCCACCAGGACCGTGCGGCCGGCTGCCAGGTCGGGGACGATCTCGTCGTACCAGTAGGGGAGCATGCGGTCGACCACGTCCTTCAGGCACTCCGTGCGGGGCATGAGCTCCGAGGGGAGGAGGGCGTAGCGGCGGTCGCCGGCCTGGCTGTATTCGTCGTCGTCCGCGATGGGGGGCGGGGGCACGTCGTAGGAGCGGCGCCACAGCATGAACTGCTCCTCGCCGAACTCCTCCCTGGTCTGCGCCTTGTTCTTGCCCTGCAGCGCGCCGTAGTGGCGCTCGTTGAGGCGCCAGCTGCGCTTCACCGGGAGCCAGAGCAGGTCGGCCTCCGCCAGCGCCAGCTGGGCCGTCTGGATGGCCCTGGTCAGGAGGCTGGTGTGGAGGACGTCCGGGCGCAGTCCGGCTTCCTGGAGGAGCTTGCCGCCGCGGCGGGCCTCGTGCTCGCCCTTGGCGGAGAGGCTCACGTCCACCCAACCGGTGAACAGGCCCTTCGCGTTCCAGTCACTCTCGCCGTGCCTAAGCAGCACCAAAGTCGCCATGCGGCCAATCCTATGGCCGGGCCACGCGGGGCCTCACCTGTCCGGGTCGGCGAAGCGGGCGAAGGCCTGGAGGTTCGCCAGGGACTCGCCGCGCTTGGCCCGCCACTCCCATTCACGCCTGATCGAGGAGGCGAAGCCCAGCTCCAGCGCCCGGTCGAACCAGTCGTCCGAGTACGTCAGCACGCACCCGAGCAGCCGGTCCACCTCTTCCCCCGTGACGGCCGTGAGCGGTATCCGGCCGACCAGGTAGACGTCGCCCACCGGGTCGAGCGAGAAGTGCACCCCGTACATCGAGCCGTTCTTGCCCAGCAGCCAGCGGTAGAACTCGGCGTGGTTCTCGTCCGGCTGGCGGCAGAAGAACGCCTCGACGTGCAGCACCCGCTCCCCCACGATCAGCCAGGTCATGGTGGCGAGCTTGTGCTGTCCGGGGAGTTTGGCCAGGAACGCTCCGGGCCGCGGCTCGTCGTAGGTGACGTCCGCGGCCTTGAGCGCGGCTTCGACGACATTGCGCATGCCGTCCACAATAGAAGCCCCCAGAACAAAGTACGGTCAGAAGGTCGGTACGGCCACGGGGACCTTGTGCAGGTTCGCGACGGCGCCGGCGTACACCTCCACCAGTCGCGAGGCCGTGGCCTGCCAGCCGAACGCGGCCGCGTGCGCGCGGGCGCCCTCCGAGAGCTGGTCGCGCCAGAGCGGCGCCTTGATGAAGCGGCACAACTCCTGCGCCCACTCGGCCGGGTCGTGGCTGTTGACGAGCAGGCCCGAGACCCCGTCGCGGACGGCCGTGCGCAGCCCGCCGACCGCCGCGGCCGCCACCGGCGTGCCGCAGGCCTGCGACTCCAGCGCCACCAGGCCGAACGACTCGCTGTACGAGGGGACGACCGTGATCGAGGCGGCCCGGTACCAGTCGGCCAGTTCCTCCTGGGGAGCCGGGGGGACGAGCCGGACGACGTCGGAGATGCCCAGCTCGCCGGCCAGGTCGGTGAGGAGGGAGGGCCTGGCCAGGCCGTTGCCCGAGGGTCCGCCCACGCACGCGACCACCAGGCGCTCCCGCAGGGAGGGCTCGTCGATGAGCATCCTGGAGGCGGCGCGGAGCAGCACGTCCGGGGCCTTGAGCGGCTGGATGCGGCCGACGAAGAGCAGGACGTGCGCGTCCTGCGGGAGACCGAGGCGGTGCCGGGCGGCGCCCTGTGAAGCCGGCTGGAAGAGGTTGAGGTTGACGCCGGGGTTCACGACCGCGACGCGTTGCTCGGGGGCGCCGTACAGGTCGATGAGTTCGCGGGCCTCGTCGGCGGTGTTGGCGACGAGGCGGTCGGCGATGTTGACGACCTGTTCCTCGCCGACCACGCGGGCCTGGGGCTCCGGCTTGTCGCCCTCGGCGAGCAGCAGGTTCTTCACCTTGGCCATGGTGTGCATGGTGTGGACGAGGGGCACGCCCCAGCGCTCCTTGGCCAGCCAGCCGACCTGGCCGGACAGCCAGTAGTGGGAGTGGATGACGTCGTAACGGCCCGGGTCGTACATCGCCTCCGTGCGCAGCACCTCCGACAGGAACGCGCACAGCTGGCCGGGGAGGTCGCCGCGGTCCATCTCCTCGTACGGGCCCGCGGTGAGATGGCGTACGAGGACCCCTGGGGCCAGTTCGGCCACGGGTGGCAGGTCGCGGGCGGTGGCCCGGGTGAAGATCTCCACCTCCACACCGAGCTGAGCCAGCCGCTTGGCGGACTCGACGATGTACACGTTCATGCCGCCGGCGTCGCCCGTTCCGGGCTGGTCCAGCGGCGATGTGTGCATGCTGATGGTCGCGACCCGGCTGACCCGTCGTCGCCTCACTCGACACCACCTCCAAGCGGGTTATAACCATGCAGATTTTTTCGACATTCCCGACAGACAGTCACAAGAGGGGGTACAGGGCCGCCCCAATCACCTCCTGGCAGGATGAGGGCATGCGGAAAACGGCTGTGGTGACCGGTGCGAGCAGCGGGATCGGGGAGGCGACCGCGCGTCGGCTCGCCGCCGAGGGTTATGACGTGGTGGCGGGCGCCCGGCGCCGCGACCGCCTGGAGAAGCTGGCCGCGGAGGTGCCCTCGATCAGGCCGGTGACGTTGGATGTGACCTCTCAGGAGTCGGTGGACGCGCTGGCCGCCGCGCTGGAGCGCTGCGACGTGCTGGTGAACAACGCGGGAGGCGCGCTCGGCCTGGATTCGGTGGCGGAGGGACGGCTGGATGACTGGCAGCGGATGTACGACACGAATGTGCTCGGGTCCCTTCGCATGACCCAGGCACTGGTCCCCAAACTCGTCGAGTCGGGCGACGGGGTGCTGGTGATGCTCACCTCGACCGCGGCGCTGGGCGCGTACGAGGGCGGGGGCGGCTACGTCGCGGCCAAGCACGCCCAGCGCACGATGGCCGAGACGCTCCGCCTGGAGCTGGTCGGCCAGCCGGTGCGGATCGTCGAGATCGCGCCCGGGATGGTGCAGACCGAGGGGTTCGCGGTCAATCGGTTCCGGGGCGACGAGGCGGCCGCGGCCCGCGTGTACGACGGCGTGCCGGGTCCCCTGACCGCCGACGACGTGGCCGACGCGATCGTCTGGTGCGTGACCCGCCCGGCCCACGTGAACGTCGACCGCCTGGTCATCCGCCCCCGTGCCCAGGCCGCGCAGCACAAGGTGCACCGCGTAAGTGGCTAAGCCGGTCGGGACGATCACGCGGGGCACGACCGGGCACAACCGGCTGCGGCGCTGTGATCGCTGGATCGCGGCCGTGCACGGCCCGCTGCTGCGCTCGGCCGGCCGGCCCCTCGTGGTGGATCTCGGGTACGGCGCCTCGCACACCACGACGCTGGAGCTGTTCACCCGGTTGCGCCGGGTGGCCCCGGGCGTCGAGGTGGTGGGGATCGAGATCGACCCGGCCAGGGTGGCGGTGGCGAAGCCGTACGAGCGGGAGGGGTTGAGCTTCCGGCTGGGCGGCTTCGAGTTGCCCGTCCCGCGCGCGCCGACACTGGTGCGGGCCTTCAACGTGCTGCGGCAGTACGGGGAGGACGAGGCGTGGCGCTACTGGGACGCGCTCAGGGGCCGGCTGGCCCCGGGCGGTGTCCTGGTCGAGGGCACGTCGTCCGAGAACGGGCGGCGGGCGGTCTGGGTGGGGCTCTCGCCCGACGGGCCCCGGACGGTCACGTTCTCCGCCCGGTTCGATGCTTTCGAGCGGCCTTCGGACCTGGCCGACCGGCTGCCGAAGACGCTCATCCACCGGAACGTGCCGGGTGAGCGGATTCATGCGTTCCTGAGTGACTTCGACCGGGCCTGGGCGGTCAGCGCCCCTTACGGGGCCCATGGGCGGCGGCAGCGGTGGCTGGCCGCGATCGACGTCCTGTCCGGGACCTGGCCCGTGCCGTCCGGCCCACCTCTGGGCGGCGACGCCAGGTGGCGGCTGGGCGAGCTGACGCTCCCGTGGTCGGCCGTGGCTCCCCGGTAAGAAGGCCGCAAATCTCCGGCAAATGGTCTATTTCGCACACCTGATCTCCGGTATATGGTCACGGTGCGATCTAACTCGTTCAAGTTCGGTCGCAACCTGTCGGGGGGAGTCAGCACCGGTCCTCGTCAAGGAGCGAGATGAGCAGATTCTCAGGCTGGGCCCGCCGCCTCACCGCGGTGCTGGTCCTCTCAGGAGCAGTCGTCGCCTTACCCGTGCAGGAGGCGCTGGCCGCGCCCCCGCTCACCACCCCATGGACCGCCGAGGTGACCCCGGACAACGCGTTGCCGGAGTATCCGCGGCCCCAGCTCGTACGCTCCGAATGGCAGAACCTCAACGGCCTGTGGCAGTTCGCCGGGACCGGCTCCATCACCACCCCGCCCGTCGGCCAGAACCTCGCCGAGCAGGTGCTGGTGCCGTACCCGATCGAGTCGGGCCTGTCGCGCATCCAGCGGCACGAGGACCGCATGTGGTACCGCAGGACGTTCACCGTGCCGAGCAGCTGGTCGGGCCGCCGGGTGCGGCTCAACTTCGGCGCGGTGAGCTGGGAGACCCGGGTGTGGGTGAACGGCACCTCGGTCGGCACCCACACCGGCGGGTACGACCCGTTCAGCCTCGACATCACCGGAGCCCTGCGCTCCGGCTCGAACGAGCTTATCGTCGGCGTGTACGCCCCCGTGGACGCCACCGGCGCGCCCATCGGCAAGCAGCGCCGCGCTCCCGGCGGGATCTTCTACACCGCCCACTCCGGCATCTGGCAGACCGTGTGGATGGAGCCGGTCAACGCCGCGAGCATCACCCGCCTGGACACCACGCCCGACGTGGCCGCCGGGCAGCTCGACCTCGTCGTGCAGGCGGCCGGGGCGTCCGGCCAGCAGGTGCGGGCCGAGGTCATGACGGGCGGGAGCGTCGTCGGCACGGCGACCGGCGCGATCGGGGCGCACCTGCGGGTGCCGGTGCCGAACGCCCGGCTGTGGACGCCCGACGACCCCTTCCTGTACGACCTCAGGGTCACGCTGACCGGCACCGGCGGCGGCGACGTCGTGACCGGATATTTCGGGATGAGGTCGGTGGGCAAGGCCGTCGTCGGCGGCGTCCTGCGCCCGACGCTCAACGACCGGTTCGTCTTCCAGATGGGCACGCTCGACCAGGGCTACTGGCCCGACGGCATCTCCACCGCCCCCACCGACGCCGCCCTGCGCTTCGACCTGGAGCAGCAGAAGGCGCTCGGCTTCAACACCGTGCGCAAGCACGTCAAGGTCGAGCCCGCCCGCTGGTACTACTGGGCCGACCGGCTGGGCCTGCTGGTCTGGCAGGACATGCCCTCGATGCGCACCGGCGCCACCCCCTCGACCGCCGACCGCGCCAACTTCGAGAGCGAGCTGCGCCGCATGGTGGACCACCTGCGCGGGATCACCTCGATCGTGCAGTGGGTGCCGTTCAACGAGGGCTGGGGCGAGTACGATCCGGCCCGCATCGCCGACCTGGTCAAGAGCTGGGACCCCAGCCGCCTGGTGAACAACAACTCCGGCTCCAACTGCTGCGGCTTCGACGGCGGCAACGGCGACGTGGTCGACGACCACA
Organism: Nonomuraea sp. MTCD27; assembly: GCF_041950495.1. NCBI lineage: Bacteria > Bacillati > Actinomycetota > Actinomycetes > Streptosporangiales > Streptosporangiaceae > Nonomuraea > Nonomuraea sp. MTCD27. The sequence continues at coordinate 88,549 of NZ_JBGNUW010000024.1, read as the reverse complement.
TCTACGTCGGCCCCGGCTCGCCGCAGCGGCCCAGCGCGACCAGGGTGGCCGTGCTCGGCGAGTTCGGCGGCCTCGGCCTGCTCAGCCCCGGGCACCAGTGGCCGGGCACCGGCTTCGCGTACGAGATGACCGCCGACGCCACGGCCCTGACCAACCGGTACGTCTCGGTCAACGAGCAGCTCAAGCCCCTCATCGTGAACAACGGCCTGTCGGCCTCCATCTACACCCAGCCCACGGACGTCGAGAACGAGGTCAACGGCCTGTGGACGTACGACCGGCGGGTGCTCAAGATGAACGCCGACCGCGTACGGGCCGTGAACCGCTCCGTGATCCAGTCCGCCACCGGGCTCGCGGCGGGCGGCCTCGTCTCGCTCCGCGTCACCACCGCCGGCCACACCGACCGCTTCCTGCGCCACCAGGACGGCCTGGCCCGCACGGACGTGGTGAACGCCGCGAGCGCGGACGGGCTCCGGCAGGACGCCACGTTCTGGGTGCGCCCGGGGCTGGCCGACGGCACGTGCTTCTCCTTCGAGTCGCGCAACTTCCCCGGCCACTACCTGCGGCACGCCGACTTCCGGGTACGCAAGGACGCCCGCGACGGGACCGCCCTGTACGACCAGGACGCCACGTTCTGCGCCCGCGCGGCGCAGGCGGGGACCGGCGTGTCGCTGGAGTCGCTCAACCTGCCGGGCCACTTCCTGCGCCACCACTCCGACGCCGTCTACGTGGCGCGCAGCGGTGGCCCGAACGCCTGGGACACCGCCACCTCGTTCGCCGCCGACGTCACCTGGCTGGCCTCCGCCCCGTGGTGGCGCAGCGGTGCGAACCTGACCGTGGGGGCGGCCCAGTCGCTCCGCGTGACCACGCCGGGCTTCACCGACCGGTACCTGCGGCACCAGGACTCGCTGGCGCGTACCGACGTGGTGACGGCGGCCGGTCCGGCCACGCTCAAGGCGGACGCCACGTTCCACGTGCGGCGGGGGCTGGCCGACGGGAGCTGCTACTCATTCGAGTCGCGCAACTTCGCCGGCCACTACCTGCGGCACGCCGACTTCCGGGTACGCAAGGACGCCCGCGACGGGACCGCCCTGTTCGACCAGGACGCCACGTTCTGCGCCCAGCCGCCCAGGGCCGGGGGCACCGGGGTCACGCTGGCCTCGTACAACATCTCGAACCACGCCGTCCGCCACTACGCCGAGGCGGTCTACATCGCGGTGCCGGGCGGCTCGCACGCCTTCGACGCCTCCGCGAGCTATGACCAGGACGTGACCTGGGCCGTCGCGCCGCCCTGGACCCCCTGACCCGCCCCGAGGCGCGCCTCCCGCTCAGAGGCGCGCCCCGGACCCCGTCATCGACGGCGTGCCTCGTCAGAGGCGCGCCTCGAAGACGGCGTAGGCGTCCTCGTCGAACAGCACGAACCGGACGTCCTCCACCGTCGTGTCGGCCTGCCGCACCGTCTCCAGGGCGATCATGGCGGCGTCGTCCATGGGCCAGCCGAAGATGCCGGTCGAGATCGCGGGAAAGGCCACCGACGTGGCGCCCAGCGAGTCGGCCACCCGCAACGACTCCAGATAGCAGGAGGCCAGCAGCGCGGAGCGGTCCTCCGACCTGGAGTGGACCGGCCCCACCGTGTGGATGACCCACCGGGCGGGCAGCCGCCCGGCCGTGGTGGCCACGGCCTGACCGGTCGGCAGGCCCTTGCCGTAGCGGGAGGCGCGCAGTTTCCGGCACTCCTCCAGGATCTCGGGGCCACCGCGGCGGTGGATGGCGCCGTCGACGCCGCCGCCACCCATGAGGGAGGAGTTGGCGGCGTTGACGACCGCGTCCACCCGCTGCTCGGTGATGTCCCCTCGGACCAGCGTGAGCTTCATCTCACCGAGCCTGCCACGGCCCTTGTCCGACCCGGCCCGCGACGCCCGCGGACACGAAATCGGCGATCCCGGATGCCAGCTCGACACGTTGTAGAGCTACCCTGAAGGGCGTGAAGGGTCTTGGCGAGCTTGAGCGCAGCATCATGGACATCCTCTGGGCGGAGAGCAGCGCGCTGACCGCCCGCGAGGTCGGCAGGCTGATAGCCGACCGCGACCTCGCCCCCACCACGGTCATGACCGTTCTCGACCGCCTCACCCGTAAGGGCTTCCTCGAGCGCACCCGCGACGGTCGCGCGTGGAGGTATCAACCGGCGGAAAGCCGCGACGCATACATCGCCGAGCTTATGCTGGAAGCCTTGGACCTGACGGGCGACCGCTCGGCCGCCCTGACCCGCTTCGCCCAGGCCGTGTCGGGCACGGAGGCGGAGATCCTGCGCAGAGCCCTTACGGAGCTGGAGGAAGAGTGATCACGGCAGCGGCGCTGGCAGCGCTCGCCACGGCGTGCGCGGTTGGCTCCTGGCGTTTCACCACAGCCGGGTGGACCTCACGCGCCCCCCGGCTGGCCATCATTCTCTGGCAGTCCCTCGGTGTGTCCTGGGGCCTGGCCACCACGGGCGCGATGCTCGCCTACGCCGTGCAGCCGTACGGCGTGGGGGTGCTGCCCGGGCTGATCGCGTTCGCGCACGGCGAGACCCCGGCGCAGGCGTGGGACCCGCTGCACGTGCTGGCCCTGATCGCGGGTCTCACCGCGCTGGCCGTGCTGATCGCGGTGCTGCTCACCGCGGGCGTGCAGGCGCTGCGGGCCCGCCGCCGGCACCGCATGCTGCTGGCGCTGATCTCCCACGACGACCCGGGCGTGCCGGGCGTGCGGGTGCTGGCCCACCCCAGCGCCGCGGCCTACTGCGTGCCGGGGCTGCGCTCGCAGGTCGTGGTCAGCGAGGGCGCGCTCAAGCTGCTGTCGGAGGACGAGCTGGCGGCCGTGCTGGCGCACGAGGCCGCCCACGTACGCGAGCGCCACGACCTGGTGCTGCTGCCCTTCGCCGCGCTGCGCCGGGCGCTGCCCTGGTCCAAGGTGGCGGCCGACGCGCAGGCCCAGGTGGAGCTGCTGATCGAGATGGCCGCCGACGACCGGGCCCGCCGCTACTGCTCGCCGCGCAGGCTGGCCACGGCGCTGCTCAGGTTCGGTACGGCGGGCGCCATGCCGACCCCGCACGGCATGCTCGGCGTGCACGCCCACAACGTCATGGCCAGGGTCGATCGCCTGATCAAGCCGGGTCCCGAGCTGGCCGCGTCGGTGCGTTACGGCTTCATCGCACTGTCTGTGACTTTGGTCACCGCCGCCCCATGTCTGTGGGTTTTCCAGCTCTAACGCTTGCTGCAGTTAACCACCCCGTTTGCAATTGCAAGCACCACGGGGCAGACTACAGATATGGCACTACCCAAAGTCGGCTCGATCGGTGAATACATCCGCGACCAGCGGCAGCAGGCGAAGATCTCGCTGCGCCAGCTCGCCGCGGCGGCCGGGGTCTCCAACCCCTACCTGAGCCAGATCGAGCGCGGGCTGCGCAAGCCGAGCGCGGAGATTCTCAACCAGATCGCCAAAGGTCTGCGCATCTCCTCACAGGCGCTCTACGTGCAGGCGGGCCTCATCGAGGACCGCGACCCGCCCAGCGACGTGATCACCACGATCAGGGCCGACACGCATCTCAGCGAACGGCAACGCCAAGTGCTGATCGACATTTATGAGTCGTTCCGCAAGGAGAAGCGTGCCGAAGACGAGCAGACCTCCCAGAACGCTCGTCCCCGGCACGACTCCGATTCGGACGACGAGCCGCTGCCCGAGGAGTTTCTCGCCGCTCTTGAGCCCTTTGCGGCGACCTCACGCAACGGCAACGTCACCCAGGAAACCAAGGAAGGTTAACCCATGACGCTCGCCACCGAGGTCAAGAAGCTCACCGAGTCCAAGCCGTTCTACGCCGTGGCCGGCGCCGGCGACTACGCGGTCGAGAAGCTGCGCGAGTTGCCCGAGCAGCTGCAGAGGCTGCAGTCGCGCCGCTACGACCTGGCCAAGGACCTGCCGGTGAAGGCCCGCGAATACGCCGACAAGGCCGAGGGCATCGCCAGGGAGTTCCCGGAGAAGGCCCGCGAGTACGCCGACCAGCTCACCCACAAGGCCACCGAGGTCTACGAGGACTTCGCCACGCGCGGCCGCAAGGTCGTCAGCAAGGCCAGCGGCGAGGCCGCGCTCGAGCTCGAAGAGGTGTCGGAGGCCGCCGAGCCGCCCGTCGCCGAGCCCGTCCAGCCCGTCAAGAAGACCCGCACGCCCCGGGCCAAGGCCTGATCTTCGACAGAGGCCCGTCTCCCATCGGGAGGCGGGCCTTTCCGTTCAGGGGTGCCCGCATGTCGGGGGTGCCTATTAGGCTGAAGCCGTTTGGATCGCGGCGTTGGGCGGAGACGACAACATGAGTATGATCAACGGGGTCTTCAACCTCCTCTTCCTGGTGCTCGCCGTAGCCATCTTGGGCATGTCGATCTACGCGCTCGTGCACGCGCTCCGGGTGCCGGCCAACGCGTTCATCTCGGCGGGCAAGCTGCAGAAGAACCTGTGGCTGCTGATCCTGGGGCTGGCCACGCTGTTCTCCGGTGCCGGGGCGTGGAGCTATCTCAACGCCTTCATGCTGGTCGGCGGCGTCCAGTTCATCGGCATCGGCCTCGGCCTGTTCTCGATCGCGGCGGTCATCGCGGCCACCATCTACATCGTCGACGTCAAGCCCGCCGTCAAGGGCATGGGCGGCCGGGGCAACAGCGGGCCTTACGGCCCCTGGTAGATCACACCAGCTCGGCCGCCAGCCAGGCGGCGATGCTCTCGTGCCCGGCGAGCGTGGGATGCACGCCGTCGGGCAGGATCGCCTCCGGCGGCCAGCGCCTGCGCATGGGGTCGAGGAACGGCACGCCGCCGGCCTTGGCCGCCCGCGCCAGGGCGTCGCGCACCGCGTACGCCTTCCGCGGCGCGTCCTCCAGCCAGATCGGGCCGACCATGACGGTCCTCGTGCCCGGCCAGCGCGAGCGCACCTCGGCCAGCAGGTTCGCGGCGGCGCGGCGCACGTGGGCGGGCCTCCAGCGCCGGTCGTTGTGGCCGCCAGAGATGACCAGCAGGTCGGGGGCCGGCCGCCAGGCCAGCTCCACCTCGAAGGAGCGCTCGAACGTACGCCCCGCCCGGCCGGCGTTGCAGAAACCCGTGCCACCCGCGCCCGCGATGATCGGCTGCCGGCCCAGGAGACGGGCCGCCTGGGACGCGTACGACTGCCACCGCGGCACCGGCCCGGAGCCGACGGTGAAGCTGTCACCCAGGAACATCATCACCGGCGCCGCCGGCTTCGGCTTCGCGGCCTGGCGCGGCGGGGCGGGCGGAACCTCCGCACCGCTGCACGCCGGCACGACCAGCATCGTCATGACCAGGGCGACTCGCGTCAGATCACGCATGACCACCTCGGGCACTAGGCTGCCGATATGACCTACGACCTCCACGGGCGCACGGAGCGACTGGAACTGTCGGACCAGAATCTACGCGACTTCGAGGCCGTCGTCCTCGATGCCACGCCTGAGGGGATCGTGCTGAGCAGGTCGGCATTCTATCCGGGCGGGGGCGGCCAGCCGGCGGATCACGGGGTTCTGATCTGGCAGGGTGTGGAGACCCGCATCGCGGGGGTACGCAAAGGCGACGATCTCTACCTGATCCCGGCCGAGGGCGACCCGATCCCGCCGGTGGGCACCGTGGTGACGGGCGCGGTGGCCGACGAGCGGCGCTCGGCTCTCATGCGTACGCACTCCGGCCTGCACGTGTTGTGCGGCGTGGTGTTCAGGGACTACGGCTGCCTGGTCACGGGTGGCAACATGGACGAGCTCAGCGCGCGCATGGACTTCAACCTGCCCGAGGTGCCGGCCGGGTTCAAGGAGGCCGTGGAGGACGCCTGCAACGCCGAGATCGTCGCCGACCGGCGCATCGACGTGCGGGTGCTGCCCCGGGCCGATGCGTTCGCGATCCCCGACATCATCCGTACGGCCACGAACCTGGTGCCGGAGACCGTGCAGGACGTGCGGATCGTCGACATCGTCGGCCTGGACACCCAGGCGGACGGGGGCACGCACGTGGCCTCCACGAAGCAGATCGGGCACATCAGGGTGGCCAAGATCGAGAGCAAGGGGCGCGGTTTCCGGCGCCTGCGCATCCAGATCTCCGACTAGCCCGACCGGGTCTTTCCCCCGCACTTCGGCTGAGGTCCTTTGGGGAAGAGAAGAGGGGACAGGCCTCGCCGCGCTCCCGGCTGAGGTCCCTTTGGGGAAGAGAAGAGGGGACAGACGCCGCCGCACTCCCAGCTGAGGTCCCTTTGGGAAAGGGAAGAGGGGACAGGCCCCGCCGCGCTCCCGGCTGGGGCCCCATTGGAGACCGAGACGGGAGTCACCGCCGCGCCCCCGGCTGAGGTCCCTTTGGGGTGGCCGGCACGGGAGTCCGCGCCGCGCTCCCGGCTGAGGCCTTAGGGAGGAGATCGGCTGAGGTCCCTTTGGGGGAGATCGGGGGCGGGGTCCCTGCCGCGCTCCCGGCGGGGGCGGAGGAGGGCTTGTGGCGGGGGCCCGCGTCCGCGTGGAGGGGGCGGAGTCCTGCCGGGTCTCAGCGCACCCCAGGAGCGGCGCTGAGGGCGGTGGGCGTCCCTTGAGGGGGAGCGCGGTGAGCCCGCGCGGGCGGCGGGCGGCCCGCGTCCGGGAAGGGCGGGGCGTGCCGCTTGGGGCCTCAGCGGGGGTCGATGAGGGTGGTGAGGCCGTCGAGGAGGGGGCTCAGGCCGAACTCGAAGAGGCGGTCCAGGTCGAGGTCGAAGTCGTCGCCCAGTTCCCCGATGAGCGTGGCGAAGGCGGGATAGTCGCGGGACCCGGCGATCTGGCGCATGACGTCCTCCTGCCCCTTCATCCATTCGTCGGCGGTGATCCCGGTGGCGGCCTGGGCCCGCTGCTCCAGCTCGATGTTGGCGGCGATGCCCTGCACGTAGCTGTAGAGCAGGGTGTGCACGTGCATCTTGGTCACGGGGTCGAGCCCGGTGCCCTCCAGGGCCCGCATGACCCACTCGGTGTGCTTGAGCAGTGACGGCGAGGGCAGCGGCCGGGTGATCGAGGCGAGCCGCGCCATCCACGGGTGGGCGCGGTAGGCGGCCCACTGCAGGCGGGCGGAGGTCTCCAGCCCGGCGCGCCAGCCCTCCGGCGGCTCCGGCGGCAGCGCGAACTCGTCGATCACCGCCTCCACCATCAGCATGACCAGGTCGTCCTTGCCGCCCACGTGCCGGTAGAGGGACATGGTGGCCACGCCGAGCCGGCCCGCCAGCCCGCGCATGGTCAGCTCCGCCAGCCCTTCCGCGTCGGCGATCTCGATGGCCGCGCGCACGACGCGCGCGCGGGTCAGGTCATGGTCCGAGGTCGCGGGCCTGGGCTTCGCGCCGCGGACCTCGGCCACGACGGTGCCCACCCGGGGCTCGGCGACCACGACGCCCTCCCGCGCCAGCAGCGTGAGGGCCTTGGCGGCGGTGGCCAGGGCGACGTTCCAGTCCCTGGCGAGCTGCCGCGTCGAAGGCACCCGTTCGCCGGGCCGGAGCTTGCCGTCGGCGACGCGCCGCTTGATGTCGGCGACGATGCGGGCGTGGGGCGGGGTGCCGTCCATCCGGATCCGAACCTCCTGTACTAGTACAGATACTTCCACTATACCCTTGCGACCTGCTGTATGTACTACGTACATTCACTTTTGCGTACAACGTCAACAAGCAGGGAGCACATCATGAAGGTTCTCGTCTCCGGAGCGAGCGTCGGCGGTCCCGTGCTGGCGTACTGGCTGGGGCGGAACGGGCACGACGTCACGGTGGTCGAGCGGGCGCCGGCTCCCCGCAGGGGCGGTCAGGCCGTCGACATCAGGGGCGTCGCGCTGACCGTGGCGGCGCGGATGGGGATCCTGGAGGAGGTCAGGGCGCTGCGGACGACCATGCGGGGCATGTCCATGGTGGACAGCGCGGGCAACGAGCTCATGCGCGACGAGGAGGCGACGATCAGCGGCGGGCGGTTCGACAGCCCGGACGTCGAGATCATGCGCGACGACCTGAACGCCATCCTCGTCCGCGTCTCCGGCGGCGCCCGCTACCTCTACGGCGACTCGATCGCCACCCTGGACGAGGTCGGGGAGGTGACGTTCGAGAGCGGGCGGCAGGGCCGCTACGACTACGTCATCGGCGCCGACGGCCTGCACTCCAACGTGCGCAGGCTCGCCTTCGGCCCGGAGTCGCGGTTCCTGCACCACCTCGGCACGTACGTCTCCATCTTCACCGCCGGCAACTTCCTCGGCCTGGACCACTGGCAGACCTGGTTCAACGAGGGCGAGGCGGGCGGGGCGCTGTTCAGCGACCGCGACGCCGGCGAGATGCGGGTCAACCTGGGCTTCAGGTCCGGCGTGATCGACTACGACCATCGCGACATCGACCAGCAGAAGCGGCTCGTCCAGGAGCACTGCTCCGCGGTCTACGAGGCGCCGCGGCTGCTGGAGGCGATGTGGAAGTCCGACGACTTCTACTTCGACGCCATGGCCCAGGTCAGGATGGAGCGCTGGACGAAGGGGCGGGTCGCGCTGGTGGGCGACGCGGGCTACTGCGCCTCGCCGATGTCGGGCCAGGGCACGAGCCTGGCCATGGTGGGGGCGTACGTGCTGGCGGAGGAGCTCGACAGGGACCCGGCGGCGGCCTTCGAGCGGTACGAGGAGCGCATGCGCCCGTTCGTCGCCGCGAACCAGGCGCTCGCCCACGAGAACCCGGGCCAGGGCGCCTCCCCGGAGAGCGTGGAGCGGGCGGCGAACAGCATCACGCTGGACTGACAGGTACGAACCGCTACGATTTGCCGCCATGACGGGTATCAGGCTCACGATGGCCGCCCTGGGGGCCACCGCTCTGACGTTGACCGCCGCCCCCGCCGCCCTGGCAGCGGAGGCCGGGATCACCGACGAGGTGACGATGACCCTAGGCAAGGACGGCACCCTGCACGTGGTCGAGAAGATCAGCGGGGCATCGGGAGAGCTCAAGCGGACGTTCATCACCCGGACGCGCTACGACGACACCACCGACCGCGTCTACCAGATCGCGAACGTCAAGGGCGGCACGCTCGCGGGCGACGTGCTCACCGTGACGGGCCAGACCGTCGAGTACGACGTCAAGGGCGCGGTGACGACCTCGGGCGGCGTCGAGGAGCTGCGCTGGTTCGCGGTGAACGGCTGGAACCAGCAGGTGGCCAAGGCCACGGTCAAGGTGGAGGGCCCGGGGCAGGTGCAGAACCTCTCCTGCTTCGCCGGCGAGCTCACCTCGGCCATCGGCTGCACCTCGGCCTCCATGGACCACTCGGCCACGCAGGCCGACTTCGAGCAGGAGAACATCGCCCCCGGCCAGGCCCTGACCGTGGTCGTCGGATACCCGAAGGGCTCCAGCGGCGGCAAGCCCATCCTGGAGAAGCGCTTCTCCCTGGCCGCCGCGTTCACCCTCGACACCGTCACCGGCGGCGCCCTGGCCGGCCTGCTGGTGCTGCTGCTCGGCGGGGTCGCCCTGCTCTACTGGACGCGCGGCCGCGACGCCAGGGTCGTCGGCCACGAGAGCGGCGCGGTGGACCCGGTGCAGAACGGGCACTTCGCCCCGCCCGACGGGGTGCGGCCGGGGCAGATCGGCACGCTGGTGGACGAGCAGGCCGACGTGGTCGACGTGACCGCCACCATCGTGGACCTGGCGGTCCGCGGCTACCTGCGGATCGACGAGCAGTCGCGGCAGACGTACGACGCCCCCGACTGGATGCTCGTCCGGCTGCCGAACGCCCCCGTCAACGCGCTCCTGCCGTACGAGCACGCCCTCTACGACGCCATCTTCGACGGCCGGGACGCGGTGCTGCTGTCCCAGCTCTCCGGCTCGTTCGCGGCCCACCTGGGCAAGGTGCGCGACGCGCTGTACGCCGACGTGGTCAGGCAGGGCTGGTTCGCCCGCCGGCCCGACACCGAGCGCACCAGGTGGACCACGATCGGCGTGGTGCTCATCGGCGTGGGGCTGCTGGCCACGGTGGCGCTGGCCTGGTTCACCACGTACGGGCTGCTCGGCCTGGCCGTGGTCATCGCGGGCGGCGCGCTGGCCGTCGGCGGCCAGTACATGCCGGCCAAGACCGCCAAGGGCTCGGCGGCGATGGCGCACACGATGGGCTTCCGCCAGTACCTGTTCTCCGGGGAGCTGGGCGACGTGCCCGAGCAGCACCGGGTGGAGCTGTTCTCCCGCTACCTGCCCTACGCCGTGATCTTCGACGGGGTCGAGCACTGGTCGCGGGTGGTGGCCTCGGTCACGGGCAACGGCCACCAGTCCGACAACCTGTACTGGTATCACGGGCCGGCGGAGTGGGACCTGTCCAAGTTCGCCGGGTCGATGCGCACGTTCACCACGACGACCTCCGGCGCCATCTCCGCCACCCGCCAGTTCCGTACCCTCTAGCGGATCCTCAGCTCGCCGACGGGCCGCCCGCCGCCCAGCACCGCGGGGGCGCCCAGCTCGGCCAGCTCGGGCGCGTCCAGGCCCAGCGAGCGCAGCCCGGCCACGGTGACGGGCACGCGGGCGCGCGGGGAGCCGTCCTCGACCTTGACGGTGCCCGCGCGGCCGTCCTCGAACACGAACGCGTCGAACCCGTCCGCCCCGGCCTTCAGCATCAGGCCGGGCAGCGCCCGCATGAGCTTGGCCTCGGGCCGGTCGGTGCCGGAGGTCCACTCGGGATAGGCGCGCATGGCGTCGAAGATCTTGCGCTCGTACGAGTCCTCCGACGACATCGGGAACGCCCGGAACGCCTTGGTCACCCCCAGCATCGACACGAAGAACAGCGGCGCCCCGCACCCGTCCACGCCGGAGGCGGCGACCCGCTCCCCGGTCAGCTCCTCCACCGTCTCGCGGATCGCGCGCTGGAGCGGGTGCGCCGGCTCCAGGTACGTGGTCAGCGGCCAGTCGTTCAGCACACAGGTGGCCAGCATGGCGGCGTGCTTGCCGGAGCAGTTCATGTACACGCGCCCGCGCTCGGTCACCGAGCGGTCGAACGGGTAGTCCTCGGGGCACAGCAGCGCCGACTCCTCCAGCCCCGCGCCCGCCAGGATCTTCCGCACACCGTCCACGTGGAAGGGCTCGCCGGAGTGCGAGGCGCAGGCCAGCGCGAGCAGCTCGTCCTCCAGCCGCAGACCGGCCCGCAGCATGCCGAGCGCCTGCAGCGGCTTCATCGACGACCGTGGCGAGGCCGGGACGTGCACCGCCCCCCTGGCCTCCACCGGGCGTCCCTCCGCGTCCACGGTCAGCAGGCGAGCCTGATGCGTGGACTCCACGAACCCGGATCGGACAACTTCCACAATCATCGACATTTCACATCCCCTTTCGACACGAGTGTATGGACGGTTTCACCTGGTCCAGAATGGGATCCCATGCGAGCAGTCGTACAGAGAGTCAGTTCCGCGTCGGTCGAGGTCGAGGGACGCACGGTCGGGGCCGTCACCGAGCCCGGCCTGCTGGTCCTGGTGGGGGTCACGCACACCGACACGCGCGCCGAGGCCGCCAAGCTGGCCGCGAAGCTGTGGGGGCTGCGGATCCTGCACGGCGAGAAGTCCTGCTCCGACGTGTCGGCGCCGCTCCTGGTGATCAGCCAGTTCACCCTGTACGGCGACGCGCGCAAGGGCCGCCGGCCCACCTGGCAGGCGGCGGCCCCCGGCCCGGTCGCCGAGCCGCTGGTGGATGCCGTGGTGGCGGAGCTGCGGGCCCTGGGGGCGCACGTCGAGACGGGCGTCTTCGGCGCCGACATGAAGGTGTCGCTGGTCAACGACGGCCCGATCACGCTCGTCCTGGACGTGTGACGGCGTGACCGGCCGCCGCGGTGTCGCCGCGGTGTCCCCTGACGGACGCGGCGGCTTCGCTAGCGGATGCGGCGGCGCAGCGACGGGTCGATGCTGACGTTGCGGCCGGCGTCCGGGGGCACGACGACCTCCTGCGCGGCGGCCACCCCGCCGGCCAGCAGCGGCGCGTCCACCGGCACCGTACGCTTGATCACGGCCAGCGCGATCGGCCCGAGCTCGTGGTGCCGGGCCGCCGAGCCGACCACCCCGACCTCCTGGCTCTCGAAGATCACCGGATCGCCGTGCACGGGAAGCGTGTCCACGCTGCCGTCGAGGTGCAGGAACACCAGGCGGCGCGGCGGATGCCCCAGGTTGTGCACCCGGGCCACCGTCTCCTGCCCGCGGTAGCACCCCTTGCTGAGGTGCACGGCCGCGCCGATCCAGCCCACCTCGTGGGGGATCGTCTTGTGGTCGGTCTCGAAGCCGAGCCGGGGGTGGTGCGCCTCGATCCGCAGCGCTTCGTAGGCCCACAGCCCCGCCAGAGGCCTGCCCAGGTGCTCGGCCAGCTCGGCGCGCGGCACCAGGAAGTCCTCCGTGGCCGTGGAGAGCACGGCCAGCTCGTCGACGCGGGACACCTCCACGCGCATCATGAACCGCATGCGGTCGAGATAGTCGATCAGGCTCTGCGCGGTGCCCGGCTCGACGTGGGCCAGCACGCTCTCACCGTCGTCGACCAGCGTCAGGTGGTGCTGCACGCGGCCCTGGAGGTCGAGGTCGAGGGTCTGGGTCCACCCGCCCGGTTGCAGCGTGTCGAGCTTCTGCGAGGTGAGGTCGTTGAGCCATTTCAGCCGGTCCGCGCCGGAGATGCGGACCACCTCGCGGTTGCTTCGGTCGACGACCGCCTCTCCCTTGGCCAGCGCGCGCTGCTCGGCGAACAGGTCGCCATAGTGCGCGGCTACGTCGGAGTCCGGGGCGTCCGCCTGGACCGCGCCGGGGAGGTCGAGCAGAGGGCTACGCATGCCATCCAGGCTATCCGCACCCGCCCGGCTCTCCGCACCCGCTCCCGCCCCGTGAAGGACGCGGTCGCCGCTCCGCGGTCCGCAGGGTGAGCCCGCGCTCAAGCCGCATGTGCGGGGGGCGGGACTAGCGGCAGTCGCGGCACCGGCCGAAGACGGTCAGGTGGTGGACGTCGGCGACGAACCCCAGCTCCTCGTCGAGCCCTCGCACCAGCCCTTCGGCCAGCTCCGGCCGCACCTCGAACACCTCGTCGCAACCCCGGCACACCAGGTGCACGTGGTCGGCCTCGGCGGCCAGGTGGTAGGTCGGCGCCCCGTGCCCGAGGTGGGTGTGGGTGACCATGCCGAGCTCTTCGAGCAGCTCCAGCGTCCGGTAGACGGTCGAGATGTTCACCCCTCGGGCCGTCTCGCGGACCTTGACGCAGATCTCCTCGGGGGTGGCGTGCTCCAGCGCCTTGACCGCCTCCAGGACGAGCTGGCGCTGCGGGGTGACCCGGTAGCCCTTGGCGCGGAGTTCCTCATGCCACTGCGTCTCCGTCATGCCCTGAGTCTAGGCGAGGTGTCCCCGGGCCTGGGGCGGACCGCGGAACGCGGCCGGAGGACCGCTCGCTGATATTCACTTGCCCGTTTCGCGGAGAAGCGCATAGCTTCTTGGGTACGCGGAAAGGAGGTGGTCCGAATAATGGTTAGTCATAGTCGGGCTAGCGAGGTGGTTGTCCGCTGACGTCGCGGACTGTTGTCTCGTGCCGTTGAGCGAAAACGAGGCAACCACCGGGGCCCCTGGCAGCCGGAGGGCGGGATGTGCATCCCGACCATGGTCCATCCGGCCCGCCCGCGCCGCGGGCGGAGTGATGCCCGGGGCCCTCTTCAATTTCCGGTGTCCGCGCCTCTCAGTGCTCGCCGCGGATCGGCAGGCCGAGCTTCCCGCACGCCTCGCGATAGAGCATCACCACGGCCTTGCGCACCTGCGCCCGCTCGGTGATCGTCTCGCCCCAGGGCACCCGCACCCGCTCCCCGCCGTCGATCGTGAACGTGATCGCCTCGGCGTCGACGTCGGTCGTCACGGCGGTCTTCGCCTCCGGCCGCCCGCCGAGCCCGCGCACGATGATCAGCGCGTCGTCGGAGTGGTCGTCGTTCATGTGGCGCTTGATCGCCTCGACGGCGTCAGCGGAGAAAGGCGTGCTCATAACGGCTCAAGCTACCTTCTTCAGCTCCGCCGACATGTGGTCGGTCAGCGGGTGCCCGACGGCCGCCATCTCGTAGGCCCACATGAGGTTGCCGTTGACCAGGCCGTAGAGGCGGTGGCCCGCGGTGTACTCCTTGGCCGAGGCGGTGCGCGCCACCACGTCCGTACGCAGCTCGATCTTGTGGAAGACGACCTCGCCGATGTAGATCTCCACGATCCCCGTGGGGTGGGAGAGCACGACCTCGACCTGCCGGTCGGGCTGCGGGCGCCAGTAGCCCGACTCCGTCGCCAGCGGCCTGACCCGGTTGCCGGCCTCGTCGAGCAGCCACGTGCGGCTCACGTAGGTCAGGAACGGCTTGCCGTTGTGCCCGAACTCGATCTCCTGGCCGAAGTTGAAGCTCTCGATCGTCGGGTAGCCGCCCACGCCGGCGCCTTCCCACCGCCCCAGCAGGAACGCGATCGGCTCCAGGTCGGGGTGCACCTCAGGTTCTTCCATGGTCCTCAAGAGTAGTGGCGCCGGGAGCGTTAGGGTGGCGAGCATGGCACGATCACTGGTGATCAAGGTTACGGCCGGGGCCGACGCCCCCGAGCGCTGCAACCAGGCATTCACGGTCGCGGCCGCCGCGCTCGCGAGCGGCGTATCCGTCTCCCTCTGGCTGACCGGCGAGTCCTCGTGGTTCGCGCTCCCGGGGCGGGCCAAGGAGTTCAGCCTGCCGCACGCCGCGCCGCTCACCGACCTGCTCGACGCCGTGCTGGCCGCGGGCCGGGTGACGCTCTGCACCCAGTGCGCGGCCCGCAGGAACATCACCGTGGACGATCTCATCGACGGCGTCCGCATCGCGGGCGCGCCGGCGTTCGTCGAGGAAGCGGTCGCCGAAGGCGCCCAGGCCCTGGTCTACTGACCCCGGCCCGGCGGGTCACGCGCCTTTGTCGTCCTACGCCGCGGTGACCGGCGCCTCGCCGGTCTCCAGCAGCGTCTTCAGGCTGGACAGGAGCTCGGGCCAGCCCTCGCTGACCGCCTTGCGCACGGCGCTGCCCGGCTCGAACCCGCTGTGCACGACGGTCAGTTTGACCATCTGCCCGGCCTGCTCGATCTCGAAGGTCACGGTGGACCTGGGCTCCGCCGCCGCCTCGGCGAGCTGCTCGGCGCCCCAGCCGACGGACTCGCCGAACTCCGGCGTGAAGGTGTGCCAGGAGTAGGCCAGGCGGCGGTGCGGCTCGGACTCGAGCACCACCTGCTCGGGGTCCGCCATCGTGACTCCCAGCTGCTTCCAGGTCACCGCGGAGCCCACCTTCCAGTCGGACTCCAGCTCGACCCCCCAGTAGCGCTTGGTCCAGGCGGGGTCGGTCAGCGCCTGCCAGAGGCGCTCGGGGGTGGTGCGGATGTAGGTGGTGTAGACGAAGTCGTTGTTCGGCTGGTCCATGAGGTGCTCCTCCAATGCCGTCTTCAGGTCGGCCAGGGCGCCGGTGCGGTGGCGGTCGTACTGGTTGATCCAGCGCTCGGCGATGGCGTTGATCGGGACGGCGTTGAGGTAGTGCAGCTTCTCGCGCCCGCTCCGCACGGTGGTCACCAGGTTGGCCTCCTCCAGCACGGCCAGGTGCTTGCTGACCGACTGCCGGGCCATGTCCAGCCCGGCGCACAGCTCGCGCAGGGTCTGCCCGTTGCGGGCGTTGAGGCTGTCGAGCAGCCTGCGGCGACTGGGGTCCGCCAGCGCCTTGAACACCTCGTCCATGTACCGCCATCCCAATATGCAGCCGGTTGGCTGCCTGTTTGTACAGTAGGCAGCCAGACGGCTGCATGTCAAACCCGCCGCAGGGGCGGAGTGTCTCGTCGCAGCCGACCGGAGGTGGCGGTCAGTGTTGCAGGACGGTCGCCAGGCGTTCCTGGCGCAGGGCCTCGTAGCGGGAGTCGTCGAGCGGCGCCAGCTCCCCGGCGCGCCAGGACAGCAGCAGGTCGGCCAGCGCCGGGTTGCGCGCCAGGGCGGGCCCGTGGAGATAGGTGCCCACCACGTGGCCGGCGTAGCAGCCCTCGAAGCCGTCGCCGTTGCCCACGCCCGTGATCGTCTTCGACAGCGGCCTGACGCCCGGCCCGAGGTGGGTGACGCCCATGTGGTTCTCGAAGCCGGTCAGCGTGGGCAGGTTGAGCGCGGCGTCCACCTCGGCCACCAGCTCGCCGACCGCTCGCGCGGGACCGCGCGAGCTGGCGATGTCGAGCAGGCCGATGCCGTCGACCGGCTGGCCCTCCTCGCCGCCGAACGTGCTGCCCATGATCTGGTATCCGGCGCACACCGCGAGCATGGCCGCCCCGCGGGCGATGGCGCGGTGCAGGCCGCCGTCCCTGCGCAGCCGCTCGGCGGCCAGGATCTGCGGCCGGTCCTCGCCGCCGCCGATCAGGTAGATGTCGCCGGTCTCGGGGACCGGGTCGGCCGAGCGTACGTGGATGGTCTCCGTCTCGATCCCCCGGCGCTGCGCGCGCTGCTCCAGGACGAGGACGTTGCCCTGGTCACCGTAGGTGCTCAGCAGGTCAGGGTAGATCCAGACGATGCGCAGGGCGCTGTCAGACGGCACGACCGAACTCCGATCGGATCTGCTGGAAGGCGGTGTAGTTGGCGATCACGTCGACCCGGCCGGGCGGCTGCATGGCCAGCGCCTCCGTGAACGTGCCGCACAGGCTGAACGGCACGTCGGCCACGTCGAGCCGGAGCGCCAGGTCGAGGCGGCGCTCACCCGTGACGAAGACGGGGCGCCCGCGCAGGATGCGGTAGTCGACGTCCCACAACCACGAGGTGTCGCGGCCGTCGGGGCCCTGCGCGTTGACCGAGAGGATGATCGGGAACTGCGGGTCGGCGACGTCGAACGCCTCCAGCCAGCCCGCCGGGTTCTTCGCCAGCAGCAGCCGGGCGTGCCGGCCGTCACGCTCGACGGTGGTGTAGCGGCCCGCCACCGAGGTGACCTCGCGCAGCCGGGGCAGCGCCCGCTCCACCGGCACCCCGAACGCCTCCGCCACCGCCAGCGCCATCACCGCGTTGGAGCGGTTGGCCTGGCCGGGAAGCTGGATGTCGAGCAGCCACCGCTGCCCGCGCGGGTCGACGGCCGCGTCGTCGTCGACCGCCCACTGCGGCTCGGGCCGGTGGAACGTGCACTCCCGGCACGCCCAGTCGGCGTCCTTGCGGTCGAGCGGGCCGCCGCACTCGGGGCAGCACCAGGAGTCTTCCTTCCACCGCTGCCCGCCGGCGACCCAGGTGACCTTGGCGGCCGTGGAGGCGCCCCAGGTGACGAGGGGGTCGTCGCAGTTGGCGATGACATGCGTGGGCTTGCCGGACAGGGCCCTGCGCCACTTCTGGGCCAGCAGCCAGATCTCGGCCGCGCGGTCCATCTGGTCGCGGCTGAGGTTCATCAGGCAGACGACGCCCGCGCCGGTCGTGTCGAGCACCTCCGGCAGGTATTTCTCGTCCACCTCCAGCACGCCGTAGGGGGCGGCCTTGTGCTGGGAGAGCGCCGAGACGTGGCCGGCGGGCATGTTGGCGCCGAAGGCGTTGGTGGCCACCTCGCCGAGCTCCAGCAGCGCCGAGGTGATCAGCCTGGTCGTGGTGGTCTTGCCGTTGGTCGCACTGACGAGCGCCAGCTTGCGATCGCGGGCCAGCTTGCGCAGGAGGTCCGGCTCTAGCAGCAGGCCGACCCGCCCGCCGATCACCGAGCCGTCACCCCGCCCGGTCATCCTGGACAGCGTTGCGGCACTGCGTCCCAGAGCGCTGGCGAGTTGGGCCCGCAGAGGAAGCTGGGTCATGTGCATGGATCCTAGTCGGCATTGGCCCATACTCAGGTGACGCTCGCGAAAACGCGGCCCGTCACGGAGCGGCCGCCGGCTCGGCGAAGGCGATCTCCGGAGCGCCGCCGTGCTCGAAGGGGAGCACGAAGCGGCGCGGCCACGACAGCACGCCCTCCAGCCACCCGGCTCCCATCGTCTGGCCCACGTGCCTGATCCGGGCCGACGACTCGACGCCGATCGCCACCGTCACGATGTCCCGCTGCACGCTCTCGTTCTCGTCGTCCCCGAGGATCACCCGCCAGGCCAGCGCCCGGTTGTGGTCGACCTCCATCGACAGCGGGTGGTGGCGCAGCGCCTTGGCCCGGTGGCCGAGCAGCTCGGTGTGTACGAGGTCGCCCGCGCCGTTGCCGTTCGGCTGGCGGAACAGGGCGTACTCCATGGGCGGCGCGGGGCTGCGCAGGTTCGGGGCCGGCTGCCCGTACGGGAAGAGCCGGTCCACCTCGTGCAGCCAGCGCACCTGCGGGATGACCCACGACGCCCCCGGCCGCTCGCCGCCGCTGTCGACCGCCGAGAGCAGCCGCGTGGCGGTCTCCGCCGCCTTCTCCGTCAGCAGCGCCGGGTCGAACCAGCTGCGCAGCGACCAGGCGCGCCGCTGCACCGAGCGCTCGACGAGCGTGGCGAGCAGGCACTCCCTGCGCCGCGCCGGCAGGTCGGCCCAGGCGGCCGACAGGGCGCGCGGCACGCCGGGCAGCGGCCGGTTGCTGACGAAGGCCAGCACCACCGTGTCGCACCAGATGCGCAGCCACGCCCAGTCCGGCGCGCCGGCCAGCACGTCCGCCTCGCGCAGCTCCACCAGCGTGCACGCCTGCCCGGTGCGGCACTGCTTGCCGCACGCCGCCGACCGGCGCCCGCGGATGGGCGGCGGCGGGCCGGGCAGCACCTTCTCCCTGGACTCCCCCAGCGGTACGCGGACCCGCAGCGGCCGGTCCATGCCGTCCGCGAACACGGCGGCCGAGCCCGGCTGGAGCGAGACCACGTGGCGGGACTGCTCGTCGCTCAGGTTCATGGCGGCGCCGACGAGCTTCCTGTCGTCCTCGGCGGGCAGCCGGTGCACGACCTTCAGCGCCGTGTTCTTCACCACGTCGGAGACGAGCTTGGTCGGGATCTGCTCGGCCACCACGATGCCCTCGCCGTACGCCCTGATCTCGGCGAGCAGCCCGGCCAGCAGCTCCACCGCGTGGGTGGAGGCCCGGCCGTGCCCCCGGTCGCGCAGCAGCCGGTGCGCCTCCTCGATCACGATGACGTGGCGCAGCCCGGCGGAGCGCTCCTTCCTGGCGCGCATGCGCAGGTGCTCGACGATCCGGATGATCAGCGTGCCCATGAGGAACGCCTTGTCCTCGTCGTTGGCCACGTCCTCGATGGCCAGCACCACGTCGCGCTCCAGCAGGCCGCCGATGTCGGCGGGGTGGCCGCCCTCGAAGAAGCGGCCCGCCGAGCCGACGCGCAGCGAGCGCAGCCGCAGCGAGATGAAGCCCTCGACGTCCGCCTGGACCTCGCGGCCGTAGCCGATCTCCTGGATGACGTCCATGGCGTGCTGCTGGAGCTGTTCGAGGGTGGGGATGCTGGGCGGGACGTTCGAGCCGGGCACCGCGCCGCCGGTGACCACGTCCCAGCCGGTGGCCTCGTAGACGCGCTGCAGGGCCAGCGACATGATCTGCGGGAACGGCTCCTCGGCGTCGAACGCGGCCATGAACAGCGCCCGCACCATGTCGATGTGGGCCTGGACGGGGTAGCCGGGCTCGGGTTCGAGGGGGTTGACGCTGAACGGCACGCCGTCGGGCGCCGACGGGTTGATCACGGTGACGGGGTCCTCGATGCGGCCGGCCATGGCGGCGTACTCGGACTTGGCCGGCTCGATGGCCAGCCACGGGATGCGCGCCCGGCTGAGCTGCTCCAGCAGGTGGCGTACCGTCTGGGACTTGCCCGAGCCGGTCGCCCCCGTGACGAACGCGTGCCGGTTGAGCGTGGCCAGCGGCACCCGGAAGGTGCCGACGCCCCGGTCCTGCCCGTCGAGGATCTCGCCGAGCTCCAGCTCGCCCCCGTCGGCCACCTCGTCGGACTCCGCGGTCACGTCGAAGAAGCCCGAGTCGAGCACGCGCACGCCGGGCACCTCCCGCCGGGGCAGCCCGGCCAGCGCGGCCAGCGCCCCCGCGGTGGCGGCGAACGGCGCGGCGGCGCCGTCGGCCGGGTCCTGCATGGTGATGGCCAGGGCCTCCGACAGGGCGTAGACGGCGCCGTGCGAGCTGCGCAGCCGGTACGGGTGGTGGCTCATCTCGACGGACCCGACGAGCACGGGTGCGATCTGCCGCAGCTCCTCGGCCGTGGCGCCTCCGGCCAGCACGCGTACGTTCCAGAGCCCCGCCTCGCGGAAGGCGTCCAGCTCCTGCATGCGGCGCTCGGCGCGCTCGGCGTCGAAGCGGGAGCGCTCGGAGGCGTCGCCGTACTGCCGCAGCACGTTGAGCTGCGTACGCAGGTGCGCCACCTCGGCGTCCAGCAGGTCCGTCGGCTCGGCGACGACGAGCCACGCGAACGGCCGCGACATGAGCGTCATCAGCGTCGACTCGAACAACGTCGGCCGCCGCAGCTCGTCCGGGTCGAACTCGCGCCCCTTGCTCCCCAGCGGCGGCGCCTGCCGGCCCGGGCACGGCGTCCACACCAGGTCGGCCAGGTCGGCCAGATACTCCTCGTCGAGCTGCACCCCCCGGGCGCCACCGGGGAACAGCAACGGCTGCGGCCCGCTCGGATGGTCGGGCATGTCGGTCGACCGGCGCGGCTGGCGCGGCGGCGACAGCGGCCCGGCGTTGGTGATGAGCTCCAGCGGCGCCCCGGAGCCGCGCGACAGCCAGCCGATGACGAACGGACGATCGCGCTGCGCCGCCGACAGCACCGCGGGAAGCACAGTGACGAAATCCCATTCCGCCGACGAGCTTCGCGAGGGTGCTGCGATCGACTGAATTCGATACCAGGGCCCGCTCAGCGAGACACTCGGCTGCATTTCAATCCCCCACAGACGGTTCTTTGTTAAATTCCGCCAACCGTCAGCTCGTCACCTTGACATTGACCATGTCATTGCCTGCCCTTGCGCCAGTCCAGGCGTGGCGGTGGTGGCCCGAGGTTCGGTGGCGGCTCCGCGTCGCCGTCGCCGTCCCTGGGATCGAGGGCCAGCACGGCCTCGCGCACGTCCTCCAGTTCGCCGAGGGTGGTCTTGGGGAAGGTGAGGATGGCCGGGTTCGCGTCGGCGAGGCGTACGCGGCGGCCCTGGGCGGTGGCGTCCGTGACGATCACGGACGTCGTGGGGAGCTGCTGGAGCTGGTGCGGCTCGACGAGGAACTCGCGCGAGCGCTGCAGCACCCGCTCCTTCTCCGAGATCTTGTCGGCGGTCCTGCCCCACTCGGTGGACTCGGTGATGTCCCCCGCCAGGTCCGCGTGGTTCTCGTCGCGATCCTCCCGCTCGTCGTCGAACTGGGCGATCGTGGAGGTGTAGCCGCCGTCGAGGCCCGGCAGCGAGTCGCTGATCGTCTCGGTGAGCTGGGCCAGCTCCAGGCGGTGCTCGGTGCCGACGTGCTCGCTGGCGACGCGGGCGTCCTCGGCGTTGCCGAGGCGCATGAACGCGACCGCGGCGTGCCCTCTGCCGAGCCGCTCGCGCACGGTCGGCGTCAAAGACCGATAAGTCAGCACAAGGCCGGTACGGGAGGTCTCGCAGGCGTCCATCAGCCGGTCGAGCACGTCGCCCCTGAGCTTGTCCGCCCCGGCCACGATGATCGTGTGGTACCAGGGCCGGTCGGAGGCGGCGGACTGGCGCAGGATGTGGGTCAGGGCGGTGGCCACGTACGTGCCGAGCACCCGGTTGCCGAACACGCCCGCCTGCCGGTCCATGCTCACCACCCGGAGCCGGGCCGGCGGCAGGCGTACGGCCTCGGTGCCGAGCGTCTCCAGCTTGCGCAGCTGCGACTCCAGCGCCCAGGCCCGCTCGATCACCACGCGGTCGCTGACCCCCCGCCCGAACAGCGTGCCGATGCGCTCCAGCTGGGTCGCGGTGATCAGCCCGAACCTCAGGTCGTCGCGCGGGTCGCCCACCTGCGCCAGCGCCCGCAGCGCCGCGGTGACCTGGCTGATCGTGGCGTTCTCCCCGAGCACCTCCAGCACCCGCTCCAGGATCGCGTTGTCGAAGCTGAGGTCGCGGGTGGTGCGGTGCTCCTCGCTCACGCTCACCACGTGCGCCAGCACGTCCGCGAACGCCTCGGGCTTCAGCGTGGCGCCCAGGTCGAGCTTGGGCAGGTCGACGGGCAGCACCCAGACCAGCGGGTCGTCGCCGCCCTTGCGGGCCAGCTCGATGAGGTCCTTGGCGATCGCGCCCTCGGACAGGTCGAGCACGGTCAGGTGGCCACCGCTGTAGAGCCGCGTCGCCCCGAGCAGCGTGACCAGTGCGGACCATCCGGGTAAGGTGCCGCCCGCCACGTCGATGCGGTCGATCTCGTCGGGCACCGCGACGGCGTACCAGGTGAGCTGCCGGTCGTGCCGCTCCTTCGACTCCTGCCACTCCCGGTAGCGCTGGGCGTGCTCCTCCTGGGCCCGGAACAGCTCCTTGTCACGTTCCTGGCGCTGCCGCTCATTCCTGGCCTGCTGCTCCAGCACCCGGTATTTGACCGCCCGGTCCCCCTGCAGCAGCGCGTAGCTGCAGATGCCCGCCACGCCGCCGGCGGCCACGAGCCCGACCAGCGCGAAGGACCAGGCGAGGTAGCCGGACAGGGCGGCCGCGAGGATCAGGACGGTCAGGACCAGCATGAACAGGCGGACGAGCCGCACCGGCCGGTTGAGCATGTCCTCCTGGAGCCGCTCGCGGCGCAACATCTCCAGCTGCGCGGGGTCCTGCTCGGCCGCCGCGGACGGCTCCTCGGCGGGAGAGGGGCGTCTGGGCGGGGGACCGGGGTCGGGATGCAGCAGGATGTACTGCCAGCCCAGGTAGATGCGGTCCGCCTGGAGCTGGGCATGCTCGGGATGCACGTCCGTCACGTGACCCTCCGGCCGCCGATATGTCATTAGGAGTAGGGGTCAGCCCTTTCCGCTCCGTGACAGCGTATGAGCTACAAGCCCGGTAGCGGCAGGGTTTCTCGGCAATTCGACCAGTCCGATGGGAGCATTGCGGCAGATGGGACAAGCGAGACCTATTACCATCCTTACCCATGACGGAACCCTCCGGCGGGAGCACTGACAAGCCCAGACGCCCGGTAGTGGTGCCCGCCGTGGCATTGGTGGCGGTCACAGCCATCGGTATCACCGCCCTGCTGGGCGGTCTGGAGGAGCGGCCCGACCCGGCGCCGCCGCAACTGAAGCCCGGGCAGGTCCTGGACCAGGGGCAGTTCGACACGCAGGTCATCGAGTCGAAGATCACGTTAAAGCCTGCCGAGAACGAGTTCGCCGAGGACAAGCGCTACCTCGACGTGGTGTTCAAAGTGACGAACAAGACCGACGAAACCATCCACGTGGGCGGCCTGCCCAGGGACAAGAGCGGCGGCTTCAGCTTCGGCAGCACGCTGCTGAGGATGAACCCGGAGATCAAGTCGAAGTGGGGGGGCCAGCTCTTCGTGCTCTCCAAGGGCGTCGAGTCCTCCCAGCTGCACCCGGGGATCGCGGCCACCGTGGTGGCGCGCTACGAGCTGCCGGGCACGACACCGCCGCCCAAGCAGGTCAGCTATGACATCGGCAAGTTCGAGCTGCTGCGCAACGGCCTCACCGACACGTCCGCGTGGTTCCTGGAGAGCGAGCCCACCGACGTGCTCGAGGACAAGGAAGGGGACAAGGTGGTCGCCAAGATCACCCTGCCGGTCCGGACGCAGGGGGCGTGATGACCGCTACCGAGCAACGCTCCGTCGCGCCACGCGGCGCCCGGTCCCGCAGGCAGGCGACCCGCGGCGGGGGCGGGGCGAGGGCGCTGCACGTCATCGCGGGACTGGTGCTGGCCGCCGGAGCCGTCGCCGTCCAGTCGATCTATCTCTCCGGTGACGATCGGGGCATGCCGCTCACGTATACCGGGGCCAAGGGGGAGAACGTCGACGCGGGCCGCTTCTCCGTACGGGTCCAGAACGTCTCCACGGCGAAGACGATCAAGGCGGGCGACGACACCATACCGACGGAGCAGCTCTTCCTGGTGGTCGAGGCCGCGGCCACGGTGCCGAAGAAGCCGCTGCACCTGGGCAAGCCGACCCTGCTGACCGCCGACGGCAAGAAGTTCACCGCGACCGACAAGGTCGACAGCGAGAAGACGCTCGCGTATCCGTGGATCCAGCCGGGGTGGTGGACCACCGGCAGGTTCGTGTTCGAGGTGCCGGCCTCGGCGCTGCCGGGCGCGCAGGCCGTGTTCGAGCTGCCGGTCGCCGCCCTCTACAGCGAGCCGTTGCCGCCGGAGGCGCAGATCGACCTCGGCATCGACGAGGCCGCCGCCAAGCAACTCACCTCCTCGCCCGCGGAGGTCTTCGACATGGACGAGAAGAAGAAGTAAGGCCATGAGCCAGAACGAACCCGACCGCGACTGGTTCGCGCCCCCTTCCGGCCAGCCGTCCCAACCTCCCCAGCCCGCCCACCCCGAAGACGCCGGCGAGCCGCCTCCGGCCCGCGCACCGCGGCACGCGCAGCCCGGACGGCCGCAGCCTCCTCAGTACGGCCAACCGCCACAGCCCCGGGCACGGGGGCAGCGGCCGCAGCCCGTCCCCATGATGCCGCCCCGGCGCAGCGACGATCCGCACCCGGACCAGCAGGTCTGGCCGCCCGCCCCGCACCCCGACCCGCCGGGCGGCGAGACGCAGCCCCTCCCGGCCGTCCCCAGCGCGGGCCCCGTGCCGCGCCGGAGCATGGGCGCGCACACCCTGGGCAACTCGTTCGGCGCGCAGGGCGACAGCCCCCGGAGCCCGCGCGAGTCTCCCCCCGTCCAGCCGCCCGTCCCGCCCCCCGTCCAGCCGCCCGTCCCGCCGCCCGTCCAGCCGCCCACCTCGCCATCCAGCGAGCTGCCCGCCGAGCCGCCCGCCTCGCCACCCGCCGAGCCGCCGGCCGCCGGCCCACCGGCCGCCGCACCGACGCCGCCGCGCCGGACGCGTACGCTCCTGCTCGGCGTGGGCGCGCTCGTCGCCTTCCTCGTGGGGGTGGGCGCCCCGACCGTGGACGCGTTCATCTTCTACCGCAGCGGCCAGCCGTCCGACATCGAGCACGTGGTCCCGAAGGGCGGGGAGCTGGCGTTCGAGCACGTGTCGTGGAAGGCCGCGATCGAGCCGATGGAGGCGCCCAGGACCACCGCGCCCGACAGGCAATGGCTGAAGATCATCATCACCAGGAAGGGCGTCGACGCCACGGGCATCAAGCTCACCGGCAAGCCCGAGTTGGAGCTGCGGGACCGCGAGGACCGCTCCTGGCAGGTGGAGGTCGCGGAGGACAACGTCGCGATCGACGACGCCGTGGTCGGCAAGCCCTACACGTACGAGGCCGTCGCCGTCGTGCCGAAGGCGGTGGCCGGCCAGGTGGAGCTGCACCTCAGGCCGAACACCACCTACCTGTCCGACACGCCGACCGACCAGCTCCTCGCGGTCCCGACGGACCCGGCGGAGCAGGAGAAGCGGAAGCACAAGGACGTGCTGGTGTTCAGGCGGTGATGTCCTCGCCCCGGAGCCGGGCCCTGGTCGCCGCGATGTCGAACGCGGCGGCCAGCACGCAGTAGCTCAGGCAGGTCACCAGCAGGTCCCCGATGAAGACGACGGGCTTGCTGGCCACCAGCCACATGTACTCGACGTCGGAGCCGATCAGCGTGCGCACGGCCCGGTCCAGGTACTGGCCGCCCACGTGCAGCCCCGAGTACAGCAGGCACGTGAAGCCGAACAGCGCCATCCCGCCCCTGATCGTGATCCGGAAGGCGTTGACCACGGGCACCCAGCGCTCCATGAAGCCGCCGATGGCCCGGTCCACGGCGCGCTGGGTGACGTCGTGGGTGCCCTCCAGCTTGTCCATGCCCTTCTCCAGCCGGGTGCCGCGCAGGGCCCGCCGGGCGTCGTCGATGGAGGTGCCGAAGATGAGCACGGCGATCGCCAGCCAGGTCAGCGGTACGGCCAGGGCCTCGATGACGTGCGGCCACATCTCCCCCACCCAGCCCCAGAAGGCCTCCCACCCGGGCACGTTCTCCTTCGCGTGCTCCCACGCCTCGGTCGCGCCGCTCACGACGGCCCGGTGCGAGGCCCAGTCCCCGCGCAGCTGGGTGAAGGTGAAGATGGCGTTCAGGCCGCAGAAGACGAACGCGAACTCGGCGAAGGCGGAGGCGACCCCCGCGAACTTCCCCGAGCCCTTCTCGACCATCCGGGAGAACAGCGCCCGGAGCCCGAAGGTCACCACCATGGCGCCCAGCGAGACCTTCCAGTCCAGGCCGACCAGGCCCATCCCGTACGTGACCTCTTCGTCGGTGCCCTTGGCGACGTTGTTGAGCACCGTCGTGTAGAAGTCGTCGTCCAGGTTGTGGAAGCGGTCCATCGCGTAGAAGTCGGCGGCGTCCCGGTAGTACAGCTCCCAGGCCAGGTAGATGACCGCGAAGGCGGGCGCCACCCGGTTGAGCGAGACCCAGAACCGCTCGTCCTCCTGCCCGTCCTGCCTGCGGGCCCGGGTCTCCCACAGGGCGTTGCGCAGCGCCAGGAACATGCCGGTGGTGACGGTCATGGAGATCAGGATCACCACGGTCACCAGCGCCAGCGTCGCCACCAGGCGGGCCTGCCACCACGACCCGTGCGAGATCTCGGTGGCAACGTAGATCACCACCCAGCGCACCAGCTCGCCGACGGAGAACCAGAGGATCAAGGGCAGGGCGCACTTCCCCGCCAGGCGTAGTGCGTGCAGGGGCAGCGAGTACGGCGACGGCATCCGCTGAGCCGGCGTAGGCCCAGGTCGCGGGGGCGCCATCACACCTGACGAACCGGACATCTGTGGAATCGTATCGGTCTGTCCCTCGTACCGCAGCCGCAACTCCCGAAAGCGCTCTACCAGCACCTTGATCCCGGACGGGCACGTGTCACCGCCTGCGCAGTGACAAATGGATTATCCGCCGCGAAAGGCGGCCCCGAAGCCCTGCACGTGCGGCAGCATGACGGTATGGATCCGCAACCCGCGATCGACACCGATCCTCGCCTGGTGGGAGATCGATTGCGGCGGCTGCGACAGGCGCGCGGCGTCTCGCTCTCCGAGCTCGCCAAGCGCGCCGGCATCGGCAAGGCGCTCCTGTCGAGCGTGGAGACCGGCAGCCGCAGCCCCACGCTGGAGACGCTCTGGGCGATCACCGCGCAGCTCGGGGTGCCGATCGGGGCGATACTCGACGCGCCGCCCGAGCCGCAGATCATGCGCGGCACGGCGATGGAGGCCGAGCTGCTCGAGGTGTTCGAGGACGACCGCGTCACGTACGAGCTCTACCGCGTACGCGTCCCGCCCGGCCTCACCCAGACCTCCCCCGCCCACCACGAGGGCGTCAGCGAGCACGTCACGGTCTTCACGGGCATCCTCAGCGCGGGCCCCATCCACGAGCCGCTCACGGCCCGGCCGGGCGACCACATCTCGTGGATGTCCGACGTGCCCCACGGCTACCGGGCCCACGGCCCCGACATCGTCCGGGCCACCCTCCTCATGCGCTACCCGGTCAAGCCGATCTGAGCCGGGCGGCAGGTGCGGCACGGGCGGTAGCCCGCGGCCCTGGCCTGGGCGATGCTGCGGAAGCCGTGCCGGTGGGCGGGCGTGATGCGCCGGGCGTTGTGGCAGGTCGGGAAGCAGACCACGCCGGTCGTGTCGCTGGCCAGGTAGAACACCCGCTCCCCGGCCAGCGCCCGGACCCGGTCCAGGTCGACGCCCTCGGCCAGCAGCAGCCGCTCCTTGGCCGCCGAGCCGAACACGTAGTCGCCCGCGACGCCGTCCGACCTGGTCACCCGGTGGCACGGGATGAGCAGCGGCACCGGGTTGCGGCCGAGCGCCGTGCCCACCGCGCGCACGGCCTTGGGCCGCCCGACGCGCGCCGCGATCCACGAGTAGGGCCGTACCTCGCCGCGCGGGATGGTCCGCGCCGCCTCCAGCACGTCGCGCTGGAAGTCGCTCATGCCGCGCAGGTCCAGCCGCAGCCCGGACGTCCGGCCCGTGCGCAGCGCGGGCAGCAGGCCGGCGGGCGGGCGCGCGGCGGGCAGCAGCGGGCGGCCGAACCGCTTCCTGAACGTCTCGGCGAACCCCTCCCCGGCGTGCACGTAGGCCACGCCCTGGTCGGTGAACGCGACCGCGAGCTCCCCGATCGGCCCCGGCACGCGTACCCAGCGGGCCGCGATCCGGTCGAGCAGCCCCTCCGGCGGTTCGGCGGCCAGTGCCGCGAGTCCGGCGAGCAGTGGATCCTGGGTCATCGGGCACCTCCCAGTGCGCGCAACCGCCTCAGCCCTCGCGAGACGTGCGATTTGACCGTCCCCTGCGGGATCTTCAGCACCATGGCGATCTCGGCGACCGGCAGGTCCACGACGTGCCTGAGCACGACCGCGGCCCGCTGCTCCGCGGGCAGCAGCCCGAGCAGCTCGGCCAGCTCGTCGCCGGTCTCCCGGCGCACCGCCGCCGCCTCGACGTCCTCGTTGGGGTCGACGGCCTCGATGGGTTCGTCCCGCAGGTCGGGTGGCGGCTTGCGGGACTTCGTACGGGCGCAGTTGCGCCAGATGTTCATGAGGATCGTCATCAGCCAGGCGCGCGGCTGGAGCTCGGCGACCCGGTCGCGCTCGTAGCCGGCCAGCGCCCGGTAGGCCCGCAGGAACGCCTCCGCGGTGAGGTCCTCGGCGTCCGCCCAGCGCCCGCTCAGCCGCAGCGCGGTCGAGAAGACCAGGCCGCGGTAGGTGCCGTAGAGCTCGGCGAACCCTTCGTCGAGGTCGTCGAGCAGCGCCTTGCGCACCGGGTCGAGACAGTCGATTTCACTCACGTCCACTACAACACCGGCGGGCCCGGACCCGTTGCACGCAAGAGGCCCGCGTCCGGCGGACGCGGGCCTCTTTCACGTTGTCTCGGGTCAGACGGCCACCGCGAGCTGGGCGACCTCGCCCAGCTTGGCCTCGACCTGGACGTCCCGGGTGACGCCGCCGCCCGCGATGATGCGGACGGTCCAGTCACCGGGGGCGGCGAAGAAGCGGAAGACGCCCTCGTCGGACACGACGACCTCACCGGTGAACTCGCCGGAGTGGTCGAGCAGCCGCGCGTAGGCGGTGCCGGCGCCGGTCACCACACCCTGGATCACGGCCTGGTTGGACAGATCGATCCCGGCCGGCAGCGCGATGGTCTGCTCCGGCGCTCCGCAACCCTGTGCTGCAGTCGACATCAGCGGGCCTCCCCCAGCTCGATCGGCACGCCCACGAGCGAGCCGTATTCGGTCCACGAACCGTCGTAGTTCTTCACGTTGGACTGCTCGAGCAGCTCGTGCAGCACGAACCAGGTGTGCGCGGAGCGCTCGCCGATGCGGCAGTAGGCGATGGTGTCCTTGCCGAAGTTGACGCCGGCCTCCTGGTAGAGGGTGCGCAGGTCGTCGTCGGACTTGAAGGTGCCGTCGTCGTTGGCCGCCTTGGACCACGGGATGTTGCGGGCCGTGGGCACGTGGCCGCCGCGCTGGGCCTGCTCCTGCGGGAGGTGGGCCGGGGCGAGCAGCTTGCCGGTGAACTCGTCGGGCGAGCGCACGTCGACCAGGTTGAGCTTGCCGATCGCGGCCACCACGTCGTCGCGGAAGGCGCGGATCGCGGAGTCCTGCTCCTGCGCGACGTACTGCGTCTTGGGCCGCTCGGGCACGTCACGCACCAGCTCGCGCGAGTCGAGCTCCCACTTCTTGCGCCCGCCGTCGAGCAGCTTCACGTTCTGGTGGCCGTAAAGCTTGAAGTACCAGTAGGCATAGGCCGCGAACCAGTTGTTGTTGCCGCCGTAGAGCACGACGGTGTCATCGTTGGAAATGCCGCGGTCGGACAGCAGGGCCTCGAAACCGGTCTTGTCCACGAAGTCGCGGCGCACCGGGTCCTGCAGGTCCTGGCGCCAGTCGACCTTCACGGCGCCACGGATGTGGCCCTTGTCGTAGGCGCTGACATCCTCGTCGACCTCGACGAGGACGACTCCGGGCGTGTCGAGGTTGGCCTCGACCCAGTCGGCGTCCACCAGGGCGGCGGAGCGGCTCATTGGGATACCTCCATTTTGGCGGCGGGCAGTAGACGGCGAATGAGCAGGTACATCTCGCAGCCAAGGCAGAATCCGAAGGCTGCGTTGAGGAAGGCGGCGAGAAGAGCCGCCGCCGTGGCCACCAGGGCCAGCGGCGTGATCCCGGCGAGGTATCCGGCCAGCCCCGCGACCGCGAAGACCAGCCCGACCCCCTGGGCGAAGCGGGGCGGGCGGGCATCCTCGGTCACCTTGGGAGTGCCCCGGACGAGCGCCTTGAAGAGCATCGCGTACGGCGAGCGCCATGCCGCGCCGATCGCGAAGACCACCGCCTGGACGGCGAGCAGCCAGGAACTCTCCGTCACCAGGACGGAGGCGAGGACCAGGGTGGTTACGGCCGCGCCGAAGCGCAGCGCTCTAGGATCGGCACGCATCGCGGGATGCTCCTGAAGGGGTCGATTTGGGGCGGATCTGGTGTCCGCGCGAGATCGTCCTCAGGCAGCGCGACAGAGCGCGGTGGCCACGCGGCAGAAATCAACCGCGCGCCGCTTCGTGAGCAGCTCTGTCGACGGGTTCATGGCCACGACACTACTCGGCGTCTCGTCATCTGTCACATCTCGTCCGGTTGGTGAGACAACTTGTGAGACGGCTCACAGACGGGAATCCGGTACGGCAGCCGCCAGCGCGGCCAGGACGTCGGCCTTCCGCGGCTGGCCGGCGGCCTGCTTGACGATGGTGCCCGCGGCGTCGAGCACGAGCACGGTGGGCGTGCGCATGATGTCCAGCCGGCGTACGAGGTCGAGCCGGGACTCGGCGTCGATCTCGACGTGGGCCACCCCCGGCACGAGCGCGCTCACGTCGGCCAGCACCCGGCGGGTCGCCCGGCACGGCTGGCAGAACGCGGTCGAGAACTGCACGAGCGTCGCCCGTTCCCCCAGCCCGGAGCCGAGGTCGGCGGCGGACAGCCGCCCGCCGCCCGCCTCGCGTACCCGTCCGTCGCGGCGCAGGCGGACCACCCCGATCACCGTCCCGAGCGCCAGCGTCGCCAGCGCCACCCACAATCCCGTCATCGTCAGGTGCAACCGCGCGGCACCGCGTTTACTTCCGCGCGCTCGTCGGGATCACTTCCGCGTCCATCTGGGGTCAATTCCGCGCCTGCTTCCGCAGCGGCACCTCGACCAGCACCTTGCCGGCCCCGTCGACGATCTCGAACCTCGCGATCTCCCGCATCGTCTTCGTCGTCTCCCGCCGGAAGACCGCCCGGTCCTGGTAGGCCTCGCGGCTGACGACCCAGCTCTCCGTGGGCTCGCGCGTGCCGTCCACGCCGACGACGACCAGGCTGCAGGTCGTGTCGACCGGCACGCCGCTGACCCGCACGCCCAGCTCCGTGCCCGCGTCCGTGGGCCAGGCCAGGACGGTGGCGCGGTAGTCGGCGGCCCTGTTCGCGCCGGTGAACTCGCGGCCCTCGGCCGCCTTCAGCGGCTGCTCCGAGGGCGGGAGATCGGCCTGCGTCTCCGGCGCGGAACTCTGGGCCGGGCTCTGGGAGGGAACCACCTTCCGGGACGGCGCGGTGCTCCTCAACGGCTGGGCCAGCTGCGCGGAGCTCTGGTCCTGCTGCGCGCGGGTGTCGGACTCCGCCGACCCCGCCGACCGCGCCGCCGCGGGGGCCGCCGCCGAGCTCTCATTGGCCGACCTGGTCTGGATCGCCGTCCACACCGTGCCGCCCACCACCAGCACCGCCGCGGAGGCGGCCACGGCCATGAGGATCCGGCCGCGCCTGTTCCGCCTGACGCGGTCGTTCAGCAACCGGTCGAGCACCTGGCGCGGGGGGCTGGCCACCAGCTCGACGTCGCGTTCCGACACCTTGCCCAGGAACGAGGTCACGCCTTCGAGCTCCAGCAGCTCGGCGCCGCACGCCTCGCAGGTCGCCAGGTGGTGGTCGATCTCCAGCGCCTCTTCCGGATCGAGCGCGCCCAGCGCGTGGGCGCCCAGCGCGATCCGCACCTCCTCGCACGTCATCACGGTGCCAGCCCCCGTTCCTCGAGCGCCAGCTTGAGCGCGCGCAACGCGTAGTACGTACGGGACTTCACCGTGCCCGGCGGTATCCCCAGCGTCGCCGACGCCTCCTTCACCGATCGCCCCCGGTAGTAGACCTCCAGCAGCACCTCACGGTGCTCCTGCCGCAGCGCGGCCAGCGCCTCGGCCACCGCCCACGACTCGACCGCCCGCTCCAGCTCGTCGTCGGCCGGCAGGACCGCCAGGGCCTCGTCGCCGATCTCCGGCGGCCTGGCCTTCCTGGCGCGATGCTGGTCGACGACGAGGTTGCGGGCCACCGTGAACAACCACGCCCGGATCGGCCGGTCAGACAGGGCGTCGGGATGCCGCCAGGCCCGCAACAGGGTCTCCTGGACGACGTCCTCGGCCTTGCCGGAGTCACCGGTCAGTCGCAGAACGTAGCCGTAGAGCGGCCCGGCGTGCTCGTCGAAGAGGGTCTTCACAAGTTCCTCATCGGCGGTGCCCGCTGCTCTCACGCTCTCATCACGTACGGAGGGACGGAGCGGTTCAACCTCATCCACGGATCGGCACGTCAGTCGCCTCGGCCGAGAACTCCAATCCCTCGGCCACGCTCCTGACCCTGGTCACCTTCACGTCGAAGGGCAGATCGCCCTTGAACGGGATGGTGTAGGAGACGAGGCGCGCGAACTGGTCGGGCACGCCCTGGATCTTCTCCGCCTGGATCCTGATGCCCCCGTCGGCGATCACGACCCGCATCTCGGCGTTGAACTTCACCTTGTTCACCCCCATCATCACCTCGCCCGACGCCGTGAGCCGCTGCCCGTTGCCGCCGATCTTCACCCCGCGCGGGGCGTATTTGTCGATGGTCGCCCTGGTGAGGGTGCCGCTGATGGCCACGCGACCCGCCCGGATGTTGGCTCTGTTCTGGATGATGTCGGCCAGGGGGGCCGTGACGTCGTAGGCGGCGCCCCGCAGGTTCCGCACCGGCACGTCGCCGTAGGTGAACGTGCCGAGATTGAACCGTACCTCCGGATAGCGGCCCGAGAGGGCCTGCGTGAGAAATGGGATGCCCTCAATTGTCACGGTCGGTGTGCCGGAGAGATCGGAGGCCGCCGCGATCCTGTTCGCCAGATCCCGTTCGACCCCGGCCGCCGCGACCCGATCGACGGCGACAAGGAGAACGATGAGCACGATCAGGAAAATGATCAGCTTGCGCATGGGGCTCCCTGTCTTGAGCGGGGGTCAAGAGCCTACCGACTGGCCTGTCTCATTCCCCCGCGATCCGCCCGCTCACCCGGTGGCGCCGCCGGCCGCTCAGCCACCCGCGAACGGCGGCAGCACCTCCACGGTCGCGCCGTCGCCGAGGATCACCTCGTCATGAGCGCGCTTCCCGACCGGGGAACCGTCCACGAGGAACGAACAGCGGAGCATCACTCGCGCCAGATCTGCACGATTTTGTGTGATTTTCGTCATTAGTTCACCAAGAGTGACCGCTTCGAACGGTTCCTCCGCGACACCCGCCGCCTCCTTGGCCGCCGCCCAATAACGTATCTTTCCTGTGGCCATGCCTGCCTCACAATCGGTTTCCGCTCTATTGTGCGGCGCCCTTAACAAGCTTGTTCCAGGAGACGCGCTGTTCACCTGGTGGACGCGCAATGGACGCGACTAACTCGTGGGATATCCTCCCTACAGGACCTGGGCGACGTAGCCCCCGGGTCCTTGCGTGTTTGAGGAGGCCGTAATGAGCAACCTGCTCCTGCTGACCAACGCCCTCGAGCCGTCCGCCGAGGTGCTGCCGGCGCTGGGGTTGCTGCTCCACTCGGTCCGCGTCGCTCCCGCTGAGGCGTCCGCTCTCATCGACACCCCACCCGCCGACGCGGTCATCGTCGACGCGCGCAAGGAGCTCGTGCAGGCCAAGAGCCTCTGCCGGCTGATCCGCACCACCGGCATCGACTGCCCTCTCCTGGTCATCGTGACCGAGGGCGGGCTGGCCGCCATGACCGCGGAGTGGGGCGTGGACGACGTGCTGCTCGACAGCGCCGGACCGGCCGAGGTGGAGGCGCGGCTGCGCATGGCCACCGGCCGCATCTCGCAGGCCGCGACCGAGGACGTGCCCGACGAGATCCGCAGCGGCGACCTCTCGATCGACGAGGCCACCTACACCGCGCGGCTGCGCGGCCGGGTGCTCGACCTGACGTTCAAGGAGTTCGAGCTGCTCAAATACCTCGCCCAGCACCCCGGCCGGGTGTTCACCCGCGCCCAGCTGCTGCAGGAGGTCTGGGGCTACGACTACTTCGGCGGCACCAGGACGGTCGACGTACACGTGCGGCGGCTGCGCGCCAAGCTCGGCACCGAGTACGAGTCCCTGATCGGGACCGTCCGCAACGTCGGCTACCGCTTCGTCCCCGACCGCACCGACACCGCCAACGTCTGATTGACAGCCGGTTCCCGCTGCGCTCCACTGATGTGACAGGTCGTCGTACGGGCTGAAGCACGCCTGTCATGTCGAGGACACCGCCGTCCCAGATTGGTGGTGTTCGGGGTGGGTCTGTTCAGGTCGCTGGTGGACGAGGGCGCCCGTCCGCGTGTTTACCGCCGTAACGAGGTGATTTGCTCGCCATTGCGGCCGGCCAACCGCGTTTACGTCATCGACTACGGCTACGCCCGCGAATACGGCCCCAGCGGCGAGCGCGAGACCGTGCACGACCTTCGGGGCGACGGCGACCTCGTCGGCGAGCTGGCCTTCTGGAGCCCCGCCGACCGCGTCAAGGTGGACGCGCTGACCGAGGTACGCCTCTGGCCCATCGACCTGCGGCGGCTGCGCGAGCACGCCTCCGGCAGCACCGCCGTGGGGAACGCGCTGATCCAGGAGATGTTCGCCAGGAACATGGCCGCCCGCAGGCACGAGGCCCTGGCCCGCGCCCCCGTCGCCGCCCGGCTGGCCGTGTGGCTGCTGCACCTGGACGAGCGGTACGGGCTGGCCTCAGAGTCGGCGCCCCCGCTGTCCATGGAGACCCTGGCCGATCTCGTGGGCAGCTCCCCCGACGTGGTGCAGCGCCAGCTCGGGGAGTGGGTGCGGCGGAGGTGGCTGGTCCGGCCCGGCTACCGGCGGCTGCGGATCGCCGACCCGTCCGCGCTGCGGGCCGCCGCCGGGAGCTGGGAGCACCTGTCGGCGCCCTGGGAGGGGCGGGTGACGCCGTTCCTGACCCGGCCCGGCGGCCCCGCCGAGCCGCTGCCGGCGATCGAGGTGCCGAAGCCGCGCCAGCTGCCCGCCGCGGTGCCCGACTTCACCGGGCGCCAGCAGAGCCTGGACCTGCTCACCGCCTGGCTCGATCGGCCCCGGCGGACGAACACCATGGTCGTGCAGGGCCTTCCCGGCGTGGGCAAGACCGCGCTCGTCACGCACTGGGCGCACGTGCACGCCGACCGGTTCCCCGACGGGCAGATCGTCATCGACCTGCGGGGGCAGTCTCCGAGCCTGCCGCCGATGAACCCCGCCGAGGCGCTCGGGCAGATCCTGCGCTCGCTCGGCGTCGGCGAGCACATGCCGGCCGCCGACGAGGCCGAGCTGATGCTGCTCTACCGCAGCCGGATCGCCGGGCGCCGGCTGCTGCTCATCCTCGACAACGCCGCCGACCCCGCGCAGGTGCGAGCGCTGCTGCCGGGCAGCAAGGACTGCGTGGTGCTGGTGACCAGCAGGACGCGGATGGCGCCGCTGCGCGCCACCGGGCACGCCGACCTGATGGACCTGCCGGTGCTCGATCCGGGCAACGCGGTGGCGCTGCTGGTGGGGGTGCTCGGGGAGGACTCGCCGCGGGCCGCCGACCGGGACGCGCTGGCCGAGCTGGCGCGGGTGTGCTCGTACCATCCGTTCGCGCTGCGGATCTCGGCGGCCAAGCTGGCCGAGAACCCCGGGCTCAGCGTGCAGACGCGGGTGCAGGAGCTGCGCCGGCCCGACCGGCTGCTGGTGGGCGATCCCGAGGAGGCGTTCAGGTCGGCGCTGGACCTGGCGTACGAGTCGCTGAACCCGGCGCAGCGGCGGGCGTTCCGGCACGTCGGGCTGCTGCCGGGGCGGGACTTCACGCCGCAGGTGCTGGCCGCGGCGCTCGGCGTGCCGGTGAGCGAGGCGGTGATCGCGGTGGAGGGGCTGCACCGGGCGTACCTGGTGGAGCCGCTGCCCGGGCCGCGCTATCGGGTGCACGACCTGGTCAAGCGGCTGGCCAGGGAGCTGGGCCGGCACGCCGAGGCGGGCGTGCGGGAGGCCAGGGCGCGCCTGCTCGACCACTACCTGGCGATGGCGACCGACCCCGGCACGCCGCGCGAGTGGTTCGAGGCCGAGCGGCGCTCGCTGGTCTCGGCCGTGCGCCTGGCCGAGGAGAGCGGCGCGCAGGGGATGGCCTGGCGGCTGGCGGAGGCCGTGTTCGAGCCGTTCCGGCGGCTGCGGTACTACGAGAACAACCTGGAGGTCCAGCAGGGCGGCCTGACCTCGGCGATGCAGGTGAGCAACCGGCGGGCCATCGCGCAGATGCGCAGCAACCTGGGCTCGATCCACCGGGACATCGGGCCCTCGACGCTGGCGGCCCGGTTCATCGGGGAGGCGCTGGCCGACTTCGCCTCGCTCGGCGACGGCGTGGGGCAGGCACGCGCGCTCAACGACCTGGCCGAGGTGCACGGGATCGCGGGCAACAGCGAGGACGCGCTGCGGTACGCCGGTGAGGCGCTCGACCTCTACAAGGGGATCGGCGACCTGGCCGGGGTGGCCAGCTGCCTGCACACGCTCGCGCGGCTGCACCTGTCCCAGGAGCGGTACGAGCTGGCCCTGCAGCACGCCGGGCAGGCCCTCGACGTGCGCGAGGAGCTCGGCGACCGGCGCGGCACCGCCCAGAGCCTGATCATCCTCGCCCGCGTCCAGCAGAACCTGGGCGAGCCGAACGCGGCCCTGTCGGAGGGGCTGGAGGCGCTGTCGATCTGCCACGAGCTGGGCGACGAGCACGCCGAGGCCGAGACGCTGCTGTGCCTGGCCGAGATCTACGACCTGCTGCGGCTGCAGCACGACGCGCAGCGCGACGCGGAACGGGCGCTGGCCGGGTACACGGCGACCGGCGACCAGTACGGCTGCGGCCGGGCCCTGTGCGCGCTCGGCCGCATCGCGCGCAACGGCTCCCGGTACGACGAGGCGCTGGCCTACTACGAGCAGGCCCTGGCCGTACAGGTCGAGCTCCACCACGAGCAGGGCAAGGCCGAGACCCTGGGCGACATCGGGCTGGTGCACTGGCGGCTGTCGGACTACCTGCGGGCCGACGACTACCTGAACCAGGCGCTGACCATCAGCCGGGTGATCCGCGACGAGCCGGTCGAGGCCCGCATGCTCAACCGGCTGGCGCGGGTGCGGCGGCGGCAGGGACTGCCGCAGGTCGCCTTCGTGTACGCGCTCGAAGCCCTGGACATCGTGCAGGGCATGGGGAACCGGCGGGCCGAGGCCGACGTGCAGGAGACGCTGACGTACACGTACCTGTCGCTCGGCCGGCACAAGTCCGCGCTGCGGGCGGCCAGGGCGGCGCTGGCGATCAGGGAGGAGCTGCGCGACAACCGGGCCAGCGCGCTGCTGTCGATGGCGCAGGCGCTGCACCCGGCGGGGCGGGCGGCCGAGGCCCTGGAGCTGGCCAGGCAGGCGGTCGAGCTGCAGAACGAGAGCGGCACCAGGGACCGCTGGGCGGCGGCGCTCACCACCCTGGCCATGGTGCTGCTGGACCTGGACCGGGCGGACGAGGCGCTGGTGTACGCGCGGCAGGCCAGGGACGTGCACCTGGAGTGCGGGACGCGGCGGGACCTCGGGTGCGCGCTGCGGGCGCTCGGGCTGATCTCGGCCAGGCTCGGGCGGCGGGGGGCGGCGGTGGCGTATCTCCGGGACGCGGTGCGGACGCTCGAAGAAGTCGGCGATGTTTTCGAGGCCCAGCAAGTGTCGGAGGAACTCCGGGATTTCACGTGAATCGCCGATAAAAGTCGTGAAATCTCGGTATTGAGGTCGCAGATCTTTTCTGGATTGCCCCGTTAGCTGGTGACACCAGCTACTCCAATCGGAGGTGATCCGGATGCTCAAGAATCATCTGCGTCGAGACCTGCAGTGGTTGAAGCGACAGGCGCGCAAGGACAGGCGGATCACCGTCGCGCTGCTCGCCTGATGGCAGCCTGGGCCCGCCAGCTCTCCCCGGGTGAGGGGCCGGCCGGGTCCCCGGTGCTGCTGGGGCTGTCGTTCGCGCTGCTCATGGGGTCGGGGACGGCCTGGCTGCTGTCGGCGTACTTCGTCAGCAGGAGCCTCCGGGTGCGGCGGGAGCCGGCGGAGGAGCTGCGCTGGATCTCCCGGATCAGCAGGGGCAAGGAGTGGGCGGTCTGCTCGCTCAGCGCCTACGTGGCCTGGCACCTGCTGCAGTTCGTCACGGCGCTCATGCTGGGCTGACCGGGAGCGACCGCGTGGGGGGCCGCTCCCGGTCCACGAGGCCGGCGGCGGGGCGTCGCCTCAGGACTGGGGCCGGGGTGGCGCCCCGCCGTCTCTCACCCGGGCAGGCGGGTCCGTTCGAGGGACTCGACGCGGATGCCGGTACCGGTGTGCACGAACTGGACGATCTCCGCCGTGGGGAGCTCGGGCACGCCGAAGTCGGCGTCCGCGTGGGCGTCGCACCACGCGACGATCTCCCGCGGGTTCGCGAGCGGGCGGGCGAAGTGGACCAGGCTGACGTACCAGCGGTCGCGTACGCGGCCGTGCTCCAGGTCCCGGATGCCGCGCGACTCCATCGCGTGGGCGAAGCGCTTGCGCATCGTGACCAGGGCGTCGTCCTCCGTCCGGGCGCCCACCAGGACGCCGCCCTGATGGGGGCTCACGCCGGACAGGCGCAACCTGACCGGGGGCAGTCCCTCGGCCGCCTCGGCCAGGGCGGCGGCGTACGCGCGGCGGAGCGGGTCGTCCTCGGGGATGCGGGCGCGGTAGGGCTCCAGGGACCGGAGGGTGACGTGCAGGGTCCGGCCGCCGTGCACCCAGTGGCCGAGGGCCGGGACGGTCGCGGCCAGCTCCGTCATGCGGTCGACGACCTCGCCCTCGGGGCGGAGCACGGCCGCGGCCCCCCAGCGCCTGGCGCCCTCCACCATGGGGTCGTCATGGGTGGCTGCACCCTCCAGAAGGGCTGCCCGGCCTCTCGCTCGGAACTCGGCAAAATCGGACATTCGAGCAGTATGCCAGGATCATGTCCGCGCGACGGCCCCTCGATCCGCAGGTGGGCCGGGGTCAGGGGCGCAGGCCGTGGCGGACGATGGTGAGCATGCGGGCTCTGGCGGACGGGTCGGGGGCGTGGCGTTCGCGGTCGATGCAGCCCGTCAGCAAGGCCTTCACGTCGGCGATGTCGGCGTCCTCGCGGATCGTGCCCGCCCGCTGCGCTCCCTCCAGGAGGGCCTGCCACGCCCCCATGACGTCGTAGCGGCTCTCCGCCGCCACCGCCTCGAAGTCGAACCCGGCCCCGGCCAGCGCGTCCACCAGGCCCTTGTTGGCGGCGCCGGCCCCGACCATGGCGGCGAAGAAGGCGAAGAACGCCTCCTCGGGCCTCTCGCGCTCGGCCAGGTCCGTCGCCTGCCGTACGAGCTCCTCCATCCGGCCGAGCAGGATCGCCTGGAACAGCGACTCCTTGGTCGGGAAGTGGCGGCTGACGGTCCCCGTGCCGACGCCGGCGCGGCGGGCGATCTCGTGGACGGGCACCGACAGCCCCTCCGCGGCGAAGGTCTCGGCCGCCACCTCCAGGACGCGCGCCCTGTTGCGCTGGGCGTCGGCGCGCAATGGCCTGCTCATCCGGGTATCGCTCCAAGCTCCGTAGACAAACGGGATGGACGTCCCGTATATTCGAGCTAACCGGGACGGCCATCCCGATTCTATCCCTCCTGACTTAGGACACGCCATGCGTATGGTCAAACTCGGCGGGGGCCTGGAGGTCTCCGCGCTCGGCCTGGGGTGCATGGGGTTGAGTGAGTTCCTCGGCCCGACCGACAGGGACGAGTCGCTCGGCACGCTCAGGAAGGCCGCCGAGATCGGCATGACCTTCCTCGACACCTCCGACTACTACGGGATCGACTTCGCCAACGAGCGGCTGATCGGCGACTTCCTGGCCGGGTGGAAGCGGGACGAGGTGGTGGTCGCCACCAAGTTCGCGGCCGTCCGGGCTCCGGGGACCGGGGAGCTCGTCGGCGTACGGGCCGATCCCGCGTACGTACGCACCGCCTGCGAGGCGAGCCTGCGCCGCCTCGGCGTCGACCGCATCGACCTCTACTACCTGCACCACCCCGACCACGTCACCCCCGTCGAGGACACGGTCGGCGCGATGGCCGAGCTGGTGCGCGACGGGCTGGTCGGGCACCTGGGCCTGTCCAACGTCACCGCGGAGCAGCTGCGCGCCGGGCACCGGGTGCATCCGATCGCCGCCGTGCAGAACGAGTGGTCGCTGTTCAGCCGGGACGAGGAGGAGTCGGTCGTGCCGGTCTGCGCGGAGCTGGGCATCGGCTTCGTGGCGTACGCGCCGCTCAGCCGCGGCTTCCTGACCGGCCGCCACACCTCCACGGAGGGGCTGGCCGAGGACGACATGCGGCGCGGCCTGCCCAGGTTCGACGCCGCGAACGCGCCGCACAACGCCGCCCTGCTGGCCCCGGTACGGGAGATCGCCGAGGCCCGCCGGGTGACGATGGCGCAGGTCGCGCTGGCCTGGCTGATCCACCGGCAGCGGGCGCACAGCATCCCGGTCGTGCCGATCCCGGGCACGCGCAGCCAGGCGCGGCTGCTGGAGAACGCCGGCTCGCTGGAGATCGAGCTCGCGGAGGAGGAGCTGGCCGCGCTCGGCCCCATCGCGGCGCGGGTCGCGGGCGACCGGATGCCCCCGCCTCCCGAACTCGGTCACGACGCGTGAACCGCCCCCGCCTCCCGAACTCGGTCAGGGTGCGTGGATCAGGGCGAGCAGGGCCGGGATCCAGTGCTCGCCGTAGCGGTCGCGCAGCTCGGGGCGGCGCCAGTCCTCGCCCGTGACCCGGCCCCGGCAGAGCGCGGTGCCGCAGCGGCAGTCCAGGGTGAAGCCGGGCTCGGCGGTGCTGGTGGCGTAGTCGTTCGTCACCTCTTCATCCGGGTGCAGGTCGCGGCGGGCGGCCAGGGTGTAGGGGCCGGTCCACCACAGGTTCGGGTCGCAGCTGTGGTTGCTCTTGCCGATCGGCCGGCCCGGGGGAAGGACCAGGTGGCGGTCGGCGGCCACGGTGATGGTGTCGACGTATGGCCGGCCGGGGGCGGCGAACAGCTCCGCCAGGCGCTCCCCGGTCACCAGGCGGCCGCCCAGCCGGGCGACGACGGCGCCGGCCGGGATGGGCGCGGTCGCGAACAGGCCCTCACCCTCGATGGGCGAGGGGCGTACCTCCAGGTGCGGGTGCAGCCGGCAGTCCGGCTCGGGTTCCTCCAGCATGAGGCCAGCATCTCCCGATCAGTCGCGCCCGGGGAAGGCCGCTCTGTGCGGGCCGGTGTCCGGGTCGAACTCGTGGCGGATCCGCGCGCAGTCGTCGAGCAGCGATCCCTGCAACAGGCTCAGCTCGGCCTGCCGGGTCTGCCGGAACTCCATCACCAGCCGGCGCTGCTGGTTCTCCCCCTCGTCCAGCGCCGCGCACAGGTCCTCCAGGTCCTCCCGCCGGCCCCCGCCGACCTGGAGCATCCCGAAGTCGCGGAACGCGCGCCCCAGCGCCGCCAGCTCGTCCGCGAGGGGTCGCGGCAGGTCGGCGCCGCGCTCGCCGGGCAGGCCGCGTACGCCGGAGACGAGGTCCAGCAGCCCCCTGGCCAGGCTCCTGAGCTGGTGGCAGGCGTGGTCGAGGCAGGTGGCGGCCTCGGCCACCTGGCGCAGGCGGCGGTCGTAGCGGCGGCGGCGCGGCGACAGCCGTACCGACTCCGCCGCCTGGTCGGCCGCCGACTCCGTGTCCTCCAGCCGCTGCGACAGGCTCCTGGCGCGCTCCAGCCAGTCGCGGGCCATGTCCTGGGTCCAGCGCCCCTTCAGCCCGCG
Organism: Nonomuraea sp. MTCD27; assembly: GCF_041950495.1. Lineage (NCBI taxonomy): Bacteria > Bacillati > Actinomycetota > Actinomycetes > Streptosporangiales > Streptosporangiaceae > Nonomuraea > Nonomuraea sp. MTCD27. The sequence goes on along the minus strand of NZ_JBGNUW010000024.1, from coordinate 46,498 downwards.
GGACATCTCCTCGGCGAGGTCGGCCAGCTCGGCGGACAGGCCGCACAGCTCCTTGCCGGCCTTATCCACGAAGCGGGGCGGCAGGACCAGGAGGTTCGCCGCGATCCCGATGCCAGCGCCCAGGAGCACGTCCGAGAGGCGCTCGAAGCCGTACGTGCTGCCCAGCGCGAACACCAGCAGCGCCGTGATCGGGATCTGCACGTTCTGGGCGGGCAGGTTCAGCAGCCGGGTCAGGACCAGCCCGGCCACCACGAGCACGGCCAGCGTCACCGCGTTGGCGCCGATCAGCCAGATCAGCACCGTGGCCGCCCCCACGCCCACGACCACGGCCAGGATCTGCTGGGCCCCGCGCACCAGCGTGCTGTACGCGGTCGCCGACACCGTCAGCAGCACGCCGACCGGCACGAGCACCGGCAGGTCCACCTTGAGCACGTACGCCGCCAGCCACCACCCCAGCGCGCACGCCCCCGTCACCTTGACCGTCTGGGCCAGCGCCTCCCGCTCCATGCGCAGCCAGCGCCCGACCCCCATGCTCCGCACCATGGCGAGCGCCGACGCCCCGCCCGACACGATGCGTTCGAGCGGGGAGCCGGCCGCCGCGCGCCCGCGTCCCGTTTCGGTCTCCATACCGGATGAGCTGCCCTTTTGCGCGGCTGATAGAGCTGCCCGCAACCGGGTAGCGGCAGGCTGCAGCGAGGGGAGTATGTCTGATGTCCGGCGATCTGATCGTTCCTGACGCCGCTCTCGGCGTGGTGGTGTTCGTGCACGGCAGCGGCAGCAGCCGGCACAGTCCGCGTAACCGCTACGTGGCCGGCGCGCTCAACGAGGCGGGGCTGGGGACGCTGCTGTTCGACCTGCTCACGCCCGAGGAGGAGGCCGACAGGGCGAACGTCTTCGACATCGGGCTGCTGGCCGGGCGGCTGCTGGAGCGTACCTCCTGGGTGCGGGAGCAGCCGGAGGCGGCGGGCCTGCCGATCGGCTACTTCGGCGCCAGCACCGGCGCGGCGGCGGCCCTGTGGGCGGCGGCCGAGCCGGACAACGAGATCGCCGCGATCGTCTCGCGCGGCGGCCGGCCCGACCTGGCCGGGCCCCGGCTCGCGGCGGTGCGCGCGCCGACCCTGCTCATCGTGGGCGGCCGGGACCCGGTGGTGGTGGAGCTGAACGAGGAGGCCCAGCGGCACCTGCGCGCGGACGGGAGGCTCACCGTGGTGCCCGGCGCCACCCACCTGTTCGAGGAGCCGGGCGCTCTTGAGGCGGTAGCCGACCATGCCGGAGACTGGTTCACGACGCACTTCGCCGGCCCCAGGGGGCACCTGTGAGATGGTCCACCGTCTGCCTGGAAGCGGCGGACGGGCCCGCGCTGGCCGCCTTCTACCGCGAGTTGCTCGGCTGGACGGTCAAGGCCGAGGAGCCCGGCTGGGTGCTGCTCGCGCCGCCGGACGGCGGGCCGGGGCTGTCGTTCCAGAGCGAACCCGGCTACGTCCGGCCCACCTGGCCGGCCCGGCCCGGCAGGCAGCAGCTGATGATGCACCTCGACATCGAGGTGGACGACCTGGACGGGTGCAGCGCCCGGGCCGTGGAGCTGGGCGCCACCGTGGCGGACTACCAGCCGCAGGATGACGTCCGCGTGCATCTCGACCCCGCCGGGCACCCGTTCTGCCTCTGGGTGAACACCTCTCTCTGAAGCGGTCAGCGGCCTCGTGCGGTGATGGGTTCGGCGCCGGTGGCCTCGGCCGTCAGGCGTTCGTAGACCTCGGCCGCCGTCGTCTCGCAGCCCAGCCGGTGGCCGGTCAGCTCGCCGTGGTCGTCGCTGGATCCCGTCACGGCCAGCCCGAGGTCGCGGGCCAGGGCGCGGACGTGCTCCCGGGCGGCCGCGTCGTGGTCGAGGTGGTCGGCCTCCAGGCCGAAGAGCCCGGCGGCCGCCAGCTCCGCGATCCACTCGTCGGGGACGACCTGGCCGCGCCCGGCCGCCTTCGGGTGGGCCAGCACCGGCACCCCGCCGGCCGCCCGGACCAGGCGTACGGCCCGGTCGGGGGCCAGGGCGTAGCGGGAGACGTACGCGCGCCCGCCCGCCCCGATCCACTCCGGCGTGAACGCCAGCGCGGGCTCGGCGATCGCGCCGGCGGCGACCATGGCCCGGGCGATGTGCGGTCGCCCGACGGGACCGCCCGCGGCCAGCTCGGACACCTGCTCCCAGGAGACCGGCACGCCCAGCTCGGTGAGGCGCTCGACGGTCACCCGGGCGCGGACCACCCGGGCCTCCCTGATGCGGGCGCACTCGGCCGCCAGCTCCGGCTCCGCCGGGTCGAACAGGTAGGCCAGCAGGTGGATGCTCCGGCCGCCGCGCCGGCAGGACAGCTCCATGCCCGGCACGAAGGTCAGCCCGGCCGGCAGCGCCTCGACGGCCTCGGCGTGCCCGGCGACGGTGTCGTGGTCGGTCAGCGCGAGCACGTCGAGCCCCCGCTCGCGGGCCCGGCGCACCACGTCGGCCGGGGGCTGCGTGCCGTCGGAGGCGCTGCTGTGGCTGTGCAGGTCTATGCGCATCGTGTTCGTCCTAGACCGCCACGGTGGCCAGGGTCCTGCCGTCGAAGGTCTGGATCGTGAAGTGGTTCAGCTCGGACTCGGAGAGGCTGGTGCCGCCATGCAGGACGAGGGGGTCGGGAGCGCCGGGCACGCCGTACCCCTTGTCCGGGACGCCCCAGCTCGCCACGACCTCCGAGCGGCCGTCGTCGCCCACGGCCATGAGGCGGCACTGCAGCGGCCCCTTCACGCCCTTGAGCTCCAGCGCCACGTGGGTGCCCCAGCCCTTGTCCTCCAGGCCGACGACCCCGGACACGCCGGTGGCGGGGTCGGTGGCGGAGTAGGTGCGGCCGGTCATGAGCAGGTCGCGGGCCGGGCCGTGGATGCTGTCGGGATCGGGGCCGCCGGTCATGGAGCTGACGCCGAGATAGACGCCGGCCGCCACCACGAGGCACGCGGCGGCGGTCATGAAGGCGCGGTGGAAGCGGCGCCGCCGCCGCTCGGTGGCGGCACGGCGGACCAGGAGGGACTCGACCTGCGGATCCGGTGGTTGGGGCAGGAGGTCGTCGGGGTGCACGCTCTTGATCAGCTCGCCCATCGCGGCGAACGAGCCCACCTCGGCGGCGCAGCTCCCGCAGCCGTCGAGATGGCGCTCGAAAGCGGCCCGCTCGTCCTCCCCGAGCAGGCCGAGCGCGTAAGCGGCCACGTCCTCGTGGTGTACCTCGGTCATGGCGTCACCCCCCTGTCATCGTGACGCACCTCGATCACGGCAACGTCACCCCCCTTTCCTCCAGCGCGACCCGTAACGCGCGCATGGCGTAGTACACGCGGGACTTCACCGTGCCCACCGGCACGCCGATCGTCTCCGCCGCCTGCTGGATCGTGCGATCCAGCAGGAACGTCTCCGTGAGCACCTGGCGGTGCGCGGGTGAGAGCGACAACATCGCGTCGGTGACGACGATCTCCCTGAGCAGCTGCTCGTCCTCGGCCGCCACGGCCTGGAGGCGTTCGGGGATCTCCTCGACCGTGTCGAGGGGGCGCGAGCCGGAGCGGCGGCGGTTGTCGATCACGACGCGGCGCGCGACGGTGGCCAGCCAGGGCATCAGCGAGCCGGACTCGGTCCGGAGGTCGTGGAGGTTGCGCCAGGCGCGTACGAGGGTCTCCTGGACGACGTCCTCGGCCCAGCGGCGATCGCCGCCCGTCAACCGGATGGCGAAGGCCATCAGGGGGGCGCCGTATTCGCGGTAGAGGGCACGGACCATGGCCTCGTCGGTTACGCGGTGATTCACAAGGGGGCGGGCTCCTCGAGCTGCGGATATCACGAAATATCACGCTCGGTACGCTGATAATGAGAATAGTCACTCTAGCCACGCCCGCGCGCCCGAGTCAGGTAGTTTGCCCGTCTCGCCATATAGCTAGATTTATTGGCTGAATCATGCTTCTCTCCCCTGGAGAGGGGATTATGATCATTCGGTTGACGATCCGCGACCCGGCGGCGTCCACCGCCGTCGACGTCGAGGTGACGGCGGAGCCGGAGACGCCGATCGGGTCGCTGCTGCGGTCGCTGCCCTTCCCCGTCAAGGGCCGGCCGTGTTACGTCGGAAGCGGCAAGCTCGATCCCGAGGCGACCGTGGCGGAGAGCCCGCTGGTGCCGGGGGCCACGATCAGCGTGGGCGAGCCCGAGCGTACGCAGCCCTGGCGGCCCCTGGCCGCGGCGGGCGCGATCCGGGTGTTCGCGGGCCCCGACGCGGGCCGGGTGGTCTGGCTGAGCCCCGGCAGCCACGTGATCGGCCGCGAATGGACCGACATCAGCCTGCTGCGGGACCAGCGGGTCTCCAGGCGGCACGCCCGGCTGGACGTGTCGTGGACCGGCGAGGCGACGGTGGTCGATCTCGGCTCGCGCAACGGCACGCTGGTGGACGAGACGGTCGCGCGGGTGCCGGTGGCGCTGCGGCCGGAGGGCGTGCTCCAGGTGGGCGACGACCGGATGCGCTGGGCGCCGCTGCCGCCCGCCAGGCTCAGGACCAGGCGCAGCAGGGACGGGCGCATCGACTTCGACCGGGCGTTCTCCCCGGCCCCCGCCGTCCCGGCCGCCCGGATCACCATGCCGCGCGACGAGGTGCCGCAGCGCAATATCGCGGTGGCGCTGCTTTCGTCACTGCTGCCGCTGCCCATTTCCATCGCGATGGCGATCCTGTTGAAAAGCGCGTATTTTCTCCTGTTCGGAATTCTGACGCCGATCACCTTCTTCGCCACGCAGTGGGTGGAAGGGCGGCAGCGCAGGAAGAAAGAGCGCGAGTTCGAGCAGCGCAAGCGGGAGACGGTCGAGCGGATACGGCGGCACGTCGTGCACGAGCAGTGGTTGCGGCACGTCGTCGCCCCCGACGAGGTGGACCTGACGTTCGCGGCCACGCACGAGGGGCCGGGGCTGTGGCCGCGCAACGCCGACTCCCCCGACGGGCTGACGCTGCGCGTGGGGGTGGCCGACGAGCCGGCCACGATCACGTTCGACGGCGAGCCGTGGCCGGAGTTCGTCCAGCCGGTGCTGCGCGGCGTGCCGGTCACCGTGGACCTGCGCGAGATCGGCGTGCTGGGAGTGATCGGCCCGCCGGACCCGGTGGACGCGCTGCTGCGCTGGCTGCTGGTCCAGCTCGGCACGCTGCGCGCGCCGGACGAGCTGCGCCTGGTCGTGATCACCGCGTCCGGCGGCGAGCACCTGGCCTGGGCGCGCTGGCTGCCGCACCTGAACGTGGACGCCCCCGTCCCCTGCCTGGTCGGCAACACGCCGCAGACCAGGACGGAGCGGATCGAGGAGCTCAAGGACCTGGTCACCGAGCGGCTCAAGCACCGCGACCGCCGCTTCGGCGAGGACGTGGTCGTGGTCCTCGACGGGGCCCGCGCGTTACGCGACATCCCGGGCATGAAGGAGGTGCTCAGGGAGGGTCCCTCGGTCGGCGTGTACGTGATCTGCGCCGACCAGCGCAGCCTGAACGAGTGCCGGGGCGTCTGCGAGCTGGACGGCGCCGGCATGCTGCTCACCCGGGGCCGCCAGGGGCTGCCGGTGCCGGTGCAGCCGGAGAGCCTCGGGGAGCAGGCCGCCGAGCGCATCGCCCGCGCCGTGGCGCCGATGCGCGACCGGCTCACGCTGGCCAGGGCGGAGAGCGTGATCCCGGCCTCCGTACGCCTGCTGGACGCGCTGGGCCTGGAAGCGCCGGGCGCGGAGGCCGTGCTGGCGCTGTGGGCCGCCGACCCGGGGCCGACCACGCGGGTGTGCGTCGGGGCCGACGGCTCCGGCCCGGTCACGGTGGACCTCGCGGCGGACGGGCCGCACACGATGCTGGGCGGGGCCACGGGGGCGGGCAAGAGCATCCTGCTGCAGACCCTGGTCACCTCGCTCCTGCTGGCCAACCGGCCCGACGAGCTGAACCTGGTGCTGGTCGACTTCAAGGGCGGCAGCGCGTTCCTGCCGTTCGAGCACTGCCCGCACGTCGTGGGGCTGATCCGCTCGACCGGCGACACGGCGGCGGACGTGTTCGACGAGAGCGCGGCGCGGCGCGTGCTGGCCTCCGTACGGGCGGAGGTGCGGCGCCGGGAGGCGATCCTGGCCCGGTACGGCGGCGAGATCGACGTCTACTGGAACGCCGGCGGCCGGCTGCCCCGGCTGGTCATGGTGTTCGACGAGTTCGCCCGCGTCCTTGAGGTCTCCCCCGACTTCCTGCGCGAGCTGGTGAACGTGGCGGCCAAGGGGCGCTCGCTGGGCATGCACCTGGTGCTGGCCACGCAGTCGCTGCAGGGCAAGCTGTCGCCCGAGCTGAAGAACAACATCTCCCTGCGCATCACGCTGCGGCAGAACGAGCCCTCCGACAGCACCGAGGTGCTCGGCGTGCCCGACGCGGCCACGATCCCGTCGCGGCTGCGCGGCCGGGGCATGATCATGCGGGTGGGCGGCGAGCAGCGCACGCCCCAGCTCTTCCAGACCGGTTACCTGGGCGACCCGCCGCCCACGGGCACGGCCCCGGCCTCGGCCCGGCCGGCGCCCTGGCCGGCGCTCGGCCTGCCGCGGCCCGAGGTGAGGGGCGCGCGGCGGGCCAGCCGTACCGACCAGGACCTGGCCATCGCGGCGGTGCTGGCGGCGGCACGCGGGCTCCCCGTCGAGCCGCCGTTCCGTCCCCTGCTGCCGCCGCTGCCCGCGGAGCTGCCGCTGGACGAGGTGGCGGGGGCGGGCGGGGTGCCGTTCGGGCTGGTGGACGATCCGGCCGGCCAGGCCCAGCCCGCGATGGCGCTGGACCTGGGCGGGACCGAGCGGCTCATGGTGGCCGGGGGGCCGCAGTCGGGGCGGACCACGTTCTGCCGGACGCTGATCTCCAGCCTGGCGGCGCGCTGCTCGCCGTCCCAGGTGTGGCTGTACGTGGTGGAGAACCAGCCGGGCGGGCTGTCCGCGTACGCGGATCTGCCGCACTGCGGGGCCGTCGCCTCCGGCGCGGAGCCCGACCGGATCAGGCGGATCGTGACGTGGCTGGCGGACGAGGTGGAACGGCGGCGGCTGGCGCGGCTGTCGCCCGGCGGGCCCGGCGCGCCGGTCGTCGTGTTCGTGATCGACGGGTGGGAGTACTTCGAGGACCGCGGCAACCCCGACTTCTTCGAGACGCCGCTGCTGGTCACCCTGCGCGGGATCGTGGCCGGCGGGCCTCCCGTCGGCATCCACACGGTGGCCGTCGGCGGGCACGACATGTTGCGGGGGAAGACGCCGGACCTGTTCTCGCGGCGGTTGTTCCTGCCGTTCCCCCGGGAGGAGACGCGGCGGTCGTACCTGTCGTCGGGGATGGTGTCGCCGCCCGTCCTGCCCGGCCGGGCGATCGAGGCGGCCGGTGGGCTGCACGTGCAGATCTGCCTGCCGCCCGAGCGGATACCGGCGCCTCCCGTCCCGGCGCGGCACAGCCGCGAGCCGGCGGGGCGGGCACGCGCCTTCCCGCCGCTGCCGGGGAGCGTCCCGCTGAGCCGGCTGGAAGGCCCGGCCATCGGGGTCGGCGGGCCGGAGGTCGCGCCCGTCGAGCTGGACCTGTTCGAGCTGGGCCCGCACCTGGTGCTGGTGTCGGGGCCCGGCGGGTCGGGGCGCAGCAACGCGGCGCTGGTCATGGCGACCGTGCTGCTGCGCGCGGGGGTGAGCGTGCTGGCCGTCGGGCCGCTCCGCTCGCCGCTGGTGCGCTCACTGCCCGGGGCGCGGACGCTGGTGGGCACCTCGTTCGCCGACGCCGACCTGCGGGAGGCGGTCGCGGCCTTCGGGGACGGCCGGTACGCGGTGGTGGTGGACGACTTCGACCAGGTGACGATCACCCCCAGGGAGCAGGGCTTCGACACGCTGCCCACGCTGCTGCAGGACATCATCGCGCCCTCGGAGCTGGGCCGGCGCGCCCTGGTGCTGGCCGGGGACGCGACGCCGCTGCTGGAGGGGCACCGGCGGTCGCTGGCCGGGGAGGTCACGGAGGTGCTGCGGACGGGGACCCGGCTCCTCCTGACACCGGCGAACCGGGTGACCGCGCGGGAGCACGGGATGAGCCTGGAGCCCGACCAGTTCTTCGCCGGCCCCGCCGGTCGGGCGTACCTGGCCACCGCCCGCCGCCTGGAGCTGGTCCAGCTCGCGGCGCTATGAGATCTTGACCTCCGACCTGCGGATGATGACCATCGGGTGCATGCGTCTCCCCCGGGTCAAGCCCGAGCACGCCCCGCAGCGGCTCAGCGACGGCACCATCCGTCTCGGCGGAGTCATGTACGGACTGGCCTCGGAGATCAGCGATGCCGACGGCTGGGCCTGGTCCGCGCTGGCGCTCATGGACGGCACCCGCGCACCCGCCGAGATCGCCGCCCGCCTCCGCGCCGCGCACGCCGCCCTGACCCTGGAGGACGCCGACGACATCGTCGCGACGCTGCTCTCCTCCGGCCACGTGGAGGAGGCCGCGCCCGGCCCCTGCGAGGAGCTGAGCGAGCGGGAGAAGGAGCGCTACAGCCGCAGCAGGGAGTATTTCCGCTGGGTCGACCTCACCCCGCGGGACCACGGCTGGGAGCCGCAGCTCCGGCTCAAGGCCGCCCGGGTGCTGGTGGCCGGCCTGGGCGGGACCGGCAGCCACGCGGCCTGGTCGCTGGCGGCCGCCGGGGTGGGCCGGCTGCACCTGGTGGATCCGGACGTCGTGGAGCTGTCGAACCTCAACCGGCAGATCCTCTACACCGAGGCCGACCTCGGCCGGCCCAAGGCGGAGGCGGCGCTCGACCGGCTGCGCCCGGTGAACTCCGACATCGAGATCACCGCCGAGGAGGCCACGATCGACGGCCCCGAGCGGCTCGCCCGCCTGCTGCACGGCTTCGACGTGCTGGCGCTGTGCGCCGACCGGCCGCGCGAGCCGGCCGGCATCCGGACCTGGGCCAGCCGCGTCTGCGCGAGGGCCGGGATCCCGTGGGTGAGCGGCGGGTACGACGGGCCGCTCGTCAGCGTCGGCGTCTTCGGCCCCGGCGGCCCGTGCTTCGAGTGCGTACGCGCCGGCATCCCGCCGCAGCCCGGCGCCGGCTACGGCTGGCCCGGCGTGACCGGCGCGTCGGCCGGGCTGTCCGGGCAGTTGGTCGCGCACGATGTCCTGGCCCTGCTGACCGGGCTGTCGGCCACGCCGCCCGGCTATTTCCACGGGCTCGCGTTACTCGACCCCGACGCGCATGTATATGCCCGCCATCCCTCCAGGGACGAATGTGATTTCTGTTATTGATGAGGTCCGGAAAGGAACCGTAATATCCGGTTTACCGTTTCCAACTTCGCTCGGTAAGGAGTGCCATGAGCAACACCCCTGCCCCGGAACCTCAGCAGGAACGGAAGTCCCCGAAGAAGATCACCGTCCGGCGCCTGGACAAGATCGAGACCGGCGGCGTGCTCCAGCCCAGCCAGGGCACCTCAAACTGAAGGGCTGAGTTCCGAGCGCAGGGCGGCCAGGACCGCGTCGGGCTGGTCGGCGAAGAAACGGATCGAGGTGATCTCGGCGCGGCGGCCGAGCGGGCGGATCGCGGTGACCGGCTCGGCCAGCTCGATCGTCACGTTGGTCTGCGAGGAGACCGCCATGGTGAGCCGGCCGTCCTTGACCGCGACCATGCTCGCCTCGTTGTAGGTCCGGCCGGCGCGTACGGCGGTGATGAGCTCGCGGGGCACCCGCAGGTCGAAGTAGGCGGCGTACCGGAGGCGCAGCTCGCCGGGGGTGATCACATGGGGACGGGTGACGCAGGCGGCGGCGAGCATGACCCCGAACAGCAGGCCGTACACGTCGGCGACGAGCACCGTCCAGCGGATCCACGCGGGGACGTCGAAGGCGACCAGGAGCAGGTCCACCACCACCGTCTCGACCGCCATCGCGAACAACATCAGCGACAGCATGAACGTCTGCTCCTTGGTGTACGTCACGACGGTCGCGCCCGGGGGCACCCCGTGCCTGCGGCGGGCGATCCACATCCCGATCGCGGCCAGGCCCTTGAGCTCGAACCCCACGATCCGTAGCGCGGCTGCGACCATCACGTTCCTCTCTCTCGGCTGCTCACCACCGATTAGAAACGTTGACGTCGCGTCAAGGTCAAGCCCCCGGCTCCCTCTCGATCGCCTGCCATGCCCGCGAAATGTCCGGTCGCTGCCCTGTTCAGGGCGTATTTCGGTGGCCGAGAATCTGTAGCCCCTGGGCGCCGCGGCCGATGAGTAATTCCGCTGTGCCGGGTCTACAGCAGGTGACCAGTTCGAGCCGAAATTACAGAAGGTCGAAGCAATGACGGAACAAATGGGCAGGGTGGTCTGCGACATCACGATCTCGGCCGACGGGTACGTGGCCGGGCTCAACCAGACCGAGGAGCACCCGTTCGGCGAGGACGGCGGCGACGGCTGGGGCGACAAGCTGCACGCCTGGATGTTCGACGATCCCGACGAGAACCGGGCCGAGGTCGAGCAGGTCGCCGCCGCCGACGCGGTCATCATGGGGCGCAACATGTTCGGCCCGGTGCGCGGCGAGTGGGATCGGCAGTGGAACGGCTGGTGGGGCGACAATCCGCCGTTCCACGCCCCGGTCTTCGTGCTCACCCACCACGCGCGCGACCCGCAGCCGATGGGCGGTGGCACCACGTACCACTTCGTCACCGACGGAATCGAGTCGGCGCTGGCACAGGCACGCGCGGCGGCCGGTAACGGCGATGTCGTGATCCTGGGCGGCGCGATCACCATCAACCAGTACCTCGCCGCCGGCCTGATCGACGAGTTGCGGCTGCACGTCGTGCCGCTCACGCTCGGCGCCGGCGCGCGGCTGTTCGAGGGTGTCCCGCCGCTGAAGCTCGAGCAGGTGAAGGCGCGAGCCGCGACCTCGGTCACGCACGTGACCTACCGCGTGCTGGCCTGAGCCGGGGATGTCGCACACGACCGCCGCGGGGTTCGCCGCCCCGCGGCAGTCGTCCCCGGACTTTCTCCGGCCCTCTTTCAGGGTTTTCGTGAATGGGATTGAACCCCTCGCGGGGCGGCGGCGTACAACCTGACGGAAAACGGCAGGAGCCGATGGCCGGAGAAATGCCGGCCTCACCTGTGCGAAAGCGAATCATCGGCCTGCCTTCTGCGCTGACCGGCTGCCACGGGGATGGCGATGGAATTTCAGGGATGGAGCGACGGTCTGGCCCTGCGGCCGCGCGATTACCTGGGAAAGGGCGAATCGCTCGCCGCTGTCGTCAGGGCGGCGGGCCCGTACACAGGAGAGGCGCTCTACCTGCTCGCGCTCGGCACCGCCGCGACCATGGCCAGGCTGCACCTGGGCGGGATCGCGGGGCTGCGGCTCAGCCCGGGCAACGTCATGATCGGGCCGCTCGGCCAGGCGTTCTTCGCGCCGGGGCCGCGTGACAGCGAGTTCCCCGCTCACGACGTCAAGGACTGGGCCGACGTGGTCGTCTTCGCGGCGACCGGGCACGAGGCGGGCGCGGGCGGGGAGCCCGACCTCGACCGGCTGCTGCCCGCGCTGCGCGCGGTGATCGACGAGTGCCGCCGGCCGGACCCGGCCGTGCGCCCGTCGGCCGTCGACCTGGTCCGCATCCTGCTCGGCCACTCCGGCGCGGCCCGCGGCGCCACGGTGCACGAGCTGCTGCTGGAGGCCGAGAGGCGGACCCGGCCGTACGAGCCGCCGTACGAGGACGTCCCCGCGCCCACGCCCTTCTGGCGCAGGCCGGCGTACCTGGCCGGCCTCGCCGTCGGGGTGCTGGTCGTCGCGGTGGCGGCCGGGATGGTGACCGTGATCTCCGGCCAGGCCCGGCGGGCTCCGGTGGACACGAGCGACGTGTTGAGCGTCATCGGCCGCCGGACGGCCACGTTCCAGCAGGAGATCCGACCGGCGCGGGGCGAACCGGAGCGCTCCGAGGGCCGCCTCAGCTTCGACCGGAACGCCGCCACGTCCTACGACATGAAGCTGACCTGCGGGAACACTCCACGCCCGGCTGTCGTGTCCCTCGTCGGGAACAGCGGCGTGGCCGACGGCGTGCCGTTCGACGCCGAGCGGCCGCCCTTCGAGCCGTGCGCCCTCCAGCGGGCGGGGACCGTGCGCCACTTCAGCTCCCCGCACGGGATCAAGGCCCTGATCGACGCGGCCGAGCCGGACGTGACCAGGACCGGCCGCACGATCACCGGGTCGGCCCTGGCCCACCGGATCAGGGGTGACGAGAGCGCCTACGCCGCCGCGGAAGGGCCGATCGAGTTCACCCTGCAGATGGACGAGCAGGGCCTGCCGGCCCGGCTCGAGCTGAGCATGGACAGCCGGGTCGGCGGCCCGCGAACCGTCGAGACCGTCTACCGGGACTGGCGCGCGTTCGAGGCCATCGAGGGAGGGGCGCCGAATGGCTGAGGAATTCACCGCCGACCGCCAGGAGGCCGCGAAGGTGTCGGGCGACCTCAAGGCCATCCGCGCGGCACTGGGCGGCGGCATGGCGGGCGCGCTCGACGCGAACACCGGCTCGGAGAAGGTCGACGACGCCGTACGGAGGTTCTTCGCGGAGTCCTCCGACAACCGCGCGCGGATGGACCAGCTCCTGGAACGCGCGGCCGGCCTGCTCGACGCCCTCGTCGAGGGCACCGGCACGCTCGACGGCCAGCTGGCCGGCTCGCTCTCGACCACCTCGGGAGGCACCCGATGAAGGCACTCGGGCTCGGCGTGCTCACCGGGATCCTGGTCGCGACGATCGTGGCGTCCCTCGTGTTCGCGCTGACGGACCGGACGTCGCCGGCGACCACCACGCGCACCGCCTACACGGAGGAGCTCTCCGATGGCTGACCTGCCCTTCGGGTTCACCGTACGGGTGCCCGAATCCTGGTACGAGTTCGACGTCTGGCGCGCGGGCCGCACCGGCGACCTGGCCCGCCTGGTGGACGCCCGCGTGGCGGCCGAGCCCGCGCTCGCCCCGCACCGCTCGCTGCTGATCAAGGTGCTGCGCGAGGTCGCCGACCTGGCGGCGCGGCACGGGGCGGTGTTCGGCGCGGCGATGACCGACCACGTGGACGACGTGGGCACCGTCCTGGCCACGCTCATGGCCCTGCACACCCGGGGCCGGGCGGACCCGGAGGACAACACCGTCGAGGCGATCGCCGCGGGCGTCGGCACCATCCCGCCCCAGCCCGGCACGCCGGCCTGGCGCGACGTCGAGATCGTGGAGCTGGACGCGGGCCGCGCCGTACGCGTGACCGGCGTCGAGTCCGGCGAGCTCGAATCGGTGGTGATGCAGACCCTCATCCCGGTGCCCGGCGGGCACGGCGTGCTGGACCTGGTGCTCGCCAGCCCGCACCTGATCCTGGCCGAGCCGATGCTCGACCTGTTCGACGCGATCAGCGCCACCCTGGCCTGGTCCGGCCCCCAAGGAGAGTGAACCCGTCATGGCAGGTGGGACCCATCACCTGAGTTTCCCCCAGGTGGAGAACAGCGCGACCCGGCTGAACAAGGAGAAGGAGGACATCGAGAGCCGACTGACCCAGCTCAAGTCGATGATCGACCAGCTCGTGAGCAGCGACTTCGTCACGGAGCGGGCCTCGGGCAAGTTCCAGCAGGACTACGACCAGTGGAACAACGGCGCCAGGCAGGTCATGCAGGGCCTGGACGGCATGAGCCAGTTCCTCAAGACCGCGATCGCCAAGCACCGTGAGCTGGACGCCTCGCTCAGCGGTGGCGCGGGGGCGTGAGACCGTGCCGGGCGGATGGGAAGCCCTCGGACCGTCGAAGGCCGAGGCGGCACGTGCCCATACGGCGGTGAGCACAGCGGCGAACACTGCGGCAGGCACTGCGGCGGGCACAGCAGCGAGCACAGCAGCGAGCACTGCGGCGAGCACGGCCTGGCAGCGCGGCCGCCGGTTCTTCGGCCGCGAGCCGGTGCACTTCCCGACCGGCGTCGTCCTGCTGGCCCAGACCGACGTCGAGCTGCCCGGCGTGCTGCCCCTCCGGCTGGGCCGCGTCCACCTGTCCAGCCATCGCACCGGGCGCTGGTTCGGCCGGTCCTGGGCCTCCACCCTGGACCAGCGCCTGGAGGTGGACGCCGACGGGCTGTGGCTGGCCACCGAGACCGGCGCCCTGCTCGCCTTCCCCCACCCGGAGGCGGGCCACGCGGCGTACCCGGAGGCCGGCCCCCGGCTGGCCCTGCGCGCCGCCGGGCCCGGGTACGCGGTCACCGACCCGCTCACCGGCCGCACCACCCACTTCGCCGCGACCACCGAGCCGGGCGTGCTGCCGATCGCGGCGATCACCGACCGCAACGGCAACCGCGTCGACGTCCGCTACACCGACGGCCTGCCCGCCGAGGTGACCCACTCCGGCGGCTACCGGCTCGACATCGAGACCCACCACGGCCGCGTGGTGGAGGTCCGGCTGCGCGGCGCGGGCCAGCGGCTCGTCTCCTACGCCTACGACGAGGACGGCGACCTGACCGGGGTGACCAACTCCTCCGGCCTGCCGCTGCGCTTCACCTACGACGAGGACGGCCGGCTGACCCGCTGGCACGACCGGATCGGCACCTGGTACGCCTACACGTACGACCTGGAGGGCCGCTGCGTCTACGGCACGGGCGCGGCGGGCGTGTTCAACACCGAGCTCTCCTACGGCGACGGCGTCACCCGGGCCCGCGACTCCCTCGGGCACCTCACGACCTACCACTACAACGAGCTGCTCCAGGTGACCAGTGAGACCGACCCGCTCGGCCACACCACCCGCTACCGCTGGGACCGCCACGACCGGCTGCTCGCGCGTACCGACCCGCTGGGCCGTACGACCCGCTACGCCTACGACGACGCCGGCGCCCTGCTGTCGATCACCAGGCCCGACGGCGCCACCCGCCGCTACACCCGCGACGCCCGGCACCTGCCGGTCGCCGTCACCGACTACGACGGCACCACCACGTCCCTGAGCCGCGACGAGCGCGGCAACCTCGTCGCCGGCCCGGGCGGCACCCGCGCCTACGACGACCGGGGGCACCTGATCGCGATCACCAACGCCCTCGGCCACACCCGCACGATCGAATCGGATCCCGCCGGGCTGCCCGTCGCGGTCACCGACCCGCTGGGGGCCACCACGCGCTTCGAGCGCGACGCCTTCGGCCGCGTCACGGCCGTCACCGACCCGCTGGGCCACACCACCCGCTTCACCTGGACGGTCGAGGGGCTGCTCGCCACCCGCAGCACGCCCGGCGGCGCCACCGAAAGCCGGCGCTACGACGCGGAGAACAACCTGGTCGAGCACGTCGACGCCATGGGCGAGTCCACGCGCGTCGAGATCGGCCCCTTCGGCGCGCCCGCCGCCCGCACGACGCCGGACGGCGCCCGCCTCGAGTTCGGCCACGACAGCGAGCTCCGCCTCGCCACGGTCACCAACCCCCAGGGCCTGACCTGGCACTACGCCTACGACCCCGCGGGCAACCTCACCGAGGAGACCGACTTCAACCGCCGCCTCCTGACCTACGTCTACAACCCCGCGGGCAAGCTCACGGCGCGCGTCAACGGCGCCGGGCAGTGCACCAGCTACGTCTACGACGTCCTGGACCGGCTCATCGGCCGGCGGGCGGGCGACCGGCTCACCACGTTCCGCCATGACGCGCTGGGCCGCCTGACCCACGCGGCGAACCCGGACGCCGACCTCACCATCGCCCGCGACGCCCACGGCCGCGTCGTCGCCGAGACCTGCAACGGCCGCACCGTGACCTCCGAGTACGACGCCCTGGGCCGCAGGGTGCTGCGCCGCACCCCGTCAGGGGCCGAGACCACCTGGACGTACGACGCCCGGGACCTCCCCCTGACCCTCCGGACGGCCGGCCACACCCTCCGCTTCACCCACGACCCGGCAAGACGCGAAATATCCCGTGATTTCGGCACCGACGTCTCCCTGACCCACGTCTGGGACGACGACTCCCACCTCCAGGCCCAGACCCTGGCCAGGGGCCCGGCCCACCGGGTGGTCCAGCGCCGCACGTACGGCTACCGCAGGGACGGCCGGCTCACCGAGATCGACGACCTGCTCGGCGGCCGCCGCCGCTTCGACCTGGACCCGGTCGGCCGGGTCACCGCCGTCCA
Organism: Nonomuraea sp. MTCD27; assembly: GCF_041950495.1. Lineage (NCBI taxonomy): Bacteria > Bacillati > Actinomycetota > Actinomycetes > Streptosporangiales > Streptosporangiaceae > Nonomuraea > Nonomuraea sp. MTCD27. The sequence continues at coordinate 30,393 of NZ_JBGNUW010000024.1, read as the reverse complement.
CGGGACGGGCTGGTCGGAGCGCTACACCTACAACGTCTCGGGCCAGATCACCGACGCCCACTGGCCCGAGCCGGCGGACGCCCGGGGCCCGCGCGCGTACACCGGCACCATGGTCCGCCAGGCGGGCCGCACCCGCTACGAGTACGACCGCCAGGGCCGCACGATCCTGCGCCAGCGCGGGGTCCTGTCGTCCGAACCCCGCACCTGGCACTACACCTGGGACGCCGACGACCGGCTGACCGCCGTCACCGCCCCGGACGGGACCCGCTGGCGCTACCTCTACGACCCGCTGGGCCGGCGCATCGCCAAGGAACGCGCCGACGGCGCGCAGCGCACGGACTTCGCGTGGGACGGCCTCACCCTCGCCGAGCAGGCGTGCGAGGACCGCGTGACGGCCTGGGACTGGGCGCCCGGTTCCTTCCGCCCGCTGGGCCAGACCGAGCGCACGGCCATCCCCCAGGAGGGCACCGACGAGCGGTTCTACGCCATCGCCACGGACCTGATCGGCACCCCGGCCGAGCTGGTGGACGCCGAGGGGAACGTCGCCTGGCGGCTCCGGCAGACGCTCTGGGGCGCCTCCCCGGGCGCGATCACGTCGGGGACCGACTGCCCGCTGCGCTTCCCCGGCCAGTACGAGGACGCCGAATCGGGCCTGCACTACAACTTCCTGCGCCACTACGACCCGGAGGCCGGCCGCTACGCGACCGCCGACCCCATCGGGCTGAGGGGCGGGTGGGACCCGCACGCGTACGTGGTCAACGCCACGACCTGGTCCGACCCGCTCGGCTCCACGCCCTCCCCGCTGGAGCCGCCCGAGTTCCGGTGATGACGCCGTGGCCGGGTGGAACGACCTCCCACCCGGCCGGGCGTCACAAGGTCATTCAGCCGCCTCCGCCGACAGGGCGGCCGCCGCCTGCGGCGCCTGCCGGGGCGGGATGGCGCGCAGGTTGAAGGCGAACCGGGCCACCGAGTCGGCGATCGCGTCCGCGTCCACGTCGAGCGCCGTGGCGTTGACGTTGGCGATCGTGTCGCACGCCTGGTGGTAGCAGACGTCGTACGCCACCCCGGCCGTGCCGCCGAACAGCGCCGCCTCCTCGGCGGTCTTGATGCCTTCCGCGCCGGTGAAGATGCCGCCGGCCGGGATGCCGACCGCGATGAAGGGCCCGTAGTCGGAGCGCCCGTCGAAGTCGGTGCCGACGGTGGGCAGGTCACGCGAGTCGTAGTAGGCCGCGAGCTGCTGCTCGATCTGGGCCGATCCGGGCGGGCCGGCCGGCGAGCCGACGCTGTCCGAGTCGTCCCCGTCGTACAGCTTGTAGGCGTAGTTCGGCGAGGCGACCATGTCGAAGTTCAGGTACACCCTGATCCGGTCGCGCTGCGCCTCCGACAGGGATTCCACGTACTGGTCCGAGCCGAGCAGGCCGATCTCCTCGGCGGCCCAGAAGGCGAAGCGGACCTTGTTCTTGACCGGGTAGAGCGCCATCTCCTCGGCGACCTCCAGGATCGCCGCCGTGCCGGAGCCGTTGTCGTTGATGCCGGGCCCGGCGGGCACGCTGTCGAGGTGGGCGCCGACCATGACGACGTTGCGCGGGTCACCGAAGCGGGACTCGGCGATGACGTTGTCGTTGGTGCCGAGCACGAGGTTGGAGTCGACCTTGAGCCGGACGGTCGCCCCGGCGGTGGTGGCCAGCTCGTTGCCCACGGCGAAGCTGGCGAACACCATCGGCACGCCGGCCCGCCACTCGCCGATGTCCAGCGGGAACGCGTCGGTCCGCCCCGGCTGGCCCTCGTTGAACACGATGATCCCGGAGGCCCCGGCGAAGCCCGCGTTGCGGATCTTCTGGGCGAAGGCGCAGGTGCCGCGCTGGATGAGAGCGATCCGGCCGGCCACGAAGCCGGCGAAGTCCGACGCCTCGCAGCCGCTGGTCGAGCTGGGCGCCGGGGTCGGCGGCAGGGTCACGTCCACGGCCTGGACCTGCGCGGTCACGTCGCCCGCCGGGGAGGGCTGGAAGGTGAAGAAGTCCTGGTTGGGCACGAACGACTTCGAGGTCGGCGCGGTGAGGTCGAGCACCGGCGGGGAGTTCTCGGACCAGCTCTCGACGAAGTTGATCGGCTGGAGCGTGACCTTGTACCCGGCCTTGCGCAGCTTGCCCGCCACGTAGTCGACCGAGGCGTCGTAGCCGGGCGTGCCGGCGGCGCGGTTGCCGCCGTTGGCGGTGCCGATGGCCTGCAGGGCGTCGAGGTGCTTCTTGGCGTTGGCCCCCTTGACCTGCTTGACAAGGAGCTTGGCGAACACGTCGTCGAGCCCGCCCGCGTTGACCGGCGCGGCCAACGTCAGCGGTAAGGAGAGTGCGGCGATCAGAACGATGAGCATTCTTCGCATAGGGGTTCCCCCAGGAACAGACCGGAGATCGCGGCGATTTCCCCCGAGCCGCCGCCACCGGAACGTAACCCGGCCAGGAACCCCTGAGAAGACCCACTAATGCGGCAAATTCCGGACATTTACTCCGCGCGGCGGGCGCGGGCACGCCGCTTGCCCTCGTGCATCGCCTGTACGCGGGCGACCGGGATCGTGTGCCCCTCGGCGATGAGGTCGTCCGGCAGCCGCTGCGGCGCGGGCATGTGCTCGGCCCACGGATCACCCTCGGCCAGCAGCCCGGGCGCGGTGCGCATGGTGAAGTCGGCCGGCGCCACGCGGTCGAGGTCGGCCCAGGCCACGGGGAAGGAGACGGGCACGCCCGGCCGGATGCGGGGGCTGTAGGCGGCCGCCACCGTGGCGCCGCCCGCGCGCGTGGAGTCGAGGAAGACCTTGCCCGCGCGGTCCTCGCGGATGAACGCCGTGGTGGCCAGCGCCGGGTCCACCCGCTCGGCGCGGGCGGCCAGGGCCCGGGTGGCCGCCGCCAGGTCGTCCGGCGCCGTGCCCTCGGCCACGGGCACGAACACGTGCACGCCCTTCGCCCCGCTGGTCTTCACCGCCCCGCTCAGCCCGGCGTCGTCGAGGGCCTGGCGGACGAGGAAGGCGCCGCGCACGGCCAGCGAGAAGGAGTCGTCGTGCTCCGGCGGGTCGAGGTCGAGGATCATGTGGGTGGGGTGGTCGCCGACGAACAGCGCCGGGTGGTATTCCACCGCCCGCTGGTTCGCGAACCACAGCAGCGTCCTGCGGTCGTCGCACAGCGCGTACGTCACCTGCCGGCGCGACGCGTCCGCCCACATGGACACCGAGCGCACCCAGTCGGGGGCGTATTTGGGCAGGTTCTTCTGCACGAACGGCTCCTGGCCCGGGCGCACGCGGATGACCGAGAGCGCGCGGTCGCGCAGGACCGGGAGGATGCGGTCGCGGACCGCGTCGAGGTAGTCGACCAGGTCGCGCTTGGTGGCGCCGGCACCGTCGAACAACGGCTGGTCGAGGTTGGTCAGGGCGACCCCGTCGCGCGTCTCATCAGCGGCCACCCGCCCTACGATGCCGACACTCGAACGTGTGGTCAACATTCGCGGGCCACAATGATCCCCATGACGCGTCTCCTCTACCTCACCCGGCACGGCGAGGCCACCCCGGACGAGAGCGGCCTGACGGACGCCGGCCGCCGCCAGGCCGCGCTGCTCGGCGAGCGGCTCCGCGGCGTCCCGCTGGCCGCCGTCCACCACGGGCCGCTCCCCCGGGCCGCCGAGACCGCCCGCCTGATCGGCGAGCACCTCCCCGGCGTCCCGCTGCGCGTGTCGGAGGCCGCCGGCGACTACGTGCCGTACCTGCCGGCCAGGGAGGAGCTGCCCCCCGAGTACGCCGACCACTTCCTCGGCTTCCTCGCCCGGTTCCCCGGGGCGGAGCCGAAGCTGGCCCGCGAGGCCCTCGACCTGTTCACCGGCCCAGTGGGCGGAACGGCGGACACGACGGTGGACGAGACGGTGGACGAGACGGTGGACGAGACCCGCCACGAGCTCGTGGTCACGCACAACTTCCTGATCGGCTGGCTGGTCCGCGCCGCCCAGGACGCCCCCGAGTGGCGCTGGCTCGGGCTCAACCACGCCAACGCCGCCCTGACCGCCATCCGCTACGCCCCCGGCCGGCCGCCCTCGCTGCTCTTCTTCAACGACATGGGTCACCTTCCCGTGGAGCTGCGCTGGACCGGCTTCCCCCCGGAGCTGCGCGGCTGAGCGCCTGTTACAGTGGGCCACTGACGCGGGGTGCCCGGAGACCCGGGCTGAGATCACACCCGTCGAACCTGATCTAGTTCGCACTAGCGAAGGGACGTCATCTCGGTGAGCGACGCACCCAGAGTCCTGTCCATCGCGGGCACCGACCCCAGCGGCGGCGCCGGCATCCAGGGCGATCTGAAGACCTTCTCCGCGCTCGGCGCCTACGGCATGACGGTCGTCACGGCGCTGGTCGCGCAGACCACCACGGGCGTGACCGGCATCCACGAGGTGCCGGCCGAGTTCGTCGCCGCCCAGCTCGACACGCTGCTGACCGACGTGCCGGCGGACGCCGTGAAGATCGGCATGCTGGGCACCGCGCCGCTGATCAAGGCGGTGGCGGCGGCACTGGACACGTACCGGCCGCCTTTCGTCGTGCTCGACCCCGTGATGGTGGCCAAGAGCGGCGACCGGCTGCTGCCGGCCGACGCCGTGGCCGAGCTGCGCGAGACGCTGCTGCCCCGCGCCGACCTGATCACGCCCAACCTGCCCGAGGCGGCGGACCTGCTCGGCGAGGAGCCGGCCCGCGGCCTGTCCGAGATGCACGGGCAGGCGCGGCGGCTGCGCGCGCTGGGCGCCCGGCAGGTGCTGCTCAAGGGCGGCCACCTGGACGGCGACACCTGCGTGGACGTGCTGGCCACGCCCGAGGGCGTGATCGAGCTGGCCGCGCCCCGCGTGGACACCCGCAACACCCACGGCACCGGCTGCACGCTGTCCTCGGCCATCGCGGCGCTGCGCCCCCGCCACGACGACTGGCCGGGCGCGGTGCGGGCGGCGAAGACCTACCTGACGGAGGCGCTGCGCGCGGCCGACACGCTCGGCGTCGGGCACGGCCACGGCCCCGTCCACCACTTCCACGCCATCTGGTGAGCACGCTCCCGAAGACTGCGCTCTCCGAAGACTGCGCCCCAAACCTGCGCCCCCCAGATTGCCGCCCCCAGATTGCCGTTCCCAAGGAGACGCGATGTTCTGCGATGACATCTGGCAGCGCACGGCCGAGCTGATGCGCGCCATCCACGAGCACCCCTTCCTCGTCGCGCTCGGCGACGGCACCCTCGACCCCGACCGGTTCGGCTTCTACATCGTGCAGGACGCCCGCTACCTGGAGGCGTTCTCCAAGGCGCTGGCCACGGCGTCCGTGCGGGCGACCGACCCCGCCGACGCGGCGTTCTGGGCCCAGAGCGCGCACACCGCGCTGGCCGCCGAGCGCATGCTGCACGCCGGCTACGCCGAGGAGCTCGGCGCCGACGCCAAGGGCCTGGCGACGTCGCCGACGTGCCTGGCGTACGCGTCGTTCCTGCAGGCCACGGCGCTCACCGCGCCCTACCCGGTGATCGCGGCGGCGGTGCTGCCGTGCTTCTGGATCTACCAGGACGTCGGTACGGCGCTGCTGAAGTACGCCACCCCGGAGCACCCGTACGTCAAGTGGATCTCCACCTACGCGGACCCGGCCTTCGCGGCCTCCGTCGAGCAGGCCAAGGGCATCGCCGACCGGCTCGCCGCCGCCGCCGACCCGGCCACCCGCGAGGCCATGGGAGAGGCCTACGGCCGGGCGGCGGCGTACGAGTGGATGTTCTGGGACAGCGCCTGGCGGCGCGAGACCTGGCCGACGGAGCGGTGGCTCGCGCCCTGACGATCACGGCGCCTTGGCCATCATCTCCTTCTCCTCGCGGGTGGCGATGAGCCCGGCCGGGGCGAGGATCTTGGACTCCTCGAACGGCGCCTCCGTGTCCGGCAGCGGCTCCCGCGTCCTGATCGCCTTGATCCACACGCGCGCCGCGTCGAGGATCACCACGATGATCAGGATGGCGAACAGCGCCGCCAGGACGCCGTCGACGGTGGAGTTGATCACGATCTGCTGCATCGCGCCGGTCGTCTTGGCGGGCGCGAGGAGCTGTCCCTGGTCGAGCGCCGTCTGATAGCGGTCACGCTGGGCGAAGAAGCCGAGCGTGGGGTCGGTCGAGAACACCTTCTGGTAGCTGGCGGTCAGCGTGACCGCCACGTCCCAGGCCAGGGGCACCCCCGTCACCCAGGCCCACTTGAGCCGGCCGCTCTTGATCAGCAGGGTCGTGGCCACGGTGAGCGCGACGGCCGCCAGGAGCTGGTTGGCGATGCCGAACAGCGGGAAGAGCTGGTTGATGCCGCCGAGCGGGTCGTTGACGCCCTGGTAGAGGAAATATCCCCAGGCCGCCACGACCACGGCGCTGGAGGCGACCAGCCCCGGCCACCAGCTCACCCGCGCGATCGGCTTCCACAGGTTGCCCAGCGTGTCCTGGAGCATGAACCGCCCCACCCGCGTCCCGGCGTCGACGGTGGTGAGGATGAACAGCGCCTCGAACATGATCGCGAAGTGGTACCAGAACGCCTGCAGCCCCGCTCCCCCGAGGAACCCGGAGAAGATCTGCGAGATGCCCACCGCCAGCGTGGGCGCGCCGCCCGTCCGGGCGATCAGCGTCTCCTCCTGCACGGCCGCCGCGGCCGCCTGCAACTCCTCGGGCGTGATGACGAAGCCCATGTTGGTGACCGCCTCGGCGGCGGTCTGCACGGTGGCCCCGACGACGCCCGCCGGGGAGTTCATCGCGAAGTAGAGCCCGGGGGTCAGCACGCAGGCCGCCGTGATGGCCATGATGGCCACGAACGACTCCATGAGCATGGAGCCGTAGCCGATCATCCGGACCTGGGTCTCCTTCTGGATCATCTTCGGCGTGGTGCCCGACGAGATCAGCGAGTGGAACCCCGACAGCGCCCCGCAGGCGATGATGATGAACACGAACGGGAACAGCGACCCGGCGAACACCGGCCCCTTGCCGTTGAACGCGAAGTCGGTGAACGCGGTGGTCTGCAGCGGAGGCGCGGTGACGGCGATGCCGATGGCGATCAGCACGATGGTGCCGATCTTCATGAAGGTGGAGAGGTAGTCGCGCGGCGCGAGCAGCATCCAGACGGGCAGCACGGCGGCGACGAACCCGTACGCGATCAGCCACAGCGCCAGCGCCGACGGGCTCAGCGTGAAGAACGGCGCCCAGCTCGAGTCCTGCACCCACCCGCCGGCCACGATCGCCAGGATCAGCAGCGCGACCCCGATCACCGTGGTCTCGACGACCTGGCCCGGCCGGATCACCCGCAGGTAGAAGCCCATGAACAGGGCGATCGGGATGGTCATGGCGATGGAGAAGACGCCCCACGGCGACTGCGCCAGGGCGTTGACCACGACCAGCGCCAGCACGGCCAGCAGGATGATCATGATGGCGAAGACCGCGATGAGCGCCGCCGCCCCGCCGAACGGCCCGATCTCGTCGCGGGCCATCTGCCCGAGGCTGCGGCCGTTGCGGCGCATGGAGAAGAACAGGATCACCATGTCCTGCACGGCCCCGGCGAAGATCACTCCCGCGATGATCCAGATGGTGCCGGGCAGGTAGCCCATCTGTGCCGCCAGCACCGGACCGACCAGCGGGCCGGCCCCGGCGATGGCGGCGAAGTGGTGACCGAACAGGATCCGCCGGTCGGTCGGCTGGTAGTCGATGCCGTTGTCGAGCCGCTCGGCCGGGGTGGCCCTGCGGTCGTCGGCGCGCAGCACCTTGCGCACGATGAAGCGGGCATAGAACCGGTAGGCGATGGCGTACGAGCCGAGCGCGGCGCACAGGAGCCACACCGCGTTGACGTTCTCGCCCCTGGACAGGGCGAGCACCCCCCACCCCACGGCGCCGACGATGGCCACCGCCGTCCAGATGATGATGGAACGCAGCTTCACCGGTTACCTCCCATATATCGGGCCATATATAGGGCGCCCCAGGCAGCAGCGCAGTCCGGCGTCCGGCGGCAGATCGGTGGTGAAGCGCCGCCAGCGCCACAGCGGGCGGCAGTCGATCGTGACGGGAAGCTCGGCGAGATGCACCCAGGCGGTCGGATGGGCGTACACCAGATCGGTCGCTCCGAGGCGGCGGGCGCGACGGGGCAGGCGGGACCGGCGCAGCGGCCTTACCGAGAACTCCCCCGCGTCCGCGCAGCACAGGCCGGTCACATGCCAGTCGAAGAAGATCACTTCTTCGTCGCGCAGTGCTTCACGAGCGGCAGGCGTGAGCGTGATACGGGACATCTGTGGCTCCTGAAACCCAGGTAGCTCAGAAATTAACCCCGGCCTTACCCAAAGGTTTCCTTTCCAAAACGCGGGCGCCCCCGGTCCACCGGGACCGGGGGCGCCGCGTTTCGTCAACGGACGGTCAGGGCTGCTTCCACGGCTCGAAGTAGGCCACCGTGGCGAAGTCGACCTCCAGCGCGTCGGGCGGGGCGCCGCCGGTCGCGCTGGATCCGGTCACGAAGATCCGGACCCCGGCCTCGCCGCTCGTGTCGAGGGCGAGCGCGTGCGCGTTGTCGCCGGCTCCGACCGCGCCGTCGTAGCGGCCGGTCCAGATCGGCTCGCCGGTCGCGGCGTCGTACGCGATGGTCACGTAGTCCGTGCCCTTCGCCGCGTCGTCCGCGCTCTGCCCGGCGATGACCACCTTGCCGCCGTCCGGCGTCACCTTGACGCTCCAGGCGTAGTCCTCGCCCTTGGCCTGCCCGTCATGGCGCTGCACCCAGGACCGCTGCCCGGTGGCCGGGTCGTAGGCGATCGTGGTGAAGTCCGACCCCGTGCCCTCGCCCTCGGTGTTGCCGGTGACGTAGAGCTTGCCGCCGCCGGGCGCGAGCGTCATGTCGTGCGGGACGTCGCTCTTGTGCGCCGGGCCGTCGTAGCGGTCGGCCCACGTCTCCTTCCCCGTGGCGGTGTCGTACGCGATGGTCATCAGGTCGCTCTGCGTGTCCGGCGTGTTGCTGTTGCCGCTGAGGAAGACCGTCTTCCCGTCGCCGGCGACCACCATGGCCGAGGGGATGTCGATCCCGTTCTCCGGCCCGTTGTGCCGGGCCGTCCACAGCTGGGCGCCGGTGGCGGCGTCGTAGGCGACCGTGCCCCAGTCGGACAGGCCGGTGCCGGCCTCACCCTGGCTCTGGCCGCTGACGAAGAGCCTGGTCCCGTCCGGGGTCACCTTGATCACCCGGGCGTCGTCGGTGCCCGAGCCAGGACCGTCGTAGTGGGCCAGCCACTTCTGCTTCCCGTCGGCGGTGTCGTAGGCGACCGTGAAGTAGGACTCGTCGCCCGCCTCGGCCCGCGTGGTCATGCCGGTGACGTACGCCGTCCTGCCGTCCGGCGAGAGAGCCAGCGCGTTGCCGAACTCCGTGCCCGCGCCGGGGCCGGTGTGGCGGGCCGCCCAGAGCTGCTCGCCCGTGGCGGCGTCGTAGACGAGCGTGACGGCGTCGTTGCCGGTCTCCTTGCCGGCGCTGATGCCGACCACGAAGACCTTGCTCCCGTCGGGGCTCACCTCCAGGCCGTGCGGCTCGTCGAAGTCGCCCGCCGGGCCGGCGTAGGTCTTGCTCCACAGCTCGGCACCGGTGGCCGCGTCGTAGGCGACGGTGGCGATGCTCGGGGTGAGCAGGCCGGGGCTGGACCCGTAGCTCGCGCCGGTCACGTAGACGCGCTTGCCGCCGGGGTCGGTGACGATGAACTCGGCGGAGTCGTTCCCGCCCGTGACGCCGTACGTGGCCGCCCACTTCTCGGGCACCGGCCGCACGAGGACGGGGACGCGTACGGCGTGCCGGCGCTCCTTCCAGGTGAGCTGCCCGCCCACGTACGCGTTCATCGGGGCCGTGGTCCGGGTGAACGTCACCGTGAACGACCTGGTCTGCCCCGCCTTCAGGGTGAGCCGGCTCGGGGAGACCTTGGCGGTGACCCCGTCCAGGCCGGTGACGGAGGCGGTGTACGTCGCGGTCGAGCGGCCGACGTTGGTCACCTTGCGGGTGACGGTCTGCGTGCCCGGCAGCCTGCCGATCGCGATCGACGGCACGTTCAGGTCACTCGCGTCGAACGAGTAGCCCTTCCCGGACAGGTCGTCGCAGGCCTTGGGCTCGACGGCCTTGGTCGTGCCGCAGAGGAAGGCCAGCCAGTCCTTGATGCCGCTGTCGTAGACCAGGCCGGGGTCGGCGGCGCCGTTCGGGGTGACGTGGCCGGCGCCCTGGCCGAAGATCACCGTCGGGTCGGTGGAGGGGCCGTCCTTGACGTCGGAGCCGGTGGTCATCAGCGCGGACTTGATCGCCATCGGCGACCAGCGCGGGTTCAGGTCCTTCAGCAGCGCGGCGAGCCCGGCGACGTGCGGGGCGGCCATGGAGGTGCCGCTGGAGACGTTGAACTCCAGCCCGTTCGCGCCCGGAGGCGCGTAGGCGGCCAGGATGTCCTGGCCGGGGGCGGTCAGGTCGGGCTTGAGCAGGTCGCCGCCGCCGGCGCTGAGCGGGCCCCGGGAGGAGAAGGCGGCGACGTACGGAGCGGGGGCGTCGCTGGTGATCTTCGCCTGCTCGACCGTCGCCGTCGCGCCGTCCGTGGCGGCGTAGTCCTTGACCGCCTGCCGGTCCTTGTCGGACAGGTGCACGGTGGGGATGGTGTGCAGGTCGGAGTTGAGCGAGTTGTCGTCGGTGTTGGTGAGGATCACGCCCGCACCGCCGGCCTCGGCGACCGCGACGCTCTTGTTGACCCGCGGCGTCACGCCACGGTCGCAGATCACGATCTTGCCCTTGACCTTGGCCGGGTCGAGCACCGCCGTGCCGCCGTTGTCCCTGGCGGCCCAGCACTGCGCCACGCGCGTGGCGTCGGCGCCGGGCAGCCCCGCCGCCGCGGCGTCGATGAGCGGCGCCGGGCCCGCCTTCGTGGCGGCCAGCGAGGCGCCGGTGTACGCGGCCCCGTTGCCGAGCGTCACCGAGCCCTGCGTGCCGCGGTTGTGCGTGCCGGCCGCGACCGTGGTCACCCAGGGGGACGGGTGCGCCACGGTGCTCGCGGCCGGGCCGCTGTTGCCGCCTGCGGCGGCGACGAAGACGCCCGCCTCCGCGGCGGCCAGGAAGGCCACCTCGGCCGGGTCGAGGAAGTCGGTGCTGGTGCCCGAGACCGAGTAGTTGATCACGTCCACGCCGTCGGCCACCGCCTGGTCGATGGCGGCGACCAGGTCGGAGTAGTAGCCGTTGGCCGTGGCGGCGTCCTGGGTGGACCACAGCGCCTTGTACGCGGCGATCCTGGCCCGCGGCGCGATGCCGCTGATCTTGCCGAACGCCGCGGCCGGGCCGGTCACGGCCACGTCATGGTTGCCGGCCGCCGTGGAGGCTGTGTGCGTGCCGTGCCCGTTGTAGTCGCGCGGCGAGGCGAACTCCCACGGGAGCTGCTCCTTGAGCGCCGCGTCGCCGCCCCAGCCGGCGTCGAAGTGCCTGGCCGCGACGATCTTGCCGTTGCACAGCGCCGCGTCCCAGGACTCGTCCGGGCTGCCGGTCGTGCAGGTGCCGTTGAACCCGCGCACCGGCTCATACGCCTTGCCGCTCGCGTCCGGGTTGGCGAAGCTCTGGCTGCTTGCCCAGATACCGCTGTCGATCACGCCGATGACCAGGCCGTCGCCGGCGCCCTTGCCCTTCCTGCCGCCGGTGGGGCCGCCGAGCTGGTCCCACAGGCCGCCGCGGGCGTCCAGGCCCAGGAACGACGGCGTCGAGGAGGTGGCCACCGAGACCTTCCGATCCTCGGTCACGGTCAGGACGTCGGGTAACGCCCGCAGCTGCGCCGCCTGGGAGGCGGTCATGCGGGCGGCGAAACCGCCGTAGGAGTAGACGTACTCGTAGAGCTTCCTGCCGCCGACCTTCTTCAGCGCGGCGTCGTGCCGGCCCTTCAGGTGGTCGACGTACTCGGTCACCTCGGCGGAGCGAGGCTCGATCTTCTCGCCCTCGGCGGGCTTGGTCTTGGACAGGCCGGCCACGTCGCCCTCGTACGTCGCGACGGGGTCGGCGGCCATCCGCACGATGTAGGTCTTCTGCTCCTCCGAGCCCGCCATCGCGGGGGCCGAACCGGGCCAGGCGAGCCCGGCCATCGTCAGCGCGGTCACTGCCGCGGTCGTCGCCAATCGTCTGGGAAATCCAGGGGATGTGGACAGATGCATCGTCGCCCCTTCATGCGTCACCGCGCGTCACGCGGACGATCGCCGACGCTATTGAGGGGCGGGTGGCGGAGGCATCCGTACCGTATACGGATTTTTGGGCGGCACTTAACGGGAGTTGAAGATCCGGTAGCCTGTTTGCGCTGGTATATCGCCATTAGCGCAGGTAGGGGGTTGGCCGCATGCCCCTGGGACCGGCCCCCTCGGGCTCGCTGTCCGACGTGCTCATCGGCCGCCGGTCCGAGCTGGCGCTCCTGCGCTCGGTCATCGCCTCCCCGCCCTCGCTCGCCCTGGTCGAGGGCGAGGCGGGCATCGGCAAGAGCCGCCTGGTCGCCGAGCTGTTCGCGGCGCCCGACCTGGCCGGGACGCGCCGGCTCGTGGGGCAGTGCGAGCAGCTCCAGGAGCCGCTGCCGCTGTCACCCCTGCTCGACGCCTTCCGCCTGGCCGGGGACGAGCTGGCCCGCTCCCGGCCGCCCAACCCCGTGGTGGGGGCGCTGGCGCCGCTGCTGCCGGAGATCGCCGAGCACCTGCCCCCGCCGCTGCCCCCGCTGCCCGACCAGCGGGCGGAGCGGCACCGGGTGTTCCGGGCGGCGGTCGCCCTGCTGGAGCACCTGAGCCCGCTGGTGCTCGTGCTGGAGGACGTGCACTGGGCCGACGGCGGCACCCACGACTTCCTCGCCTTCCTCGCCGCCCACCTGCCGCGCGACGTGACGGTGATCCTCACCATACGCACCGAGGCCGGCCTGCTCCCCATCCGCGAGGCGTTCGCCCGGTCTCCCTCGGGCCCCGCGCGCACGGTCGGCCTGACCCCGCTGAACCTGCCGGAGGTGGAGGCGCTCGCGGGGAGCATCCTCAAGGCCGGGCTCCCCCGCACGTTCACCGAGCCCCTCTACGAGAAGACCGGCGGCATCCCCTTCGTCGTGGAGGAGGTGCTCCGCACGCTGCTGGAGCGGCTGCCCGCGAACGAGATCCCCGCCCGCCCCGACGTGCTGGCCGGTCTGGCCGTGCCGACCGTGCTGCGGGACGTGGTGCTGCAGCGCCTGTCCACGCTCGACGCCGCGGCGCAGGAGATCCTCGGGGCCGCGGCCGTCATCGGCATGACCCCCGACGACCGGGTCCTGGCCGAGGTCAGCGACCGCAGCCCGCCCGAGGTGGCCAGGGCGCTGGCCCGGGCGCAGGCGGTCGGGCTGCTGCACGAGGAGGACGGCCGCTGCCGGTTCCGGCACGCGCTGGCGCGGCAGATCGTGTACGAGTCCGTGGCCGTGTCCGGGCGGCGCTGGCTGCACCTCAGGACCGCCCGGGCCCTGGAGTCCGGCGCCGGGCCCCGGCCGGTCGCCCGGCTCGCTCACCACTTCCGGCATGCCGGGCGGACCGCGGACTTCGTGGGCAACGCCGAGGCCGCCGCCGACACGGCCCTCTCCCACGGCAACGACGCCACCGCGGCCCGGTTCCTGCTCCAGGCACTGGAGATCGGCGAGCCGTCCGGCGCGGCCGCCGCCGTGTCCGGGCCGACCGGCTCGCCTTCCGGGCAGGCCGGTGAGCTGTCCAGCGAGGTACGCGTGCGGCTGGCCGTCAAGCTCGGCCGGGTGGCGGTGGACGGGCTGGCGCACGCGGAGGCCGTACCGATACTCGAGCGCCTGCTGGCCACCGAGCCGCTGCCCGCCCACCTGCGCGGCGAGCTGCGCTTCGCGCTCGGCCGCCTGCTGCGCCAGCACGGCGAGGCGCGCGCCGGCTACCTCCAGATCGAGCGCGCCGTCGACGACCTCGGCGACCGGCCCGACCTCCTGGGCCGCGCGCTGGCCGTGCTGGCCGCGCCCGAGACCGTCGTGGACCGGCACGTCGGCGAGCACGCCGCGCGCTGCGACCAGGCGGACGCGGCCGCCCGCCGCAGCGGCGACCCCGACGTCGCCATCTCCGTACGCATCGCGCGCGCCTCCCTCCTGCTGGAGCAGGGCGACCCGGCGAGCTGGCGGCTCATCGACGACCTGCTGGCCGACGACCGGCTGCGCGCCACGCCCAGGGAGCACGCCCGCGCCTGCCTCAACTGGGCCCAGGGCGCCCTGCACATCGGCCGGCTCGACCGCGCCACAGCACTGCTGGCCGAGGGCCGCCGCGTGGCCGGCCAGGCCGAGTACCTGCGGGTGACGGAGGTCGTCGCCCTGGTGACGGCCGCCGTGGACCACGCGGCCGGGCGGTGGGACGGGATCGAGGCCCGCCTGCGGAGCCTGGGCGGGGCGGCGGCCACGTTCGCCGCCGCGTCCCTGGACTCGCGCCTGCTGCTCGGGGCCCTGCTGGCCGCCACCGGCCCGGCCGACCAGGCCACGGAGTGCCTGCGCGAGGTGATCGCGATCGCGGAGCGGGTGGGCGCGGTGTGGCCGCTCATCCCGGCGCGGATGACGCTCTCGCGGCTGCTGCTGACCCTGGACGACGCCGCGGGCGCCGCCGAACAGGCCACCGCCGCCCTCGCCCTGGCCCGTGCCAAGGGCAACTGGGTGTGGGGCGCCGAGAGCGTCCTGTGCCTGGTGGACGCCCTGGACGCGCTGGATTCCCTGGACGCAATGGATGGCGGCGGGGCGGTGCGAGGGCTGGGCGCGGGGGCGGCGGCGGGGCTGGTGGAGGAGCTGCGGGCCGGGATCGAGGGGGCCGACGCGCCGATCGCGCAGGCCGCCCTGCTGACCGCCCAGGCCGTCCTGGCGCGCGCGGCGGAGCCCGAACGCGCCGACCGGCTGCTCGACCAGGCCCGTGCGGTGCTCCGAGCGGCCGGACTGCGTTACGAGGAGGCCCTGACCTGCGAGCGCCTGGGCCGGTGGCGCTGCGAGCGCGACACACCCGATGACGGGGTGGACGGGGGCGGGGTGCTGCTGGAGGCGGCGTTGCGTGCGTACGGGGCGATGGGGGCGGATCGCGACATCGCTCGGGTCTCCCGGGTCATGCGGCAGAACGGCGTGCCCATCCCGTACCCCTGGCGGGGCGGCCGCCCGTCCCACGGGCAGACGCTGTCGTCGCGGGAGCGCGAGGTGGCGCTGCTGGCGGCGGCGGGGAAGACGAACCAGGAGATCGCGGACGCGCTGTTCCTGTCCAGGCGCACGGTGGAGAGCCACGTCGCGAACGTGCTGCGCAAGCTCGGCCTGCCGTCCCGCAAGGAACTGCGGACCTACCCGGGAGGCTAGCCCCGGGGCGTCAGCCCACCAGGCGCCGCTCCCAGGCCCAGGCGGCGACCTCGACCCGGTTCCGCATGCCGAGCTTGGCCTGTACGGCGGACACGTGCCCCTTGACGGTGCTCAGCGAGATGCACAGCTCGGCGGCGATCTCCTGGTTGGTGGACCCCCGGGCGACGGCTCGGACGACCTCCTTCTCGCGTTCCGACAGCATCTGGACGGCCCGGCGGGCGGGCTCGGTCCTCGTGAGGTGGCGCAGCAGGCGCAGGGTGATCTGCGGCGAGATCAGCGCGTCGCCGGCGTGCGCGGCCCGTACCGCCTCGACGAGCAGGTCGGGGCCGGCGTCCTTCAGCACGAAGCCGGCCGCGCCGCCGCGGATCGCGCCGTGGACGTACTCGTCGAGGTCGAAGGTGGTGACCACGATCACCCGCAGGGGGTCGCGGATGCCTGGACCGGCCAGGGCTGCGGTGACCTCGATGCCGTCGAGTCCGGGCATCTGGACGTCCACCAGGCACACGTCGGGGCGCAGCCGGCGGGCCAGGGCGACCGCCGCGGCACCGTCCGCGGCCTCGGCGACCACGCGGATGTCGGGCTGGTCCTCGAGGATGAGGCGCAGGCAGTCCCGGATCATCGGCTGGTCGTCGGCCAGCAGGACCGTGATGCTCACGACCGCCCACCGGGTCCGGGCGGGAGGGGCAGCGTGGCGAGGACGGACCAGCCGCCCCCGGGACGCGGGCCCGCCGCCAGCGTGCCGCCGAGGGCCTCGACCCGCTCGCGCATCCCCACCAGGCCATAGCCGCCGCCCCGGTGCGGGCGGGCCGGCGGGGGCGGGGCGTCGTCCGCCACCTCGACCGCCAGCGCGCCGCCGCGCTGCGCGACGCTGACGGTCACCGAGCCGGCGTGCGGGGCGTGCCGCGAGACGTTGGTCAGGGACTCCTGGACGACCCGGTAGACGGTCCCGGACACCTGGGACGGCCACACCGGCTCCCCGTCTGGCAGCCGCAGGGACACCGGGGGCCCGTGGAAGCGGCCGACCAGCTCCCCGAGCCGCTCGGCCGGCCCGAAGGCGGCGGATGCGCCGCCGCCGGGTTCGCGCAGCAGGCCGACGACGCGCCGGGTCGCGGCCAGCGCGTCCGAGCCGGCCAGCTCGATGTCCGCGAGCGAGCCCGCCACCCTCTCGGGGGCCTTGCGGGCGACCAGCCGGGCGGCCTGGGCCTGGAGCACGACGCAGGTGACGTGGTGCGCGACGACGTCGTGCAGCTCCCGGGCCAGCTCCAGGCGTTCGTTGCGGCGTACGCGCTCGGCGGCGTCCCTGCGGCGATCCTCGAGCACCCGCTGCCACACCCCCGTCACGAGGGCGGCGATCCAGGCCACGCCGGCCAGCACGGTCGCGGAGGCGTGCGTGCTCATGGCGAGCGGGCTGCCCAGGACGACCGCGAGCCCGCCGGCCGCGACGCCGGCGGCCTGCGGCACCGGCAGCACCCTGGCGGCCGAGCCGATCAGCACGGAGAGCCCGAAGGTCATGCCGGGCCCGGGCTCGGCGGGCAGTCCGGCGAACCGGGCGACCAGGATGGCGACCCCCGCGACCGCCAGGCCGGCGACCGCCGTCCACAGCCGGTGGCGGCGGCGTACGAGGGCGAGCAGGCACACCACCGCGCCCGCCGCGCAGTCGAACAGCCAGTAGCCGCCGCCCCAGCTGTCCGCGATCTGGTAGGCCCAGAAGGCGAGCACCACCGCGAACGCGACGCCGAGCCCGGCGTCCGCCCACCGCTCCAGCTCCCGCACAATGCACAGGTTAGGAGCCGGGGCTCAGGCGGCGTACCGGCCGAAAGTACGGTTCCGCCGCCCGTTCGCGGCCGGGGCGGGTTCCCTAGGCTGGGCACCATGGCACACGAGCAACGGGAAGTCCACGTCGAAGTCCAGATGATCATGTCGATCGCCGATGTCGAGGCGCTGACGAACGCGGCCGTCGAGCTGATCGAGAGGGAGGGCGTCTGGCACGTCGGCCCCGACGCGACGCCCGCGCAGAAGCAGGAGGAGATCGACCGGATCAAAGCGGACCCGGCCCACGCGGTGAGCAACCTGGTCGCGTTCATGAGCCTCGACGACCAGGTCGCCAGGGCGGTCCCGGGCCTGCGGCCCGACCGGGCGAGCGTGGCGGCCAGGGTCGGCGACGCCGGCGAGTTCGACTGAGTCGCCGGCGCTCTAACACCATGGACAACATTCCGTCACGTTGTTACGT
Source organism: Nonomuraea sp. MTCD27 (assembly GCF_041950495.1). Taxonomy (NCBI): domain Bacteria; kingdom Bacillati; phylum Actinomycetota; class Actinomycetes; order Streptosporangiales; family Streptosporangiaceae; genus Nonomuraea; species Nonomuraea sp. MTCD27. Next base: position 12,814 of record NZ_JBGNUW010000024.1, on the reverse strand, counting down.
TCGCTGATGACAACGCTGTCAGTCCTGGTCTCCCCATGAGGAGCAGTGAACGCCGATGGTGTCTCGACGTAGTTTCCTCTGGGCGAACGGCGTGGTCCTCGCGGCCGGCGGGCTCGGGCTCACCCTGCCCACCTCCCCCGCCGCCGCCTCCGCCACCCGCGCCGCCGTCCCCCTCCTGCCCGGCTTCGGCCGCCCCACCCGCCTGGACTTCGCCGACATCAGCACCCTGCACGGAAACGACCAGCTACTCCTGACCACCCTCCAGGGAGTCGTCAACCGCCGCCGCCCGCGCCTCTACTTCAACTACAGCGCCGAGGACCACGACGTCCGCTGGTTGTCGAGCACCGGCGCCGCCGTCACCCGCCACGACCGCCCCCTCGACCTGATCGCCCGCCACCGCGGCGAGGTCCGCGGCGCGATCCTGCACGACCCGGCCGTCCCGGACTCGGTGAACGTCGCCACCACCCTGGCCGGGCTGGAGAACGCCGTCGCCGCCACCGCCGAGCAGGCCGCCGAGCACGGCCTCAGGGTCATCACCGACCTCCGCGGCCGCTTCGACCCGGACGACGTGCTCGCCACCTACCGCTGGCAGCTCGACACCCTGTTCCCCCGCTGCAACCACGCCCTGCTCGGCGGCCTGCCGCCCACCAGGACGGTGCGGGTGGAGGGCGTCCAGTGGCGCGAGGTCGCCAGGGAGACCGAGCGGGTGCGGGACTCCTCCAACCGGGAGGTGCGCACGTTCGACCTCAGCCCGGAGCTGTCCGGGCAGGACGGCGTCTACCTGCGCTTCCAGGACTCCCTGGGCGACGACGGCTGGGGCGCCTCGGTCGGCTCGGTCGTGGTCAGGGCCGACGGCACGCAGATCGCCTCCTTCACCCCCGGTACGGACGCCGAGACCCCGTACCTCTTCGACGGCCTCAACTCCGCCATCGGCGGGGACTCCAACCGCTTCGCCGACGGCGGCAACTACTTCGTCTACCGCTTCACCGCCCCCGCCGGCGCCCGGCAGCTCCTCGTCGAGGTGGACCTGTGGAACCAGTTCCTGGTCACCGCCACCACCACCGCCCCCACCCGGGTCGAGCCCTTCCCCTACTTCCGCGACTACACGGTGGCGACGCGCGCCATGGTCTTCTGGCTGCCGCCCAGCGGCCCCACCGGCGAGCTGCTGGACGAGATCTTCGGCAAGGTGGCGCCGACCACGCCGTACGCGGGCTGGTTCGCCAACGACGTGGCCGGGGAGTGGGGCGGCGTGGACCGGGCCTCGCAACACGCCGTCGAGGTCGTGCCCGCCGACTACTACATGAACGCCACCGTGCACGCGGGCGTCGCCGCCAAGGTCTCCGACCGCGTACGCCCGAGGCCGCCGGCAACCCTGCGCAACCGGGTCTACCTCACGCTCACCGTCGGCGAGGGCGACAACATCCAGTACTGCCAGCGCCGGATGCGGCAGATCTGGGACGACCCCGCGCGCGGGCGCGTGCCCGTCAACTGGACGGTCAGCCCGCTGCTGGCCGAGATCGGGCCGGCGCTGCTGGCGTACTACCAGCGCACCGCCACCGGCAACGACCTGCTGATCGCCGGACCCTCCGGCGCGGGCTACACCTACCCCGGCTCCTGGCCGGTGGCCGACCTGGACGCCTACACCGAGCTCACCGGCCGTTTCCTGCGCCGTACGGGGATGGACCTGGTCTACGCCTACAACCATCGCAACCCCGAAGGCGACGGCTGGGTGGCCTTCGACGAGCGGATCGTGGCCTCGTACCGGAAGAACACCCCGCTGCGCGGCATCATCCAGTCGTGGGAGACCGGTGACCTGCAGCTCCACCTGGCCGGCCGGCCCGTCATCGGGAACTTCTCGCCGCAGGGCAGAGCGCAGGAGTACCGGGACACGCTGGTGCAGCGCATCGAGGGGTGGGACGGCGGGCGGCCGCTGTTCATCGCCGGCGCGGTCAACGCCTGGAACTGGACGCCGAGCGACATCGCCGAGCTCAGTGACCTGCTCTCCGACCCGTTCGAGATCGTCCGCGGCGACGTCTTCTTCCACCTGCTGAACGATCATCTCGACGACGGCTGATCTTCCGGACCTGCCCTCCCGGACGTACACTGCGGGCATGAGCCGCTGGAGCGCCGCGTTGCTGTGCGCCTTGGCCGCAGCGACCCTGGCCGGATGCGCCGAAGACGACGAGATCTACGTCTCCAACTTCAGCGACTCCCACGGCCGGGCCTGCACGTTCGTCTACACCGCCCGGGAGGGCGAGGGCTGGAACGACAGCCGGGACGTGGACGTCAGCCAGCTCGACTGCGAATACCCGCCGGCGGGCCGCAGCCCCGGCCCGCCCGTCACCAGCCATCTCGACGCCCGGCCGGCCAAGTGACAACAAGTAGGGGTCACCGGTCGCGTTCTGACTTCACGGCATGACCGGACAGGCACCAGACTGTTGCCGCGGCCATCGCCCTGTTCTTCGTCGAAACGCGAACCGTGGCTCTTCGGCGGAGCGCCCCGCGATGGCCGTCACCATGTCCTCGGGCCGTGCGCGCCGCCGGTCGGCCCTCGCCCTCGCCCTCGCCCTGGCCACAGCGGCCCTCACCGCCCTACTCGGCTGCTCGCCCGACCCGCCTGCCATCACCTCCCCCTCGGCCCCGCAGATCGTGAAACTGCGGGCGGCGGCCAGGGATTCGCTCACCGACCGGCTCGACCGGGCGGCCCGCACCGCCGGCGTGCGGCGGGAGCTGCCCCGGAGCGGCCTCGACCGGTGCAGGAAGGGCAACGACGACGCCAAGAACGACGAGAACTTCACCGCGAAGTGCACGCTCACCCTGAACCGCGCCTACCTCTGGAACGGAAACGTGGACGCCCTCCTCGACCGCTTCGACAGCTGCCCCGCCGAGGTCGCCGACGTCCGGGGCTACTGGAAGGAGTTCGGCGGCAAGTTGCGCTCCCGGGGCGACTCGCACCCCTACGACCCCGGCGACCTCCCGGAGCTCGCCTGCGACGGCGTGACGATGGCGTTCGCGAGCTCCCGCAGCGAGGCCCGTCTGGACACCATGCCCGGCTCGCAGGTGTGGGATCCGGACGGGGGAATGTACAACCCGTACCACTGGGCGCCGGAGGGCGAGCCGTGGCCGGAAGCCTGGAAGCGTACGCGCGGGAAGGGGCGGTTCATGATCGCCATGACGGTGTCCGAGGACTACTGGAAGCTCGAAGAGACCTATTTCCACAGGTAGTCGTGGCGCGGCGCGGCCGGGCCGACGAAGACCTCCCCGTCGCGCACCTGCCATTCGCTCTGCCCGTCCCCCTCCTGGAAGGCGAGGAACAGCCCGCAGACCCGATCACCGTCTTCGTCGGCGGCGGGCAGGGCGGCGATCCGGCGCACCAGGTCGAGCAGGTCGTCGAGGGCGCTCGCGCGCACGGCCCTGGCGTAGCAGGCGGCCTCCAGCCAGCCGCCGTCGGGGAACGTCCAGCCGGCCGGGTCGCCGCCGTCCCGGATGGCGCGCTCCGCCTGTGACCGCTGCCCGTAGAACTCCAGCCAGCCCCGTACGTACACCCATGCGCCCATGACCACATGATGACGATCGGAGACCATCGTGGCGGACACCGCAGAGCAGTACCGGCGATTCGCGGCCATGGAGGCGCGCGGCGCGTCACCGCTCTACGAGCAGCTCGCCCTCGGCGTGGCGGGCGACCGTGACCTGCTCGACCTGCTGTCCGCCCTCCCGCCCGCCAAGCGGCAGCCCAACCTGCTCTTCGCCGCCACCCGGTACGTCAGCGGCACCCCGTCCGGCTACGACGACTTCCGGCTCGCCGTCCTCGCCAACCGCGACACGATCGTCGCGACGATGCTCTCCCGCCGGACGCAGACCAACGAGCCGGCCAGGTGCGCCGCGCTGTACCCCCTGCTCGCCTCGCTCCCGCAGCCGCTGGCACTGATCGAGGTCGGCGCCTCGGCCGGCCTCTGCCTCCTCCCCGACCGCTACGCCTACACCTACTCCTACACCGACCCGCACGGCTACGCCCACACCGACCGGCACGGCCACTCCTACAGCGATCCGCACGGCGACGGCCCGGTCGGGGCCGCGGACAGCCCGTTGCGACTGCAGTGCCAGGTCAAGGGCACCCCGCCCGCCCGGTTCGCCGAGCCCGGCCCGATTACGGTCGCCTGGCGGGCCGGCCTGGACCTCAACCCCCTGGACGTCACCAACCCGGACGACGTCCAGTGGCTGCGCACGCTGGTCTGGCCCGGACAACGCGACCGGCTGCGCCGCCTGAACACGGCCATCGCCCTGGCCCAGTCCGACCCGCCGCGCATCGTGCGGGGCGACCTGACCACCGCTCTCGCCGGCCTGGCCGCCCAGGCCCCTCCCTCCGCCACGCTCGTCGTCTTCCACACCGCGGTCCTCTATTACGTGCCGGAGGCGGACCGGGCCACGTTCGTGGAGCAGGTCGAACGCCTCGACGGCCACTGGATCTCCCAGGAGGGACCGGACGTCCTCCCGGACATCACCGCCCGCCTCCACCAGCCACCCCCGTCCGACACGGTCTCGTACGTGCTGGCGCTGGATCACGAACCGGTCGCCATCTCCGCGATGCACGGGGGCTGGATGGACTGGTCGGCCCGCGGGTGATCGGGGAACGGCAGGGGCGTACCTCCAGTCGGACACCATGTGACAATGGGCACATGCCACTCGACCCCCACCTGCTGGCCCTGTTCACCGTCACCACCGTCATCGCCATGGTCACGCCGGGGCCGGACATGCTGTTCGTGCTGGGTTGCGGGATGCGCGGCGGCCCTCGGGCCGGCCTGCTGGCCACCGCGGGCGTGGCCAGCAGCGAGGCGGTTCATGTCGTGGTGGCCGCCGCGGGACTCGCGGCCCTCTTCGAGGCGGCGCCCATCGCTTTCACGGTGGTACGGATCGTCGGCGCCGCCTACCTGATCTACCTCGGCGTCCAGGCCATTCGCCACCGCAACGACCAGCCGGAGATCGAGATGGGCGGGGGCATGTCGGGCCGTCGCGCGTACCTCAGCGGCTTGATGACCAATCTGCTGAACCCGAAGATGGTGACGTTCACGATCGCTTTCCTGCCCCAGTTCATCAATCCGGCTCTGGGCCAGGTGTGGGTGCAGTTCGCCGTCCTCGGCGCCATTTTGATCGCGCTGGAGTTCGTGGTGGACGGCACGGTCGGGGTGCTCGCCGGCCGTATCGGAAAGTGGCTGCGCCACCGGCGGGCGGTCCGCCGTCGCATCGATGTCGCGACGGGAGGCATCTTCGTCGGGCTCGGCGTGAAGCTGGCCATCGATCGCTGATCGTCCGGCACGCGCGACAGCCGGATGAGACGTTCATGACGAGTCATAGGGTGCTCGCATGACGACAGGTCTCCGGCTGGCGCCCGTCACCCCGTCCAACCTCGAAACGGCCATCGCCGTGAAAGTCCGCCCCGACCAGGAGCGCTTCGTCTCGCCGGTGGTGAAGTCGCTGGCTGAGGCGTATGTCCACCCGAGAATGGCCTGGCCCCGCCTCATTCTGGACGGCGACAGCGCCGTGGGTTTCCTCATGGCCTTCCTCGACCTCGACTGGAACCACCGGGAACCGACTTCCGGTCCGGCCTGTGGCGCCTCAACGTCATTCCGGAGGCGCAGGGCCGCGGGGTCGGCCGCTTCGCCGTCGCGTCGGTCGCCGCCGAGATCAGGCGCCGCGGCGGCACCGGATGTACGTCAGCTGGGAGACGGGCGAGGGCGGTCCGGAGAATTTCTACCTGAAGCTGGGTTTCGAGCTCACCGGGGAGCAGAACAGAGGCCAGACGGTCGGGATGCTGGACCTGACCGCGGACGTCCCCGTACGTTGACCGTTCGAGCAGTTTCCGCGCCACGGGGATTGCCGGCGCAGGCCGGCACCATCCGATGCCATGGCTCTTCCTGCAGCGTTCCCGGCAGGTAACCAGCAGCCCGGCCGAGCGCCTGAGCCGGCTCGCCGCCCAGCTCTCACGACGTCCGCCGGCCCCGGTCAGCGGACAGAACCCGACCCGGCTCAGCCGGATGGTCCCCTTGAGCGTGTAAGAAGCCGGGCGCGTCGATGCCCCCGTCAATGGCGGGCCGGGCGGCGCAGGAACGACCCGAAATCACTATTCGTTGCCCCAGCGAGTGTCCACCCTCACCCCTCCACTCGCACATTCCGCGTGTCCCGTTGCGGGGTGCCTGATCGCTGAGGGGCTCTGACTTTGACGGACTACGAGATCGGCGACCGCCTCACCCCACGTACCGGAGACAATCGTTCCCATCGATCAGCCCGCGACTCCGTCTCTTGAACCTCCCCCTGAAATGGATGCCTGTGCGCCTGTCGAAACTCCTTGCCGGCTGGTTCTGGCGACTCGATACGTTCTTGGGCGGCGATGCCAAACCCGGCCGCGGTCCGCGATTCTCTGCGGCGCATCCCGTGCTCCTCGGGCTGATCGCCGGCCCGGCCTTCGGCGCCTTCATCGGCGTCATCCTGCTGATCAGTGCCGTGGCCGGAGCGAAGAACGTGTTCACGCTGACGTCGTTGTTCCTCTGTCTCGCCCTCACTGCTTTCACCGGGGCGTTCTTCATGGTCATGGGCTACTTCGAACGCCGGCGTCAACGGCACCATGGCCACTACGAAGGTTGAAAGGTCGAGGTGCCTCGGCGCGGCCGCTGTCCCGCACTCCGCTGTCAGCGGTCGTGTCAGGTCGGGGACGGCCCGGTATCAGAACGCTCCGCGATCGTAGAGGCCATACCACCCGGTTCTGAAGGAGCACACCATGACCATCACCCTCACCGACCAGGACAAGCTCACCCTCCGCACCGCCGCCTGGGGCGCCGTCTCCCTCATGTCCGCCGCCGGCGCCGCCGGCTCGGCCCACAAGGTCGCCACCCACGGATCCATCGCCCTGACCTCCGCCACCGGCACCGTCGGACACGTGCTGACCAAGGCACCCAAGGGCATCAAGTACGGCAAGACCGTCGCCTCACTGGCCGACGTCGTCCTCCCCGCCCTCGCCGAGGGCATGAGCCTGCTCAAGCAGCAGGATGCGGCCGAGGCCGACAACTTCCGCGCCACCGTCCTGGTCGCCATCGACGCCTCCGCCCAGGCTCAGAAGGGCGAGCCCGGTCCGGCCCTGGTCGAGATGGCCCGCAAGATCACCCAGGCCCTCGACGCCGCCTGACGCCGGTTCCTGCTCAGGCGTTCGCTCGCCGGAGGCGTTCGGCTGAGGCGTTGGGCGGAGGCGTTCGGCTGAGGCGTTGGGCGGAGGCGTTCGGCTGCTCGCGTCCAGAGCGCCTTGCCCGACACTGCGGCGTACCCGTGGAGTGATCCCCACCTGAGGTCGTGGGCTGCCGGCCACAGGCCGGCCGCCCACGCGACCTGCTGCTCTTCGGCGGTGAACGAGCGGCCCCGAGCGGCCTGGTAGGCGGCCAGGACCATGGCCCGCTGCCGCTGGATCTGCTCGGTCTGACCGAAAGCGGACGGCCGGGCGGTTAGAGCCGGCCGGGACAAGGAGGACGTTCGTCATGGACTTCCTGACCGGCGAGCGCGCCACCGTGACCGATGCGGCGGACGGCATGGGCTTCATCACCGTCCTCGCGGTGCTCGCCCTGGCCCGGCGTCGCGACCTTCCGGCGGGTCGGGCAGGGCGAGGCAGAGGGCTTCCAGCGCGGCGGTGATCGCGTGCTCGGGTGGTGTGCCGTACCCGATGACCAGGCCGTCGCGTGGTGGCATCGCGCTGCCGGGATGCCGGTACGGGCCCAGGCCGTCCACGGCCAGGCCGAGGCGGCGGGCGGCGCGGAGGGTGGCCTGCTCGGTGTCCGGGGGAAGATCGAGTACGGCGTGCAGCCCCGCGGCGATGCCGCTGACCGTGACGTGCGGGGCACGTTCGGCGAGCAGGGCGGTGAGCAGGTCACGACGATGCCGGTAGATCTTGCGCATGCGACGCAACTGGCGGTCGTAGGCGCCGCAGGCGATGAAGTCGGCGAGGGTGAGCTGGTCGGTCACCCCTGACCAGAGCTCGCGCCGGCCCTTGGCGGCGAGGATGTCGTCCACCAGCCGGCCGGGCAGGGCCATCCAGCCGAGCCGGAGCGAGGGGGACAGGCTCTTGCTGGCGGAGCCGAAGTAGACGACGCGGTCGGGATCGAGGCCCTGGACGGCGCCGACCGGTTCGCGGTCGTAGCGGAACTCGCCGTCGTAGTCGTCCTCCAGCAGCAGGCCGCCCGTGGCCCGGGCCCAGTCGATGACCGCGGCGCGGCGTTCGGAGTGGAGGGCGCCTCCGGTGGGGTACTGGTGCGCGGGCGTGAGCAGCACGGCCTGTGCGCCCGTGGCCGGAAGGTCCTCGACGCGCGCGCCGTGGTCGTCCACCATGAGCGGCACGGTCGTCAGCCCCACCTCGGTGAGGATGGAGCGGTGGAAGTCGAGCCCGTACGCCTCGACGGCGACCGGCCCGCGCAGCACCCGGCACACCAGCCGCAGCCCGTGCGCGTAACCCGAGCAGATCACGATGTGGTCCGCCCGGGTGCGCACGCCTCTGGTCCGCGCCAGGTAGTCCGCCAGCGCCTGGCGCAGCTCCGGCCGCCCCCGGGGATCGCCCACGCCGAAGGCGTCGCTGGGCGCGGCGACCAGCGCACGCCGGGCCGAGGCGATCCAGGACGAGCGCGGGAAGGCGGCGGCGTCAGGGGAGCTGGGCATCAGGTCGTGGACGATCCGCGGGCGGGACGGGCGCGCGGGGCCCCACCGCGTACCCGGCTCCACGGGCGCGGCCCGGTGCGCGACCTGCGTGCCCGAACCTTGACGGGAGGTGAGCCAGCCCTCCTCGACCAGCTCGGAGTACGCGGCCGCGACGGTGTTGCGGGCGATTCCCAGGTCGAGGGCGAGGGCGCGATAGGGCGGAAGCCGGGTGCCGGGCGCCAGCCGTCCCGAATCGATCGCCTCGCGCAGCGCCCGCATCAACCGCACGCGGGCGCCGCCACCGCCGGCGAGCTCCAGATGCAGATCGCTGCCGCCGTCCGGGCGGCGTTCGCTCACCGCCACATCCGGCGTCGAAAATTGGCCCACGAAACATCCATGGGAATGCACCATACCGTGGGCCGATCGCGCTCCTAGGGTCATGACCATGACGAACGTTGTCGCCCAGCTCATCGCGCTGATCTTCACGGTGAACGCCTGGAACCGCATGAACGTCACCACGCGAAGGACCCCAGGCACCGAGTGACCCCGGCTCCCGGTCCTCGCCATGACGCTGGACTCGTTGGCGAAGACCTGGTTCACCCAGGCGACGGCGAGGACGGGTGGCGCACCATGAATACGTCCACCTCGTCCTCGGTCTCCACCGTGAACCCGTACCGCTCGTACAGCCGGCGGGCCGGACTGCCCTGCAGCACGTTCAGCCGAATCACGGCGTCCTCGCGGTCGCACCGCTCCAGCAACCCGCTCAGCACGGCGGAGCCGATGCCCCTGCCGTGCAGATCCGGATCCAGGTAGAAGTGCTCCAGCCAGTACGTACGTTCCGCCGGCCGCAACGCCACGCACCCGGCCGACGTGCCGTCCACCTCGATCATCCAGGTGTGCTCCGGTACGAACGCGTCCCGCAGCCGCTGCCGCACCCGGTGCTCGTCGTATCGCCCGAGCCGCTCGAGATCCGGCCTCAGCACCACGGCCCGCAACTCGGCCACCGCCTCAACATCCGCCACCAAAGCCGGACGAAGCTCCCAATCCGCCATGATCGGGATGTTATCCCCTCTGGTTGCCGTCCACTCCGGGAGCTCGACTCATCCGCCGACGCAGCGGTCTCCACCGCCTTCGGCGGGGTTTCCCCTGTTACGGCGCACCCCAGGTTGAAACGGAGCTCGGCTTGTGCGGACGCCACAGAGGGGGTATCAACCATCGCACGATGCGTGATCACTCTTCCCGCGAAGCGGCGACACCGGTGCCGGAGGCCGTCGCATACGTACGCGACCTGTTCCTCGATTTCCGTCCTGCATGGTTTCTGTGCGGCGGCTGGGCCGCCGACGCTTGGCTCGGCAGGCAGACGCGCGATCACTGCGATGTCGACATCGCCGTCTTCCACCCCGACCAGCACGCCATCTTCGAGCACTCGACCTCCCCGCCCACATCCACGTCCCCGAGCTCGGAAGCCCCCTGTCCACCTCGACAACCCTGACGCACACGGCCTTCGAGTTCGAGTTCCTGCTCAACGAGTGCTCCGACCACGACTGGATCCTCAACAGGGAACAGAACATCGCCGTTCCGCTGGAACGTTGCGTCAGGCTGTCCTCATGGGGCCTGCCGACGGCCGCCCCGGAGGTCGTTCTCTTCTTCAAAGGCGGGGGCCATCTCACCGCCGCCGAGGCAGAAGCCGCGAACGACGTACTCCGGCCGCACGATGAGCAGGACCTCTTCGCCCTCGTCCCGACCCTTACCGCAACGCAACGCTCATGGCTCGGGGAGTCGCTCGGCAAGGCACGGCCCGAGCATCCATGGTTGCCCCACCTGGCCGGGGCCTGATAACTCACCTCACCAGAGGTCGAGCAGCGGCACGCGGTGCCCATCCGGGCGTACCACCAGGTGAGGCCGGCCGTCACACTTGGGAATCGCCGCAGCGCCGTCGAGGTCGACCACAGTGACCCCGCCACAGGAGAGCGGCTTGTCATCGCGGACCTTCCCCGAACTCGAGGCCCCGCCGAAGCCTGGCTGGCCGGCCGGCCTGCTGTAGCCGAACAGCAGGGCGCCACTGGCTCGCAACCGGGGCACGTTCCGTGACCTCGCTCCCCCTCACCAGCTCAGCACCTTCGAACGGCCGATGGGGCTCGGCAGCCGCGCACGCAGCACCTGCGTACCCAGCGGAACCAGGGCCACGCAGAGCAGGCCCGCGACCAGCACGTCAGGAATGGAGGCGCCCTTCAGCACCCCCATCCAGGTGCCTCCGGCCAACAGCAGCATCACGGCGCGAGCGGTGCCGAAGAGGCCAGAGCGCCAGGCGGCGACGGCCAGGAGAAGCGAGCCCGCGAACTGGCCGACCGAGGCCCAGACCGGTACGCGCCACGGTCCGTAGGAGATGTCGACATACTCCTTCATGATCGCACTCGTCGCCTGGTCCAGCCCGATGACCTCGGTGAGCTGGAAGGCGGTCTGGTCGGCACCGGCGAAGTACAGGCGGGCGAAGAGCCCGGCGACCAGGAGCCCGGCGCCCCAGAAGGCGAGGCCACCGCCCACGTGTTGGGCCAGGGTGATGAACGCGGGAAAGAGCAGTATCGCTCCCAGCGCGAAGACCGCGTAGGAGAGGGTGAGCAGGGCAGGTTCTGAGGTGTAGGCGAGGAGCTGACCGTAGGCGGCGAAGGGCTGTGCCTCGGCCCATGCGTACTGCTGAGGGCTGAGGGCGGTGACCGTGCTCAGATAACGCAGCAGGAATCCGGCACACATGATCACCGGCCCCAGGACGAGCGTCCCGCCACCGATCCACCGTCCGGGAAAGAGTGTGTTCACGGAAACGATCCTGGCGAAGGCGACCCAGGCGATTCATCCGTCGATCGTCAACGCATATCCCTGTCGAAAGTAAGGTCAGCACACGCACTCCCAGGTGGCCAAGCACCGGGTTCGCCGTTCGGATCTGCACTTCCCCTCCTCCCGCGCACCGGAGTACGCCGCTCTCTGCGTCGTGCCGAGCCCCGGAGATTTCACGGCGGGACGCCGACTCGTGGCGTGTGACCTGAGAGGACTGACATAGCGCATTCTCATGCTCTTAGGCTGCTCGTCATGGACAACGGTGGAATATTTCTCCGAGTGGTGGACATCACTGCGGTGCTGGACACGGTGCTCACCACCATGCGAGCCGTAGGTGCCGACATCACTTACCGTCTGGGGGGAACGAGCGCAGCTCTTCTCCAGGGTGTTCAACTTCCTGTCGGGGACATCGACCTCCTGGCGGCGCGGCGAGAAGATGTGGATAAGTTCTGTTCCGCGCTCGCCTCGTTTCCCTGCCTTCATACTGCCTCGTGGCTTCCAGAGTCCTCGCAGTATTTCGCCAGATACGAGGTGCACAGGGTCAAGGTGGAGATAAGCACCGTTGAGAGGGAGGTGGACTCTGACGGTATGGAATGCGTTGGTCGCGCCCATGGCAGCACTACGTGTGGTTCGCGTGTGGCTCGCACCAGGTTCCTGCGGTTCGGTTGGAACTACGGTTGGCAACGGAACTCGTACGAGACAGAGCAGACCGTTACGAACCCCTCCTCGACCACATGAGCGCGCAGGGGTGCGATTTCGACCTATTGCATCGGGCTATGAGGAATCGGGGCCTGTCACCGGAACGCCAGCGCGTGGTCTGGGATCGCCTCGGCTACTCTGCTCGCACCCTGTGATAGGTGCCGAAGATTTTTCGGCAACCATGCGACTCAGAACTCGGAACCTGCGGATTATTATGCATGGTCCATCTAAAACGGCTCCGGACGGCCTCGTATCGCAACCCAAACTGCAACCCTGGCGGCCCCTGACAGATACGAACGGGAACGCTCTGACCTTCTGTTCAAGATCCCAAACGATCTTCGCCGACGTTCGGCCTCGTTCGCCGTGCAGCTCGGCGGCGTTCTCGTCGTCCGCGTGCGTTCGCGTGCGTTGCGTCGATTCAAGATCGTCCACCCGCCGAGCCTCGCCAGGCTTCACCTCTTGCCTGCGCACCCCGACCGCTGCCCGATTAGCCTCGGGTATTCACCGCTGAAGCGCTTTGAAGATCGGTAGATGCAAGGAAGGTGCCTCCGACCTGCGATGATCGGATTGCCTAGATCACGAAATCGCAGAGAACGGATGCACCTTCAGGGTGAAC